>PAPJ01000069.1 GCA_002709045.1 Planctomycetaceae bacterium | reverse complement strand
GAGTACCATCGATTTCTCTTAACTCAATCTCCAGTTCGAGCTTGCGTCGAATCTCTTTGGCTGCCCTTACGCTAAGCTTGCCGGAAGGGGAAAGCGAAACCTCAATTCCTTCGGGCACTTCAGTTGTACTGCTTATTGTCTCACCCGCTTTTAGCGGTTGGTCCGTCAGTTGCCACGAGCGTTCACTTCCGGGCACGTAGGCAAATGGAGTTTCCGTGTTACGCGCCCACAATTCAGCAGCCATCATGTTCTTCGGGAACGCAGAACAGGTTAGGATCGTCGATAGCAGACAAAGGGAAAACCCACACTGCTTTATATGCCGATTAAACATCATATTTTTTCTCTGATTATTATCTTCGTTAGCATCATAACCTTTGACATGTTAAACAACGTTACTAACGGGAACTCAAGGAACACTAAAAAGACGACGATTAACTTAAATAAGTCTAGCAGTAATCAAGGTCATTACCCTAAATGACATGCTTCAATTAATATGGATAGACATTACAATCATCTCAGACAAACTGCATGTCTTGGTTATGTTTAAGTCAAAACGCCTCGTATATATTCCATGAATACTCACGCACCTCTCAGTCGTCGTCGGTTCCTTCGCGGAACAAGTATAGCATTGGCTATTCCAACGTTTGAAAGTTTATCCAGTGCGGACAGAACGGTTGAACAGGGTCCTCGTCGGTTGGTATGTGTTGGTAATCATTTGGGATTCTATCCGGGCAACTTCTTTCCGGAGTCAGGTGGCAGGGACTATCAACCACCATCGACTCTTAAACCACTGCAGGCACATCGTTCAGATCTAACGGTGTTCTCCCATTTAGATCATCAACTCAATGGAGGCCATAAAGCGGTGCAGGGTTTCCTGACGGGCATAAAGAAAGAAGAAGCATCCGGATTTCCCACCAAGAATATGTCTCTGGATCAGGCGGCCGCTGAACATGTCGGCAGCGACACTCGCTTCCCATCTATCACGACTGCAATTACAAACGGAACTGATATGTGTTGGACTCGCTCCGGCGTCCATGTCCCGCCAGTAAACAATCCGGCCATGTTATTCCAGGGATTATTTGTCCAGGCTTCTACCACTTCGCGCCAAGCCCAACGAACACGCTTGAAATACCGAGCCAGCGTTCTCGACGCCTTGCGCGAATCGGCATCTGCTCTAAATCGGACGCTCAACGCTGCCGACCGCAATAAACTGGACCAGTATCTGACTTCCGTTCGCGACGTTGAACGTCAGTTACAAATGTCTAATTACTGGATAAACCGCCCGAAGCCAGAGGCACCTATTCCGGAACTCCTAAACGAAGAGCGACAGCACGTTGACGAAGTCGGACTTTTCTACCAGCTAATGGCCCTGGCACTGCAGACTGATTCAACCCGCGTTACAACACTCGAAACCGGCTTAGGATTCCGCACTTCCGAATTAGACCTCGAAAGTTATCACGCAATTTCCCATCATGGAAAAGCTGAAAATCGTATCAATCAGTTACAGGTTGTGGAAGCATTCCTCACCACGAAATTGAGCAATTTCATATCCCAACTTAAAGAAGCTGACATCTTTGATCGAACTCTAATTGTCTTTGGAAGCGGGATGAGTGACGGATCTATCCACAGCAACCGAGACCTGCCGGTTTTACTTGCCGGTGGCGGCATTAATCACCAAGGCCATCTAATCTGTCCGGATGACCAGCAAAAACGGATCCCATTATGTAACCTCTGGCTCTCAGTATTAAACTGGTTTGGGGCCGATGCCGAGCGTTTTGGGCGCAGTACCGGTACCTTTTCACCAATGGAAATCGTCTAAGGCATGGGTATGAAAACATCCCTGCCACTGCTGCTCGTTACACTCCTTCTCTCCGGTTCCCCCATCAGTGCTGATGGAAATACCCCTGAATTTCTTATCAAGTACTGTGTTCAATGTCATGGCAAGAAAATACAAAAAGCCGACCGACGTTTTGACACCCTATCTACTGAAATAAACACGCTTGATGAGCTAGAACGTTATCAGGAAATCGTCGACCAATTAAATTTGCAGTCGATGCCTCCGGAAACTGCATCGCAACCGACGGCCAAAGAACGCGCTCTGGCCATTACGTTTTATACTAATCGAGTCGCCCAGGCGCAGGCTAGAATTCAGGGAAATAGCGGGCATAGCGTTCTTCGTCGTCTAAATTCCTGGGAATATCGGCAGACAATCGGAGATTTGCTGGGAGTAAATGTTAAGAATTGGAACCCTGCTGAAGACTTTCCTGAAGAAGTAGAGGTGGACGGCTTCGACAACAACGGTGCTGAGTTGGTAACTTCAGGCAGGCTTATGGAGCATTATTTTGAAGCCGCTGAACAGGCTATTCAACGTGCAACCCATTTCAAAGAGCGTCCGAAAACAAAGCATTATTCGCAACACTCACCCTTTTACTTCAGCGGTAAAGATGCCAACGGTCTAGTGAAGCTCTTTCAGGTCGACCGATTTCGCTATATACCTGAGACACCCTATACCGACTTGTTCGGACGACATTATCGTGGTGGACACATCGGATTCCTACCTCTGTTCAGGGAAGGTGGTGTTCCTCATAGTGGTGATTACACCATTCGCGTCAGAGCGGCGGCTGTTTCCCGGATACACGAATATGGTGACGCTTTAGGAGACTTCCGCAATGGAGATCCATTAGTGATGGAAATTGCCGGTGTTGATCGCCGCGGCAGCGTGGAAAGCACCGGCAACGTTTCACAGATGGTCTCGCTGGCACGGATCGAACTTACTAATGAGGAACCTCAATGGTTTGAATGGGAGGTATACCTAGAGGCCGGTTTTGAGCCTGAAGTACGTTTCCGCAATGGACCGATGTCAGCAAAACGAATGGTTCGTGTTCTTACTCTCCCTCAATATGACCTGGAAGACTTTCGACCATTTATGGGTATGAAGGGTGGTAATGAAAAGGCTCATGGCGTCTTAAAAGCATATCGGGGGCCACGTCTCCGCATATGGGAAATTCAAGTCGACGGTCCCCATTTTGATGATTGGCCTCCTGACGGCCACCAGACACTTTACGGAAAACTATCGCTTGAACTGGTGAAACCGGCGGCGTTTCGATCCTACCTTGAATCTTTCGCGACCAAAGCATTTCGTCGTCCGCCTGTAGCCGGTGAATTAGAGCCAGTCGTGCAACTAGTTGAGGACAAAATTGCCCAAGGTGTGAAACCTCTCGAGGCCTATCAGCTTGGTTGCCAGGCAATATTATGTTCGCCCGGGTTTCTTTACATAAATCTGGGGGAGGGTGCTTTAAATGATCTTGCTTTAGCCTCAAGGCTTTCCTATTTCCTTTGGTCTTCGCCACCTGATGAAACACTTCTCAACCTTGCCGCTATCGGGGAATTAAGAAGCAGCTTACCTGCTCAGGTTACTCGTATGCTGGATGACCCGCGTGCCGGGAGATTTGTACAGCACTTTGTCAGACGTTGGTTAGATTTGGATAACATCGGCACCATGCCACCGGCCGAAGATTTCCTTACCTATTACCGTGACAACCTGGAACAGGCGATGCGTGGTGAAACCGAGGCATTTTTCAATCATTTGATGAAATACAACCTCCCCATGCATGAGTTTCTTAGTGCCGATTATTCATTTCTTAACCGTGAACTCGCTTTGCATTACGGTATCTCGGGAGTTCAAGGCAATCAACTCCAACGCGTTACACTTAACGGCACCCAGCGTGGCGGCATATTAAGTCATGGCTCGTTCCTGACGGCATCTGCTAACGGCGTTGACACCTCCCCGGTTGTCCGCGGAATTTATGTACTCGAAAAGTTACTAGGTTATAAGCCTCCCCCACCGCCACCGGACGTGCCAGCCGTGGAGCCCGATATACGCGGCGCCTCTACCGTTCGTGATCTACTGGAAAAACATCGGCAAGTGGCGACATGTGCTGAGTGCCATCGAAAGATTGATCCACTTGGATTTGCACTGGAAAATTTTGATGCGATTGGAAGTTGGCGGGATACCTACGAAGGCAATCTCACAATCAATTCGGCTGGTAAGCTTCCGGGCGGGGATTCTTTTAACACACTGGCGGAATTTCGAAAGTTGCTTCTGACGCGGCAGGATGAATTCAACCGATGTATTACAGAAAAACTTATGACTTATGCACTCGGCCGCCAACTTGACATAAGCGATCGTCCGCAGATTGATCGCATCCTAACGCAACTCGATAATCAAAGCGGGCTGCGGGATTTGATCCAATTAATCGTGAACAGTGAACCGTTTCAAAAAAACTGATGTGTGATTAAACGCATTGGTTAGCTGATAACGCCCATAGCAACCCATAGAAAGCAAATGCGGAAAAGCCAACGATAGGTATTGCCAGATAAGTCCACCAGGTCATCCCCATGTAGCGTCTTACTTTACTTTATCACTTTGTTCCCGGAATTCGGACAGCAGCGACCAGACGGTGGGTACTCGTTCTTGCAACCTTCTAAGGACTCCCGTACCAAGATTGGATTCATCAAACGGCACCGCGCGAAAATCAGAACTCACCTCGCCTGACAAACGCCCGTATTTAAACTCATAAGTAAACCCTCCCACGTCGTTTAACCTCTCTCTACTCTGACCTTCCGACGGAACCGTCACGTAAAACTCGCCTCTCGTCCCCTGAGCGTTAGCAGCTTTACTATTGAGCCTTTTGTCTTCAGACAAGCTTTGATATAGTTCGCGCGCAGTAAAGAAGGCCGGATCTATCAATTTGATCTTTTCAGCCATGAGTCCTCGGTAAACATATTCATCGTTCTCTTTGTAATTTCTCAATCGCCGCAACTCGTTGGCAAATGCATCTTGGTAGAACGGAAAATGAGTACAGCCCATCACTACTGACTTGAGAGGTGGAGCCTCTTTCGCTATACGCATTTGTTCCATCAATGTCGTCAAATGATAAGCAATGTAATTCTCCACAGAATTGAGTTGAATGTTGGTGGGCTTCAGCTCTGAACCGTTGAATAACAGTCGATTTTCAGAGTAGTCAAAACCGTATCGACGAAGAATAGAAAGGTCAATCGGCGCCTCGTCATTATCCGAAGACGGACCTCGGTAATCATCCCGTGGTAAGTTATCAGGTTTTTCAATTTGAATGAACTCACGAGCGCCATCGATTGAACCAGCTAAACCAAGCGCGCCCTGCTGAAACACATTTATTTTTTGTTTCAGGTGATTTTGTTCCGCGTTTGCCTTAATAGCTCTGGGATAAGCCCCTGAAAGAACTGTCCCTTTGGTTGGCACCACAGCGATACTGGCATCTTCACCCTGTGCTAACACTTCGATCGCTCCTTTAGCACCGGCGTCAATCACTCCAATAACTTTAATATCTAATCCGGAAGCCTGCACGACCTGCTCTATATCCGCCTGACCATAGGCCGTTGCCGTATTACAGGCAATCACAATCGCCTTCACCGGAGATTTACTCCATTGACGATTTTGACCAGAGAGACTGAAATATTCTTTACCGAGTAAGAAGTCTGCATCCTTGACAATCAAGTCATCCAAAAACTGTTCCTTCTTAATAACCGGGTAGTTACCATAGGGCATGTTGGCTTGATCCGCCAGAAAAATGAACGACTCTTTCTCGAAATCGGATTTGCCGTCACCCTGAGGATGGTGAGTACGATTATTAAAGCCGTCGGACTTGAGAATCTGTTCCAAAATCGTTAAGCCACCCGTACCAGAATCGAAAACTCCGATTGGATACCTTCTTATCTGCGATGTCCGTACACCCTCATAGGTTGCCGTTACTTCTTCTCTGGCGGCACGTTTCACAGGATCTTGCGCTGGCAGCTGCGTTGACGTCAGCAAAACTAATACGGTGACAATCCACTTGTTTAGCATTCTCTTGGTTTCCAATTGATCTAAGGTTAACCCCGGGCCCAGCATTGGTTTTACTTCCTATAATACTAATTGACATTGGGGGTTTGAAGTACTTTATAACTCTGAGCCGATAGGGCATTGCAGTTGTGTCCACGGCACGATAACAAGCCAAGGGCGAACGTTACTTAGTTTGTACGCTGCCTCCGCTACCAACAGTGCAACAAGTGGAATACGCCAAAGTTTCCCTGTGTTTGAATCTCGTTCGAGCTACAATTGACGTGTCACGACACCTCAAAAGGCAATCAGAAACTATGGCAGAAACAATCCGTATAGGTGTAACCGGCTCAGGATTCATGGGCCGAACACATGTCGAAGCAGCGAAACGCTCTCCAAAAGCGATGATAACGGCCGTCGCAGAAGGCAGTCGTAGTAAAACCTTAGCCGCCGACTATGATATTGAATGTGAGTCGGATGCAAGAACACTTATCCAGCGAACTGACATCGACGCCGTGGTCATCACGACACCACATCACGTTCACGTCGAGGAAGCCCTGTTGGCAGCTGAGGCTGGAAAACATGCATTAATTGAGAAACCCCTTGCAACGAGCCTTGATGACTGTGACAGGTTGATTGACGCCTTCCATTCGCGTGGACTGACGCTTGCGGTAGGATACCATCAACGCTTTCGGCAGTCTAATCAAACCGTGCAAACGCTTATAGCTGGTGGTGCAATTGGCACCGTGCGCTGTATTCAGATGGCGGCATTGTTCGATATTCAGGCATTGAGAGATGATGAAGGTTTTGGAGGAGCCTGGAACTGGTGGAACGATCCTCGCAGTAAAGGGCATATACTCAACAGCGGCCCTCATAATATCGATCTCTGCCGCTGGTGGACCGGACAAGACATTTGTAAGGTCACAGCACATTGTGGTACTTTCCGCGAGACTAATCCAAATGAAAACACTACGATGGCACTCTGGGAGTTTAGCAATGGCCTGATGGCTCAGTTCTGGTCTTCCAGTGTTTGTCCTACGCCTGGTTTTGAAAACGAGGATTTTCGATTCAGAATCATGGGCGATGATGGCATCATCGACGCAAATCCGTTTGGACAAATCATCCTCGGCAAAGACGGGACGACCGAAGTGGTATATGAACAACCTAAGGTCGCATTTGACGACGCCTCTCAGGCCTTTGTTTCCGACGGCCGCATGCAGGCCTATACCGATCAGATGTCGGCTTTTATAGGAAGAATCCGGGGGGAACAAACCGATTGCGGATCCGCCGATGATGGCAGAGCAGCGGTTGCCGCGATTATCGCAATGCTCGATTCTTCGGAGCAGGCCGCACAAATTTCGCTCTAAATCAACAACATCGAAGATACGCCAATCTATTAGGCTTTGGCTGATATAATACACCTTTGCAACTTTACGTATTAACACGTTTATTTCAGTCAGCGACCGCGCGTATTCAAGCAATGAGACACTCCTTTTTCCTCTTCGCCATCATATTGATGCTTCAGTCCTTTGCAGTTCCAACGCTGGCACAGTCACCAATCAGGCTGACGATCGATAGTTTCGAGCAACCGAATGCGACGGCAGGTATCGTTACGACACACACTGCATCGCTGTCAGTAACCGCCGCCGGTCCTCAAACTCAAGCTGGTAAACAAGCGATTAATACAACTATCAAACAGAATGCCGGAACCACCGAGTACTTCGGCATGGGTTCTGAAACAAAGGCACTGAATCTTTCTGAGAGCCGTCAGATTACCTTTTGGATTAAGACCAATATCGAAAGCAGTTTTAACTTTCAAATACACAGTGATGATGAACACGTCAGTGTCTTTAAGTTCTCGACCATTGGTGGGAAACTTAATCTATGGAAACAAATCTCCATGCCCATCTCACAATTCAACACTCCTGTTTGGGCCAAAGACAAAGCGGACTGGACAAAGATCATCAAATGGCAGGTAACCGCATTCGGGAGCGGTCCCTACGATGGGAAATACATCGCTCTTGATAATATTGGCAGTACTAATCACGACTTTACCAGTAATATTTCTGTTCCCGAAACTGAAAAAAAGCCGTCAGGCTTACCTTTAGTCGTTTCGACTAAACCCAATATTATCTTCATTCTGGCAGATGATCTGGGTTGGCGTGATCTTAGCTGTTATGGCAGCGATTTTTACGAGACGCCCAATATCGATCGACTGGCTTCGCAGGGCATCCGTTTCACCGATGCTTATTCTGCGGCCACTGTATGTTCACCGACACGTGCGGCAGTTTTGACAGGCAAATCCCCGGCGAGGCTCCATATCACAGATTTCCTCAGCGGATTGGAATTCCCCTACGCGGCGCTCTCACCGCCAGACTGGCAACGACATTACCTCCCTCATGAGGAGATTACGCTGGCTGAAATGTTAAGGGAAACCGGTTATGAAACTTTCTATTTTGGCAAATGGCACCTTGGTGGTGAAAAACACTTTCCCGCGACTCAGGGTTTCGAACATACTCTGGCCGAAACTCAGGCTGGCTGGCCCGGTACTTACTTCTATCCCTGGCCAATGGTACGTAATCTGAAAGGGGAGCAGGGTGATTATCTTACCGATCGCCTGACCGACGAGGTGATCAAAAGCATTGAACGAAAGCACGAGCGGCCATTCTTCACTTTCCTCTCGTATTTCACCCCTCATCGTCCGACTGAGGGGAAAATGGAATACATCAGGAAATTTGAAAAGAAACTCAAACCGGAACATCTGCAACGCAATACTGTCAACGCAGCAATGATTCAGAGCCTCGACGAAAACGTCGGCCGAATCATAAAAACACTGAAGCGTTTAAAATTAGATGACGAAACGTTATTGATTTTCGCTTCCGACAACGGCGGCAATCACTATGCTGATACACCACAGAAAACTAACAACAGTCCCTTAAGAGACGGAAAGGGGTCAGCTTACGAAGGCGCTTACCGTGTACCATTAATCATTCGCTGGCCAGGCGTTATCCACGCAGGTACGACGTCCAATGAACCCGTAACCAGTGAGGATTTCTTTCCCACACTGCGTGCTGTTTCCGGTCAAAAACAGCCGCCAAGGGAAGATCTGGACGGAATGAGCCTGCTACCGGTTCTCACGAATCAACAGCCTTTGCAACGTGAAGCACTGTATTGGCATTACCCTCACTACCACCATGGTGGAGCTTCCCCACATGGCGTGATTCGAAAAGGCCCGTATCGCCTGATCGAACACTTTGACGGTACACCTGCTGAACTATATGACATTTCCACAGACATTGGGGAAACCGTCAACCTTATCAATACACTGCCGGGAATAGCGAAAGATTTGCAACGAGACCTTCGACGCTGGCGAAGTACCGTTGGCGCACAAATGCCAACGATCAATCCCAATTACGACGCAAGTCGTATCCACGAAGCTATGTTCTATCACCAAATACAGGAACAGACAGAAAAGGACTCCCGCTAGGATTTTTTGGTCAGCCGCATATGAATGGTTACTGCCTTCAATTACGAAACACACTTTTCGGCCTAGCCTGTGGTTTGGCGGCGTTACAGGCTAACGCGCAAGAGGCTTCCGTCGCACTCGTCAAACTAATTGATCAGCACTGCGCTGATTGCCACAACGGCAGCACCAAAGAAGGAAATCTGAACCTGGAGACACTGGCGAAACAGTCGGTCGCCCGGAACTCAATCGAAGTATGGGTTAAAATCTATGATCGGGTACATGCCGGCGAAATGCCTCCACCGGACAAATCGAAAATAGATGACACCGTTTTAGACTCCTTACTGAGCCTGATAGGCAGGGGGATCATCGAAGCGGAACGACAAATGCTGTCTGCATCGGGCAGAGCCATTAACAGACGGCTCAATCGTTATGAATACGAAAATTCGATTCGGGATCTACTCTCGCTTCCTTATCTGGAAATTCGGCAATCACTTCCGGAGGACCCGATCTCTCACGGATTTAACAAGTCGGGCGAAGCACTTGATGTTTCCCACGTTCAATTAGCGCGCTATCTGCGAACGGCAGAAAACGCATTACGCGCAGCCATCGTCTGCCAAAGTGTTAAACCCAAGCCTCTAAAACAACGTTTTTATTCATGGGACCAGCTCAAATTTACACGGGGTAATGGTCCGAATATTCGTAAAACATACCCCGTGCGAGGCTACGACATTCAAACTGCCTTAAATGTTCGTCCGGCAGAACAACCTGGTAGTTTCATTCGTCCACTTCCGGGACATCAGTCCATTCCTAGCCGACGGGATGAGGAGGCAGTCGTTATGGTCTCAAGTACATATGAACATGTGGAGATTCAGTATGATCAGTTTCGAGCACCGTCTTCCGGCAAATATCGTCTTAAATTCGCAGGATATACCGTCTGGATGTCTGCAGATTATACAGAGCTTACATCAGGCCGGCGTACAGAACCAATCACAATCTATGCCGACTCACCGCCGAGAACACTAAGACGCCTTGGACATTTCGACTTTCATCCCAAGACGTCTGTTCAGGAGCTAGAAGTCTGGCTAAAAGCCGGAGAAACAATTCGTCCGGATGCATCACGACTTGTAAGATCTCGCCCACCCCAATTCCAAAATCCCCTTTTAGAAGAGGATGGCATGCCGGGCGTTGCTTATCAATGGCTGGAAGTGGAGGGCCCAATCCATGAAGATTGGCCTCCACCAGGTCATCAGCTTTTATTTGAGGACCTAAAAACCACCGACCCGATTTCTAGAGAATATGACAACTTCATCGCAGACGATTATCCAAATTACGAGCGTGGTACATCATCCACCGCATCGAACCCTTTAGATATTCTGGACGGTATCTATAACGCTCACAATCGCCCCCCGGACAGAGGTCATGTGTCGGTTGAAAGCACACAACCGCTCGACGATGCACGGCGGTTGCTGTTAAATTTTATGACACAAGCCCATCGCCGACCCGTTACTGACGCCGATCTTCAGCGATTTTTGACCTTGATTCGTGAGTCGCTGTCCAATGGACATACCTTTACCGATTCCATGTTAGCCGGATACACCGCCGTACTTGGCTCCCCCGAATTTCTCTATCACCATGCAGGATCTGGATTACTTGACGCGCATGCATTAGCCGAAAGACTTTCTTATTTCCTCTGGAACTCACCGCCTGACGAAACACTCCGTAGTCTTGCCGCCAGCGGATTACTGTTGAACCCAGATATCCTCAGCCAACAAGTCGACAGAATGCTGGATGACGCCAAAAGCCGTCGTTTTGTTGATGCGTTTCTAGACTATTGGCTGGACCTGCGAAACATGGCGGCCAGCGATCCTGATTCTGAGCTTTATCCCGAGTATCAGTTGGATGACGCGTTAGTGGAATCAATGTCTGAAGAGACGCAACTCTATTTTCAGGAACTGATCCGGGGAGACCTCAGCATTCGTCATGTAGTCGACTCTGATTTCATCATTATCAATGAACGGCTGGCAACTCTCTATGAAATCGAAGATGTTCTGGGGGCATACTTTCGTCCGGTAGAACTCAACGACAACAATCCACGAGGCGGTCTGATGACGCAGGCTAGTGTGCTAAAGGTCACTGCCAATGGCACTACCTCATCGCCTGTTACACGCGGTGCCTGGGTGATGGAACGACTGCTCGGCACGCATATCCCCCCCCCACCTCCCTCAGTCCAGGCGATTGAGTCGGATATACGCGGAGCCAGCACTATTCGCGAACAATTGGCGCTTCATCGTTCGCATCAAAGCTGTAATATCTGCCATGTAAAAATTGATCCGGTAGGTTTTGCGCTGGAAAACTTTGATGTTATGGGTGCCTGGCGGGAACAGTACCGAACCACGCCTGAGGGCAATGGGGTGCCGGTATCCGGAATCGGACACAATGGATTTATTAATCGTTATCGTTTGGGTCCCAAGGTCGATGCATCAGGAACACTTCCTGACGGTCAAAATTTTACAGACATTCTAGAACTAAAACAGATTCTCCTCACGAAGGAACACTTACTGGCTCGAAACCTGGTCAGCCAACTTATGACTTTTGCAACGGGAGCACCAAATAGATTCTCCGACCGCGAAAAACTCGAAGTTATAATACAAAATAGTAAACCACGAAATTACGGTGTCCGTACGCTCATCCATGAACTGGTAAAGAGCAGCCTTTTTCTAAATAAATAATCGTTCTCGAAATGAAGTCACGTACCCGGTCATCCGGCCCATATACGACGAATCGAAAGCCAATGTCACGCCGCAGTCTGCTGCGTGGTACCGGTGTTGCGTTGTCGCTGCCGCTGTTAAACATTATGCAGGCGCCATTTAGCTCTGCTGCGAATGCAACTCCAAAAACTACCCGGATGCTCGCAATCTGTAACAACCTTGGATTACTACCAGATCTCTTCTTTCCACAGGGCAGAGGTTTCGACTATCAACTCTCACCGTACCTCGAATTACTCAGCACACATCGCAATGACTTCACTGTATTTAGCGGGGTATCACATCCTGACGTCGACGGCGGTCATCCCGCAGACAACTGCTTCCTGACCGCCGCACCGCACCCTGCCAGCGGTCGTTTTAAAAATACAATTTCGTTGGATCAGCTAATGGCCGAACAGATCGGACATCAAACACGATTCCCTTCGTTTACCTTAGGTGTCAATGTTCAAGAGGGCGTTCGCAGCCTTTCCTGGACAGAATCGGGAGTCATGATCCCCTGCGACCAGTCCGCGGCCGATCTGTTCAAACGAATGTTCATTCAGGGAACGGCTCAGGAAACCAAACAGCAGGTCCGCAAGCTGGAATTAGGGCAAAGTATCTTAGATACCGTTGCCGGTCAGGCGAAGACACTTAGTAAGCAAGTCGGCAAAGGCGACCAACAACGACTGGAACAATATTTCAACAGCGTCAGACAACTGGAAAAACGTATTGAAGCCTCCAAAGCCTGGGAAACTCAACCAAAACCAAAAGTAAACATGCCGGTTCCACTGGATCCGGAAAGCCCGGGGGCTTACATGGAAAAAGTTCGCCTGATGTATGAAATCTCGCGGCTTGCATTTCAAACGGACTCAACTCGGGTTATCACACTGATGCTCGACAGTGTCAATTCACCGGCCATTGAAGTGGAGGGTAAAGCGGTAAGCGATGGCTACCATAACCTTTCACATCATGGAAGATCCGAAGATAAACTCAGGCAACTCGAAGTGATCGATAAATGGCATATGAAGTTGCTCGCAGAATTATTCGATGGTCTTAAAGATTTCAATGAGGATGATGACACACTACTCGACCGAACAATGGTTCTCTACGGATCTAATCTCGGCAATGCACACGCACATACCTGCCTGAATTTACCAACAATTTTTGCCGGCGGCGGATTTAAGCACGGCCAACATCTGGCGTTTGATACGACTCGCAACTACCCACTTCCCAACCTCTTTGTTTCCATGCTACAGCAAATGAATATCGCAACCGACAGGTTTGCCTCATCTACAGGCACAATGCGAGACCTGCAGACTATATAAATATTCATGTTCCCGCATTCAACTCCATCTCACACCACAGTTCGTTAAACCTCTATCCTTCCTGAAATCTACGAATGAATCTACCTGCTGCGAAATACCACCTCAGACACCTGCCACCCTGGCTACTGCTTTCACTGCTTATTGCTAGTCCGCCAGCGACTGCTCAAGCTGATCACGTTCTGGCTAATTTTGACGAGGACGATTCGATTGTCATGAATTCCATGACTCACAAGGGCCAAACCACAATCGTTAAAGACGCACCAGCGGATGGAAATATGTCAGCCGCAAAGACCTTGGTGGATGCCGACGCGTCAGCATCCGATTTTTTCGGAACGGGTTATAACATCGACACCACCGACCTGTCGGGGACGATGGAAATCCGTTTTTGGATCAAAACAGACTCTGAAAGTAATTTCAATTTCCAGATACACAGTCCGGACAATCATGTCAGCGCCTTCAGATTCTCGACACTCGGCGTGGCAGGGAAGTGGCAACAAGTTTCTGCTGCTGTTGAATCCTTCGATGTCCCTCAGTGGTCCGCAGGTAAGGCCGACTGGTCAGCCGTTGAACGCTGGCAATTGACAGCATTTGGCAGCGGTCCTTACGACGGCAAGTATATTATCGTGGATCAGGTTGTCTGTGTCGGCAATAAGACAACGCGAACGGGCAATGAGAACGGTGTGATCCAAAGAGGTGGACCTATCCATTTTCGGCAACGATTAAAGGACAAGAAGCCCAAAACACCCCCCGCTGGCTTTCGTAGCTTATTTGACGGAGAGACGCTCGCGGGCTGGTATCCCCAACCCCGAATTCCTGTCCCTCAGTACCCCGGAGCCGAGTTTAAGTGGCGACTGCAGGGAGAGGCACTTGAAGCGGCCGTAAAAAACACTGGACGATGGACGGTTGAAGACGGAGCGATCGTTGGAGGCCAGGAACCGCCGGCTAGTGGAAAGGGGGCTTATCTGGTTAGCCGCGAAACCTTTGGTGACTTTGAACTCATGATGGATATGAAACCCGACTGGAAAACAGATAGTGGCTTTTTAATCCGAACCCTGCCGGGCGGAAGCCCCGGCATGCAAATCCTGGTAGACCATCGTCCTCAGGGAGGGATTGGTGGTTTCTACGGGAACGGGTTAGCCGGTGTTCACGGCATGCCGTTTGCCATCGATGCTGAATATGATAAAAAGGGCAATCCTTTGCGAATGATTGCTGCCAGCACTGATAGCGAACGCGTCGAACTGACCGAAAAAACACGCTCGATTCTTACATATGGTGCTGATGTTGAATCCTTTTTAAATGTCTGGAAATTCGGACAATGGAATACGGTCAAAGTTCGTTGTCAGGGAAGAATCCCTGTAATTACAACCTGGGTCAATGATATGAAGGTTGCCGTACTAGATATGAAGCAAGTTGAATGGGCAAATTACGATGCCGAGGCCTGTGCTAAATTGCAGGGGCGCAAGGGTCATATTTCACTGGAAGTCCACGATACTCCGTCTAACCACTGGCTTGGTAAGGATCGCTGGTGGCCGGGGGCTGTAGTCCGCTGGAAAAATATATTCATTCGGGAGCTCGATTCAGAACCGCAGGACAATGCTCGTTAAACAGCGATTACTATTAGTCATACCGGTTATCATTTTTGCCGCCTTCGCCTGCGATGCACGGGCGTTTGCACAGCCGTCGGATAAGTACGACTTCAACCGTGATATTCGCCCCATTCTTTCCGGCAAATGTTTTGCTTGTCATGGCCCGGACGGTGCAGCGCGTCAGGCCGATCTGCGTCTTGACAAGTCTTTGCACGCCCTTGAAAGCGGTGCCATTATTGCCGGGCAATCGGGACAAAGCGAACTGATCAAACGGATTACCTCAGCTGATCCGGATCTGCGAATGCCACCCCAGGGCGAAGCACTTTCAGCGGCGGAAATATCCAAACTGTCAGCCTGGATCGACGATGGTGCAGTCTACGAGACACATTGGTCGTTCAGCCCGCCGGTAAAGTCGAGAAGACCTGACGTTAACCAGCCAGCATGGCCCACCAGCGAAATTGATTATTTCATTCTTAACCGACTTGAACAGTCAGCACTGAAACCTTCGCCTAAAGCCCCACCAGCCATCCTGCTTCGCCGGCTTTATCTGGACCTAATCGGACTGCCGCCGTCAGTTAAAGATGTGAAGGTGTTTGAAGCTGATCCGACACCGACAAAATTCGCGGCAATAGTGGATCAACTGCTTGCATCTAACCGATTCGGTGAGAAGTGGGCCGCCGGCTGGCTCGACCTTGCCCGGTACGCAGACTCCAACGGATACCAACACGATGACATGAGGACTATGTGGCCGTATCGTGACTGGGTCATTAACGCACTTAACGATGACATGCCTTTTGATCAGTTCACCATAGAGCAACTGGCGGGCGATCTACTCCCGAACCCCACCGACCAACAACTGGTGGCAACAGGTTTTCATCGAAATGTACCCGTCAATTTTTCCGGGGGGGCTAAGGTTGAAGAGGTCCGTGCGAATGTACTTCATGACCGAGTGGCAACCACCGGCACCGTCTGGCTAGGCCTGACTTTAGAGTGTGCCCAATGTCACGATCATAAATTCGATGCTATCTCACAAGAAGAATACTATCAGCTCTATGCCTATTTCAATAAGGCCATCCCGGAGTTTATCCAGAAGAGCGACAACATGTTTAAAAAGCTTTTCGTTGGAAGGGAGGTAATCGTTTATCAGTCTGCAGCTGATCGCAATCAAGCGGAACTCTTAATCAATGAGTTGGCCAAGCACGACAAACAGGTTGCCACCACTGAACAACAAAAAGGCCGTGAGCTTATTCTACTCGATTTCGAAGGTCCAGCGCCTGTAGCCACCAACAACATTTCACACCCAGCCATAACATCCTCTGTGGAAGATGCTCCTGAAGAGGGTGGCGATACCGCAGCGAGAACTGTTATCAAACCCGCCGAAAGTGATCCTGGATTCTTTGGTACCGGCTATTCCTTTGATGAATGCGACCTCTCCGGCATGACAACCATTTCCTTTTGGCTGAAAACTGATATCCAAAGCAGCTTTAATTTCCAGATCCACAATTCGGACAAAAGTGTCAGTGCGTTCGGATTTTCTACTGCCAACACAAAACCAGACGCCTGGACAAAATTCACAGCACCACTGGACGCTTTCAGTAAGCCCCCCTGGGCAAGTGAAGAAGTGGACTGGAGCGCCGTAACCAGAATTCAGCTAACTGCCTACGGCAATGGTCCTTACGGGGGAAAATACATCATGCTGGATAACGTGGTTGGTCAGCAAACTACTGAACACGACGAAAGAAACCAGCGTATTGCGGGACTTCGGGACGAACTCAATGCCCTCCGGACAGCAACAATGGTGATGCAGGATGCCGAACTTCCAGTGCCTACACACATAATGATTCGGGGGGACTATACCACACCTGGTAAACCCGTTGTCCCGGGAGTCTTATCAGCGCTGCATCCGATCGATAACTTATCCGAAACGAATCGGCTCGGGTTGGCGCGATGGCTTACCTCTGCTGACAACCCGCTACTGGCAAGGGTCACGGTCAATCGCCTTTGGGGGGAAATTTTTGGCAAGGGCATTGTATCCACTCCCGGCGATTTTGGCATGCAAGGTAATGCTCCTACCCATCCTCAATTACTAGACTGGCTTGCTGTCGACTTTGTGGAGCAGGGCTGGTCTATCAAGCAGCTTATTAGAACGATGGTTTTATCGTCAACCTATCAACAAACCTCAGTCGCGGACGAGACCTTACTTCAACTGGATCCCACCAATGATCTGTACGGCCGCGGCCCTCGTTTTCGCTTAACTGCTGAATTGGTAAGAGACAACCTCCTCGCGGCGTCAGGTCTCTTAGCCAATAAATTGGGCGGGCCTGTAGTCTACCCGGAGCAACCCGACGGGCTGTGGATGGAAATCCTTAGCGTGATGGACGTTACCGAGTATCCCACGTCGATGGGTTCGGATCGCCATCGCCGGGGAATTTATACTGTCTGGCGTCGGGGCAATCCTTATCCCAGCATGATTAATTTTGACGCACCTGAGCGAGCTGTTTGCACGACTCGCCGAGGTCGCTCAAATACTCCACTGCAGGCGCTCACGTTATTAAATGATCCCGTCTATGTTGAAATGGCAACCCATTTCGCCAGTATGATTTGGCGATGGGATGGCAATGACCGCGAAAAGATAATCCGTGCTTTTCGAACCGTCGTTGCCCGCAAACCGAGTGACGAGGAAATTAAGGTACTGCTGGAACTACGGCGAAAACGTGGTTCCTGGTATTCAGTCGCACAGGTATTGTTAAATCTGGATGAAGCGATAACCAAATCATGACGCTCACACCGGTCACTAAACTTAAACGTCGCGAATTTTTACGCAAGGGTACGCTGGGGATCGGTTCACTCGCACTTTCCCAGTTAATCAATCAGGACGTCCGCGCAGAAGGGCTTCATCATAAGCCCCGCGCTAAAAATGTTATCTTTCTTCACATGGTGGGTGGTCCATCACAGATGGATACGTTCGACCCCAAACCGGCGCTTGATAAATGGGACGGACAATCACTTCCTGATGAACTTACACGCGGGCAGAACTTTGCTTTCATCACACCCCAGGCACGCGTGATTAAGTCGCCCTACGGATTTAAACCCCGTGGTGACTCCGGCGTCGTGATGTCTGAATTATTCCCACAATTGGCGACCGTTGCCGATGAACTGACCGTCATCCGCAGTATGCGTACCGATGAAATCAATCATGGCTCAGGGGAACTGTTTTTCCATACCGGACATGGCCGAATTGGACGTCCGTCATTTGGTGCCTGGACTGCCTATGGACTGGGTACCGAAAACACCGATCTGCCTGCGTACATTGTCCTCAAAGACGGACCAACGGCCGCCGGAACCTCTGTTTGGAGTAATGGATTTCTGTCGTCCCGCCATCAAGGTGTGGAATTTCGTAAAGGCCGACAACCAATTCACTTTCTCGATAGCCCGGGCTTTACTTCGCGAGAGGAACGCCACGATGTCATCGATGCAATTACTAAGCTTAATACTAAATCGTTAGAGCGTTATCAGGATCCGGAGATAGCAACCCGCATTGCTCAGTATGAACTGGCTTTCCGCATGCAAAAATCTGTTCCTGAGTTGGTCGATATCGATCGCGAACCGCAGCATATCCAGAAGATGTATGGCCTTCAGCCGTCGGAACAGGGTGGCGGGACGCAATTCGCCCGCAATTGCCTGCTCGCCCGACGGTTGATTGAAAAGGGGGTGCGTTTCGTTCAGGTTTTCGCCGGCGGCTGGGATCATCATGCTGCTATTTATAATGCATTGCCACGATCAGCCGCCATGGTCGACCAACCCTGCGCAGCATTGATCACAGACCTCAAACAACGGGGAATGCTGGATGATACACTCGTTATCTGGGGTGGCGAATTTGGTCGCACTCCAATGATTCAGGAACATAATGCCGGCAACGGTGAAAAGACAGCACCCGGACGCGATCACCACAAGGAATGCTTCAGTATCTGGATGGCCGGCGGTGGCGTCAAAGGTGGATTTACTTACGGAGCCACGGACGAATTCGGCTTTGGAGTAACCGAAAGCGAAGTACACGTTCATGACTTCCATGCAACCTGTCTACACCTACTTGGCATGAACCATGAACGACTTATCCATCGGCATCAGGGACGAGATTACCGACTGACCGATGTTCACGGGCATGTTGTGCACGACATCATCTCATAAAGTATTATTCGCATCTCAAAAGGAACGAGCTTTCTTTGTTCTGGCTACTTTTATTCGATAAGATGACAGAATATTTAGCCTATCCGTTAATCGATATCCTAAAGCACGAATAACTTCAAAGCTGAGGAGTTTCGCCCATAAACTCCGGTCAAGTAATCACTCATTAGAAACTTATACGATCACTCTGAGAGCCCCTTATGATGCGATACCTGCTCCTTTCACTGCTTCTGTTCGCTACACAGGCGACTGTGATTGCAAAGACAAATGTTGCATTAAATAAACCGTACACCCTCAGCCATCCACCCAATTATCCTTACTGTACCGACGGCGGAGATACAACCGATCTGACCGACGGAGTTGGCTATGATCCAAAGGGAACCACACTATGGACACAAAAGGGCACAGTGGGATGGGCAGTCGGAGCCCAATTTAAAACGATCGATATCGATCTTCAGACAGAATGCAATCTCCACGAAGTGACGTTTCAGACTGCCGCTGACGCACGCACTCAGGGAACGTTTCCCCTTGCCGTCATGGTGTTCACCAGTAATGACGCCACATCATATCAGTATGCCGGGGAACTTATTAACGAAGCTGTTGACCAAAGCACCTATATTGTCCACACCTATAAACTCACCAATCTGGATACAAGCGGCCGTTACGTACGGCTTTTGGTAGTGCGAGGTGGCTTCTATGTTTTTTGCAGCGAAATAGAAGTCTTCGGAACGAAATCGACAACAACAAATTCTACCGCGGGTATGACAGCTGATGAAACAATAGAGTTCGCTCAAAAGCGATCACCTCTTCTAAGACAGTTCAATTCCTCTTTGACACTATTTGGACAAGCATTTGACTTTCTTGCCAGATATGACGAAAGTCATCCAACAGCAGTAAAGAGATCCTTAAGCCAGCTAAAAATATTACGAAACCTGTTAAATCAACGTGTTGAGTCAGAAATAGTCGATTTCCGCCGGGGTATTCCGTTCACAAAACTAGACCTACAGATCTGCCAGGTTATTGGTAAATTCCTACAAACAATCGGTTCTCCTCCATTGGCAGTATCTGCGACCAACCCCTGGAAGCATCATCTTCCATTTGACCTCGGGGGTTCAGCCCCAGTCAACCTGCTAGCAACTCTGCAAGGCGAATGGGCCGAGCTTTGCTGGAACGTCACCAATGCGACACCCGAACCAATGGAATTAGATTTTTCGATTACCGGCTTACCATCTGAAGCTATTTCGGTACAACAAACCATTTTCGTGGAGGCATTTGGATTCAGAACTCGCGCCGATGCATTGATGCCGCTGACAACAAGCCTAACGCTCTCGCCAGGCATTACGTCACAAATCTGGCTAACCATCGACACTCGCAATTTATTACCCGGTGACTATCGGGGTGAATTGGTGCTAAAGGGACACGGTAATCTCATCCGCAGCCCTATTCGATTCAAAGTTTCGCAAATTCCATTTCCTAACACCGCTGAATTTGATGTGAACACCTTTGGTTATATGCACTGGCCTTTACCGAAAGCGGACTTATACGGCACGGCACAAAATATGCACGAGCACTATATGAATAATCATATGATTGTTTCCTCTTACCTGCCTCATCCTCGTGTTAACGCAAACGGCGATCCGATCGGGCCTATGGACTTTACCATGCTCGACCAATATATGGCTAAGCTTCCAAATGCTAAGCGGTGGACCCTATTTATGGGTTTTGAATGGGACCATCGCAAAATGTACCCCCGCGATGACGATCCAAAACGCAAGAAAATATTCCAGCAATGGCTCCGTGAAGTCATTGCTCATTTGAAAGCAAAAGGTTTGAGCTATGACAATTTTAATTTCCTCTGGGTGGACGAACCGAGTCAGGAACGGATCATAGAGATTTTTGCTCCCAGCACAAAAGCATTACGAGAGGTTGACCCCAAGGCCCAGGTTTGGATAGACGTAACCGGAAACAATACAGAGGAAAGTATTTCCAAACATCCGGATCTGGCTGACATCTGGTGTCCCGGCAGCGATAAGATTCACTGGGAATTCTGGAAAGACAAAACGTTTTGGTATTACGACTCGGCAAGTGAAAAGTCCAAATCACCCACGTCTCATTACCGTCACAAGCTTTGGCTGGCATTTAAATCCGGAGCAACAGGGAATGCATTTTGGACTTATACCGACGATGCAGATCCCTGGGATGACTATGCCGGCACACCAAGCTATGGGGTAATCTACGACAACCCTAACGGGCAGGTTATATCCAGCAAACGCCTGGAAGCATATCGAGCTGGTATTGAAGATTATCAACTCTGCCTAATGGTACGCAAAGCTGTACTAGCGGCTGCACAAGCCGGTCATTCAACACATCCCAAAGTGCGCGAGGCAGAAGACACACTGAGCGACTACCTCAAACATCTCGATCAACTGCGAACCGACGAGGCCTGGTCTGAAATTGCGCATGTCAAACTCATCAATCTGCTTGAAGCCATCTCGGATCTGCCCAACCAATAACAATCTTCTCTCTGCGCTGCTAACATTCGCTACATCGTCAGTGCTCAGATTAAAGCAGAGACTTCAATACTTAGCACTCTGACAGCTGGCAATGGGGACTGGCAGGTTTAACTGAGTTCAGTATTGATTCGTTGCATGAGCCCAACGACATTGATTATCGAACGCGGGCGGTTTTAATCTCAAGAGAGTAGGGTACACCCTGTAATAGCTCCCGATTGCCGGCCGTACGATAAAATCCTGCCAGCGAGTCTTCGATAGTACGAACGCTATCCTCACAAAACACGCTTACATACCAAATCCCGGGAGACAACTTACGAATTATTTTTTTATTTTGTTGTCGTCCTGTTGCCATGTAATAAGCGTTTTCCCGAAAGGCCGCGGAATCTCTCGACAAATAGATGTGTAAATTCGACAACCCGCCACCATTAAGCTCAATTGCGATGCGGTCATTTTCACCCACGGCAGCGGGCGGAACGGTAAACGTGAAATGATGATATTGTTGTCCCCCGATACGAGTAAATTCGGGCTGGTCGTCGACGGTCAACTTATCCATCACTCTAATTTGATTCATTTTCAGATGCGATTTGATCCGGGGATCGCCAACCCCTGCCAGCGCATACAGAAAGCACGATTCGGTAAGCAATAATTTATCGCCACTGGCACTGCCTTCGGGATGACAGCCGATATTAACAATACGACCAGCTACGGGATCATTTTTATACGCCCAAATCGCGGCTTCGCCGTCAACTTTGTGGCCGGGATGATCATATAGAGCTAGTATTTCAACGTTTTTCATTGCCTCTGAAATCTTGTCGCGTGGTAGCCAGTTTCCATTATTATGGTAGATCTCACTGACACGATTATCCGTTGCGAAGCGACGATAATTTAATAATGGAGAATTGTCAGGCAAAATATGACCAACGCGAACATTCTTCATTCCCGTGTTATAGGTATTGTACGGAAAGATGTTCAAATAACTTGGCCGAGCCTGAGTCTGATTATCAACATTCCTTCCACTAAAAAACGACCCTGCACAAGAACCGCAATAACTTCCTCCGTTGGAATAAAATTCGCGGATTCGCTTCAGACCGTTCGATGTCATGGATTCTCCATGACGAGTAGCCCCGCCGCCATTAACGTAAAGCATTTTGAAACGCGGTTGACCATCCGGGAATAAAAGAACGCCATTGGGATCATAATGCGAATTGATCATCAGTTCATTTTGCTTGCGCTGATCAGCACCGGCATAATATTCATAGGAAAGCGAAAGCGACTCGGCGGCATGCAATACTTTACGACTGGTTAGATACTTGCCACTATCCATGAAAATATCTTTATAGAATCCGTCGTATCTATTCTCGCCTTTTGGTGAATTTACATCGTCCGAAGCAAACGTCGGATTACAGGCCAACTGGACTAGCGTGCGAAAGTTTTCTCGTGGGCGTGTAGTTTTGTTTGTTTGTGTTAGCAACATACCAATCAGTTCTCTGGACGGATCGCCGAAGACAAACGTGCCATCGGAACCGGTATGAGAAAATATTCCGCGTTTCTCCAAGACTTTCAGACCAAGACCATAATTTTTTGCCGCCGCAATATGCTGGACCTGTGGCGTTGTCATCTCACCCACCGCGTTTTTCGACAAGATACGTGTTCCGTTGTAAGTGCCGCCGTTAAGAAGCATTTGATAAAACTTGGCATAATCCTCGGCTGAACTAACCATACCGCCAGAACCACGCGGAAAGGGCCAGTCAGGGCTGTCGTGCGGTTTCCAACCGGCTTTCCATGAACCATCTTCCTGTCTGACAAATACAGTGGACATGCGATCGTTATCCGCATCAGACTCGTGATTACAACTATCCAACATTCCCATGGGCGCATAAATCCTACTGCGAAGATGCTCCTTATACGATCCTGTAAGATGTTCAATCATTCCGGCCAGGATGTTATATCCGGCATTGTTGTAAGAGTATTTAACACCGGGCTCTTCCAACGGTGCGCTCGCTGAAAACCTGCTTACCTCCGCGATTAAGCGGTTACGATTTTTATTCGCTTCGATCGGCAAGAGCGGAGTTATGAACAATCGATCAATCGGAGAACCGCTCGTGTGCGTAAGCAAATGCCTAACCGTGACCTTTTTCCAGCTATCTTTTGCAAACGCTGTAAGGTAGGTACCTATCGGTTTATCCAGATCTACCCGACCTTCATCAACCAGAACTAAAATACCCGCCGCTGTTAACGCTTTGCTATTGGAGGCCATGCGAAACAGCGAGTCCGTTTCGATGGGGATTTGCCGTTCAATGTCTCTATAACCAAACGCCTGATGCAGGATTATTTTGCCGCGACGTGCCACTAATATAACGGCACCTGGGATCTCATCATCGTCAACAGAATGCCGGATCAATGATACTGCCTCGTTAAGGGCCTCAGCATTCACGTTTACCGATTTGGGTTGAGCAAAGGCAAGTTGCTGATGTCCGTAACGCACTTGAGCATGCGCGGAATAGCTGAATGATAAGGGAGCGATCGTACACAAAGTCGCGAGAATGAATTCTTTCACTTGGTTGTCTCCATGAACCTTTTTGGGTTTCTATCACCCGTTTGTATCATGTCCAACCCCTGCGGGCAAAATGGGAACCGCTGAGATGTCTATTAAAATGCCAGCGCGATACCAGCTAAACGCAGTCTCAAAACCAATTATCGAATGGTAATAAGAATTGCATACCATACCTCAATGGCAGATTTATTTCCTGTTTACGCTCCCATCCTTCTGTCGGATCAAGGGGACTTTCAACGGAAAACACCCTCCCACTTAAATTAAGCAGAAGTGTGTTTTATGATTGGGCTCACAAATAAAGCGATACTAATGCTTACGCTTTTCCCCATCCCTCGGCATATGCCCCCTATCGATATCATTTAACAGATCGGAAAAATCAATTTGGCGTCGTTCCAGATCATTAAACTTTCGCGAAATCGAATCGTCGATCGGATCTTCAGCTTCTATTCCCGTTAAAAATCCGGACAGGGCCGCTTCATTAACAAGGGATTCTGGCAAATTATTTTCTTCCGGGAATGCTATGTGTGTGAAAAACGCACCGGTTTCGGTGTGATGACATCCACTGCAAGTAAACAGTGCAAATTGGTGTCTTTGTTCCGAAGTCACATTCGCAGGATCCCATGCCACGCCAAATGGGGTAGGTGCTGCCGAACCCAGAATTGAGTTCGGTATACCCTCCATAAATTGGATAATCGCCCCAAGCGTTTCACGACCCTGCTTGGTATTGTTGAAGAATTCAAAATCCGGAGTGGCCGCGACTGGCACCTGTAATAAGTTTGGCGTTCCTTGAGTTATCTTGAATTCCCGAAGTTCCCAGGGCAGCCCCAAGACGACCTCATTGGTGCGAACCTGATTCAGATGAGATAGATTGTCACTATCCTGCGTAATCCTTCGGTCAGTGAACAAACGAGTTAGTTTTGCCAATTCATCGCTGTAACGCCTACTTTCTATCGGATGGTTCTGCAAACGATACCATCTTTGCGCCCATTTATTCAATTCGTGAAAGTTTGAAGCGGCAAGATTGTATTCGAAGATGATATAGAATCCACCACCCAATGGTTTTCCCGTTTCATCTAACGCTCCAAATACCAGACGACCTTCCCCGGCGGAAGATACATTATCTTCGTCGATAGAGCGCAAATCCATTCGATTCACGATAGCTAATAGCCTGAAAGGGGCTTTATTAAGATCCAGTTTTCCGCCCCCACTGGCTTCCCTCCAGGGGGTGATAATAAGTTCTTCCATCGCTGGTCTGGCGGCCGAAACACCATGGCCGACAGATTGATCTTCCAACCATTGATTTAACCAATCTTCGACAAAGATGGCCGGAGGAACTTTTCCACTGATCTGCGTTATCAAGTGCTTGAACGTCCAATATGGTACGGGACTTTTTGGATCCGTGTATAACGGATGCTCAACAACACTCAAATCTGTAATAAGAAGCACACGTTCTACATCAATATCACTGGAGACTAACTCATTTATCGGATTCGGAAAATTTAAATGGAGTTGAGCAGTATCCTTTTTCGGAGGTTTAGCAAAACCAGGTAACACTAAAAAGGAGAAAAACAATAACGCAAATATTGATACCAATCCCGTCTTAATATGTAAATGAACCCTAAACATTTCACACCTCCGCTTGAGAATGAAAACCTTGAAATGTCTCTCTGCCAAAAAGAATTCGCTTTCTGTCAGAGTGCCCATGACTCATGAGAAGAGTAATGCAATTACCATGCCAAACCTGTAAGCATCCATATAACGCCTATATTGAATGATTTTAATACACTTTAGCGGGTTGTTCGCAGATTAGAATGTGTATTATTTTCAAACACTTTTGTGGTTTTTGAACAGGATAATGATTCTTATTACTAGCTGCTTACTTATTTTCTGGTTCAAAAAGTGGTTGAGATTTAATAGATAGTAGGCCGATTAATTGTTTGGCGACTAATGGGCTATCGAGTATTAGATTTTGGCCAAATCGAATTTAATTCACGAACTTTAAGTGATCTGATGATTGCATCGCCACCATTTATATAGAGTTTTGGAGGGGGTCCATCCTTGATTGGGAGAATACAATTCGCTCCGGTAATAACTCCTCGATTGCAAAAGACTTCCACAGAAGTGCGATCAACCAGAATGCGAAGATGTACTGAGCCATCCGGTGAGTCGATTTTCATTGGATGCGTCCTGCAGGATACGACGGCTTTTGTTTTTGTTGTGTATTGAACATCGTTGCCATGAATCTTAAATCCAAGCGCATCAGACTCACCAGGTTCGAATTCAATTTCAATATCAAAAAGATCACCCTGGATTTCGTTAAGCAGATTGTTACCGTGACTGATATTAATATTTTCCCACGAGTGTTCTTTTTTATAGAGTCGAGTGATTTCCTGTACGGGGTATCGACAAAGAATCATTTTTTCACCCACCGTTTGCAGACTTAACACACAAGGAAACGTTAATTGTTGATTAAAAGGCATCTCAGGAAACTTCCCGCCTCGCATCCACGCCATCTGTATGCATCTGCCATCTTCTTTAGGCACATCACTCCATGTTTGAGTGGCATAAAAATTGAACCCATAGTCCAATGCTTCTTTTTTCTGTTCCGTGTGAAATCGTGTTCCATCAAACTGGCCAATTACGTAACTGCCGTTACCATCTGACAGGACCCATTTGATTTTTCTAGTATCCCCATCCAGTGGTAACTGAAAGATGTCCGGGCATTCATACATATCAGGATAGGTACTTAGTTTTTCCCAGTTTTTAAGATCCCGGGAACCGAAGAAGTTATAACTTCGTCCCGGCGGGCCATAGATAATCATTACCCACTTTGATTCACGTTCATACCAAAATACTTTTGGGTCACGATCTGCGTGGCGAAGGATGGGATTCATTGGATGTTTAACCCAACTGCGTCCGCGATCGATACTATAGGCCATACACTGCACTTTATCCTTCCAGCCGGTAAAAAAAGCTAATAAGGCCTTTTCCTTTTCGGTACCCAATCCTGAAGTATTGTTCCAGTCCACGACTGCGCTTCCAGATGCCGTGTTGCCCAGCACAGGATCACGAAGTAGCTTGGGAGGCAACTCTTTCCAGTGGACTAAATCCTGAGAAACTGCGTGCACCCAATAGCTTCCCGCGCCATTGGCAAACAGATGCCATTCACCTTTGTAATACACCAGACCGTTAGGGTCATTTAACCACCCCTCTTCTCCGCCATGAGGGGGCTCCGGCCGAATCGCGGGGTTCAATTTATGAACGGTCCATTGCCGGGCCGTGAAGTGATACTGTGGTCTAAGCGACTCCTGGTACAGCGACACGTTCATTGGTGGTTCCGCCTTATTCGCTGGCGGCGCTCCAACAGTTCTGTTCACAAATCCAACTAGTAAAAACACACACCATATCCAACGGATGCTGCTCACTGCATTCTCCTTGATTCTGGGAATTTTATATTTATTGCTTCTTTATACAGTAACGCTACTGAAGATTTTTCACCAATCCCATCCTAACTTATGATGATTCACGAAGGCGGCGACGACAGAATACAACCGGTATATAGGATTTCCTACTCATTTATAAAACAGGGCCTAGCAGCAAATAAATTAAGTTGGCTAATTACAAAAAGAATCGATTCAGGTTAATTACATCAACCACTAATCTTCTAGACTTATTTTCTGACAGGCAGCTCTACCTCTATTTTACGACCCTATAAATTACCGGCAGTTTCGAAAATCAGGGCGGCGGGATGAGGACACTGTTAGCGCAACTATGTTTGCCCGATGTTGTGGACTACGACTTTGTCAGTTCTTTTTTAGTTAGCTTAACATCCCACATTTGGCGGCCGTTCATTTGTAGCCACTGGGCATGCAAAGTCGGCTCCGGATCACGGGTATCTACATCAAGTTTCATCCAAACGTTAGGTATCGCCGCCCCTTTAATCAAATCGGGATGGGGAATGTTAAGCGTGGGAATAACTCTGGCGTGAATCGGTGAGACAATGAACTGACGGATAGGATAACCTGCCTGTTCTTCAGTTTTATACTGCAACCATCGCGAGCAATGGATATCACCTCCGATAAGAACCACCCCGCTAATACGATTTTCTCCGATGAAGTCAAATAACGCTTCACGCTCATGGGAATAGGTGTTCCAGTCATCCGATTCACTATTACGTTTGTTGTCCCAAATCATACCGCAGGCGATGACTTTAAACGGTGCTGTTGACTGTCGCAATCCTTCCAGCAGCCACGTCCATTGCCGATTTCCAAGAAGAGTTCGTTTACTTGAATCAACTGGCGATGGTTCTGTTCTGGCGAACCAGCGGGTATCCAGTAAAAACACTTCAACTCCGGCTCTGCGGAATTTCGTATAGACCCCCCTATCAAATTCTCCATAGGACGCAAGTGCACGGTATTCAAGAAATGCCTTCCTTGAGTTCTCCTTGCCTGCAAGATTGCCATCTGAGTCGTTTCGCCCGAAATCATGATCATCCCAGGTCCCCCAAACCGGATGGCAACGACCAAACCTAGAAAGCTCCGGAATATTGAGAAAGCCTCGATGTTTCTCCCTCTGAATCTCAAGATCCGTTGAATCAATATAAGGCGTATCTCCGAGTAACACCAAGCCTTCCGCATGGTGTTGCTCCATTTGACTCCATAATTTTAATGGACTGCTTTCAGCACACGAACCAAATGCTAATGACACCTTTGTGCTCGCGTCCTCTGCGGGTGCTGTTTTAAATCTCTGAAGCCCATCGCTCGGGAAGACCCTACCTTCTTGCAGAATTTCATACTCGTAGGTTTTAGCAGTTTTCAGGCCAGTCACATCCCAGATCAGACACAGGTCATTCTCCGGATTTGCCTCAGCGAAAAGCGACGTTGTCTGCACCTGCTCTAAATCACGGATTCTTAGCTCATAAGATCCGGGACGAGGCGGACGATACCAGATCTTCGCCGAACAAAAGGACACGTGTCCCAAAATTGGTCCCACAGGTGTTGTTTCAGTTTCAGCATTACCGCCTACCGCTGACGAGGCAAAGCCCCCAACGACTGTAGCGCCGAACAAACGCCGGTCTAGGTTCTTCATTAACTTGATCCTCCAATCAGGTAAAGCTTGTTTTGTAGTATCATAAACATTCGACTCGGATGCAAAGATTTAGCTTGTCAGATGCTTCCGTAAATATTGCTAACATTCTGTTTACTTGGGGAGATAATGATAAACCTGACCAACACTCGCGGGCTGTTGGTTTGTCTGCTTTTATTCCACACTATCGATATTATTGCGGACGAGCCGAATATCACCATCAATCTTCAGCAATACGATCCTGCATGTGGGATAGAGATCATCCAGGCTGGCACTTTTATTGACGTTAATTGGCCGATCGATCATAAAGGACGGCATGCCAGAATCCGGTTTGACACGGATACCAAACAGCCACTAATTCAATCAATCTCCTTTGGTTCTTGGGACAGTCGTTTGCAAGTTTTAGCGAACGGTCTTGATCCTGTGCTGTTTGTACGTGTTGGCAATAGGGACCTTGAGAAACGTGACGGCTGGACAATCTTCTTTGACCGAATGCAACGAAAGCAAAATGAAGTATTTCCCGCAGTAATAGACTGCACTAATGCCAGTGGGGAAAGTCATGCCCGCCGCGCAGTACTGACGATTGGCAACGTTAAAGCAGGGCCCTTCGAAGGTAAATTACGATGGACATTCTTCGCCAATAGCCCTTTGATTCTGCAGGAGGCTGTCCTGACAACAAATCGACCTCGCACGGCCTATCTCTATGATGCGGGGATCATCTGTCGACAGAGCCTTCCGACAAGAATGTTCTGGAAGGATCCCTCCGGCACTTCGATTTCACAAGAGCCTGCCAATTTTCCGACAAGTCGTAACCTTGCGGTCAGAGGCAGGACAATCGGGGCTGAATTCAATTTTGGCGCACTTGCTATTTTCCCTCCCCCACATCGCTATTTCTATCCTCTCGACTTTTCAAACAATTTTCGCAATATCTGGGTTGGGCGCAACTATCAGCAACAGTCGTTACCCTTTGGATTTGGAATTCGACATGATCCGAACGGTGATGACCGTTATGTACCGTGGTTTAATGCCCCCCCCAATACAAGGCAAAACATGGGGGTCTTCTTATTAATAAATCCTGGTACGGCAGAAGACGTTTTGAAAGACGTAGGTAGACTGACACGCGACGATCAATTTGAACCTATCGATGGACATACCGTCTTCTCAAGTCACTACCATGTTGAGCATACCCGTGAAATGCTACAGGCTCAGGAGCAACAAAAACAGTCTGACGACACCGTCGGAACGCTGCCTTCGGGAGACAGTTATCGGATTCCAGCAGAACTGAAAAGCCCGGATTTCGTAGAAACTCTGCGAAAACATGGGGTCGACATAGTCCATTTGGCAGAATTTCATTATGGAAATACCCCCTCCCGATCGCTTGATAAAAGAGTGGAACAACTCCAGTTGCTTCACGCTGAATGTGACCGCCTGAGCGACCGCAGGTTCCTTCTGCTTCCTGGCGAAGAGCCTAATGTCCATTTAGGGGGTCATTGGATCAGCTTTTTTCCTAAGCCCATCTATTGGGTACTCAACCGTAACGATGATGCGCCATTTGTGATTGAACACCCATCTCTTGGTCGAATTTATCAGGTTGGTGGAAAGGCTGATGTATTACAACTGTTGCGTCGAGAAGGGGGGCTAGCCTGGACAGCACATCCGCGTATTAAAGGGTCAACTGGTTATCCGGATCGGTATCGCAATGAACTTTTCTATCAATCCGATCGATTTTTAGGAGGAGCCTGGAAAGCGATGCCTGCAGATCTGTCAGAACCACGCTTAGGCTCGAGAGTCCTAGATTTACTCGATGACATGTCTAACTGGGGAACGCCCAAATACGTGGTTGGCGAAGTGGATGTATTTAAGATTGAGCACGATCATGAACTCTACGCACACATGAATGTAAATTATCTCCGTTTAAACCGTGTTCCGCGTTTTAAAGACGGATGGCAATCCATTCTGGATGCTCTTCGCGGCGGTAGGTTCTTTGTATCTACCGGGGAAGTACTAATCCCCGAATTTATGATAAATCGCAAGCGTTCCGGTGAGGCTGCTACGGCTAACAGCAAAGGACAGTTCACCGTGCAGTTTGATCTAAAATGGACTTTTCCTTTGCAATACGCCGAAATAATTTTCGGCGATGGAGAGAAAGTAGAAAGGCAACGTTTCGACCTTTCAATGACGCCAGCATACGGTACAGATTCGTTTGAGTTTGATGTCCGTCTGAAAAATCCACGTTGGGTACGGCTTGCGATTTGGGATGTCGCCACAAATGGTGCATTCACCCAACCTGTCTGGATTAGAGACAAATAAATGCCTTCTACGACTCTCCGTCATTATTTCATTCCACCGACAAGCACCATAGAATAATTATTACGGTAATTTTCTGATACTGATAAAAATAGACCTCGACTACTGCTATTGAGACTCAGTATCATCACAATATAGTGGCTAGCAGCTTATCGTATTTTAATTAAACGTAACAATCTTTTTTGCAAAATCGAAGACCCATGAATCGTATTCCCCGCCTCTTTCTTATTGTCTTTTCAGTCTTATTGGCTACTACGAATTTACATGCTCATTTCCCATGGCTTAATATGAGCAGCGACGGGAAGGCCGTATATTTCTTCGGAGAAGGGCTGGCCGAGAAGAACTACAAGCTTCCTCCTACCATCGGAAAGGCCAAGGTATTTTTGCTCGACAACAACGACAAGAACGTGCCGGTTTCAATGAACAACGTTTCTTCTGACAAGTTTATTGGTTTAGTCTCAGAGAAAAATATACCCGCAGATTCAAATCTTTTATCCAAAGTGACTTACGGTCTTTTTGGTACGTCCAGACTTGACTATTACACCTTATATTTGGGGGGCCAATTACCCACGGATATTAAGGATAGCGTTTTAACAAAATTAAAATGGGATTTACAGGCGGGTATTATCGATACGGATTCAGGCATTGAGGTTCACGTCTTATGGAAAGGTAAGCCTATAACCGGAGCCGAAGTCCATTTATACGGAGCCGACGGGGAGGAGAACGGGAGCGCTGAACTTGATTCCCGGGGAGTGGTTAAATTTTCAGATAAACAAGTTGTGGCGGGTGTAAACGGAATTATGCTTGGACACCGCGTTGCAAACGACAGCGGAGTCTTCGAAGAAAAGGAATATGAATCTACTTCACACTACATGACCATGACGTTTCACGATCCCGAGCACCAGGCGAATCCGTCCGGGAAAAACACGAGCACTCTACTAAAACCTCTTCCCACCACTTTAACCAGTTTTGGTGCGGCAACTGTCGGAGAGTATCTCTATGTCTTCAGCGGGCATCAGGGCACGACGCACGGTTTTTCAATCGAAGGTGTCTCAGATCATTTCCGCCGAATACGCTTCGATGACCCTACCGCTGAGTGGGAAGAACTGACAATGCACGAAGGTGCTCAAAGCACCGCGTTAGTCTCGGACGGTAAATATCTTTATCGAGTAGGGGGACTTACATTTGAGAACACTTCCGAGGAGGACACGCAATTCAAATCGACAACCCATTTTGCTCGCTATGATATAGAAGCCAATCGTTGGTCTGATTTAGCACCTCTTCCAGCCGCTCGTTCCTCGCTGGATGCCGCGGTACTGGGCCGCAGCGTCTTTGTAGCCGGTGGCTGGAATTTAAAAGGTGAATCAAGCGGCAATGCAGAGTGGCATGATGATATTCTCCGGTTTGATTTGGACAATCCTGAGAATGGCTGGCAATCACTAAAAGGGCCAGGCTATATAACCAGAGCCGCATCAGTTGCAGCTCATAAAAACCGGCTTTATCTTTTTGGTGGTATCCAAACTGATAATATCACCCGCAAGGTTTCGATATTCGATCCAGACGCTAACAAATGGCAGGACGGGCCCGAACTAACTGCCGATAGTAGTGTTGCCGGCTTTGCCACAAGTTCCTTTTCAACCGGAGGGCAACTCTACGTAACCGGAGACTCCGGCTTTGTCTATCGGTTAAACGAGGAGGATAACGACTGGGACAATGTAGGACGTTTAATGTATCCGCGAATGTTCCTGCGACTTATTCCAGCTGATACTCAGCGGTTGCTGGCAATTGGTGGTACTTCCATGCGTGGAGGTCGCATGGCCTCCATTGAATCTTTTAGTGTGAACAATAAAAACAACACTCCATCAGCGATTCAATGGTCGAATCAGATTGATGGTCACGTGTCTGGTAAACAGACTGTTTTACTCAGTGGATCAAGGCTCTACGCTTTCGGTGGCCGTCTCAGTAATTCTGCATCTAAAGACCGCTCGCCTGCTCTAACTGACGAAGCCTACATCTTTAATCTACAGAGACAAACTGTGGAATCACTGCCTAAACTTCCTGTGCCAACAGAAGAGGCGGCCGGCGTGATTCATTCCCAAACCAGTGAACACCGTCAAATCCTGCTATTTGGCGGTAATCAACGTCTAAAAAATAAAATTACACCCACCGATACAGTGCTGGCCTATGATCCTGACTCAAAGCAATGGTCTACACTGGAAACTAAATCACCTCACCACCACAATAATTTACATGTGATCACCAAGCAGGATGCCTTATGGTTTTTTGGGGGACACCACTCAACTAAAGACGCATCTGTACTACATTGGTGGGGAGACGAAACACAAATAGCAGCCATCCCAGAGAGCGCTCAGCCAAATCCTCAAAAGTGGTTTACCGGCGCCGTAAATGACGATGCTTACTATTCCGTTGGTGGCATAGACGAGTCTAAAAACACAGTCACCAAAGTCGATGTTTTCGATTTCAACAGTCGGTCCTGGAGGACGGTGGCGGCTCCGAACTCAAAACGTATCGCTTCGGATATCGCTGTCGCAAATGATAAACTTTATCTATTCGGCGCTCGTTCCCATGACAATCCCGACAAAAACACCAATTGCCTGCTGGAAGTTTATGATATCGCTACTGATCAATGGACCGAATTTCCACATGAACTACCAGGAGTCAAATCCGACATGCGGATGTTTAGCTTTAATGATCGCTTACTATTTTACGGTATTGATCAGCAGCAACAGGGAGTCGTGCACTTCGTACTGCTAGATCCCGAACCGCTCGCAAGTCCAGGAACCGTAGCTGCAATGGATTTCACTTCGACCAGCAGTACCAGCAATGAAGTGGAGAGCAATGTCAAACTGTTAATGAGACGGGATGCAAACCGTGACGGGCTTTTAACAAAGGCTGAACTCGGTAGCAGGCTGGGATCGCTAATTAACGAAGGCGACAACGACGGTGATGGGGCAATCTCCTATGCCGAATTGACGCTTGTTATGCAAGCGCGCCTTGCACCGGAAGAAGAAGAAAAATAATAAAACACCATTCTAAACTAGTTATCCATTCCTCGAGCTATCCATTTATCTAATTCAGATTTTAAAGTAATCAGGCCAACAATGAAAAACTTTCTTTTGACTCTTATCGTTGTACTGTCAGTTGACATCCGTGATGTGATCGCCGAAATCCATCATTTTCGCTATGAAAATATTATAGGAACATCTCTCGAACTACAAATTGAATCCAAGCACATTACAACTGCCTGTCAAATTAAAGACACTGCAGTTTTGGAAATCAGCAGACTTGAAAAGATCCTCAGCAGTTACCATTCGGATAGTGAATTTAACCGTTGGCAAAGAGGAGAGGTTGCATCAACTGCATTATCAAGCGAGCTATCAACGGTTCTGAAACGAGCTGAATACTGGCGAAAACGTACATACGGGGCTTTT
>PAPJ01000068.1 GCA_002709045.1 Planctomycetaceae bacterium | reverse complement strand
TCAAGAGCACGGTGACGTCGGGTATGAAATACTCGAAGAAGATGAAGCAGAAGTAGAGTACGAAGAGGAAGAAGAGGAAGAAGAGGAAGAAGAGGAAGAAGAGGGTGACGTCGGGTATGAAATACTCGAAGAAGATGAAGCAGAAGAAGGGGATGACCAGGGTGAAGAGGAAGTTAAAGAATCTTCTGAACACGAGTTAGATGACTACGATGCTAAATCGGACTATACCGATGGTGAAGAACCAGATGATGACTTTAGTGATTACGAAGAACAGTAAGGCCAGATGATGATAACCAGCAGACTGCTGAGATATCAGTTCATTTATTTTTAGTGATTAATAGACTTATGAAAAAACAAATCAATACCAAAGCTTCAGGATGGATCAAATGGCCCGGACTGTGTGTCATGCTTGTCGCAGGCTTTCTTGTTGCTCAGGAAAAAGTAGAGCAGACTAATCAACCGAATGACAGCGGGGTCACTGTCAACCAACAGGCAGTTCCAGTTGAGAACGAACCGGAAAATACTGAAGAAGCAGCAATGAGTATTACTTCGACTTTTACGATGGATCGCTATGATGCCTTAATGGCAGGCATTGCCGTCTTCATTGTTTCAGTCTTTGTTGGTTTCGAAGTGATAACCAAAGTTCCACAGACTCTGCACACACCATTGATGTCGGGTTCAAATGCCATTAGCGGGATTACAATTGTCGGAGCCATTTTGGTGGTTGCTGATTGTGTTAAGACAAATAATACAATCGCGATGTTTCTGGCAGGTCTGGCAATTGCGTTAGCGATGGTTAATGTTGTTGGCGGGTTTGGTGTCACTCACCGAATGCTGAGTATGTTTTCATCTAGGAAGAAAAAAAAGAAGGCCACTCAGTCGTAATAACTAACAGGCCATCATACGTATCATTGAACCGTTTATCGGCAATTCATATATAGGATTACCCATCGTGGTGGAATTAAACACAGTAATCTTTGACTTACTTTATTTACTGGCAGCCATCCTCTTTATTATGGGGATTAAGAAGATGAGCCATCCCAGAACTGCCGTATTTGGCAACTTGCTGGGAGTGGTTGGGATGCTCATTGCCGCGGGAGTATCGTTTGCGATCATTTGGGAAAATGAAGCTATTCAGAATCGTCAGTTTTTATCATTAGTAACAATTGTTGGTGCAATCCTTCTAGGAACTCTTTTTGGTTCCATGCTGGCGATTCGTGTTCAAATGACCGAAATGCCTCAGTTAGTGGCGATATTTAATGGCGTTGGAGGTTTAGCTTCCGTGTTGGTGGCAGCAGCCAGTTTAATGGCTGCTGATGAAGATCCGTTATATATCGAAGTGTTAGTTGCCGGTGGACTGTCAGGACTGATTGGTTCGGTGACGTTTATTGGCAGTGCTGTGGCTGCCGGAAAGTTACAAGAGTTAGCATTTTTCAAAAAGCCAGTCCCGCTTCCAAATTTGATTCGACATCTGCTCAATCTGTTGATGTTGGCCGGCTGCATCTGGTGTGTCTATGACATGGTTGTCAGCGCAAACAATATTACACTAAACTTCATCGGCATTTGTATTCTTGGCTGTTTGTTAGGCTATACGCTCACGACACCTATTGGTGGTGCTGATATGCCTGTTGTCATCGCATTATTGAATTCCTATTCAGGTTTGGCGGCCGCCGCGACCGGATTTGTAGTTGATCAGCCAGTGTTAATTATCTCCGGGTCTTTAGTCGGAGCATCAGGGATTATTTTGACTAGCCTGATGTGTCAGGCGATGAATCGCTCGCTGTTAAGCGTGTTGTTTGGCAGTGGTAGTCTATCTTCTTATGAAGAAGATGAAGAAGTTTATGCGACGGTTAAACGCACCACTGCTGAAAGCGTGGCAGTAATGGTCGGATATGCGGATCGCGTAGTTTTTATTCCGGGCTATGGAATGGCTGTCGCTCAGGCTCAGAATGCCGTTAGTGATTTAGCAAAACAGCTTGAACAACGCGGAGCGACGGTTGAGTACGGTATCCATCCTGTTGCTGGCCGAATGCCGGGACACATGAACGTGCTACTTGCGGAAGCGGATGTGGATTACAGTCAACTTAAGGCCTTAGAAGAAATAAACCCCGACTTCGATGAAGTTGATGTTGCCATTGTTATTGGTGCCAATGATGTGGTGAATCCGGAAGCTCGCAAAGAAGGCACACCGGTTTCCGGGATGCCGATCCTCAATGTTGACGAAGCCAAGCAGGTCGTGGTAATAAAACGAAGTTTAAGTCCGGGATATGCAGGAATTGCCAACCCACTTTTTGCTGCAGACAACACCACGATGTTGTTTGGTGATGGCAAAGCAATGATTCAGGATGTTTCAACAGCCTTGAAAGAATTAGGCTAGTGATTACCTAGATCTTTCGTGAGTGTAGGTATTCAATTGCACGTTGAAGATGGGGATCAGTAAAGCCAGATTCATCATCTTCAAATTCAATAGTTGTAATTTCTGAATTTCCGTCCGGGCTGTCTTCAGGTACTGCAGGTTTAATAATAAAACGTTTGCGCTTATTGTCTAAATAAGCAATTCGCTGCGGTTCCTCAAAGTTAATTTTGTAGCCATCGTTGGGCTGAACTCCCCAGTCTTCGTCTGCTAACATTTGTTCCACTGGTTTTGTACGATGGATGTTTCGCCCGCTTGGTCGAATATAGTGTGCGACGGTGTATTTGATGGCATGGCTGTCTCCAGAGGTATCCAGCACGACAACATCTTGAACTGAACCCTTTCCGTAACTACGTTCACCAATCACCACAGCCCGTTCATGATCCTGCAGGCAGGCTGCTGTTATTTCACTTGCACTGGCTGAATCGCGATCAATCAGCACTACCATGGGTTTAGTGGCGTCAAGTGTTGTTGCAGCATCACTGGAATACGTTACATTTCTTGCCTCATCACGATACTGCACTTCCACTACTTTTGCCTGATCAATAAAGAGATCACAGATGGATACGGCGGAGAGTAACAGACCACCTCCGTTTCCCCGTAAGTCCAGAATTATTCCGTCATAACCGGTGGTTTCATTGGCCTCTTCGATAACCTGTCTGACTTCCTGAGTCGTTCGCTGGCCGAAGTCAGTGACCAGTAGATAAAGATAATTATCATTGGGAGCCGGGAGACGATAATCCCATTGCCCCTCCTCAAGCCTCTGAAATCCCCGTAATGTGCTGGTACGAACGATCTCGCGCGTGATATTGAATTCAAGCAGATTAGGATCATTGTTTCGACGGATGGAAAGTTGTACTGAGGTTCCCTCCGCACCCCGCAGTAAATTCAGAGATTCATCTTCGGGCATATCCCGGGTGAATTTTTTTCCAATCTTCACGATGACATCACCAGCCTGAAGCCCTGCTTGAATTGCAGGACTTCCCAGAACAGGCGTAATGATTTTTAGTTCAGTGGAGTCCTCCGAGCCCTCAATCTGGATTCCCAGTCCACCGAATTCCTGATTGAGGATAGCATCTAGCCCTTCGAACTGTCGCGGAGGCAGATAATTGGAATGTTCATCCAGTGTTGCCATCATACCGGTCATGGCGCCCTGGAATAGTTTTTCCTGATCTACTTCCTGAACATAGCGTTCTCCGAGCTCTTTAGTGGCACGTTCGTAGTAGCGTGCGTAATGGTTCTGAGGAATTTTGGAATAGCAAATGATCGATAGCAACATGGCTGCTGAAATGATCATTACATTACGAGTTGGCATGAGTAAATTCCGCAAACAGGTTATAGCGAGAGAGTCTGAACAGTGTCGTTATTGTACACAAGTAATTAACGGGAAATTTACCGGATTCCGAGGATTTCTAAACCGCTCTGGATAACTTAGGATTGTAGATGCACAAAAAAATCCTCAAGGTAAAGTCAGATGAAAAAAATTCACGCATTGATTCTCGGAGTTGTTTTAACTGTATTTATCGTGGCTGCAATTCCAGGTTATACACAAATCCCTAATTCCAAGCCTGTTATCGGACTGAAGAACAATACGCCAAATGTGACGGTTCTACGGGGAGGGACGATTGTGGTTTCTCCGGAGCAGGTGATCGAAAACGGCGATATTGTTATTCAGGATAATTTGATCCGCAAAGTTGGAGTGAATCAAAGAATTCCTGCCGGTGCCAAAATTATCGAATTGAATGGGCGGTTTGTTTATGCCGGGTTTATTGATGCCTTCAGTCCGACCAACGTGGATCGGACACCAGCAACGAATGGCTCTCCTTACTGGAACGATACGGTCACTCCCCAACTTTCTGTTGCCACGGTCTACTCGGCTGATGAGAGTGTCAATGATCAATTTCGCAGTCAGGGATTTGCAGCTCGGGTTGTTGCTCCCACCAAGGGAATTATCCGTGGTTCGAGCGCGCTTCTGTCAACCGGCACTGGTGAAAACAGCACAGCAATTCTTAAGCCCAACTTGTTTCAGCATATACGCTTGACTGTGCCCCAGGGACGTGGCCGCGATCAGTACCCTAATTCACCGATGGGTGCAGTAGCACTGGCTCGTCAGGCAATGATGGATAGTGCGTGGTATCGAAAAGCCTGGGAAGCTCACCAGAACAGTTCGAGTAATCCACGGCCCGAACAAAACGATGCATTGGCTGCTTTGGTTCCGGTTCTCGATGGATCACAGACGGTTGTCTTTTCCACTAGCGATGAACAATTTTTTCTTCGTGCTGATCGCTTTGCCAAACAGTTCGGCTTACAGGCAATCATGGTTGGATCCGGATATGAATACCAACGATTGGAAAATATCGTTGCAACTAAACGCACTGTTATTTTACCAATCGACTTTCCTCGCGCTCCCAACGTGGGCAGTATTGAGTCTGCTCGGGCTGCTTCTCTGGAAAGTATGATGCATTGGGATCTAGCTCCTGAAAACCCAGCGCGTCTGGTCAAGGCGGGAGCAACGGTGGCTCTGACGACTCAGGGTTTGAGTAATCGCAAAGATTTTCTGAAGAATTTGCGTCGAGCGGTAAAACGCGGACTCAGTCAGGAAGCAGCGCTTGCTGCGATTACTATCACGCCCGCTGAATTAACGGGGGTGAGTTCCATTCTGGGAAAAGTAGAGAAGAACTATTTGGCCAGTCTGGTTATTGCTTCCGGTAATCTCTTCGAAAGTGATTCCAAAATTGAAGAGGTTTGGGTGCTTGGAGAGCGATTTGAGTTCTCTCCGCCGCCACTGTTAGCACTCGACGGTAGTTGGAGACTACAAGGTGACCTTGAAGAGTCAGACCTGACGCTAATGTTAAGTGGCAAAGGCCCGGCTCTTCAGGGATCTGTAAGCATTCTTGGTAGTGAAGGCCAGAAGACTATAGTCAAGTTATCGAAAGCCTCGATCCGAGATGTACGTGTTAGTGCAGTTTTACCTGGTGAAAAGTTTGAAAAGCAAGGGCTAATACGCTTTACCCTTACATTTATTGATGCAGATGCCGAGCAAGGTGTTGGCCAGTGGGTGGCAACCGATGGTACGTCCGGTCAATTCACGGCGACAGCGATTGAAGGTTCCGAGGCCGCAGATGATGAAGATAAATCGCAAGACGATGCAGAGAAAGAGAAAGCTGTAGTGGCTTCTTATGAAGTGAATTTTCCACTTGGCGCTTATGGACGACTTGCCGCTCCTACTCAGGCTAAGCTACTTTTTTTTACTAACGCAACTATTTGGACGTCTGCTTTACAGGGTACGCTGGAAAATGCCAGCATGCTTATTGATCAAGGTAAAATTGTCGCAGTCGGAAAAGATCTTAAGGCTCCGCGAGGGGCTACCATTGTTGATCTGGAAGGCCAGCATGTGACTGCTGGAATTATTGATGCTCATAGCCATATGGCAACCGATGGTGGTGTCAACGAAAGTGCACAGGCCATCACCGCCGAAGTGCGTATTGGTGATTTTATCGATGCTCATGACAATACAATCTACCGTCAGTTAGCCGGTGGAGTGACCACTTCTAATATTTTGCATGGTTCAGCAAACCCGATTGGTGGTCAAAACCAAGTAATTAAGCTGCGTTGGGGAGCCACCGGCGAAGAAATGAAATTTACCGGTGCACCGCTGGGGATTAAATTTGCTTTAGGTGAAAATGTGAAGCAAAGTAATTGGGGTGATGAATATACAACACGCTATCCTCAGACGCGAATGGGCGTTGAACAAATCATCCGTGATGCATTTGTACGTGCTCGTCAGTACAAGAAAGACTGGGCTCAGTGGAATGCCACCAAGAAAGGTATTCCACCTCGGTACGACTACGAATTAGAAGCGATTGTTGAGATTTTGGATCACGAAAGATGGATTCACTGTCATAGTTACCGGCAGGACGAAATTCTGGCCCTGTTGAGAACTCTCGAGGAATTCAATATTCAAATTGGAACACTGCAGCACATTCTGGAAGGTTATAAGGTGGCTGAAGAGATGGCTGCCCATGGCGCGATGGGTTCCACCTTTGCAGATTGGTGGGCTTACAAGTATGAGGTAATTGATGCGATACCCTATAACGGGAAGTTGATGCATAAGGCAGGCGTTGTTGTTTCCTTTAATTCTGACGATCGTGAATTGGGACGCCACTTAAATCATGAAGCGGCAAAAGCCGTTCGCTATGGTGGGGTTGAGCCGGCTGAAGCGCTTAAGTTTGTCACACTCAATCCGGCGAAACAACTTCGTATTGATCAGCTGGTAGGGTCTCTTGAACGTGGTAAACATGCCGATTTTGTTATCTGGAGTGGTGATCCACTTTCCGTTTTCACCCGCTGTGAACAAACCTGGATTGATGGTCGTAAATATTTTGATCGTCAGGATGATATTGCTTCACGAGTTACGTTAAAAGAACGACGAGAGACACTCATTCAGAAGATACTGACATCCGGAGAAGGTATGGTTGGGGCGTCAGCAGGATCTGCCAAAGAAGCCGAGTTATGGCCACGTGAAGATGTCTTTTGTCGAACGCATCGACATAACAATCAGTGCTTTCACGTAGGACAGCAGGGACGCTTACAGCAATTGATGAATCTCATCAATCAGGAACAAATGGAACAACAACAAAAACAGAAAATACAGACAGAACGGGAGCAATAATCTAATGCAAAGAATAACCACTCTCCCGTTGGATTCTTACACAACTAATCTCGGATTTTTTCCAATGCTAACTAGAAGATTTATATTAATTACATTTGTATACTCCTTACTTACTTCTCAGGTTTTTTCCGCTGTTCCGGAAGTGCCAGGTGCTAAACAGGATCACCCGATTGCACTGACAGGGGGGATAATTCATACGGTCAGTGGGAAGACAATTTCCGGCGGAGTATTGTTATTCGTTGACGGAAAAATTGTTGCGATCGGTCAGGATCTCGATTTGCCGGAAGATGTTGAAGTTATTGACGTTAAAGGGAAATACATTTTTCCAGGACTTATTGATGCTAACAGCAATATGGGACTCGTAGAGATTAATGCTGTGCGATCGACGAAGGATGAACGAGAAACGGGAAATTTTAATCCAAATGTTAAAGCGCATGTTGCGATTAATCCTGATAGTGAAATTATCCCAACCACTCGTAGTAACGGGGTGCTTCTCTGCCTTACTGCTCCGTCGGGTGGTGTGATTTCAGGACAAAGTGCCGTAATACAACTTGATGGTTGGACATATGAAGATCTGACAATTCGTCCCGGAGCAGGCTTACATGTAAATTGGCCATTAATGGCTGCTGTCAGCGATTGGCAATTGACCGGCAGTGCTAAGGATGCAGCCAATACCCGGGATAAAGATATGAAGCAGTTGGAGGAATTCTTTAATACTGCCAGAAGATACGATGCAGCACGCACCAATAACCCTGCCGTAAAAATAGACCTTAAGTGGGAAGCGATGCGGGAAGTGCTTGCAGGTAAGATTCCGGTGATTGCTAATGCAGAAAATGCTAATCAGATTCAGGCGGCCGTTGCTTTTTCAGTGCGCCAGAAAGTTAAATTAATTATCAGTGGTGGATATGATGCTATCTACTGCACTGACCTACTCAAGAAACATGACATCCCGGTTATTTTGGGAGGAGTTTATCGCACCCCTCGTCGTACAGATGATTTCTATGATTTGCCTTATGAGATTCCATCTCTTTTGGAGAAGGCAGGTGTTCGTTTCTGTATCGCATCGGATGGTCGGTTTGGAGCTTCAATGGTTCGCAATCTTCCATTTCATGCCGGGACGGCTCATGCCTATGGTTTGTCTATGGATGTAGCTTTACGTTCAATTACTTTGAGTACCGCAGAAATTCTAGGAGTCGATCATCAGGTTGGCAGTCTCGAAAAGGGAAAAGATGCAACGTTAGTTATTACGGATGGTAATATTTTGGATATTCGTACTCAGGTAGAAGCAGCCTTCATTCAAGGGCGACGAGTGGATCTTTCAGATCGTCATAAAAAGTTACATTATAAGTACGATCAAAGGATTAATCGTAGGGCTGTAGAACAAGCGGTGAAGTAAATGGTGACTGCCGTTTTACTCGAGAGTTTCTTTTTGTTTTCCATCATCTTCCGTACTTTCTCCGGTTTGTTCGGGCGACACACTGTCGATCAGCCCAAGTTCCTGAAGATCACTTGTTTCCCAGGTAGCACCGTCGACGAGGATCGTTTTACCCTGTTCCATTTCAAAACGCCCCGTATTCGGGAAAAATGGTGGACGCATCAATGCATAAGTATATTTTCCTGATTCTAAAGCAAACGTGATTGGATTAGTATCTTCGTAGCCGTCTGAATTGCTGTCTGTCAGATGAATAGATCTTGTACTATTGTGATCATAGATTTCAATGGCCCAGCGACCGTCACGGTGCTCGAGAGGAAAGTTGACTTCTACATATCCGGGACGATTAACGTACCAATATCCTGCTGCTCCACCTGCAAAAATGATAAATGTTAACAGAGTAAGGATATAGTTTCCCTTTCCTGTGCGACGTATTTCTGGAATTTGGTCTGAAATATTTACAGCAGCAATAGGGGGCGCAGCTTTTACTTTTTCCGGGAGCGAAGGAGCTGTTAGGCTGATAGATTCTAATTCTTCACGTTCCACTTCCACGGTGGAAAGTTCTTCACCCTGAAGGTCTAAGGTGAATTCCTCTATAGTAGTCACCGAGGCTTCCTCGGTCTGAATCACCGGGATCGTTGTTACAGTTGCTAGACGGCAGGTTTCTAGGGCTTCAATCACTTCGTCCATGGATTGGTAGCGGTCTTCCGGTTCTTTGGCCACCATTCTCTGGAAGATGCGATCCAGTAATTCCGGAATATCTGAGCGGTGGTTATGGAGAGACGGAATTGGGTTGTCACGGTGAGCTAGTAGCCGTTCGATCGTCGTGGTACCGGGATACGCGACAGTGCCTGTAAGTAATCGGAACATGGTACAGCCAAGGCTGTAAATATCTGTCCGTGCGTCGACGCTATGCACATCTTTAGCCTGTTCCGGCGACATGTAGTCTACGGTTCCAATAATTTGATTTTGTCCGGTTAAGCTGTCTTCGCCGGAGTCGTCTGAACGTTGAAGAGAAACAAGTCCGAGGTCCAGTATCTTAATCGTCCCGTCTGAAGAGAGAAGGATATTATGAGGCTTGATATCACGATGCACGACGCCTTCGTCATGAGCGTATTTCAGACCGACAGCGGTTTGAGACATGTAATCGAGGACTTCTTCAACCGGAAGCTCTCCTTCACACTTGGAAATCTTACCGAGATCATCGCCGTGAACCAGCTCCATGACCAAAAAGAACTCACCCTTTTCTTCACCGGCATCCAAAGCAGATACGATATTGTGATGTGACAGCTTGCCAGCCGCCTGAACTTCCCGCTGAAACCTCTTAAAGCGGCTATTGGTTTCGTCGTTTTTCTTTTGTGAGATGACCTTAAGGGCTACATCATGCTTCATCATCAGATGGCTAGCTTTATAGACGGTTCCCATTCCGCCTTGTCCCAAAATATCCTGAATTTGGTAGTTTCCACACCGCAGGTTCTTTGGTTTCTCTCGATTTAATCTCTCTGCCTGGTATGACGTTAGTATGCCATCTCCAATGAATACGGCAGCTAGAGTATCCCCGTCGATTGGCTGTTGTTCTGTCGGAAGCTCTGACAGACGTTGGGTGATCTGCTGTTTGGTAAGGATCCCGGCACTTTCCAGATTTTCGATAAACAGTTTTTTTGAAACGGGCATTCGTTTTCAGTTATGAGAGCACATGATTTTTCTATGTCTGTATTCTAGCAAGCTTTGCCAAATATTCGAACGTCTGCACCGGCCAGGAACAATGTGTTTGTAAGGCTGTTGCTTCGGCCCCTGTTTGAGTAAAAACCACTAGGTCATTTCTATTAAATGTGCTTAATGATAAATCACCGATCAAACGGTATTCTTTTTCCGCTCGCCAATCAATTTTACAGTCAATTGCCTGAAAGAACGGCCGGGCGCTCGACGTAAGAGAATTCCATAGCTGTTCATCACCATAGTGGACTTTTTTGACCTGAAGACGTGCTACTGCTGATGGACTTAATAGAACTCCATATGGACAGAAATCCCAACGACGCAGGTGTGGACGGTAGATGTTTAGGCTTTTCCATTGATCCAGAGCGACTGCAGTTAGACAGACGACTTTATAACTCCCCCGAATTGTCCGGTGGGAAGCAAGAATTTTCTGTTGGGTGACGATATTATTGAGCGTCGCCCATGCCGAATGATCTGCTTCTCTCTGACCCTGAATTAACTGGTTATACCAACTTGTTTCAGACTGCTGTGGCCATGGTCCGTCGATCGCTCGTGTCCAATGGGCGAGTGTGCCTGCCTGTCCGACCCACCAGGGAATACTAGATTTGTTCGTATGACTGGAAACATTATCCGAAGGGCTTTTGGTGTTTAGACTGGCGGGTAACTCACAAAAGTGAATCTCGTGTTTACGCAGATTTAATAGTTGCTGGGTCTTACTATTATCCCGGCAATCAATTACCTGGACTTCATGTGCACCGCCGAATAGCAGCCGATCACGTAGCGGCAATCGCTCAAGAAGATGATTCCCTTCGGTCTGTATTTCGGCTGGAGGACTTATCCAGCATTCGAGTGGTTGAAGAAAATTTCGGTTAGTAATCCTCGCCTGCCATTGTTTAGGAGTGCTACAAATAGAGGTGGTGGCAAGGCGCAGGCGATATTTCTCGGCGTATGCGTGAAGGAATTTGTACGTGGTCGTTTTTTTTGCTGTCAGGATGACATCGTTGTTTTTCTGACAGCATTCCAAAACTTGTCTGATTTTGGCAAACCAGTCCGTTTGCTCGTAAAGCGGTCTGGCAAGCCGTGAAGAGACGATCGCAACAGAGTGGACTGGATGATCACAGTTGGGCTGGTAGAAATATCGTCTGGGACCGAGCCATTTAGTAACGTCCGGTGTCATCCAAAGTGGCGGCGTTGCTGAAATGACAGCAGTCATTTGTGAGCCTTTAACATAAATAGGTTGAATATCCTCAACATCAGTTTGAGAAATACAAAGGGCATTTTATCGGTATACGGATAATACTCGGAATATCTCGTGTGTCATGTAAATGACATTCCAGAGGGGACTCTTGGAGTAGTTTTATATCTGGTATGCTGAGGGAGAATTAAATCAAAGAATACTCTGAGCGCAATTATGAGAATTAGGAATCTGGTACTGTTGCTGATGTTCGCCGTATTTTCTGATGTTTATGGTCAGAATGAAGAGGACAGGCGAGACAGCGCAACGGTCAAAAAGATTACTAATTACGAACCGAATTCAAATTATCGTGATGTGAAGTTACGTGGTTATACGATTCGTGTGAATAAGCTGTTGATGCGTGGGCATTACGATCTGTACAAACGGGCGATGGATGTCATGGATCATCAACTCTTCAAGATAGAGCGGGTATTGCCGGCTGAAGCAGTCAGGAAAATTCAGCAGGTGGTGATTTGGTTGGAGTATAAAGAACCACATCATCCTTGTGCAGCCTATCATCCTGGTCGCCAGTGGCTGGTTGACAACGGTATGAATCCAGACAAAGTGAAGTGTGTTGAAATTTCAAATGCTCAGAATTTTGTAGATTGGACAATCGCTCAACCGTATATGGTGTTACATGAAATGGCACATGCGTATCACGATCAAGCCCTCTTCAAAGGTTTTAAGAATCCGGGAGTTTTGGAAGCCTATCAGGATGCGATGAAAGCAGGTCAGTATGAGAAAGTGCTGGGAGGCAATGGCCGCGAAGTAAAGCATTACAGTACGACTAACCAAATGGAATATTTTGCCGAGGCGACAGAGGCTTATTTCGGCACTAACGATTATTACCCATTTATCAGACCTGAACTTGAAATATTTGATGCTGCTGGTGCTCGTGCCGTGGAAGCAGCCTGGGGACTAATGAAAGAAAAGTAATGACAATCACGATTACAGATATTGAAGTACGCGATATTCGTTTTCCAACATCAGATCATCTTGATGGTTCTGACGCGATGAATCCCGATCCGGATTATTCTTGCGGGTACATCACTTTGTTTACCGATAGCGAACTGGTCGGACATGGTTTGTCGTTCACCTTAGGAAGAGGTACGGAGTTGATTTCCGGGGCGGTGGATGCTATGAAACGACTGGTTGTTGGCCATACGCTAGATGAAATTACTGCTGATATGGGTAAATTCTGGCGGCATCTGACCGGTGATAGTCAATTGCGGTGGATGGGACCGGACAAAGGGGTGATGCACTTTGCCGTTGGCGCTGTCACAAACGCGCTTTGGGATTTGTGGGCCAGAGCAGAAGGTAAACCAGTTTGGCGTCTGCTGGTAGATATGACTCCGGAAGAAATCGTGCGTTGCATCGACTTCCGCTATATTGATGACGCTCTGTCTCCGAAAGAAGCATTGCAGATTTTGGAAGAATTGAACGATTCGCGTCAGGAGCGTATCGACGATCTTCTGACAAATGGCTTTCCGTCCTACACTACATCAGCAGGCTGGCTAGGTTACAGCGAAGAAAAGCTTCGTCGGTTGTGTCAGGAAGGCGTAGCTGCTGGGTGGTCGCATTATAAAATCAAAGTCGGCCGTGATATTAATGATGACATTCGTCGCGCCAAGATCATTCGTGAAGAGATTGGCTACGACCGCAAAATGATGATGGATGCAAATCAGGTCTGGGGCGTTGATGAAGCGATCGAGAATATGACTCGTCTGGCGGAATTTAAACCCTGGTTTATTGAAGAGCCAACAAGTCCTGACGATGTATTAGGGCATGCTGCTATTGCAGAAGCTTTACGGCCTTTGGGAGTTGGTGTAGCGACAGGTGAAATGTGCCAAAATCGGATTATTTTTAAGCAATTTTTGCAGGCAAATGCGATTGATGTTTGTCAGATCGACAGTACTCGAGTCGGTGGCGTCAATGAGATTATTTCCATAATACTGATGTCCAAAAAATTTGGTGTTCCGGTTTGTCCACATGCCGGCGGTGTTGGTTTGTGTGAATATGTACAGCATCTGGCTATGTTTGACTATGTTTGCGTAAGTGGTACCACTGAAAATCGACTGATTGAATACGTCGATCATCTACACGAACACTTTGAGCATCCGGTTGAAATGCAAAATGGTGCCTATATGCCGCCATCTGCTCCGGGCTACAGCATTACCATGAAACCAGCTTCACTCGATGAATTTGAGTTTCCCAACGGTCCTGTTTGGAAGGCTCGTCAAAGTCAGGACTAACACCAGTGCTGCAGCCAGTTTTCGAGCGTTACCAGAGACCATAGGCGTGAACTATGGTCTCTTTTTCTTGCCATATGCTCTTTTAATAGAATTTCAATCGAGCTTGTCTTAATCCACTGATGACATTTGGCATTGGCAGAGAGCAGGCAATCATAAGTTTGCTCGCGTAACTCCTCACGGAACCAATCGTCGAGCGGGACTCCGAATCCCATTTTAGGTCGGTTCCAAATATTCTCCGGCAACAATTCGTGAAATGTCTTCTTAAGTATTTGTTTTCCCACCCCACGCTGGAATTTAAGAGCGGCTGGAATTTGAGCTGCAAACTCAACTAGACGATGATCTAAAAATGGTTGTCTGCATTCCAGACTGTGAGCCATGCTGGCAATATCCACTTTCGTATTTAAATCACAGGGTAAGTAAGTAACGAGGTCTCCAAGTGATGCTTTTGAAATTGGAGATCGATTTGCAGCAAGTTGCCATGCCTGAGTGATGAATTCAGCCGGGTCGTGATCTTCCAGGCACGATTGGAATTCGTCAGTATAAAATAGCAAACGATTGTTGTAGGGGAATATATTGATCCAGTCGAGATAGCGGTATGCTGGCGAATAGTGGAGTGGTCGAAGGAATCGCTTGAGACGTCGAAAGAAGCCTTTATACTTCCATCCATCCGGCAGAATTTCATGGATCTGGGGGAGAGTGAGTAAGAATTTAAGTGGAGTGATGCGATCTATTTTATGGGCAAGGTCGACAGCTTTGTATCGAGGATAACCAGCAAATAATTCGTCTCCTCCATCTCCTGAAATTGCCACTGTTACATGTTCTCGTGTGAATTGAGCGATGTACCAGGTCGGAATGCAGCTACTATCGGCAAATGGTTCATCATAGTGTTGCACCAAAGACGGTAGTACTTCAACCGCACTAGGCTCAACAATCAATTCGTGGTGTTCTGTTTTCAGATGTTTTGCCACTTGTCGGGCATAGGAAGATTCGTCGTATTGTTTAACAGGAAAACCGATTGAAAATGTTTTTACCTGCTGACTGGCGTGTTGTTGCATTAAAGCAACCATAATTGACGAATCGACACCTCCGGAAAGAAATGCTCCTAATGGTACGTCACTTTGCAATCGTAGCTTCACGCTATCATTAAGCAATTCATCAAGCCTACTCTGAATTTCAATTGGACTTAAGGATGTTGTTCTATTGAAATTCGGTTGCCAATATTTCTCCACTTTAAGCTCACCCTGCTCGAAAATGCCATAGTGACCTGGCGGGAGTTTCTTTACGTTCTGATAGATACAAAGTGGATGGGGCACATATTGGTAGATGAAGTAATGGTCGAGTGCCCGCGGGTTGATAGTCTGTTCAACTTCGTTACTTGCAATCAGGCTCTTTAGTTCACTGGCAAATAACAATCGGTCTGATTGTTGATAGTAATATAACGGTTTTTGTCCGAGTCGGTCGCGCCCCAGTAGCAGTTGTTTTTTTCCGTCATCCCAAATCGCTAAAGCGAACATGCCGTTGAGATGCTGGAACATCTGCTTACCGTACTTCTCATAGAGATGTACAATCACCTCCGAATCACTATTTGTACGAAATTGATGACCATCGGCCAGCAAGTCGGATTTTAATTGCTGATAGTTGTAGATTTCACCATTGAAGATCAGCCAGACAGATTCGTCTTCATTGGTGATTGGCTGCTGGCCGGCTTGAAGGTCGATAATTGAGAGACGACGAAAACCAAAAGCGACAGCAGGGTTGTCGAGTGTGGCATCATGTTCAAGGTAGTAATGGCCTACATCATCCGGGCCGCGGTGAGACAGACTAGCGGTCATACTCCCGAGTTGTTCTCGGGAGATTCGGCGCGAATTGTTTGTCCAAATAGAGCCGGTTATGCCACACATGTTTTTCTAATGATTAAATCACAGGAAGTTACTACTATCTATATCGCCGCTATCTGCTGGTTGGTTCATGTTAAGGCGGTATTTTTATTGGTTCAGCAAAGCGTTCCATGAATCCCATTGCTGTTTACACTCAGCATTATTTGACTTCGGTTCGCTTTTCGGAAATACTTCAGAATCGATGATCAACTGATGAAGGTACTTGGCGATACCACCAGCTGAAGGTCCTCCTATAAAACCATTCTTGTTATGTGAAATGCATTCCTGATTACCGTCACTGCGACTTGCGATGACTGGAATTCCCAACTGAACTGCCTGTTTAATTGCCCAGTCCTGTCCGGAATGGTCAGCCGTTACCAATAGGCAATTTGCCTGATTTATCAACTCCGTCAGTTCATGCCAAGGTTCAAGAAAATGAATTCTGGGACGTAAAACCATCTGGTCACGGTAGTTTTTCAGTATCGGCAATTGTTCACCAGTACCACAAAGTACGAGATGGATATTCTCATGCAGATGCTCAAGAATACCAGTTATCCAGATTGCTTCTTTTAGTCGAGAGAAGGATTTGAACTGCCCAATACTTAGCATAACGGTGGCGTTTGCCGGGAGTTCGAATTGTTTTTTAAGGTCAATACATGGCTGCGAAGTGGACTCGTTTTGAACTACAGGTGGTATCACCTGACCTGTTTGAAAATGATTTGATTTGAGATATTCGGATGATACATAGATCTTTTTACTGTTGTTTAGAACATATCTTTCAGCCCAGCCCGGGTATGCTAATTCGCGTTTAGAGGGTGTTGTGATAATACTATCCCAAGATTCAATTTGCCGGAACAGTATCAAAGAGGACATAGAGAATCGTCCAGGGTTCCAGCAAAGACCCTGCCGGTGGGAGTCACGGATTGCCATGCCTATTCGATATAGCTGAGTAGCCTGAATCCAGGGAGAACGGGAATGCGTTGTATAGACGTTGACGTTGTCCCCCATCCACCCTTGTAATTGCTCTTGATTGGAGGGCTGGTCGTGTAGGCAAATACATGTGTGTTGTCTTTGGGAATTACCGGCAAGAATGCGTACCTGAGCTAATGCATCAAGATCACTGGTCGATGGCAGAATATGTAGAAGACCGGACATTAATCACCGCTGCGTAGTGTGGATTCAAAAACCTGCAAATGTTTATGAGCCATCGATTCAAGGGAAAAATCCTGACGGACTCTTTGGTAAGCAGCTCTTATCATGTTGGAGTTATCGGTAGTATGCGCTTTCAGGATGGCCTCTGCCAACGGAGCTACTTCTTTTGCGGCGACTAATCGGCCATGTACGTTGTTATCGATCAACTGACGGTTACCGGCGATGTCACTAGCAATTACGTGTACATGATTCGCCATCGCTTCAAGCAATGCCAACGACAGCCCTTCCATATACGAAGGTAAAATAAATGTATTTGCAGCCTGTAGCAGGTCATGGACATCATCAAATGCTCCCGGCATCAGTATGTGTCCAACCAACTCCAGTTCACGGATACGATCGAAAAGCGCTTCACGGTCAGGGCCCTCACCGATGAGCCATAGCTGACTACTTGGGTTTTGGTTAACGACGACCCTCCATGCATCAAGTAATTCAAATAGGCCTTTATTACGTGTTAGGCGGCCTGTATAGACACTCACTTTATGTTCTGCATGTGAGGTGAAATCGTGATTGTTGTTAGCCAGTGTCTGCCGGGCTAATATCATGTTTTCGTTTGTTCGCTGTTTCTCAGCCAGCTTCACTCCGTTAGGAATATGATGAATACGATTTAAGGGGAACTCAGCGTTCACCAGTTCGTCGTGTGTTGCTTCGCTCGGTGCGATAACAGCCTCGGCCAGTTTACAACGGCGACGGATCCGACTTCCGAATCGTGCAAGCTGATGCCAGTTGCAGTCTCCGGTGTCCCCCCCGCCTTCGACGCGCAGGACAACACTTTGACGCTGTTTTCGACAAGCAGTCACCGCCGAATAGGCAGAGTGTTTTAACATGGATACAAAAGCCACATCGTATAAATTACGGTTTTCACGTAACCATCGTGAGAGAGCATCCATATAAACAAAGGTTCCCCACCCCCGCCGATTAGGATTTGGAAGTCGCTGTACTTCAAAATCACGATGAGTGAATTTTTTTGGCCAGATGGGATCCCACTGGGCTGTCAGTAATACTGGTTTAGCCCCCTGCCGTTGAAATTCTGTCGCAAGATTAGCCATGACCATTTCTGCGCCGCCTACAAGAGGCCAAAAGCGGCGTGTGATCATTGCAATTCTCATTTCAGACATGACAGTCCCTGTTTGTGAAAGATTCTTTTACTGGTTCTCAGCCAGATCTTGTGACTCGATCACGCCAATATACGGTAGGTTGCGATAGATGCCCTGATAATCAAGCCCATAACCAACGACGAACTGGTCAGGAATTTCGAATCCGATGAAGTCGACTTGGAAATCCAATTCCTGACGTCCGTGTTTGTAGAGCAGTACGGCGGTGCCAATATTGGCTGCTCCGAGTGGTTTGATATGTTGATGGACAGCACTTAATGTGTGACCGGTGTCAAAAATATCATCTACGATGAGAACATTGGAATCCATTAAGTCAGGAAGCATTGACGTATCGACCTTGAGTTCGCTTCTGCTCGTTTCTCCATAGTAGCTACTGGCATGGACGGATCCCAGTTTGACCGGCATCTCTAACCGTCGAATGAGATCGGCTACCAGGATAATGCTTCCTGTCATTACGCAGATCACAGTTAACGGTTCACTACTAAAACGCTGGTTAATCTCATCAGCCATGCGCTTAATGCCCTGTTGAAGCTGTTCTTCGGAAAATAGTACTTTCACCATCAATCCTGTTATTTGTATCGCCGAAGCTCATTGGGTCACGAAAGTGTTCAGGCCATTGTAATCATTGTGTCTAATCAATTAAACTTCAGTGTTCCTATCCTAAGATTAATGAATGTCATAAAGTATTTGTCGATGTGGTCAACGATTGAAGTGGATGGCCATCCATGTGAAGTCTATGAACCAGCTCAGCCTTCTGAGCATGGCTATGTAGTGATCTATCTACATGGAGTTAGTGGGGAACGACTTGATGACAAGACAGAATTTACGGAACAATTTGAGCGACATGGACTGAGAGTTATCGGACCTCGTACGAAACGAAGTTGGTGGTCCGACAGAATTTGTTCTGAATTTGATTCTAAGATGACAGCCGAATCTTATGTTCGGGAAAATATTCTTGCATATGTTCAAAATCAATGGGGTGTGTCAACTCCACGCATTGCTCTATTGGGTACGAGCATGGGGGGGCAGGGAGCATTACGTTTCAGCTATAAGTATCCCGCAGTTTTTCCGATTGTAGCAGCAATTTCTCCCGCAATAGATTATCACCTGCGTATGAAACAGGGTATCGATGAAACATTACCGTTAATGTACGATGATCCTGAAGTGGCCCGCCAGGACTCAGTGTTGCTTCATATCCACCCACTCAACTGGCCTCGCCATCAATTCTTTTGCTGTGATCCGGTTGATCAGTATTGGTTTGAAGGTGTCGACCGCTTGCAAATGAAACTGTATTCCCTCGGAGTCCCGCACGAGTTTGATTTTGAGACGACAGCAGGTGGTCATGGTTTTGGTTATTATCGAGTGCAGGCACAACAGGCGGTAGAATTTCTAGTGGAGCGACTGGAGCAAGAACGCGTTCGGCTTGCGTTGTTGTGATTACCGGCCCGAGTCGAGAAAACTGGGAGAATGCACATCGATTTTCCCGTTTTTGAGATCATAGATGATTTGTCGGGCCGCAACATTTGGCGTCGGCGTTTTATTTGTATTGAGCCATAGTCTGGCTTCTCCTCGGCCACCTTCCATTAAAATATTGTTCTTTAATTGTGAGAAGGAAACACGGTGAGCCAGTGCCGTGTAGTCAGCCTGATAGATGTAGGTATTGCCGGTTGCTGCGAGAACGAAGGATGATTGACCGGTTTGACTAATGTCAGCAATTGTAAGAGTATCACAATTTAGTTCGACGCCTTTGGTCGCTCTTATAGTTTCAGAGTTCAACGCAGTGTCCCAGCGTGGCACAGTACTCATCAGTGCTTTAACCTTCCCTTGAAACGTTAGATTGACTTTTTTTAAGCCTCCGGACAGACCTTCATTAAATTCGACCGAGAAGCTTTGTATTCCAGATTCATCGGCAGTCTCTGTACCCACAACAGGTAAGCTACCGTCATGAATAGCCGTATGACGGATACTTCCCTGGCCAAAAGCAATGACCCGGTTCTCTTTTGGATAGTAGCTGATGTTCTCAACGGAAATGTTCTGCAGGTGTTTGTGTTGTTTGTTGTTATCAATTGTTTTTCGATTTAGTTCGACTTCCTGTGCCGCTTTAAACTCTTTGATATGCAACGGAGAATCGAATTGCGGATTCTGAAAGCTCAGACGCTGATTGAGATGTAGCTCAAGAACCTTGCATGACAGATCAACTTCCTCCAACTCGGCATCCTCGGTATTTGTTTGTAACCGAAAACGTGATTTAACATTGCCGAATAGCTGAATTTTAGATCCTGTGAATGCCATTTGTTCGCCCCATGTTATCCGCTTTGCATTTTCGGGATTGGGATCATCCGGCGCAAGATGGACAAGTTCCCCCTCGCCCTCTATGTAAATTAGATTCATCTGTTGATTGAGTCGAATCGTATTTCCCGATAACTGAAATCCTTCATATGAAATCCAGGCAGGTTGTCCCTGCCTTTTCTTGCCATCGATTTTTAATTCAGCTAAACCATTAAGGCTCCGAGACAATCGGATGCGTTCACCATGGAGAACCAGAGACGAACGGGATTGCCCGGGCAGAGGCTCCTGATGAAACGAAAGATCCCCCTCCATCAAGGCTCCATTTACCTGAATTCCATCAGCCATTTGTCGCAGATCAAGTTGGAGTATTTCACCCTGTACAATGTAGCGTTTAATCAGAGATGGATCCTGTTGTTTATTAGATCGATCAAGTAAATCGATAGGTTTGGGAAGATTCACAGGATTAGAACTAGTTTGTTCTTTCGATTTTTCGTCACGAGTGATCCACATATGCGCTTGTTGAGATTTTGCCTGAAGTTCAGGCAATTCAATTTCAACGTGTCCGGTTGCCGCAAGTCTGTATGGTGAGATTTCGTAGTGGTTTTTGCCCGGATTATCTTCTGTGGTAGACTCAATTTCTTCGAGCCAAATATGTAACCTGTCGCTGGCAATAGACTCTGTTTCTGACAGTTGGATTCGTGCCTGTTTGTCTAATTCAAGTACTTTTTCATTCTTTTTATTTACTGTTAACGCACTTTGTCCTTTCCACTGAACGAAAAATGCTTTGTTACTTGGATTATTGGCGTTCGGTTTCATTCTTAGCTCACCGGCACCCTCCGCCTGATAAGTTCCGAGTCGCGCCGGATCATCGGCAAACGTGTACTCGAGCTTCGGCACTTTAATGTGGAAGTCTTTGAATTGAATGGTGCTTTCCACAGCATCCTGAATAGAGAACTTAAGTTTCTCCAGATCGATGGCGATTCCCTGCCCTTTAATCATCAGGTCTTTGGATTTGGACTGAATTAGAACAGGGTTGCCGTCGGCGATGATACTTTGGGGATTAAAATAAGTTGAAGTATCCAGTAACGGGTTTTCGGAATTAGGTTCAGAGGAATAGGGAGGTGTAAACGTAACATTTAGCTTGTCGCAGGTCATAGTGTCATCCACTTGGTTATTTTCCCGGAAAGAGACCCGGACCTTATCTTCAATTGACATGCGATAATTGGCTACGTCGATTCGGAATGTACCGTCACATTCAATCACCATTTCAGAGGATTTGTTTGTTTTGACGGTTGGGACGTCAGTAGCCTCAGCAATCATTCTGTTCGGCAGAATTTGCTTCTCCGTTTGTAAAACTAATTGATCGACGTGGATTAGTTCGACAGAATCGAGACGGGATAACAGATTGGGACTGTCGACTTTGGTACGGGATTTTTCCTGTTCAGCCAGAGTGATAATCAGGTCACGCCCTTTACCGTAGTGTCCGGCATAATCAAATTCGACATCATGCGTTGTCCAGATTCGGTTCTTTTCGAACTGTACATTCCGAGTGATGAATTGAATTGCATCGTTAGCTCCGGGTACTGTTTCGGCACTATGAATAACAATGTCGCCAATTAGTCTACCGGAGAAATCGGCATCTTGCTTGTTGCTAGATAATGCGTCCTGAGAGATCACCGCTCCCTGAGGAGCATGCATCGTGATTAATCGGTGATCTTTATACCCGGACTGAAAGATGACGCAGGTGCAAGGTTTTATGATTAGTTCATTCTCGGCTTGTTCGTATTGCTGAAAAAGAAGGATTCCCTGTGGCCATTCGATGATCTTTGGTGACTCCAATTGCCAGGAGTCATCCTTAAACAACTTGCTTAGCTTTTGGCGATTTTGGGACGGAGCCGTTTCCCAATAGAATTGGGACCCCTCCTGACTCGCATGCGAGCTCACATATGGAGGTTCAATTCTAGGTGCAGCTGCCAGCGCGTAGACCGAGTACGCAATCAGAATAATTGCGAAACATCCAATCGTACCTAGCAGGCGTTTAAGCATTTTAGTGCTGTTGCTTTCTTAATCCGTATAATATTGTTGAACTAAATTTTTCCACCGTTCCGTCGAATGCAGGATCATTTCTATTAATTCCCGCACCGCCCCCTGCCCCCCCGCTTTTTGGGTGACTAAATCGGCAGCAACTAATAATTCAGGCACTGCATCTGCAACAGCAACGCCCAGGCCAACAGCACGGATGACCGGTAAGTCTGTTAGATCGTCGCCGATGTAGCAGATTTCATCCAAATCGAGGTTCATGCTTTTAGCCAGACTTTTTGCTGTTGGTAGTTTTGATTCAAAACCCTGACGAACAATATCGATACCCAATTCTGCGCTACGAACTTTCACGATGTGGGAACTGCGTGCTGTTAAAATCCCAAATCTAAATCCCGCACGCTGCCACATTTTGATTCCCAATCCATCTTTGATGTGGAATTTTTTGGATTCTATTGCGTTGTTATCGAAAGTAATACCACCATCTGTCAGTACGCCATCGACGTCTGAAAGAATAAGCTTTATCTTTTCAAAATCAGTGAATTCAGACATGAATCGGATTCAATTCCTGTTTTCTGGAAATGCAATGGTAGCGTCGGTATCTGATTTACTTGGCGGGAGCAGCGCGACAGTATCAGTAATATCAATCATGCCCACAGGTTGATGGCGATCATTGACTACAGGTAATTCACTGATTCTGCGTTGAGCCAGAATTTCCACAGCATCGGTCAGTCTTTGGTTGTTTCCGATACAGATAGGTTGAGAGGTCATGAATTGACAAATGGCTGTGTCAAAACAGGATTCTTTGTTTTGTTCGAGAAGGCGAGCAAGGTCGCTGTCGGTGAAGAGCCCCGTTAGGCAGTCGCTGTCATCGACGAGCATTACAGCTCCGGTGCGACGACCTGGTAGCTGGCTTTCGATAAATACTTCGCGGATTGTACGGTCCTGATGAGCAACACGACATTGATCCAAAGAACGCATGCAGTCTGAAACAATCGCCAGCTTCTTACCCAGTGCGCCGCCGGGATGGAATCGTGCGAAGTCGAGTGAGCTAAAGGATCTAAGCTTGCTAACAACTAAAGCCAAGGCATCACCAAGAGCGAGCATGGCAGTTGTGCTTGTGCTGGGAGCTAGCTGAAGTGAGCCAGCTTCGGTCATTTGACCAAGCTCCAATATAATGTTGGACTGCGCTGCCAATGTGTTTGTTGCCCTGGATGTCATGGCAATGGTAGTGACGTCCAGTTCAGCGAGGGAGGAAAGCAACCGGGTGACTTCTTCGGTTTCCCCGCTGTATGACATCAACATCACCACGTCTCCAGCCTGCACTCGGCCCAAATCACCATGCACAGCCTCTGCCGGGTGAAGAAAATGAGAAGGCGTGCCGGTGGATGCAAAGGTGGCGACGAGTTTTTGTCCGATTAATCCCGCTTTTCCCATGCCAATTACAATCAGACTCCCTGAACATTCGTTGATTGCAGCAACAGCATCCACAAATGTGGTGGGTAGATTCCCGGCCAGATTTGTAAGAGCATTGGCTTCGGTCAAAATAATTTCCCGCGCCAGCCGCAGTTGTTCAAACGGCCCCGGCGAGTCGGAGAAATGTTCGGGATTTGTTAGTTCTGAACTCACAATCAGTCTTCCATGACTGGTGTTTTGGCGAGCTTTGACAGGCTGAATAATCCGTTATTCATAAGCGCAGCATCGATCCAAACTGAGCGTCGATTTTACCGCAGGTCAGTGGCACAGGGCAATTGCGATTCATCCCTGTGTAAGTAGATTAAACAGGCTCTTTAGAGTTTACTTCGCAGGTCAGCGGCATTGCCAGCCTGACCAAATGCGACCATCCGGTCAACGCAAACCTGTTTCATGGCGGTACGAGCTGGTTTGAGATATGCACGCGGGTCGAATTCAGCAGGGTTCTCTGTTAGAACTTTACGGATTGCACCAGTCATCGCCAGACGATTGTCAGTATCGACATTAATCTTGCGTACACCCGAGCGGATACCACGTTGAATTTCTTCAACCGGAACACCATAAGTTTGCTTGATATTACCACCAAACTCGTTGATGATGTCCTGTAATTGCTGAGGAACGGATGAACTGCCGTGCATCACCAGATGGGTATTTGGAAGCTTTGCGTGAATCGCTTCGATACGATCCATCGCCAGTACGTCACCGGTTGGAGCTTTGGTGAACTTATAAGCACCGTGACTGGTACCAATAGCAACAGCTAAAGCATCAACACCAGTGGCTTCGACGAACTGAGCCGCTTCATCAGGATCAGTTAGAAGCTGATCGTGAGATAATACTCCCTCTGCACCGTGCCCATCTTCTGCTTCCCCCATACCGGTTTCAAGAGACCCTAGACAACCAAGTTCACCTTCGACACTAACACCTTTTGCGTGAGCTAGTTCCACAACCTGACGAGTGATGTTAACGTTGTATTCGTAGCTGGCAGGAGTCTTTCCATCTGCTTCCAGCGAACCGTCCATCATGACTGAAGTAAAGCCGTTGTCGATAGCACTGGCACAGGTGTCAACACTATTACCGTGATCCTGATGCATCACGATTGGAATGTGGGGATAAAGTTCAGCTGCCGCCTGCATTAGGTTGCGGAGGTAAGTGTCCTGAGAATAGGAACGGGCACCCCGGGAAGCCTGTACGATTACAGGTGAATCGGTTTCTTCGGCAGCTTCCATGATGGATTGGATCTGTTCCATATTGTTAACATTAAACGCTGCAACGCCATAGTTGTTTTCAGCAGCGTGATCCAAAACTACACGTAGAGGAACGAGTGCCATTCAATTACTCCTTGAATTATCGGTGCTTTGAGAACTATTTCAGTTCAGTGTTCTGGTAAAGCTATTGTTGAGATTTTGGATTATTAACCGTACGGGATAGGTGAGCTTTTATTATTCAGTGACTTTTCTGTATGAAAAGGGGGTATCAAGATTAAACCTTCAAAATCAGCACAGATACCCCTGCTTACGGCCTGTACGAAGGAGATATTACCAAGGCTTTTGGGAAGTTCAGCGCTGTTTTATTGGAATAGATCGTCATACTGCGTATGCAGTACTCGCATCCGCAGCATATGCTGCACTTCAGTCTGATCGTCATTATCGGAAAAGAAGTGCCCACCTAATCCATGAGCTAATTCAGAGCAACTCAGCAGTAGTGATTCACCCGGGAGTAGGTTCGTATCGATTAATAGATCAGTATATTCCTGAACATTACGCTGGGTCTTTAGTAGCCAGGCGCCCTCGTGTCCCTTGAACTGCGACTTGGCTGCTCCATGATGAATCTGCGGTACAACTTCGAGGCGTACCGAACCATTCGATTGAGGGTATGTACGAAACTCGAACTGACACTGAGCTTGCGGAAATTTTTCAGCCGTAGTGTATTTATCTTCAGAATGAATAACAACCAGATTTTCAATGACCGAGTCGCTAAGTACCACATGGTTTTCACTGCCGGCATTGCACTGCAATCTGCGATTGCGAAGACCCAGGTTTAAATTCAGGTTTCCAGCCTGCGCTGTGGGATCAGTGAGATTTTTGTCTCCACCCAGAAGTTGTTCAAAAGAAGCAGGAACGGAACTGGGTAGTTTGCCGCAACGAATTCCATTTTCGCCAAGTTTTTTTCGGAGCTTTGTTGAAAGATGGGTTTCGTCGATATCATCCCATACCAGTGCCATTTGATGCTCGTTGTCCGTCGGTATTCGGATAAAAGAAATTTCAATGACAACCGAGTCGTTAGCGAGACGGGGAGCGGAAAGAGGAGACTCTTCAACCGCTTCTTCAAGTGACCACTCAGGTGTTTTCAGCACGTGACAGCCGTAGAGCGGACCCGTGACGGTAAGCAGCAGTAACAGTTTGAGCTGCGGAAACGTCAAAATGGCTATCCTTGAGAGGTCAGTAACAGGTATAGTCGGACAATAAGCATCCGGGACAGCAAAAAAGAGTAACCCTTTTCAGCCAATAGAATCAATATCATTATGCGAGCGGCCGATTTTCATTAGTAGTTTCACCTTTGTTGGGACATTTGATCTGGTTCTTCATTGATTTAATTTTTCTTATGCAACAAAGTTATCATCCATCCGCGAAAAAGAGCAGAGTTTCCCGTCGAGATATTCTGACTGGTCAGTATGTGCCACCTGGATTTGACTTCACCTGGTATATGCGGCGCTTGTGTGAGGATATATGCCAACGCCATGTACGTATGCGACATATCGATATGTCACGAGTGGCAGTTGCATTTTCACAAACTCGTAAAGGTGTTCGTCATGGAATTCACGCGTCATTAACCCCTATGCGATTTGAAGACGGAGCAATGCAGGGAAAACGTCGTGGTCGAATGTATCGTGCCCAGAGACTCTTTAATGCTGATGGTGTGGAGATGTTATATATCCTCAAGTTTTATCTCCCTCGTTTTCAAAACGAGTCTTTTGAGGATAAGTTAACCACAATTTTTCATGAGTTATGGCATATCAGTGAAAAATTTAATGGCGATATTCGCCGTCATACCGGACGTTGTTATGTCCATACTGCCAGTGAAAAAGAATATGATCGTCGGATGTTGAAGTTCGCAAGAGAATGGCTGCAAATGGGACCGCCGGAGGATGTATATGAATTTGTCACTTATAAGTTCACTGAGCTACAGGAACGTTATGGAAAAATCATTGGAGTCAAGGTGCCTCAACCTAAACTGATTCCCATGAAACACGCCGGATAATCAAATATTCATCGCGAACTATAAAAAAAGCTCTTTACAGTTAAGTAAAGAGCTTTTTCAATTTCTTATTTGCGCGGGAGTTATGAACCTGAGTATTATTCTTTTTCAGGTTCTTTCTCAGCATTTTCTTCATTTGCATCGTCGGTTGCCTCAGCTTCAGTTTCGGCTTCTTCAGCTTCATCACTGGCTTCGGCAACTTCTGATTCGTCTTCGCTGTCTTCCGCATCATTATCAGCTTCAGCAACTTCTTCTTCAGCTACTTCTTCTTCAGCTACTTCTTCTTCAGCTACTTCTTCTTCAGCTACTTCTTCTTCAGC
>PAPJ01000067.1 GCA_002709045.1 Planctomycetaceae bacterium | reverse complement strand
TCTTTTCTTCTTCTTTCTTTTCTTCTTCTTTCTTTTCTTCTTCTTTCTTTTCTTCTTCTTTCTTTTCTTCTTCTTTCTTCTCTTCTTCTTTCTCTTCTTCTTTCTCTTCTTCTTTCTCTTCTTCTTTCTCTTCTTCTGCAGCTGGCTCATCCTGAGCCAACTGAATTTGGTGAACCATTCGCATTACTGCAACATCAAATGCCATACCACGAGCAGCAAGACATGAACCATTAACCTGAGAAGTACGACCGATTAATCCGTCGTACTCATCATCACCAAGTAATGTGTTATCGACTTTTGTTAATGGATGACCACTAAACGGTTCACTGCTCATGGCAGCATATTTATTTTTCAGATGATCTCGCTGAGAGGGGTGCGCAAAGGAAATACGTGGATCCCAATTTGGGTTATCAGCTAACCAGCCAAGCGTCTCAGCACTATAACCTTCCATCATAATACGCGGCAACAAACTATCGAATTCATAACGAAAGTGACGAATCCACCCATCGGTAAGGATGATATCAGCATCTAAGATCTGTCCTGTATTGGGATCGACACGACTCGGCCCAATCGCAGTACCAACATCATTGTTCAACCAACGAACAAAGTTGTAACGTACATCTTCTGGATCTTTGTCCATATGTGCACCGGTTTGTGCATCCTGATAATAGACTTCAATCGCATCAGAAATTCCGATCTTTTCGAAGGCATCATTCCAGGCTAGAACCCCATCTTTCACCCAGCGACGGTAACGTACCGGTGTTGTATGTTCGATATAAAAAACGATCGGATTTTTAGGTGGACTGATTTTGAGGCGTGGGTCACGCTTCTCTACATGCCAACGATTGATAAACTGGATGTCAGTCTTATCATCAACGTATTGACTTAAGTCACTATAGGAAGTTGTGAAATATCCAATTCGTTCATCAGCCATGCGGGGACGGTAACCGGATTTTGAATTTAATTCCGAGATGCTGTAATGAATCGAAGAAAGCTTGCCGGTTGATGTTGGCAGTTCGAAAGCCAATTCAACATTCAAGGGAAATGCTTTTGCCTTTTGCAGTTTATACATTCCCGTCAATTCCTGATTGCGGAATTGAGGCCCGAAAAATTTCGTGGCTTTACCAACCAATAAATAGTCCAGATCGATTACAGGACCCCCACCCGGACCAATAGTCACAATGGGAACGTTAAGAATCATACTGTCTGTAAATAATCGATTCACCGAAGAAGCGGATTCAGGGTCGCCTGTGGCTCGTGTATCGAGGTCTGGTGCGATGAGTGCTAAACGATTGTTATATCGGCGCCAGTAAACATACATCTCACCGGACTGTAATCCGGCATATTTGTCTCCACTCGCAACTGTCAGGGCAAAAAAGTAACGTTTGGTCGCATAGTTTGGAGGCAATTCAGCGTATACGTTACCGTCTTTAGACTTAACATAAAGCGTATACATACTTTTGGCACCATCCGCTGTAGAAACAACTTTGTTGTAGCCATCCAGTACTGCTGAATAGGGAGGGTATTCTGGTTTGGGAGCAGAAGGAGCGTCCTGAGCAAGCAGCGGGACTGCAATGAAAGTACCTGCTAAAACAACGACCAAAGAGGATAAGTATTTCATGAGACCTTTTCCTACGACTTATTTATTACAAGAGCGTAAACCCTACGCACCTAAGATATCTCTTTAAGATAGTTCACAATGACTCATGTGAAAATGTAACGATCAGTAAATATAGAAAAGATACGTGTTTTGTAACGGATAACCGTTACAACCCTCCTTCTCCCTTTTTTTGGTCTAGGGCATGGGAAAAAAACGCTGCTAGGCTCATTACACCCAAAAAACGCCGGCCCGACCAAGGACAAAGCTACAGGACTTGTTAAAGCCAATCAGAGTAAAGCATTTTAGAAAATCGGTGCCGGTTACTTCACTCGTTTAATATAAGCAAAGTAGCTTCCCCGCACCTTTCCATCTTTGAGTTCCATCTTGGTCAGCAGGTCGTTCCCGCCTTTTTGCAGTTCAACATTAAAGACAACCGATTTTTCGCCTTCGGCGATTTCCTGCGTAACTGTCTGGCCACCAATTTCAATTGTGGCTTTTACTGCATCCATCGCTTTGCTTTCCTGACGCGGCCAACGACAAAGTTCAATACGATACTTCCCGGTTTCGGCAACGTCCAAAGCCCAGAATCCATTGCCGATATCTCCACTCCTCACATGGTTCTGATGCCATGGTGTCCTCGTATTATTGGTATGCCAGTCGTGCGAGTGCAGTAGAGACTCAGGCTGTGGCTTATAGCCAATTCCGATGCGAACCGTCAGATCAAAAGAAGAAGATAGACTTTTCCACCATGCCTCATACGCTGCTGATAACTCTTTGGCAATTTCCGGATGTTCTTCATAAATATTATTCTGCTGTCCTGGATCAGCTTTTATATCGTAAAGTTGCGTTTGATTAAGCAATCTCCATCGTTCTGTCAGCACCGCATAGTTGCGATACTTCTCAACATTTTCAACTCGTTGTGAATGCACTAGAATCGTTCGATCGCGAAGTCCATTTTTGTCACCGTAAAGAACCGATTTAAGGCTTTCACCATCTCGCTCCTCAGCTCGCTCATCCTCTAAACCGCAAAGTTCAGACAATGTCGGCAACACATCGATATGAGCACAAAGTGTGTCGACATCACGACCTCCGGTTAGCTTACCGTCAGGCCAACGAATGAACATTGGTACGCGATGCCCTCCATCATAATTAGAACCTTTACCAGCCCGCATGCCCGCATTGTATCCCTTCCAGGTACCATTCTTGGTTGATCGCCAACCGGCAGCACTCCCATTATCGGTCGTGAAAATCAAAATGGTGTTATCGGCTATCTGTAAGTCATCGAGTTTCTTGGTGAGCTTTCCGATGTTGTCATCGATGTTTTCAATCATGCCATAGAATTCAGCTTGCGGAGAACCAACGCCCTTCTCCTTGTAAGGATTGGAGTATTGCTCAGAAACCAAATAGGGGCCGTGAGGTGCGTTGGTTGAGATATAAGCAAAGAACGGTTTCTTACGATTGCGTTCGATGAAATCCAGGGCATCGTCAAACCATACATCGGTACAGTAACCCTTTTGAGGCTCCGGCTTACCGTTTCGCCAGTAGGTGTCATCAAAATAATCATTACCCCAATAATCCGGGCCCTGACCGACACCACCACCGCCGTGGATAAAGGTATAGTCAAATCCCTGATCCTGAGGACGTACTGGATAGTTATCTCCGAGATGCCACTTACCAAACATTCCGGTTTTATACCCGCCATCACGGAAAACTTCAGCGATCGTGTATTCCTGGGTATTCATCAGACTGCGGCCCATAATCGTATGCCAGACTCCGGTTCTGGTCGAGTAGCGGCCGGTCATTAAAGCACTACGTGTCGGAGAACATGTAGGATCAACGTGATAATCCGTTAGGCGAACACTTTGCGTATGCAATTGATCCAGATTCGGTGTTTGGATCATTGTATTTCCATGCGCACCAACATCTCCGTACCCCTGATCATCTGTGATAACGATGATAACGTTTGGTTGAGTATCACGAGCCAGTACAGGGATTGCCCAACTGGCTAAAACAAAAATAATAAGCAAGCGAGACATCTGCAGACTCTCCCCCGAGAATGAACTGGATAGGTGTAGTTACCCAATTAATGTAACACAGGGATGGAATAAATGAATCCGAGAGGCCGTGATTAATCCCGTGAGACGGCAATCGCCCGAGTGATGTAATAGGCCAGCGTGAGAAGTGTTGTAACCATCGCTGCCACATAGGTCATCGCGGCAGCATTTAGAACTTTATCCATTCCAACGCGCTCTTCCGGATAGATAATCCCAGCATCCACAACGATCTCTTTGGCTCGTCGCGTTGCATCAAATTCGACTGGTAATGTTACCAGTTGAAATAAGAGAACAAGGCTAAACAGACCACAGCCCGTAAACACGACATATTTACCAATACCAAGACCGCCGGAAGCGTAAAGCATAAATAAACCGATCACCATGACGATATAACCAAGTGTGTTACCAATCGAGCAGAGTGGCACCAGACTGGAACGCATTCTAAGTGGACCGTAATTCTCTGCGTCCTGAATAGCATGGCCGGCTTCATGAGCAGCAATCCCGATCGAAGCTACTGACGAGCCTTGAAAAACGTCCGGAGACAATACGAGTTGTTTAGACATCGGATTGTAATGATCCGAAAGAAAGCCACCGGTTTGCACCACATCGACGTGATGCAAACCTGCGCGATCTAAAAGTTTTCTCGCTGCCTGAGCTCCTGTATAGCCATTCATCGATCCAACTCGCGAATACTTATTAAACGCGGCCTTCACCCGAATACTAAAGAAACTAGAGATGAGTAGTGACGGTAATAATACCCAGATGATGTACTGCAAATCAAACATGGAATCTCATTTTCATGAACGGAAGAAACGCGAAACTAAACTAAGTCTATTTTACGCGCTTTGGCTTTAGCTTTCTTCCCCAAAGTAATCGTTAACATTCCATTGACTAGCTTTGCATCAACAGAATCTGTATCAACCGAGTTGGGAAGTTTGTATTCCTTTTGTACCCTGCCATATCGCTGAGAACCGGAAACAAGATTGGTGCTATCCTGCTCAACAACAGATCGTTCACCCTGCACGGAAAGAACTCCCGTTGGCAGAATCTCGATATTTACATCTTCCTGAGCGAAACCTGGCAATTCCATCTCAAGCAGGAACTTATCATCCTGTTCCCAAATAGTGACATTAGGATTGAAACTCGCTTGTTTTCCACCTGAATCTAATCCAAAGACACGATTCATCTCGTCTTGCAACCAACTTAATTCAGTTTGAAATGGACTCTTACGTGTAATCAACATGCTATTAGCCTCCATTAATTTGGCATAAAAAATTATCTACACCTAGTAAGAGCAACCACCGTGCCAAAAACCGATTGAACCCACTCATAATTTTTACGCTATTAGATGGAAAACTCTATTATTCGATCAATTATCTCCAGAAACCTAAAAATACAGGCGAGCAATACAGCACCCATTACTCACACAAACCAAGAAGAAAATAGAGGTCACTTAACCCACCCCAACATATTGCCATTTAGGCATGTTGATGTGTCATTTTGGCACTTTTTTAAACTTTTATTGTATACCCCAATATGGTTATTTATTGACAGTGTGTTAATAAGAGACGGTCTAAACCAAAGAACGTCCCGAATCCAGTTTGACAGAAGTGCCGGTTGTCATACGGTTTTCCAGAAGAAACAAAACTGCTCGGCAAAAATCAAGAGGATCGTTGACCCAATGAGTAGGGGTCAATGTTTGTATTTCAGAACGTTTTTCAGGTGAGAGATCATCCGGGAAGAGGATATTACCGGGGTGGATACAGTTTACGCGTATATTCTCATTCAATGCAGCAAGTTCTACAGCCAGCGCTTTGGTGGCCGTGTCCAACCCACCTTTAGAGAGAAAATAACTTATATATCCAGTATAGGGACGATCTACAGCCCAATCCCCTACAGTTACAATTGCGCCTCCGGACACTTGCTTCACCATCTGCATCCCCACTTTTTGGGCACACAGAACGGTTCCCAAAGCGTTAACCATCAATTGTTTGCGAATCTGTTCGGCTGTCAAATCACGTAAAGGAGTCGGATTCCATACTGAGGCAAGAGTCACGAGTCCATCAATACAACCAAATCTTTCAGTAATTCTCATCACAAGTTCGGCCACCTGCTTATCACAAGTTATATCAGCCGCTTCGAAGCACGCATGCTCACCTAATTCTTCTGCTATTTGTTCACCAAGTTCCCAATTGTTCAAACCATGCAAAACAACCTGATAACCGTTATCTATCAGGTGTTTTCCCAAATGAAATCCCACTCTGCGTCGGCTACTTCCGGTAATGAGAATAACTTTGCGCATTTCAATTTCAGGCCTTCTTCTATATATAGTTGCATTTCTGAATGAAATGCTGACGTATCAATAATTTTAACTAGCTTAGCAATACCCTATATATCACCAACAAAGGTAAAAGTACCAACATACTCCATTAATTCAGGTTATATTGTTAGGATTGATTAATTGAGAATTCTTCAATATTTTGTCGAAACCAACGCGCCGAGTCGAGTGTTGAAACAGTACAGCAAAAATCGCATATAACATCATCTATGGAATATAGGATTTCACTAATGAAACGAATCAAACTATTCACGCTTGCTGCCGCATTGATGGCAATGGTCATTGTACCAGCAGTTCAAGCTCAACCTGGCGGCGGTCGTCAAGGTGGCGGTCGTCAAGGTGGTCAATTCGGTGGCCGTGGCGGCGGACAGAACAATATTTCCATATCTCAGCTTATGCAGTCTGAAAAAGTACGTAATGAAGCTGAAATTTTTGACGAACAGGTACAAGAGTTAAGAGAAGCGACCGAGAAGATTCGTGCTGAAGCCCGGGCTAATCAGGGTGAACGTCCCGATTTCCGCAACCTATCAGAAGAACAAAGACGGGAATTATTTGAAAAGTTCCGCAAGAGTTCTGAAGAGACTCAGAAGAAAGTCAACGGTGCTATTGAGGAAATTTTACTTCCTCACCAACTGGAACGACTGGAAGAAATTAGAATTCAAATTCTTGGTACCGGTGCTCTGTTACTCGAACCCGTTCAGAAGAAACTGAAAATCACAGATACCCAGAAAGCGAAATTCGAAGAGATCACCAATGGTACTCGTGAAAAATCTCAGGAGATGTTGGGGGGCGTTCGCGAACAGTTCCAGCAACTTGGCGGTGATCGTGAAAAAATTCAGGCCATGATGGCTGAAGTTCGAGAGAAAATGCAGGCTGTTCAGAAAGAAGCGGAAGAGAAAATTGTCGGTACTCTGACTGCCGCTCAGAAAAAGCAGTTTGATGAAATGAAAGGAAAGCCTTTCGAAATTTCCCGCGAAGAACTTCGACCGCAGCGACCTCAGGGTCAACGCCCTGGCGGACAGGGTGGTCAGCGTCCTGGCGGACAGGGTGGTCAGCGTCCTGGCGGACAGGGTGGTCAGCGTCCTGGTGGACAGGGTGGCCAGCCAGGTCAACGCAGTCTCTAAGCAAACAATTTGACCAATTAAAAGAGAGGTGCTTATTTTAGTGCCTCTCTTTTTTATGCGCTCAAATTTCTAATTAGTCACTCATCCCTCGGTTTAACACTCTCATTGGAAAGAACATAATGAAAGCTTGTGTAAACCACAGGATCAACCTTACAGCAGGCATTACTAATGAGAGCCATCCTTCTTGAAGAACCTAAGAATTTCAAAACCATTGAAGTCGATGAAGCCCCAGCCCCCGGTGCCGGTGAAGCTTTGGTCGCAGTGCACCGCGTCGGAATCTGCGGTACCGATATTAGCGGCTATTTAGGTAAGTTCCCTTTCTACAGCTACCCTCGTATTCCTGGACACGAATTGGGCGTGGAAGTTTTGGAAGTAGGCGAAGGTGTTGACAATGTAAAATCAGGCGATCGTTGCAGTGTCGAACCTTACATTAACAACGAAGCCAGTTTCGCCAGCCAACGCGGACGCTCCAATTGTTGTGACAACCTCGAAGTCCTGGGGGTTCATACCGATGGTGGTATGCGTGAACGATTCATTGTTCCCGCTCGCAAACTCCATCCATCTCACGGTGGCCTGGAAATGGAACAACTGGCACTTGTGGAGACGCTTGCCATTGGTTGCCATGCTGTCGATCGTGCGAAACCAACGGCGGATGATACAGTTCTGATCATTGGTGCCGGGCCCATCGGTCTGACCTGCGTCGAGTTTACCCGGCTTACACCAGCCAAGATGATTGTCATGGACATGAATGAAGATCGTCTGGATTTCTGCCGCAACAACATGAATGTCGAAAAGACTGTCACCTTTAAGGGAGACGATTCAGAAGAACAAGCGTTGCGAGATGCCAACGGTGGTGAACTACCAACCATCGTTATTGATGCCACGGGCAATGCTCAAAGTATGGCGAACGCAATGAACTTCGTCGCTCATACAGGAACCCTGGTTTACGTCGGTATCACCCTGGGTGACATTGTCTTCCCTCATCGCTGGCTGCATGCCAAAGAAATGAACTTACTTTCATCGCGAAACGCCTTACCTGGTGACTTCGCACGCATTATCAAACTCATTGAAGACGGCAAGATCGACACGCGTCCCTGGATCACTCATCGCACAACACTAGAAGAGCTTCCCGAAGTCTTCGACTCGTACACCAAACCTGAAACCGGCGTTATCAAAGCTATCGTTAGTATTCAGGACTAACTTAAAATCTTTATCCGGTCAGCCAAACACTTCGACCGAATTACCCTAGAGGAATTGAATCATGGTTAAATCAGCCATCACCGTCAGTTTAGTAGAAGCCGCCCGAGGTGGTCCGTTTGTCCTATGGGATGGATTGGAAGCCGGTTGCAAAACAGCCAAGGAACTTGGATTCGATGCGATTGAAGTTTTCTCGTTGGGTCCCGAACAAGTTGACTCAGACGAATTAGAGAAACTTCTCCAGGATCATGAACTTTCACTAGCCGCGGTTGGAACCGGAGCAGGCAAGGTAAAGCACGGCCTCACACTGACTTCAGCCTCCAGAGAAGAACGTGAACAAGGCAAAGAATTTATTAAACGGATCATCGAGATGGGTGGGCGATTTGGCGCCGGATCCATTTTGGGATCTATGCAAGGTTTTTGGGGGAAAGACGTTCCTAAAGAGGAAGCGTTAAAATATCTAGCAGAAGCTTGTGGTGAACTGGGCGAATACGCCAAACAGTTTAATGTCCCATTTATTTACGAACACTTAAATCGTTTTGAAACCAATCTCTGTAATCGAGTTGAAGAAAGTGTTGCTTTGCTTAATACGCTTGGCAATAACCACAACGTTGTCATCTTGGCTGACCTGTTTCATATGAACATCGAAGAAGTTGACATCTGCGAGGCCTTCCGCACGGGTGCGGAGCTAATTGGCCATATTCACTTTGTTGATAATAATCGTCGCCCCATTGGTGGAGGCCATATCGACATGGTGTCTGTTTCAGCCGTCATCAAAGAAATTGGCTATGACGGATACCTTAGCGCTGAAGCGGTTCCTTACCCAACAGAATATGAAGCCGCCAAGCAAACGATCGACTCCTACAACAAATACTTTGGTTAATATCGTTGACCAATCCGTCACAGAAAGCACAACTCATGTCAGAACAGTCTCTTCCTAAACCAGTTTGCCTTGGTCTCGATCCTAGTTTTGGATTTGGTGACCGCACAGGCGTTGCCACTCCTGGTCACGTCGCATCAATGAAGCGAGCTGGTAGTGGTATCCAACCCATTTTTCCGCAACAATCCATCCGTGAGATGGCTCGGACTTCCCGAACCCCCATCGGCGTGATGACGGATGCATTACAGGGCATGGTCGATTCAGGCTGGACAGGAATTACCGGCGCTGATGCTGACCACTTGAAGACGAAGGAAGACGTCGACGTGACTGCCGAAGTGGGATTCACCTTCTTTACGATCGACCCTTCTGATTACGTGGACGCAGAAGCGGACGATTATGATGAAGCAACACTCCGAGAAAAATATGCTGAAGTGGCAGGCGATGTAAACTGGGTCGGGGATTATCAGGGTAAGACCGTTACATTATCCAATGGCACGGCTATTGATCTTAACGAAGAAGCCTGCCTGCGAGCTGCCGTGAAGTATGGCCGGTCTCTCAATCATGCTCTCGACCTGTCAGCCTATATCGCCCAGATACAAGAAGCGGCCGGTCGTGATTATGAAATAGAATTGAGTGTCGATGAAACTGAACAACCAACCACATTGGCTGAGCACTACATCATTGCCGACCAATGTCTGAAGAATGAGATGAAACTCGTCAGTTTAGCTCCGCGTTTCATTGGTGAATTCGAAAAGGGGGTCGACTTTATCGGCGATCTCGAAGCTCTTGAAGTTTCTTTAAACGACCATGCTGAAATAGCTCGGTTGCTGGGACCTTACAAGCTTTCGCTTCATAGTGGCTCAGACAAGCTGTCAATGTATGGGCTGTTGAGCAAAGCCACGAAGGGGTTATGGCATGTAAAAACTGCTGGAACGAGTTATCTGGAAGCATTACGCGTTGTCGCCAGACATGAAAAATCACTCTTCCGGGAAATCGTTGAATTCTCCCGCGAGCGGTACAACACAGATAAAGCAACGTATCACGTTCACGCCACTCTCGAAATGGTCGCAGCCCCGGCTGAGATCGACTGTGATACTGATCTGGAACGACAGTATCTCGAACTTTGGGATGAAGTACCTCAGGGCAAAGGTTTTACCCTTCCCGGACGACAAATTCTCCACTGCACCTTCGGCAGTGTACTTACCAATGAAAAATTGGGCCCCTTGGTAGCAGATATTCTACGACAGCAACCAGACACCTACACAGAAGTTTTGGACGACCATTTCACTCGACATCTTCAAGCCCTGCAATCAGGCATGTAATCGAAAGGAACCCGAGAGCCATGCTAAAGCATCAGTTAATCCATCCAAAAATCAACGAAGTTTTAGGACGTGCGGGTCATCATTCCCGGGTCCTTATCGCGGATGGTAACTATCCGTGCTCTTCGACACTTGGCCCTAATGCCGAGCTGGTCAGCCTCAATCTTTCACCGGGTCTGCCAACGTGTGATCAAGTTCTTAAGGCCTTATTGACCGCCATTCCGGTCGAACGTGCGTGCACGATGATGTATGAAACCGAAGGCCCCTATGCACTCGACGGAGACCCACCCGTTTGGGAAGACTATCGAGCTTCTTTGAAGGAGGCCGGGGTCGATCTCGATCTGGAACCGATCGACAAATGGGATTTCTATCCGGAAGTCTCAACAGCCGATCATGTTCTTACGATTCAAACAGCAGATCAGCAACGCTTTGCGAATTTGTTGCTTCACGTTGGCGTTCGCATGGACTAGCAGCAAGAGAGCATTCCTCAATGAAAACACGACGACTTGGAAACACTGATTTAGACCTGTCCGTGGTGAGCTTCGGAGCTTCTTCTTTAGGAGCGGAGTTTCGCAGCGTCGATGTCAATGAAGCCCTCTCTGCAGTACCGGCCGCCTTAGATTGTGGAATGAATTTTATCGACACCTCTCCGTACTACGGCCGAGGTATTGGTGAAGTTCTGCTTGGGATTGCCCTTAAAGAGATACCACGGGACCGGTACCTGCTCGGTACAAAACTAGGGCGTTACCACGTTAACCACTTCGATTATTCGGCTGAACGTGTCGTGGAGAGTGTTGATGTAAGTCTCCATCGCTTAGGTACAGATCATCTCGATATCATGTTGTGTCATGATATCGAATTTGTGGATCGTCAACAAATTGTAGATGAAACGATTCCCGCACTGCGAAAGATCCAAGAAGCCGGTAAAGTGCGATATATTGGTATTTCAGGTTACCCAATGAATAATTTTCGCTTTATTCTTGAACAAACTGATCTGGATGTGATTCTTAGTTACAACCACTACACCCTTCAAAACACCATGTTGGATGATCTGGTTCCTTATCTCCAAGAGAAAAATGTCGGCATCATGAATGCCGCTCCTTTTTCAGCTCGCTTGCTCACCAACGCTCCGCTGCCTGAATGGCACAAGGCAACACCATTCGTCCGCCAGACTTGCGAAAAGGCCGCCGCTCACTGCACAGCAGCTGGAATCGATATTGCGCAGTTGGCATTACAGTTTTCCATCGCCAATGAAGAGATGACGACCTGTATCACTGGCAGTGCTAATCAAGCACGGATCCGGCAATGGGCGGATTGGGCTGAACTGCCTCTCGATACGATGCTGTTAGCTGAGGTTCAGGAAATATTAAAACCTATCCATAACTGGTTCTATATTGAAGGGCGACCTGAAAATAACGATCCATTACCCGAACAGAACTAACGGAAGGCCGTTATGGCATTGAAGATTGACGCCCATCATCACTTCTGGGATCTGACTCGTCCCGAATTCGATTACGACTGGCTTTCAGCTCCGGGTCATGAAGCGATTTACCAAACTTATCTTCCAGCAACACTGGCCGGGCACATCGAAGCCGTCGGTGTTGAGAAAACAGTTTTGATTCAAACTCAGCATACGCTACTAGAGAACGATTGGGCATTGGAACTCGCATCTCAAACCGATTACATCGCCGGCGTTGTGGGATGGGTCGATCTGACTGCGGCAGATATCGAGGACCAACTACTACGCTATCAAGATCAGAAAAAATTTGTCGGTATTCGGCATATTACTCAGGATGAGCCTGACGACAACTTCATCATTCGCGAGGATGTATTACGCGGATTGAAAGTACTCGAAAAGCACCATGTTCCCTTTGACCTGCTTTTCTATGTCAAACATCTTCATCATGCCCAGCAACTGGGGAAACAGTTTCCCGAACTTCCCATGGTGATTGACCACCTGGCTAAGCCCGAAATCAAACACCAGCGGTTTGATAACTGGGAGGCCAACATTAAATCAGCTGCTAAATTCCCAAATATTATGTGCAAGTTGTCGGGTATGGTGACGGAAGCTGATTGGGCCAATTGGAATCCCGCTGATCTAAAACCATATATCGAGGTCACACTGGAAGCTTTCGGACCAGAACGCTGTATGTTTGGCTCTGACTGGCCAGTCTGTGAATTGGCAGCGAGCTATCAGGATGTCCATAACGCTTTGAGCGAAACCATCGGTAATCTTGGTAAGAGTGAGTTAGAGAACATCTTTGGTGGAACGGCAAACCGCTTCTATCGACTTGGGCTCTAAGCCCTAGAATGGTTTATCCCCTGACTTCCAAGAGCGTGAGCACGCCCAGCCGTTCTTTGAACGTGGCAATTTATTCCTAGAGTAACTTAACACTCAACGTTAGCCCTTTTATGCAACACATTCTTCGTTTGCTGTTCATAACATAGTTAGTGGGATATACTGCCATACTTATCACTCGCTCCCGCGACAGCCTGAGGACGATTAGGGCGTAATGGAATACTTAGGGAATTTTGAAGTCTGGCAATATATTGTCTTCTCTGGCGTATTCTTCACCAGTTGCGTGCTTCAGGGAGTGATTGGATTCGGAGCAGGTGCCTTCGGGATTCCGATTCTTTATTTCTGTGGTTTTGAAATTGATACTGCCATTGCAGCTATTACCATCGCCTCGATGACGCAATCGGGTATTGGTGCCTGGAAACTCTCTAACGCGATCTCATGGCCTTCTACGGTTCGCCCGGGCCTAATAAGGATTCTCTTTATTCTGCCTGGCGTCCTATTGCTCGATTACCTTAATAATTACGGAGATTCTCCAGCGGAAAGTCGTCAATTGATTCAGCAAACAATCGGCATTGTACTGATACTGATTGTCGCGGCCAAAGGATTCATCAAGCTCGAGGCTCAAGAAAACCTACCTGTAATCTGGGAATACATTGCGTTTTCCATCAGTGGACTCATGCTTGGATTTATTGGTATGGGCGGTCCGGCGGTTGCCTTGTGGGTGATGTGTCAGCCCTGGGACTCCAAGCAAAGCCGGGGATTTCTTTTCGCCATGCTTTTCTATGGCATGATTCCACTAGCGATCATGTTGGTTTGGCAGTTCGGTACTACATCGATGACCGGATTAATACTGGGAATCCTCGGACTACCGGTCGTGTTTATGGGAACGGAAATCGGAATTCGAGTGGGTAATAAACTTGATCGCAAGAAACTGCAACACTACGCACTGGCTGCATTATTCCTGATTGGAATGAGTGCCATACTCAAGCCATACCTGATGGGCTGAATAAAAGCTCTCAAAGAACACGACTAGCTAAATCAGATAACGCTGAACGCTCGCCTTTTTCCAGCATCACATGGGCGTAGATATCCTGTCCTTTCATCCGACTAATCAGGAACGAAAGGCCATTGGACTCTGTATCCAGGTAGGGATGATCAATCTGGTGGATGTCGCCCGTAAGTACAATCTTCGTCCCCTCACCAGCTCGGGTAATAATTGTTTTCATTTCATGGGGAGTCAAGTTCTGGGCCTCATCCACGATGAAGTAAACATTCTGCAAGCTACGTCCACGAATGTAACTCAGGGGAGTCAGCACCAGTTTTTCATTTTCCAACATACTACGAATCCCAATTTGGCGAGGGTCGGTCGTTGCAAACTGATTTTGAATCACTTTCAGATTGTCATATAACGGCTGCATATATGGATCCATCTTGGCGTCAATGTCGCCGGGGAGATAGCCTAAGTCCCGATTCGATAAAGGAACAATCGGTCTTCCCATCAGGACTTGCTGATAGGAATCATTTCGCTCTAAGGCGGCGGCCAATGCCAGCAGGGTCTTCCCTGTCCCAGCCTTACCTACAAGCGTTACCAGTTTGATACTGTCATCAAGTAGTGCCTGCAAAGCAAAAGTCTGCTCTACGTTTTTAGGCTGAATACCATAGGCATTTGGTTTTTCAACTCGGCAAAACGAATGCACTCCGGCATTATAGGTTGCCAATGTGCTTTTGGATCCGTTGCGAAAGACAAAGAACTCGTTGGCATGCAATTCGATATTATCGGCGAGAGACATTTGCTCGACATCTATCGTTCCACCATTTGCATAAAAGTCATCAATAGCTTGCGGTGCTGTTTCAAAAATTTGTATTCCTCGATACAACTGTGTCACATCATCCACTTTGTCAGTGGTATAGTCCTGGGCAATGATTTTGAGACCACGTGCTTTCAGTCGCAGGTTGGTATCTTTGGTAATCAAGATCACCTTGCGATCAGGATGCTTTTGTTGCAGCAATAACGCGGTATTCAAAATACGGTGATCCGGACAGTCCTGCAAAAATGCCCGACCCAGCTTTTGATTCAGCTGATCTGTTAAGACAATCCATAACCTTCCGGACTGTTCGCCAAGACTGACACCATCTTCGTTCAGAACATCATCACTATATGCATCTACTTTTCGCAAAAAACGGCGCGCTTGTAGATTCCGATTCTGGTTTCCTTTTTTGAACTTATCCAGTTCTTCCAAAACCACCATAGGAATGACAACATCATGCTCATCAAAATTAAGAAAACACTCTCCGTCATGCAAAATGACGTTCGTATCCAGAACAAAGAGTTTCTTACCACCAAGGGGTAACTGGATCATGGAGACCTCCTGTCTCTATAGCTGTTGTAGGTCAAACAGCATCCTTGTCCACTCCTGAAAATAATATGCAAGCTGGTGGAGCCATTTCATCAGGAGTCTGACGGGACTTTCGAAAGGAGTACGCAGGACACCTCTCAAGCCCCGCCTTAATCTACTTGTTATGAGGGAATGATACGATTCCGAGTTCCCACAGGTCAATAACAACTGGTACTGGGCTCATTACTCAGCCGATGGTAATGTCATCACCACTTCTAAGACTTCTGGTCCTTTTGATAAAGGTGACTTTGTCACTTTTGAAGAGGAAGGTCGTTTATGGGTATTCCATCTTCAGGATGAAGCGCTGGCTGACTTCGTTAGTAAGGGTGAACTTGCTAAACATGTAATTCGCCCAGGCATTGGTCCTCGTGGTATGACTCTGAAGTCAAGCGACAATGAAACTATCAATCAGTTCATTTCTATGCGAGAAGGTTTCACTACATCCATCGAAGATGGTCGATTATGGGTCTTCGTTTCGGGTAGTGATGAACTAGCTGACTTTGAAGAACATGGTGAACCAGCCAAATGTGTCGTCCGTCCTGCTGCTGGGCCTGCTGGAATGACAATCAAGTCATCAGACTCAGAAGTCATTGATCGCTACATCAACGCGAAAGACGGCTTCGAATTACGAATGGCTGAAGGGCGTATGTGGGTTTTCGCTGCCGGCGATTCTGCTATCGAAGAATTCGACACGAAGGGCGAACTTGCCAAGCATGTCATTCGACCTGGCATTGGCCCTGGTGGGATGACCCTTAAGAGCAACGAATCAGACACGATCACTCACTATCTGATTCAAAAAGAAGGTTTTGCCGTCACGATTGAAGATGGTCGCCTTTGGGTATTTGCCGATGGAAGTGAATCTCACAATAGCTTCCTGGAGCACGGTGAACCTGCCAAGTGTGTAGTTTTCCCGGCAGCCGGTCCTATCGGCATGACTGTCAAAGGCGCGGACGCTGACGTAATCAATGCTTACCTTCGCAGTAAATAAACGCCTATTCGCAACATATAGAACCGATTCAAAGCCCTCAGACGAACGAGTGCAGTTCTTCTGAGGGTTTTTTTACTGCTTTATTTAGAGCCTTAAAACTGAAGCGGCTCAATCTTAACAATTTCTTAACATTGTTTTATCTATTGGTTCATACTCTGGGTCTAAATTCTGGTTGATATAACAAATAGATAAACTTCTTCATATTAGCGGGAACTAAATGATGAAACTAAAGGTTACTTTAAGCCTAGCACTAACGCTTACAGCCTCTCTTCTCCTTACCGGCTGTGGTTCAAAGGATGACACCTCCACTGGCGGAAACGAGAATCAAACCATTCAGGTCGAAGGATCAGATACCATGGTCAATTTGGCTGCGGCCTGGTCTGAAAAGTATCAAGAGGATCATCCTGATGTGACAATCGAAGTATCCGGTGGTGGCAGTGGCGTTGGAATTTCAAGCCTTATTCAAGGCCTTGCTGACATGGCCAATGCCAGTCGCCAAATGAAGGATAAAGAGAAAGCTCGCGCTGAAAGTGAACTTGGTGTTGCTCCGGTTAAGTACGTCGTTGGTCAGGATGCACTGGCTGTCTACGTTCACAAGGACAACCCACTGGAAGAGATCACGTTAGCGCAACTCGATGCCATCTATGCGGATGGCGGAACCATTTCTAAGTGGAGTGAAGTAGACATTGAAATTCCTGGAGGATCCGACGAAATTGTTCGCATTAGTCGTCAAAATAACTCGGGGACCTATGCTTACTTCCGGGAAGCAGTACTGAATGACAATGACTTTAAGCTCGGCTCTATCGACCTGTCTGGTTCCTCCGACGTTGTCGCCATGGTCGAGAAGACGGCATCTGCTATTGGCTACTCGGGAATGGGCTACGCGACTGATAACGTTAAAATGCTGAAAGTCAAAACGGCGGATGATGAGGCTGCGGTCGCTCCGACAGCTGAGAATGTAATTAACGGCAGTTATCCGATTGCCCGACCACTGATGATATACACCGCTGGCGAACCCAACACTACACTCCAGACCTATCTAGATTGGATTATGGGTGAAGAGGGCCAAGCTATCGTAAGTGAAATGGGATACGTTCCCGTCAAATAACCTGACTCGGAAACTCTCTTTTCCAAATTTACACAGCGAAAGCGGTACTATGTCTGAGACAACGCCTACTGTTGACAGCGACTTCTCATTGCGTCGTGGCATTCAGAAGGTGGTTGACTTTATGGAACCTGCTATTGTGGGTCTTATCTACCTCTGTGGATGGAGTGCTATTATTTTCGTGATGGCGATCTTCTTCTTTGTATTCAAAGAGAGCCTGCCAGCAATCACGGGCATTGAAGAAATAGGGGGAGGAGTTGACGCAGAGGTCGAGAAACTTGATCTGGTTGAATTTACGACGAGTCCGAAATGGATTCCGGAATCCGCCAAGAAACCAACGTTTGGTATTCTCGCTTTAATGTTGGGTACACTTTCAGTGACCGTTCTTTCCATGGTTATAGCCGTTCCTCTTGGTTTAGGAGCAGCCGTTTATGTTTCGGAATTTGCCAAAGGTAAGTCACGGGAAATATTAAAAGTCCTGATTGAGTTACTGGCTGCCATCCCATCGGTTGTCTGGGGCTTTATTGGTCTGGTGGTCATGAATCCGATGATTGTCGACGTCACTGGCGAACCTGTCGGACTAAACATCCTTAATGCTGGTATCGTGTTAGCGTTAATGAGTGTACCAATTATCGTCTCTGTATCCGAAGACGCCTTAAGGGCCGTCCCGGATTCATTCCGTGAAGCGGGCATCGCATTGGGCGCGAACCGCTGGGAAATGGTTTACAAAGTCCTCTTTCCAGCAGCAAAAAACGGTTTACTGGCTGCCGTCCTATTAGGTATCGGGCGAGGTATTGGTGAAACTATGGCGGTTCTTATGTGTACGGGACACTCGGTGAATATGCCCACAAGCATCTTCGACCCGGTTCGTACTTTGACAGCAACCATTGCAGCAGAACTCGGGGAAGCGGTTCGTGGTGACATGCACTACCACACTTTGTTTCTCATCGGGGTTGTTCTTTTTGTCTTTGCATTTGTTATCAATTTAACCGCAGACTTGATTGTCAAGGGAATTAAGGTGCAGGAAAATGAGTAGTGAACTAAATAATCCTTTCGCTTCCACCGAACAGGAACATCGCGGGAAGAAAGTCGAGTTACTGGTTAAATCCTGTACACTCGCCATGACTTGGTTACTCATTATTCCCGTATTGGCAATCATCATCTTTCTGGTATACAAAGCGTGGCCTGCCTTATCGATTGAATTTTTACTGGATAATCCGGAGAAAAAGATGACCGCCGGCGGGATTTGGGGACCGTTAATCGGAACCTTTTTCCTGGTACTTGTTTCCTTGATTATTGCAGCACCCACTGGGATTCTGGCGGGTGTCTATCTAAATGAATTCGCACGCGATAACTGGGTCACACGCTTCATCAATTTAGCCGTGGTCAATCTAGCCGGAGTTCCGAGCATCGTACATGGACTGTTTGGACTCGGTGCTTTTGTGTATTTCCTCGGAATGGATCGTTGTTTATTGGCAGCCTCCTGCACCGTAGCAGTGATGACACTACCGGTGATCATTACCAGCACGAAAGAAGCACTCGCATCGGTACCAATGTCCTTTCGGGTTGCCTGTTGGAACATGGGGGCTACAAAATGGCAGACCATCCGAACCATCGTATTGCCAAATTCAATTAGCGGGATTCTGACGGGAGTCATTCTGCAGGTCGCTCGAGCGGCTGGTGAAACCGCTCCGATCCTTTTTACCGGAGCAATGATCTCGTCTCGAATTGCAGATTCAGGCTGGGATGCCATGGTCCCATACGGGCTGGAGGATCGCTTCATGGCATTGTCCTATCATCTCTATATCATTTCCACGCAGTGGCAGAACGTGCCGGAATCATTCAAATTCGGTACTGCTGCTGTAATGATTGGATTGGTGATTGCGGTCAACAGTCTGTCTATTGGATTCCGTATCTACTTACGTGCACGAAAAAAGTGGTAACAATATGGAATACCAAATAGAATTTCGGGACGTAAGCGTTTACTACGGCAAAGATATTGCCCTGCAAGGTATCAACCTTCAAATTCCGCGCAATGAAATCTTTGGAATCATCGGCCCGGCCAACGCTGGTAAAACGACGTTCCTGAAAGCCATTAATCGAACGCTGGAATTTATTCATAGCGCCAAGACCACCGGAGAGGTTCTGTTTGATGGGAAAGACGTCAGACAGATTCGTAATGTCTATGGTCTTCGCCGTAAGGTGGGAGTTGTATTCCCACTGCCGGTCGGCCTGCCAATGTCAATATACGAAAATGTCGCGTACGCCCCTCGACGTTCCGGGATTCATAACAAACAGGAACTCGAAGAAATTGTGGTTCGCTGTCTTAAGCAGGCAATGCTTTGGGATGAAGTCAAAGATCGGTTACATATGCTGGGTACCAAACTTTCCGGTGGACAGCAACAACGACTAACGATCGCGCGGGCTTTGTCGCATTCACCAGATGTACTTTGTCTCGACGAATTTTCGATTGCCATTGACCCCGTGACGACCATGAAAATCGAAGATGTGCTGACAGAACTAAAGAGTGAGATGACGATCATCCTGGTTACTAATCTTGTTCAACAAGCACGCCGTTTGGCCGATCAAACAGCCTTTTTCAATAAATCAGAGTTAGTAGAAGTTGGTACGACTGAGAAAATATTCACCAGTCCGGAAAACCAACTTACATACGATTACGTTACCGGAGACTTTGGATAATGTCTACAATAGCGCCTCAAGTTGTCACTACAGAATTCACCCCAACCGGATCACGTCAAATGGACGACGATAGTATTCGTACTAACGATTTAAATCTTTGGTATGGAGATTTCCAGGCATTAATGAATGTCTCAGTCAACATTAAGAAAGGGATCATCACAGGTCTGATTGGGCCTTCAGGTTGTGGGAAAACAACTCTCCTTCGCTGCTTCAATCGTATTAACGAACGCTATGGCAACGTCACGACCACCGGGGACATAGAGATCCTGGAAAAAAACATTTATGACTCAGATGTTTCTGTTCGTCAGCTTCGACGCAGCATTGGAATGGTGTTCCAAAGACCGAATCCTCTACCCATCTCTATCTACGACAATGTGTTGTTTGGCATGGGGATTCACGATGCCGACAAGTCACTTTCAAAAAGCAATCGCAATGATATCGTTGAAAAATCTTTACGCGAAGTGGATCTCTGGAACACTGTCAAAGATCGTTTGAAATCCCGTGCTACGACATTGACGCTTGAACAACAACAGAAACTTTGTATCGCACGCCTATTACCACTCAAACCAGACATCATTCTAATGGATGAACCATGCAGCGCTCTTGATGCAGAAGGTATTGAAAAGGTCGAAAACCTAATTGAATCCCTACGAGATGATTATACTGTTGTAATTGTTACCCATAATATGGCTCAGGCACGAAGAGCCACCGACGAATGTATCTTCATGCTTCTGGGGGAAATTATCGAACATTCAAAAACTTCAGAGTTATTCCTGAATCCACAACATGAAAAAACTGAAATGTACATCCAGGGGCGATACGGATAATGCGACGATTTGATCAAGAATTATCGGAACTACACCATCAGTTGATCGAAATGGGTACTCTGGCTGAATCAATGGTGTCCACTACAGTCAGAGCCTTAGAAGATCTAACTCTGAACATCGAGGAATCCTTGCAGGCTTCCGAGGACATGCTTGATGAAATGCAGAATACGATCGACAAGGAAGTCGTTCGAATCCTGACAGTTTACTCTCCTGTCGCAACAGACCTACGTTACGTTCTTACTGTTTCACACGTAACCTCTAGTCTGGAACGCATTGGTGACCAAACTACTAATGTTTTAAGGCTTCTGCAACTGATGATGGCTCGTTCTGCAGCCAAACCGGAACCGCGAATTATTCAAATGGGGATGGCTGTCAAAGAAATGCTGCATGGAGCGATCGGATCCTATATCAATCGCAATGCAAAAGAAGCTGAAAAATACCGCAACCGCGACGAGTACGTAGATTCACTTAACGATCAAATCATGCGTGAGGTTCTGAGTGAAGAAGTGGCCTTGGAGGCACTCCAGGGTGAACCGAATATTGCCGGTCCGCTGGCTCAGATTTTGATTGCCCGATCTCTGGAACGCATCGGGGATCAGGCCTGCAACATATGTGATCAGGTGCCTTCACTAGTCGCTACCCATTCTTAAAGAATCAGGCAAAAGTCCATCGCTAAGATTTGCCTAAGGCTGAATCGGGCTTTGCAGGAATTTCCAGATCGCTATACACTTAATTGTAAATATTCAAAAGCGTTGACTGCATTAAGTAAAATAGCAATTAACCCTTCGCATTTCACACTTCAGTTGACAGGTATATGGGAAAACAGAACGTTCTCATCATTGAAGATGAACCTGAGCTGCAGGAGATCCTGACCTACAATCTGGAAGCTCAGGGGTATGCCGTGCATGTCTATGATCATGGAACGCGGGGACTGGAAGCTATCCAAAAAATGGTACCGGATATCATCCTGCTAGACATCATGCTACCCGGGATGGACGGGCTCGAAATCTGCCGACATTTGCGCAGTAACAAATCCACTAAACGAATTCCCATCGTGATGCTAACCGCCAAGAGTGAGGAGGTCGACCAACTTGTCGGCTTCCAAATGGGCGCTGATGACTATGTGACTAAACCGTTTAAAATGCGTGTCTTGATCGAACGTATCAAATCGCTTCTACGCCGTGCCAATCAACCTCAGGACGATGACACTCAAGTGCTCAGTTCTAACGGGATTATGCTTGATCGATTGCAATTCCGAGTAACTATTGATGGCAAATCAGTCACCCTCACTCCCACTGAATTCGATTTGCTCTGGCAACTCATGGAACATCCGGGGCGGGCCTATAAACGATACGATTTAATGGATGCCATCATGGGGGATGACACTGTGGTTTTAGAACGTACCATTGACGTTCATATTCGAGCTCTTCGTAAGAAAATGGGGGACAAAGCGGATTTGATTGAGACGGTCCGAGGTATAGGCTATCGACTTAAAAGCAACTACTAAACACTGATCACAAATTTCGTACATTCTAATGTTCACCTCCCGTCTTTTTTGGAAACCCTTCGTTTATTTCTCAGCACTGATTGTGCTCGTGGGGTTTATTGGAGGTTACACCACCTCTCAATGGCAAAAAGAACAGTTAACCGATCAATTAAAACAACGTCTTCGAAACACCGCTATCTCGCTGGAAGATGTTACTAAGAGATCGTTATTGTCGGGCGAATTTGAGGATTTACAGCAGGTTATTCAGGATATTAGAACGCTGACAACAACACGAATTACCGTGGTAGCTCTGGATGGTGTGGTATACGCTGATACTCATAAAAACCCCAATAAAATGGAGAACCACGCTAACCGGGACGAATTAATTCAGGCCCTTCGGAACCGCGAAGGAGATAGTCAGCGTTACAGTGACACTCTGAATATCAGCATGCTCTATTATGCCTTTCGAATTCAGCACCAAGGCAGGACCTTAGGATGTGTTCGCTGTGCACTGAGCACCTCTCAGATCGATATTCAGGTGGCAAGTATTCAAGCCCGTATCGCGGAATTAGTTTTTATCGTGGTCATCACGGGATTGATTGTCACCGGTCTGGTTATCTTCCGTATGACACGACCGGTCGTTCGGTTAATTGAAGAAGCTCGGGAACTAACCACGGTACAACTTGGTCAAACCATTGGTCACGGATTTGATGATGAGATTTCGGAGTTGGGACGTTTACTTAACGAATTGAGTAGTGCCTTGGCTGACCGAATGGCACAACTTGAGCAGAACCATCATGAACTACTGACAGTCCTTGAGGGTATGGACGAAGGCGTCATCGCGGTCGATAAAAATGAATGCATACGTTTTGCCAATGAAGCTGTCTGTGAAATGTTTTCTCTGGATCTCGTGGAAGACCAGGGCCGACCTATCTGGGAAGTCATTCGCAACCAAATGGTTCAGGCTATTATTAATCAAGCCAAAAAAACGAATGCACACTTCCGGGGTGAAATCGAATTATTAGGGCCGCCCACCCGCTATCTGGCATTAAATGCTTCGGCTATTCCAACCGAGGATGAAGATGATTTTGGTGTAATCATTGTGATACATGACATTACGGAAGTCCGTCGGCTAGAAAATTTACGACGCGACTTTGTTGCCAATGTATCGCATGAATTAAAAACGCCCCTAGCCTCCATCCAGGCATATGCCGAAACCCTAATTGATGGTGCCATCGAGGATCAGAACAACAACCGTACTTTTCTGGGGAGAATCGTCGAGCAGTCTGAACGTCTGAATATGTTGATTCAGGATTTATTAAGTATTGCTCGTGTAGAATCCAACACCGGGATCAACGAATACAGCACCGTGGACGTATCTGATGTTCTGGATCGATGTATCAAATATCATCAACCACGAGCAGGAAAGAAAAAAATCGAAATCAATGTTTGTGCTTCAAATGATGTCATGATCTATGCCGACACGGAAGGGATTCGACAGATTCTTGATAATCTTGTAGATAATGCAATCAAGTACACACCTGAAAGTGGAACCGTCAACGTAGGTCTCGTCATTCATGACAAGCAGGTAGTTCTCAAAGTACAAGATAGCGGAATTGGTATCTCTGAAAAACATTTACAGCGAATTTTTGAGCGTTTCTACCGCGTTGACAAAGCTCGTTCCCGGGAACTCGGTGGAACGGGATTAGGGTTGTCAATCGTAAAACATCTGGTCAATGCGTTTGATGGAGAAATAGACGTCACTAGTATTCTGGATCAGGGCACAACATTTATTGTGAAGCTACCACTTCTGGAAGGCATGCAAACTGCGGTCAGTGTCAGCTAAGCATTTTCGTCATTGTCAGAATCCCATCTGTCACGCATAATCTGCAGATTGAATTTTTTTCTGTTTAATCCCGCCTCCCGTTGACCATTTCGAGAACCCGTCTGTTGTCTTCCGTATCACCGGCTACCGGTAACAAACTTTATGATCGATCATTCCTGCTGGCATTTCTCAGTCAGGTACTTTTTGTACCTGCAAACGCGGCGTTAGTTCATTACGCCGAATGGGTACAATTCCTCTACCAAGGCGATCAGGAGAAGGCTTTACTGGAATTGGGGTACATTACTTCGTTTGGTGCCATTCTGGGATTTATTTCGAGACCCTGGCTGGGACAATTGATTAATCGTCTCGGTTCCCGCTTAATTTGGATGGTCGGTTACCTTCTCTTTATCACGGGATTTATGGGAAATCTCTGGATCTTAGAAGCCAGCTGGATTCTCTATGCCCTGCGTGGAACGATGTTTCTCGGAGTTGCCTGTATTTTCACCAGTTCGATAACTTACATCACACTAACAACTCCCGAACAACGTCGCACCGAAGCGATCGGTATTCTTGGTGTTGGCGGATTCATTGGTTTTCTCATCGGGCCAATGATTGGTGAGATTGTTTTAGGGGAAACACCGGGACGCGCAGCATTTGAAACATATTTCTGGATGGGTTCGGTATGCGTTCTCATTTCAATGTCACTACTGTTTTTCATGCCTTCCCCCCCAGGAAACGTAAAAGCGGGCTCACTCTCTCTCATTCAGTTTTTCAAGACCTGTAAGAAATACTGGCCGGGAAGTATTATATATATCAATATTGCCTTCGGGCTCTCTATGACAGTTCCACTCCACCTATTAAAAAAATTCGTTCTTGATAAAGATTTGAATGATTCGATGGTGGGGGAGTTGGGAATCATCACCGTCTTCTATCTGGTATATGCCGGCTGGGGCATGACAATCAGAATTCTACTGAAAAATGCTCCGGATCGAATCGGCAGGCGTAAAATCCTCTGTGTGGGGCTAATCACAATGGTACTGGGCTTCTGTAGCTACTGTGGAGTCACAGCGGAAGCAATGTGGATGATTCTGTTACCTGCCTTTCTGTGTGGAACCGGGCACGGATTAACCTATCACTGCATGACGGCTCTCTCGTTGCAAACATTTCCGACTGAGAACCGTGGGTCCGGCTCGGCTTTATGCCTAATGGCATTCGATTGCGGTGCTGTATTTGGAATGCCGATTATGGCAAGACTTGTTGTTTGGCAGGGTTATAACACCATGTTCCTTACTGTCGCCGCAACTGTCGCAGTCATTTCAATAATCTACTTCAGACAAAACGGAATTCGTTAATACTTAACGGTTCCGCGTTGTACCGTACAATAATCAGTATGGCGAAACTGTATTTCTATTATTCCACGATGAACGCAGGCAAATCCACGATGATGTTGCAAGCAAGTTACAACTATCAGGAACGTGGTATGCACACTCTGCTCCTGGCACCAGACATCGACAATCGTGATGGGGAAAGCATCATCTCCTCCCGGATCGGATTGAGTGCTCCGGCAATATCATTTCATACTGCCGATAATCTGTATTCCCTGATTCTAAGTATTGGCCGTAAGCAAACGGTCGATTGCATATTCATTGACGAAGCTCAGTTTCTGGAAAAAAAGCAAGTGAAGCAACTTTCCGATGTGACAGATGAGTTAGATATTCCGGTACTCTGTTACGGCTTAAGAACAGACTTTCAGGGAAATCTATTTACCGGTAGCGAACAACTACTAGCCTGGGCTGATGAACTTACAGAGATTAAGACAATTTGTCACTGCGGCAGAAAAGCGAATATGGTGCTGCGAATCGATGCTGATGGAAACGTCATTAAGCAGGGCGCTCAGATTAAGATCGGTGGCAATGATAATTATATTTCAGTATGCCGAAAATGCTTTAAAAGTGGCATGATTAAACGGCGCAACGACGAATTAATGCTGGAGGGATTTGATGAGTAGCTTAGCAGGTCGTAATGTCCTCGTGACCGGTTCCACTCAGGGAGTCGGTCAGGCCATTGTTATCGCAGCAGCCAAAGCCGGTGCCAATGTTGTCATTCATGGATTACATGAAGATGATTCTGCCAAAGAAACAAGGCGAACTTGTTTAGAAACCGGAGTGAATACCCAGTTGGTGACCGGTGATCTTACCGACAGTCAAGGCGTTCAGGATATATTTGATGCTGCACTGCAGGCCAATCCAGAGATCGATACGCTGGTCAATAATGCTGGAACTTATCTTGATATCCCCTTTCTGGAAATGGACTATGAGCGTTTTCATAAAACTATGCAGCTGAATGTTTACGCTTATTTCTTTCTGACCCAACACTTTTCCAGGCATTGGATAACAAACAGTACAGTCGGTCGAGTGCTAATGATTGGATCCATTAATGGCCGACTTGCCGAAGATACTCATACAGCATACGACACCTCTAAAGGAGCCATCGAGATGATGGTCAAATCTGTGGCTGTCTCACTGGCTAAACATAATATCAGGGTTAACGGTCTGGCTCCGGGGTTGTTCTATACACCACTCACCGCTCCGGCACTGGATAATCCGGAGTTCATGCAATGGATGCAGCGGCATACACCCAATGGGGATGTACCGGGGCCGGAAGTATGCGGTGAATCAGCTGTTTATCTACTCAGTGACGCCGCCAAACACATTTGTGGTCACATGCTAATGGTCGATGGCGGTATGAGTATCTGGCAACAACCCGATCCTTAGAAAGGTCCAATAGGATGACAAACTTATTTCTTCAAGATGCATATGGGCATGAAGTAACTCTGAATTCGCTTTGGCATGATACTACGGTAGCCTTCTACTTTATGCGACATATTGGTTGAGTATTCTGTCGGGAGCAGATGGTCAATCTGCAACAGCAACAGAAGGAGTTCAGCGAGGCTCAGGTTAAGACTGTAGTCGTTGTCATGGCAGAACCAGAACAGGCCTTATCCCTAATTGATAAATTTGGTCTTACTTATCTTGTTTTATGTGATCCTCATCAGATCGCGTATCAGCATTTTGGAATTCAACAGGGGCGTCCGATGCAATATATCGGGCCAAAAACCTGGCTTGCCGGATTACGAGCGATGATCCGAGGAGGTATGGGAAAACCATCATACGACATTAAACAAATGCATGGCACGATCGTCATCGACTCTTCAGGTGCTGTGATATACAGGCATCTTGGCCGCCATTCTGCAGACTATACTCCGCTGGCAGATGTGCTTTCAGCAACAAAGTAAGTCGCCGTTGAGAATTGCGCATTGCCAGACCTGAAACTCTCGCACATAATCCTACTTTCCCCCTTCCTGCCTACCACAAGACAATCATGTACGACCTCATTATTAGCGATATCGACGGTTGTTTATCGCCTGAAGATTCCTCTCCGCTTAACATCGACAAACTAAACCTCGTTGCGGAACATAACCGTCTGGCATTTGCCCAAAATGATCGGCCTAAACTTACACTATGTACAGGACGTCCTATTCCGTTTGCAGAGGGACTTTGTCGTTTACTGCAAAACCCAAGTGTACCCTGCGTGGCAGAAAATGGTGTCTGGTTGTACGACCCGTCGTGCAATGGCTATCTGATGGATCCCTCGATCACAGATAAGCAGCTTGAAATGGTGCATGAGGCTGAGCTTTTTTCATTAAAGACATATCGTAAAGATGGTGTAACGCTTCAACCCGGCAAGTCGGCCTCGGTCACGCTTTATCACCCGGATCCAAAAGTATTGCAACGTCTGGCGCCTGAACTGCAACAACAGTTTGATCAGCACGGATTTGAGTTTCGAGTTTCTCTCACATTGTTCTATATTAATTGCGATCTTCCCCAGATCACGAAAGCCTCCGGTATTGATCGCTTACTGGAAGTCACAGGTATCGATCCTTCCCGGACGGCTGGGATTGGTGACACCAGTAGTGACCTGGCCATTGCCAAACGTGTCAAAACATTTGGCTGCCCGTCCAATGCAATTGATGCGGTCAAACAAGTTGCCGATTTCGTTTCAGAGCACGAACAAATCGACGGCGTACTGGATTTCATGCAATTCTTAATGGACCAGTAATCTACCATGGCAAACAATGCCCGAATTGCGATTCAACTGCTAATCGTCCTGTGCGTTGCACATTTAACGGTGGACATTCTTGCCACTACGACGGTGAGTCTGCTACCCAGCATGGAAACACATCTTGGGTTGGAAAAAGGTGGTTTCCTAATCGGCTATATTATCTGGCGGGTTGCCGACAGTTGCGGGCAAATGTTTTTCGGGTACTTAGGCGACCGAATTCGATTCAAGGCAATCATCTGGGTAGGCCCTCTGTTCTCATTGTTCTGTTTTTCGTTTATTGGTTATGTGAATACACCGGTTAGTATGACGCTGCTCTTAATGTGTGGTGGTATGGGCGTAGCTGCCTTTCATCCGGAAGCCGCCACAACGGCTGGCAATCTGTCACCTAAAAATAGAAATCGATGGCTGGCGATGTTTGCACTCTCAGGCTATCTTGGCCAAGCAGTAGGTCCTGCTTACGGAGGATCTATCTCTGATAGGTTTGGTTTGCAAGGACTGACCAATAATTTCTATTGGTGCCTGCCTGCCTTAACGATCGTGGGAATCTGTCTACATTGGTTTTCATCCAAACAGGAAAACGCTCAGTTGGCATCCTCGGAAAATGAAGATGCCAGCCAACCTGCATTACACCGGTCTGCTTCGGCAGGACAAATGGTTTTACTATTTGTGGGCGGGGTCTTTCGAGTCATGCCCGCGTTGGGAATTCCTATCGTAATGTCCTATATCCTGATCGGTGAAAGTGACACGATTAAAGGTACGGTAGCAAGTTACTTCATGGCTGGATTAGGAATCGGGGGTATTGCCTGTGCCTTCGGATTTGGCAGCAAACGCCAGCGACTCACACTATGGCTCCCCGCGCTGCTTACTACACTGCCGGTCGCAATGATTGGTTACGCGAGTATCGAACCATGGTTCCACATATTTGGTGATATTCCATTTGGTGAATTGTTCGTACTGGCTTTAATCTCTGGTGTGCTGCAAGGAGTCGCAATGCCAATCTTTATTAGCTATGCGCAACAGATCATGCCGGCCGGGCAACGTTTTGCCAGTTCATTAACGATGGGCGTGACCTGGGGGACTGGTACACTGGTCTTCTATGCAGCGATGGCCTTTTTCAATTGGATCGACAATCTACAAGGTATCTTTTGGTTTTTCTCGGCAGGTTGTATTGTTTGTGCAATTTGCAGCTACTTATTACGACCGATTTCAGACTACCAGCTTTCCTCTGACTAAGTGAAATTTCTCTTTACCTGATTGTCGACACCCCCAACCACCCGGATTGCCTGCACCATAGTGGCCGGATTCTTCCGATCTATTACCGTGCAACCATCGACGATACACCGAGTGCACTCACGTAATTCAATTCCACAATGCAACGGATCCAATACCTGACAGTGGCCGATGGTTATATCATTACAATTTTCCAGAGTAATCCCCGCGCCTCGCTCGGGCGTACCATAACACAAGTGTTCGGACTGTAAACCTGTCAGAACTCCTGCCGAGCATTCGACAAACTTGAGGCCATCTCGTTTGGCTGCCTCGTCATCACTTCTCCATACAAATGTGTTGCTACCCACTGTAAATCCGTGACAACGTTCAAAGTAGATTGATAAATCCTGAGAATCATAGATCGTATTACCCGTTACAGTAATTCGGCCACCATCACGCATATCGATGCCCCGCGTCTGACTACCTAATACATTACCTGTAATCGCAACCAGACGATTAGAATACTGATCCGCTTTACCATTACCCCAGATACGAATATTGGATCCCCCAGGCTGGATCGTTGCCTGAATCGTATTACTGGCAATCGTTACTTCCGAAATTACCCCGTTGCGGGCATCAAACCAAATCTCAGCTCCCAGAGGACCCTCGCCTTGATCCACTCCGGGTGAATTATTGTATTCAATGTCATTACCAGTAATTTGCAGATTGTGGACATCACCATCAAGAGACTTAATACCCGACTTACCATTCCAGGAAATGTGATTTCCATGGACGATAATTTGATGCAGATTACAACGATCAAAATACAAGCCATGGTCTGAGTTATTCAACAGATGACTGTCCGAAAGAATAAAATCTCGATTACGTTCAACCAGATGAATGCCATACTTACATTCACGAACTAAGACCCGGCTGATAACAGTTTTAGTTGTCTTTTTTAATTCGACTCCAACCGCTTCGGCATGCCTGCCAAGAATTTCAAATCCTTCCAGAATCGGCATCCGCTCATTTTCCCAGGTCGACGGCTGATAAGTGGCCGGCGAAGCCGTACCATTATGATTACCAATCACCCGAATTGCAGGACCAGCGCCTTCCATAATAATTCGAGAAGCGCCACTACGTCCGGAGATTCCTCCATAGCCGTTTTTCACTGTATTGATTATCAGTGGTCGCGTAATCCTGTAAGTTCCTTTTTCCAGATCAAGAACACCGTCACCTGCATCCAACGCATGTTGTAATGCCTGAGTATCGTCAGCGTTGCCATCACCAACTGCTCCAAAATGATAAACACTCATTGAACTATTCCAATTGTTTGCGATTCGTAATACGACAGTAGATAATCGAACCCATACCCCGTCAGGATATCCATAGAGTCCGTTATTTATTGTCACCCATTTCAAATCGAAAAGCGATATAACGAAACTCGCAATAGGAGAAGCAATATGCGAATTTGGATTACTTTATTTGTTCTATGTGCGATTACCCCCCTTGCAGCCCAAGAGACAACACATAGCCCTGTTAATTTAACCATTGTAAAGAACGTATCTTCCAATGCTGATCTCATTAAATCTGTAAATCAAAAGATCTGGAACTATGCCGAGGTTGGATTGAAGGAAACTCGTTCCTCTGAGTTACTTCAGACTCATTTACAGGATGCCGGATTTAAAGTAAAAACTGGCCTCTCAAAAATGCCGACTGCCTTTGTAGCAGAATATGGTTCCGGGCATCCGATCATCGGTATTCTGGCTGAGTATGATGCTCTGCCAGGACTTAGTCAAAAAATCGCAAATCACCAGACTCCGCTTAAAGAAGGGGCAAACGGACACGGATGCGGACACAGTGGGCTTGGAGCAGGAGCACTTGGTGCTGCTCTGGCGATTAAGGAAGTAGTCGATAAGCATGCGTTAAAAGGGACAATACGGCTCTATGGAACACCAGCCGAAGAAACCGTAATTGGTAAAGTCTATATGACTCTAAATGGAGTCTTTGACGATTTGGATATATGTCTGCATTGGCATCCGGGTGATAAAAACAATACTTATGCCGGAAGTAGTAAGGCTCTGGTTTCAGCAAAGTTCACATTTGACGGAACGGCCGCTCACGCATCCGGGAGTCCCGAAGACGGACGCAGTGCCCTTGATGCTGTCGAGCTCATGAACGTTGGTGTGAACTTTATGCGGGAACACCTTAAAGAAGATGCCCGGTTACATTATGTCATTACCAACGGCGGGGGAGCTCCAAACGTGGTACCTCCGAAAGCCACTGTTTGGTATTTTTGCAGAGCTGACAGACACGAAGATGTTGAATACAACTTTAATTGGCTCAAAGATATTGCCGCAGGCGCGGCACTTATGACACGCACAAAATTATCGGTTCAGGTGGATACAGACTGCCACGAAATTATTCCTAATCTCGCCCTGTCCCGACAACTCGTGAAAAATATGAAACTCGTCGGTGCTCCGACCTTCAGCCAGGAAGAAGAAAATTTTGCCCGCCAGCTTCAGGCTCCTCTGGTAGCGCAATTTGGTCGTGAATATCCCCTCGCGTTAGACACCCGCATTCATCCGGTCACTCAAAATCCAGAAAGCAGTAAAGGGTCGACAGATGTCGGAGACATTAGCTGGAGAGTTCCAACAAGCGGTATTAGAGCGACCTGCTTTGTCGCCGATGCGCCGGGACACAGCTGGCAAAATGTCAGCTGCATCGGAAGTACCATCGGTGAAAAAGGAATTCTGTTTGCCTCTAAAGTATTAGCGATTACGGCGGTAGAACTGATGCAGAACGAAGAGCAGATTCTTAGCGCTAAGGCCGAATGGCAGCAACGGATGAAAGGAAAGAAGTATTTTACATTCATTCCAGACGGACAAACCGCGCCTAAATCAATTCGATAAGCAGAGCAATGGAAACTGAACGCCTAAAACTTCGTGGTTGGGTCAGCAACGATCTCAATGCTTTCGCGAAAATCTGCGAACGACAGGATGTCATGAAATATATCGACGGTCCATGGAAAAAGAAACGCGTCGCTGAATTTATCCGCGAAGAGAAATCCCGGCTGCAAAGGCTGGGACACTGTCGTTGGGCATTGGAATTAAAAGACTCGATGAAGCTTATCGGTTTTTGCGGTTTTAGACCGTTAGCAGAAAACCAACAGCAACTGGAGATCGGCTGGCGGCTGCACCCGGACTACTGGCGACAGGGGCTGGCTTTTGAGGCTGCAAATTACATCATCAAGCAGGCCGACAACGAGCTTGAACCCAAACGTATCTTTGCAACAATTCACGTGAACAATGTTGCTTCATTAAAACTGGCGACGAAATTAGGAATGAAAATTACAGCTCGCGTCCCAAAGACTGAATTTGATGATTTTATACTCGATTATCCACTCAAGTGAAAAACAGGGCCGACTTAATCTTGAAACCGAATTGCCTTGAAAGCTTTTACCTGTTCGGTCAGCGCTGTTTCGACTGGCAATCGTTCCATCGAACTTGCACCATAGAAGCCATGGACATTTTTGGTTCTGGCAAGGACAAACTGAGCGTCTTCCGGCATCGCAATAGGTCCTCCATGACAAAGGACGATTACGTCGTCACGGACACAACGCGCAGCGTCTGCAATGTCCTGAACCCGGGCAACACTCTGCTCCAATGTTAATGCCGTCTCAGCACCAATAGATCCTTTCGTCGTTAAACCCATGTGAGCAACGATCACATCTGCACCGGCATCGGTCATACGTTCAGCTTCTTGCGTATTGAATGCATAGGGAGTTGTTAACATATCTTTTTTATGTGCTAAACCTATAAGTTCAATTTCGCGATCGTATCCCATTCCGGTCTCCTCAAGGTTTGCCCGAAAACTACCGTCAATCAGTCCCACCGTGGGGAAGTTCTGAATTCCTGCAAAACCGATAGCTTTCAGTTCGTCCAGAAAACGGTCCATTTGGCGAAACGGATCTGATGCACATACTCCGGCCAGAACCGGTGTATCTTTCACAACAGTAAGAACTTCACCTGCCATCTCCATTACGACCTGATTGGCATCTCCATACGGCATCAGACCTGCCAGTGAGCCCCGGCCAGCCATGCGATAGCGGCCGGAATTATAGATAATAATCAGGTCGATTCCACCCGCTTCTTCAAACTTAGCACTGATGCCGGTTCCCGCACCTCCCCCAATGATTGGCACGCCGGTATCTAGACGGTTTCTAAGTCTGGTCAGAGATTGTTCTCGTGTAAAAATCATCGTCGTGTCATTTCCAAAAGAAGTTCGACCGCCCTGGCTGAAAAATCCGGGGCGTTAATATTGGCTTCCATTTCGTGTATCGGAATATCAGCATTTACATTTTCTTTAATCGCATCAAATAATGCTTTGTCAGCCTCTCTGTCACAGAAAAGCTCTCCATCACTATCAAGAATCGAAATCCCGCCAAGTGGTAACAAAAATGCAATGGGACCACTGGCCTGATTAGCTTTATCAGCAAAGATTTTTCCAAGCTGACGATTTTCTTCCAAATTAGTTCTCATCAATGTGACAGACGTATTCCAGTGGTAAAACAATCTACCATCATCAAGGAACTGCTGAGGAACCGTATCAGGGGCATTGAAATTCACCATATCAACACAGCCCGGCACGATTAAATGAGGTATACCCGCGCGACCTGCTGCCTCAAGACGTGTGGGACCGGCACTGAAAACACCACCGCAAAGTTCATCTGCCCACTCAGTCGTCGTGATATCGAGACAGGCATCAATCAATCCCTGATCAATTAACGACTCCATGGTTTGGCCACCCGTTCCAACGGCATGAAAGACAAGCACTTCATATCCTGCAGCCTCAAGTAGATCCCGACAGGCATCAACACACGTTGTTGTATTGCCGAACATACTGGCGGCCACGATCGGTCGGTCGTCAATGGCTGGCGAAACTTCTGTTTGCAACATTCCGATCACTGCGCCAATCGCTCGAGTGTAGGTGACGCGGCTGATCCTGTTGACACCTGACACATCCGTAGCAGAAGGGAACAGAATAATATCACTCGTTCCTACGTAATTCGATGTATCTCCGCTGGCAACTGTACAAACACAAACCTTGGGGACACCCAGCGGCAGACAACGCATGGCGGCGGTCACCATGGTCGATCCGCCAGATCCTCCCATTCCGAATATGGCATCAAAGCGACCATCCGCATACATCTTACCTGCCATCGCTTCGGCACCCTGAGCCATAACAACCATTGCCTGCCCACGGTCACCCGTTTTCCGGATTTGTTCCAGCGAGATTCCTGCAGCTTCAGCAACCTCCGTTGCTTCAACATCAACCGGAAACAAGCTCGTGGTGCCCAATACACCGGTGTTGACTGTGAGCACCTCTAATCCGTTGGCTAAAACAACATCACGCACAAAGGCATATTCGGGCCCTTTTGAATCAAAGGCACCAATTAAGAGAACTGTTTTAGTCATATTATTTACTCAACAACCCACGCTCTCGCATCCACTCTTCACAACGTGCAGGCCAGCGATGACTATTTGAATCTGTCACTCGCAGACCATAACCGTGCCCGCCTGTTTCGGTAATATGCATCTCTGCCAGTACGCCAATTCGTTTCAAAGCCAGCCAAAGCTGAACGCTGCTTTCCGGTGTTACTCCGTCATTGTAGGCATGCTGCATAAACATCGGTGGAGTTTGTTTGGTTACATTGGCCTCCGGCACAAGCTCACCGGCAGCGGTTGTTAGGTAAGCCGGGTAAATAAGGATAGCAAAGTCGGGTCGACTACTAAACTCATCAATCTCATCGATAGCCTGATAGTTACGTTTTTCAAAATGCATCGAAGTCATGGCTGCTAAGTTACCACCTGCGGAGAAACCTAAAATACCAATGCGATCAGGATGGATCTTCCACTGTTTTGCATGAGCCCGAACAAAACTCATCGTACGTTGTGCATCCTGTAACGGAGCATGATATGGAGGCAATCCTTTTCGGCGCGGAACTCGATATTTAAGTAACACCGCATTCACGCCCAGGGAATTAAGCCACTCGCAAACTTCAGTACCTTCTAAATCCCAGGCCAGAATGTTATATCCACCGCCGGGACAAACAACTACCGTTGTTCCGGTATTATTACTGCTGGCCGGATAGAACTGTAATGTGGGAACCGAAACATTTGAAATTCTCAACACCTGTTTTTGACCAGGCTTACTTGGCGTAGCCGTTTCTTCACCAATATCACCCTTCTCTCCGGGAGCAATAGCAGGCCAAACTTTAATCGGCTTTTCAACTGCTAAAGCGTTTAACGAAAACAGTGCCATGAATATAAATATCGAGGAGGATAGACGCATATTGATTTCTTTCACCTGAAAGTTAGTGGACAATGAAGGACAAACAACTTTTTTCTGCAGTGCATGACAATTTTTTTGCAGCAAAGAGTGAATATAACAGGGATATTATAAGAAGCAGACAAAATTGTTTCACTAAAGCTCGGTACGAATTTACCAGAAGAATTATGTTGATCAATCTAGGAATTATCTTTGGAAAAGTACTTCGTAAATTTACGCACTCGTTAATAAAAAAGTACTATCCCAAGATTCAAATCACGGGCGCCGAACGGATTCCTTCTGAAGGGCCAATCCTTTTTTGTGCCAATCATCCCAACTCACTGATCGATCCCGTGCTGATCGGGATTACAGCCAAGCGCCCTGTAAGCTTTATGGCCAAGGCTCCCTTATTCAAGACCCCCATTCTTGGTTCAATCATGTATGCCCTGGGAATGGTCCCCGCCTATCGAGGGCGTGATGATTCAAGGCAGGTCAAAAAAAATCAAAAGAGTTTAGAGCGTGTTGTTAAAGGGTTGAAATCAGGTCGAGCCATGGGAATCTTCCCCGAAGGCGTCTCGACTGATCTGCGACAACTCGGGCTGGTACGTGGAGGTGCATCCAGAATCGCGTTGGGGGCTTTTGCAGCGGAAGTCGATAATCTGATCATTATTCCACTTGGCATTAACTATGAAACAAAAGAGAGATTGGGAAGCAGGGTTTGGATCAATGTTGGCAAGCCGATCCAACTGGACGAATTCGTAGCGGAAAATCAATCAGATGAAACAAAGCCACTTACGGAGGACAAAGTTCTCAGACGTAAGCTTACTCAGCAAATCGAGGCCAAGCTTAAGTCAGTAATAGTACATCTGGACAATGCAGAATGGGATTCTCTGCTTGATCAATTAGAAACGCTGGTTGAACACTCGAAGCACAAAGCTTCTTTAAAGGTGCCAAAACTGATGCGTCGCAAGCGTATCGCCGATGCACTGAATTACTTCTATCAGAAAGAACCTGAAACAGGCACGCAAATCGTCTCTCGGATCCAGCAGTACCATCACAAAGTTAAATCCGCAGGGCTGATTATTGACGACCCTATTCTACAACGCAACACAATAAGAACCACCTTTACGATTTGCTGGAAATTGATTCACCTGATCCTCTGGTTCGTCCCTGCTCTGGTGGGAACACTGGGAAATATAGTGCCCTTTGTGATCACAAGAAGCATCGCCACTAAAGTACAGGACGAAGGTCAAAAGACAACTGCCCTGACACGAATCGGTGTTGGCTTACCAATCTACCTGCTTTGGTATGCTTTAATTGCCAATACGATCAGGATAGAAACTCAACAATGGGTTCTAATGCCTGTTACAAATTTTTTGCTTCTCTTATCGGGAACAATTTCACTAAAGTATTGGCCATACTGTGTCAAAACAATGGTCCATCTAGGGCATCAAGTAAGAGCCAGCCTGAAGAAAGGTATGCTCCAACAACTTCGGGAGGAACTGTTGGATATTAGAGGAACGCTCGTACAGTATGCCGAACGGTATGCGGATTTAGTCCCCAGACCTAATCCACCCTCGATCAAACCGATAGTCATGCTTTTTGCTTCCACGCTTAGTTCTCTCGTTTTACTTTCCGTTGCTTTTGTTTTTTATATGCTGTTAAACATTTACTTCCGCCCTGAAATTAAAGGGGATATGGAAATGTTTAGAACCGAAGAAGTGGAATTGAATGAAGCAACGGTAACCCAGGCGGAATTAACCGTCTTGCGCATTGGTGAAAAAGCCAAAGAGACGCATGAAGCTAGCATTGACCTGCTCAATGAATACCAAGTCGGTAAGTTCCAATTCGAGAACCAAAAAAGCCGCCAAATGGTCAGTACTTTGTTGCATAACTTCTATCAGGCCCGTGATGACCTACTCAAAATTGGGATCATTTATAACCCTGATCGCGAAAATCTCCAAAGCCATCTTTCCAATGTATCTAGAAAACGATTATTACAGTTGTCCACAGCGGCCATGCTCCTGCGGCATCAGATGTCATTGCGGTTTGCAACAACATATCTGAAAGATAAGAAGCTGACTAAATATCTCAATCAGCCCGATGCTACCTATGGGATTCCTGAAGGACTCGTTCGTCGGGTCAATGAAGAGCTTAATGCCGACATTTATCAAACCTACATCGCCACAATACGAGAAAAACACAAGCAAACCCTCAACGGACAGGGAGCCGATGATTCACCTCATTCAACGAAGTTGGTGAATTTGATTGACGAAGCCGAAAAAATCGACTCCGAAATTACGGATCCTCTCCACAGCAATGTCCGATCGGCTATTAGTCAAGCAGTCAGCAAGGGAGTAAATACTTATCTCCAAATTCAACAATTCGTAGCGACTGAAATCGGAGACTTTCGTATTAAGGACACGAAAGACATTAGTGAACACCATATCGCTGAGGACAAAGTTAAGGAATTTCATGACGAATTAAAACCTGGGGATATTCTTATCGAGCGACGGGACTGGTATTCCTCCAATGCTTTCCTTCCTGGTTATTGGCCTCATGGAGCACTTTATGTGGGCACACTTCAGGATTGGGAAAAAGAAGACGACAAGGACTTCAAAAAATACATAATTGACGAGCTTAAAGTGCTCGTCGAACGTGAAGCCCGCAATAATCAAACCGGTACCAATCAAGCTCAAAAGAATAGTAAGGCACATGTTGAAAAAATGCGGGAACTCATCGAGGTACTCGAATTAGTAGATAGCGAGAACCCCCCGGATCAAAAAATGGCAGAGCTCATCAAGAAACTAAACGAAAAGCAAATTATCGAAGCGGTCAGTGAGGGCGTCATTCACAACACCATAGAACACAGCGTTGGTCAGGCTTCCTCTGTCTTCGCCCTGCGCCCAAAAGGCCCAAAAGAAAAAAAGATGGAGCCCAAGGAAAGAGCTCAAGCCATTGCTAGAGCTTTCTTCTATCTAAACCGTCCTTATGACTTTAATTTTGATTTTGATACCCCTAATACACTCGTATGTACCGAAGTTGTATACCGTTGTTATGGTGGAAACAGTGACGAGGCAACGCTCAATTTCCCGATTGTCACTCTGATGGGTAGACGAACCTTACCAGCTCATCAACTGGCTATACAATTCGTCGAAGATGTTGAGGCTGACCGGTCCCAATACGAACTGGTGGCCTGGTTAGATCACGATCGCATTAATCAAACGGCTAATGTTTTGAAATATAATGGGGACTATTCCGGTGAGGATTTTGAAAAATTCAAAGACACACTCAAACGCTCAAGTATTACCTTTGTGATGGAATACAAGAAGCACGGTCTTACTGCACTGGTAAGTAAGCAAGTCCTCTATCTATTTTATCTCTCGGTCATTACCGCTTTTTGCTATGCCATTGCAAAATTTGTGTTTTATCTGCGTAGGACTTCCGTAGTTCAGGATTTTTCCCAGCCTAGCCTTCCTGTTGAAAACTCTTAATTTCATGGATTATTCAAACCTTAGTGTCGATGGGCACACTCATATTTTCTGCTGGGGCGAAAATCCTACCGAAGGTTTTCTCTCACGGCGCACTCAAAAATCAATAATCTCAAAACTTCTACTGCGACTTTCTGGAATCAAAAAAGAACGTGGGAATAGTGTTTCAGAAAAGATCTACAACCGCCTGTTCAGAGACCTGGAATCAACCGAGTTGAATTACATCGTGTTATTCGCTCAGGACGCCATCTACAAAAATGGTAAAGAAATTGATTACGAACAAACGCATTTTTATGTCTCTAACGATTATGTTTTGGAATTAGCAAAACGTTCGGAAAAAATCATCCCCTGTACTAGCATCAATCCGATGCGTATTGATGCGATCCACGAATTGGATCGGGTTCGTAAAGCTGGTTGTAAGTTGGTAAAAATTCATACTGCCATTCAGGGTGTTAGCCCTGATCTACCTGAGTTTGAAGAATTCTATCGGCATGCAGCGGAAATCGGAATCACACTGATCTTCCATACCGGTTATGAACATTCCTGCAAAGTGGTTTCTCAAAAATTTACCGATCCCAAAAAGCTGTCACGAGCTTTAGATCAGGGGGGAAATATCATTGCGGCACACTGTGGAACATGTGCCTTCTGGGATAAGGAAGATTACTATCCCCACTTCATAGAAATGATGCACCAGTATGACAACCTTTACGGGGATACCGCGGTCATGGCAGGTCTTGTCCGTCTCAATGCATGTGGCAGGCTGGCAACCGAACCTGAGTCAGTTACAAATCGAATTATTCATGGTAGTGACTACCCCATTCCACCAAGCTGTATTCCTCATAGAAAACACGTGGGGTTATTTCCAAAGTACCGTAAAAATCTACTCGACTTAGATTTGAATATTAAACGTGCCTATAGCTACGGGCCCGAATATGAAAACCTGATTCTGAAGCTGATTGATTTTTAGGTATAAAAAAAGGGCCCGCAGAACTACTGCCGGCCCTCGTATGAATCACCATACATCAGCAATTGCCTAAATAGCCTCGTCTCCTATTTCACCTGTTCGAATACGGATCGATTCAGCAATATCTGAGACGAAGATTTTTCCATCTCCAACATTACCGGTCTGTGCAGCTTTCAGGACAGCATCAATAGCCTCCTGAAGTTTCTCATCGACCAGAATAATTTCCAACTTTGCTTTTGGGACAAAATCAACAGCATACTCCGTACCACGGTACATCTCTGTATGCCCTTTCTGTCGCCCAAATCCCCGTACTTCCACAACGGTCATTCCTTCGATACCTGCATCCACGAGTGCGGATTTGACATCGTCCAGTTTATGAGTACGGATGATAGCTTCCACTTTCTTCATGTTCGCTCTCCTGTATTTGAAAAGCAGAAAAGGTTTGGCGGCCAATTCCGCCAAACATTCTCTGATAATTATTCCCATCTAGCCGGCTTAAAGCCAGATATAACCTTCTTCACCATGTTCGCTGAGGTCAAGACCACGAGTTTCGGCTTCTTCATCAACTCGTAATCCCATGGTTTTATCTAAAACCTTGAGGATGATAAAAGATACACCTCCGGCATAGACAACAGTTACCAGAACAGCAACGATCTGTCCTACAATCAGGTCATAGTTACCATCAACAATACCGAGGGTATCGCCAAAACCAGTATTTACCTGAGATGTGGCAAAGACTCCGGTAAGAACAGCACCAATCGTACCACCAATACCATGAACACCAAAAGCATCCAGTGAGTCGTCATAACCAAGCTTATTTTTGAGTGTTGTCACAGAGAAGAAACATAACCCACCGGCAATGAAGCCCATCAGAATCGCGGGCATCGGTTGTACAAACCCAGCGGCAGGCGTGATGCAAACCAAACCAGCGACCGCACCGGAAGCAGCCCCGAGCGCTGTTGGTTTCTTATGAACCGCCCATTCAAACAAGGTCCAGCCAACAACACCTGCTGCCGCTGAGAAATGAGTCGCCGCAAAAGCACTCACCGTAACATCATCGGCAGCGAGCTGACTCCCCGCATTAAATCCAAACCAACCCACCCAGAGCATCGATGCTCCCAGAACGGTGTAAGTCAGGTTATGAGGAGGCATTGGTTCCGAACCGAATCCCATTCGTTTTCCAATCAGTATACAAGCTACCAAGGCAGATACTCCGGAACTGATATGAACCACAGTTCCACCAGCGAAGTCCAACGCTCCACCTGCCCAGGCTTCTTTACCATGACCGATGATTCCTCCATCCCAAACCCAGTGACAAATCGGACAATAAACAATAATACCCCAGATGACAGAAAACACCGCCATCGTGCTAAATTTCATTCGTTCTGCAAAGGCACCACAAATCAGTGCCGGCGTAATGATAAAAAACATCCCTTGAAACAACGCAAAGGATAAATTCGTAATGCTTCCATTGGAAGACAAAGACCCGTTTTCCATCCCCACATTGGCTAGCAACAGGTATTCCGTACTACCAATAAATGGATGGGATGAACCATCTCCACCAAATGAGAAGGAATAACCGCATACTGCCCAGACCAGTGTCATGAGCCCCATCAGGAAAAGACACTGCATCAATACAGAGACAATATTTTTCTTTCTCACCAGACCTCCGTAGAACAGAGCCAGACCGGGGGCTGTCATAAAGAGTACCAGAGCACAACAAACCAGCATCCAACCGTTATGTGCAGCCGAAGCAGCGGCATCAATTTGTTCCTGCATAATTTGTTGGTCGGGAGCAACAGGATCCAATTCTTCTGGACTCTGTCCCCCCTCTTCATATACTTCTTCGGTCGAAATATTTCCCGACTCTCCTTCAGCAAGTTCCACCTGTTGGTCACCTTCAGGAACAGCGTCATCGGCCCAACCTGTTAATGGTGAAACTAATAAAAACATGGTACACAACAGTGCATACCCACACTTTAAATAAGACATCACAATTGATCCTCAAATAGCAATAAACAACTAATAGCAATAAACCTGCAGTATTAGAATCACCCCAACTGCAGTCAGGGCCGCCTTGTAAATGAATCGAATGTCACCATCAGTGGGTGAGCGGACAAATCATCTATGTCCTATTGTATCAACTTCACTGCTGGTATAGCACACGAGAACCGCTGTCGCTAAATAATTGTGCGATCAGAACTACGTTTATCTTTAATGGCACAGCCACTATGCAGCACTCCGGCAATCGCTCTGTCTCGCCAGGGTCCGGGGGCATCATAAAATGTATCATCGAAGAAAATTTCATTAACCATGATGGTCGCCTTGTGTAACGGCAATTTGTTAACTATTGCTCCGTCTGGACGAACCACAAAACTACCCCATCTGGAAGGATAGGCCGTACTATTATTGGCTGAAATCCAGATATGGTTTTCAGCAGCTCTACAGGCCATGGTCGACGGAACAATCGTCTTCCAAATGTTGTACTGCTGATCTTCAACAACCGTTGTGCGGGCATTATGAAATGACTGAAATAATATCTGCACACCGTTCTGTTGTAATTCCCGATAGAGTTCAGGAAATCGATAGTCATAACAAATCAATACGCCACATTTGAAACCATCTACTTCGAAAGTCGTCATATGGTTACCGGGCGCATAATGAATTAAATCCAGCGTCGGCTTGTTACCATCAGTTCCGGTACAAAACCGCTTATCATATCGCTCGACAATTTCACCTTGATTATCAATCACATAAATACAATTGTGTGGCTTATTCTTACCGGTCAACCGATGTGTCGAACCTAACAGAACCCAGATTCCCGTCTCTTTTGCCAACTGCATGATTTCCCGGGTGGCTTTCTTTAGCAAATCCCAATCCAGTGAATCAATCGAATCAAATTCAACACCTGCATACCCGCTCAGTGCACACTCAGAAAAATGCACAACTTGTGCTCCAAGCTGTGATGCTTTTCGCATCTGCCTGAGTATGTAATTTCTATTACTGGCAATATCGGCTTCTACAGGAAACTGACAGGTTGCTATAAAAAGACCTGCCGACTTAGCGGCAGGTCTCTTGTTTTTTCGCAGTTTAGTTCGGGACGCCATACGGGGCTATCTCCTTTACTAATATCTAGGCATCTTAGGGACGCTCAAATTTGTAAATACAACGTCCGCTGGCAGCGCCGACGGTGTAATAGATTTCACCATCCACACCCAGACCAAAGGCCATCACGGGAGTACCGGAAGATTTGATTTCAATATTAGAAATAACTTTCTCCTTTTTTACGTCATATTTCAATGCCCAGATACGTCCGGAAATATAGTCCGCATACAAGTAAGCTCCTTTTAATTCAGGAATCTCTTTACCCCGGTAAACATATCCGCCTGTAATTGATTTACCAATCTGGTGATCATATTCAAAGATTGGATCAGTAACTTCCAGCTTTGGATCAACCGGGGCATTACCAAACTGATAACTACCTTCACGAGCACTCCATCCGTAGTTGGCACCTTTCTTGAGAATATTAATTTCTTCCCATTGATCCTGACCAACATCACCAATCCAGATAGTGCCTGTCTTTACATCATTTGCGATTCGCCATGGGTTACGAATTCCATAGGCATAAATCTCAGGCTCTGCACCTTTAACATCCACAAACGGATTATCTGCAGGAATACCGTAATTGCGATCCGCCGTCGGATTATCAACATCTATTCTCAGGATCGATCCCATCCATGAACTCAAATCCTGCCCTTGACCTGTGGGATCATTTCGACCACCACCATCGCCCATCCCTATATACAGCAGACCATCGTTACCAAAGGTCATCGGGCCACCGTTGTGGTTCGAAAACGGCTGAGCAATGGTCATAATAATCTTTTCGCTGGAGGCTTTACCAACACCTGTATTCAAATCAACCGTAAATCGAGAAAGGTACGAAACACGACCATCTTTGAGGTTCGATTTACTGGACGAGTAGTAAACAAAAATCTGGCCATTCTGTTTATACTCAGGATGAATCGCCAGTCCTAAAGCCCCTTCTTCATTCACGTTACTGGCGGCATCATGAGCCTGCACACGATCCTGAAAGTCAACAACAATCTTTGCTTCCGTTTGTTTACCGGTCGCATCAATTGCATAGATTCGTCCTCGTTGATCCAAAGCGAAAAGCCGATTCGATCCATCACCCGGGTGAATCAGTTCAACCGGTCGCATAACCTGAATTTTGCCTGCTTCGTCAACACCTTCAAAATCTTCCCAGGTCAAATCAGGAAAAGCTTCAACTGCATTCAGCGTTACTTCCTTATCCGAAATCGAGGGAACTTTCCCTTCTTCAATTTCACGAATTTTAATGTTTCGATAGGAGACCAGATTTCCGTGATCCTGAAGACAGATATGTCCTTCACCTGCTTTTCCAAAATTCGAGTACTTAGCGAATTTACTCTTGGCCACTAAGCCATTCCATTCAGGACTGCCGACCTTGAAATAATAATAATGAATACCGTTAACCTGAACTTCGCAGTTCTTCGGACCAATTCTCAGATAAACCAGATTCCACTGTCCAGGCGGGCGAGTGGCATCATCCATTTCTTTCCCTTTGAATCCTACCTGTTCTTCAAACATGGTGGCCCAGGCCGGTTTCTTAGGTTTGTAGAGTTGATACAACCAACCTGATTTTTGCGGATCATGGCCATCCACATTGTCCTGAACCTGTATTTCCGGTCCTGTTTGCCATGGGTTGTCATACTCTTCTGTCACATGGAACATGATTCCACTGTTTCCACCCTTAGAAATGTTGTATTCCAGAAACAATTCGAAGTACTTGTACTGTCCGGTAGTAATGATATCTCCGGCACCTCCACCTGATCGTACCAGTGCACCATCCTGAATTTGCCAACCATCACTAACGCTTTGTTTTTTGTAATTCCGCCAGCCGTCTGTGGATTTACCATCGAACAGCAATTTCCAACCACTTCGTTTTTCAGCTTCCGTTAAGCCATTGGCCGGCACTTCTGCGATGACAGTATTCACGATGAATGAAGTCAGCATGAAAGCACTAACAATGCTCACAACTTTTAAGAATTTCATAGATCTGCTTCTCTATTACAAAATTAAGTCCAGTATCCTATAGCCCGATTTTATCACACAACTCAGTCCGATTGGTTATTCATCTGAAAGGCTGTTAAGTACTTCCTGAGGATGTGCGCCGGCATCAGCAATTTTGCTCCAGTGATTCCGGACGATACCTTCGCCATCAATTAATACGGCAGAGCGAATAACACCCATCGACCTTTTACCAAAACGGACTCGTTCTCCCCAGGCCTCGTAATCAGCTAACACCACTTTGTCTTCATCGCATAACAGTATGAAGGGAAGCTCATATTTACAAATAAAGTCATTGTGAGACTCTGCACCATCGGGGCTTACACCAATCACGACTGTATTGCGCGTTTCAAACTCTGAATTCAAATCACGAAATCCTTGCGCCTGTTTGGTACATCCGGGGGTGTCATCTTTGGGATAAAAGTAGAGCACAAGATTTTGCCCACGAAAATTTTCAAGGGAAATCTGATTGCCGTCTTGATCGGGCAAGCTAAATGCCGGTGCCTTCTGTCCAACTGTTATTGTCATTTGCTTTTTCTCACTTCGATTAGTTCCTGACTGAGTGTTACTACTACCTGTTTACGCAATAATGCCTGTTGATTCCAGATACGCAATCACCTGATCAGCCAATACCTCTGGTGTTTGTTCGCCGGATTTAAGATGCACTTCAGGAGAGTCTGGAACTTCATAGGGATCATCAATTCCCGTCATTCCTTTAATTTCACCGGCGCGCGCTTTTTTATAGAGTCCCTTAGGATCTCGTGATTCGCAAACTTCGAGTGGAGCATCCACAAATACTTCGACAAAATCTCCCTGACGAGATTCTTCAACACGTTCACGTACACTTGCGCGGTCTGCACGATAAGGACTGACAAATGCCACCAGCGTCACTAGGCCTGCCGCTGCAAACAACTCGGTGACTGCTCCCACCCGACGAATGTTCTCTTTGCGATCCTCGGCAGAAAATCCAAGTCCGAAACGTTCTGCGTATTGCTGACCTAAGGGTGCCAGAATCTGAACACTGGCGTTTAAGCCGTGACGAACATTATCGCCGTCCAGGACAAATGTATGCACTGAGCGGGCGTGTAATTTTTGATCGACCAAATTTGCTATCGTACTCTTGCCGCAACCGCTTAAGCCGGTAAACCAAACAACACAGCCCCGATGACCGTTGAGACTCTCGCGGCTTTCACGCACAATCGCATGATTGTGCCAGGTAATATGTGCTTCTTCCATTTCCTCTACTCCGTCGCAATACCAGCCAACTGGCACATTTGTGCATTGACGACCGGTTGCGGACAGCTCCAAACCATGAAAAACAATGCTTCACGACACCATCGTCCTACTGGGTGACCGGCTACAAATCCCATACCCTTAGCAGCCGACAGAGCAGCCTGAGTAGATCGTAACACCAGACTATTACACCGTTGACGCAACTCTTCGGTGCCACATGTTTCAGCACCCAATGCTGACTGCAAAAGGATTGTCTTCAGTGCTTCCCGCTCTTCATTTAAAGCCTCCGCAGGAGGCAGAAGATCCGAACGATTCTTACTCTCAGTAAAAATAAAATCGATGGCTGCTCCGGTTAGTCCGATAGCTAATGTGGAAGTTTGTAATCCACCAGTCCGGGCTCCAATTCCCTGAGCCATAACATTTTCTATCGGTCCTGCCAATAACCACTGGCGATCCACCTCAACATCCACCAACGAAACTTTGCCTGTATGACTGGCTGACAATGCCACTAAATCGGCGGGGGACTCTGCCTGAATTCCGGGAAGTTCAGTAGGCACAACTGTCAAAATCTGACGACCGTCATCGAGCTGAGCACCTGCCACAATCGTATCTGCATGAATTGCTCCGGTCACCCAGGGGCTAAAACCGTTTAATATAAATCCGGATTTGGTCTCTTCAGCCCGTAACACGGCCTGCCGCAAATGACGCCGGCTGGTTGTGAGATGGGAAATGCCAACCGTCGAAAAACGACTGCCGTCAAGTAATGCCGGTATTAATTGTTCTCGAGCAAAATCGTTACCGCTCAAAGCAATCCGGCGACAGGCTCCTGTACGCTGCGTGATTACAAACGTAGTTGTCTGACAGGCGGCACTTAGGGCAAGGTATCCAAGAGTGAGGTCATGATCATTCCAACCAAATCCGCCGTATTCCGGTTCCAAAAACCAACGGAAAACACCGTACTGAGCACAAAGTTCAAGCTGTTTTTGCGGCCAGGGATAATTGCCGGTAGCATCCCGAAAATCAAGACTGCCGGACAGTTCGTGTAACTGCCTGCAGAGATCAATCAAAGCAGGATCATCTGGCGTTCGAATTTCCACTGACTCTTTTCTGTCTAACATACCGTCATTATAGAACGTCCGTGAAACTCTTGCGATAGGCCGCTTTAGAGACGTAAACGCTTAAAAATACGTTCGGGAATACTACGAATTATCAGCATGATATAACGCCAAAACCAACGCGAATAGATAACATTTCTTTGCTTCTTAATCCCCCGGACGATATCTTTAGCAACTTGCTGAGGCTGAGCCACCAAGGGGCTTTTAGGATCGACAAGTCCCACTGTCATTTCAGTAGCAACGAAACCAGGTTTAACCGTCATGACGTGCACGCCAGTATGCTTTCCCCGGTTACGTAGTCCCTGCAGGTAAACTGACAGCCCGCCTTTAGCAGCACCATAAAGATAATTGCTCTGCCGACCACGGTCTCCAGCCACTGAAGAAATCACCGCAATGAATCCATGACCCTGGGATTCCAGACGCTCCATGAACGGTTCAAGCAGTGATACGCAGGAAGTAAAGTTAACGTCCAGCGTTTTACGCGCCAAATCCCAGTCACGCTGTGCCTGGACCTGTTCAGGAAGAAAGCCATGGCAAACTACAGTTCCGGCAATCTTCCCGGCTTTAGTGAAACAATCTTCAATGAACTCCGCATGATTCTCTGAACTCAAGGCTTCAAATTTCAATGTTGTAATATGACATTCACGCCGCGTAGCAATGTCCTGAGAAATAATGCCAAGTTCGGTATCATCCCGACCTGCCAGAATTAGATTATAGTGTCGGGCTAACTCCAAAGCTGTGGCACGCGCAATATCAGACGTGGCACCAACTACAACAACAGTCTCTGAATGCTTATTCATCTAATTTAACCAACTCCACAATCTTTACTAATTCCTGAACCAGCAACTCCTGTCCGTCTGTCGGCTCTGTACCGACCGACAATGCCCAAAGAGGTATATTCCCTAAACGATCAACTTGTATTTTCACCAAATCCTTCATCGTACAAATGATGGCTTCAGCTGAAATATCCTCAGCTTTAGACAGAATCTGCTGAATATCATCACGGTCATAACGGTGGTGATCTTCAAACTCAACACATTCTGTAATATGAATACCTTGTGCCTGCAGTAACTTATGGAATGCCGGTGGATTACCAATTCCGGCAAATGCCAGAACTTTTTTACCGACCAATGCGTTCAGTCCCATTACCATCCCCGAATAGTTTTCCAACCCTTCCACCAAATGAGAAAACTCAACAATGGTGACTTCAGAATTATACTTATGGATAACCGTCCGAATGGCTTTTACATCGCTAGCTGAGACCTGATCAACACGTGTGATAATCACCATGGCGGCACGGCTTAATGAAGCCAAAGGCTCTCGCAGTAAACCAGCGGGTAATAAACGCCCGTAACCAAACGGACAGGTTGCATCTATTAAAACAATATCCAAATCCCGTGCCAAAAATCGATGTTGAAACCCATCATCAAGCAAAAGTATCTGCGCTGCGAACTCTTCAATAGCAACAGTAGCGGATTCCACACGACTGGGATTCTGAAGATGAGGTACATCCGGCAGTCGCCTTTCCAACTCCAGTGCCTCATCATTAGGATGCCCCTGCTCAGCCTTATAACCCCGACTCAGTAATGTCACTCGCATTCCACAATCACGCAACCAACTGGCAATATAACGAACCATTGGAGTCTTCCCGGTTCCGCCAGTGGTTAGGTTACCAATGCTGATCACCGGCACACTAACTTGCATCACGGACTGTCCGTTATCAAATCTCCGATTGCGCCAGGCAATGACAATTCGATAGGGTACCGATAACAGCCAGAGCAAAAAAAGAGGTGGCCAGATCAGAGGTGATCCAGTGCTCCTGTTTATTATCTTCAAGTAGACGGCCATCATCGTGAATACTCGAGTGCCTTAGAGCTGAGCCCCTAAAGTCCAGGGCACAAATTCCTCGTCGCCAATACCATGAATCTCGCTCTTGGTTTGTTTTCCACTGGCCACTTCAATAATTTCTTCATAGATATCCCTGCCCAATTCCTGAACGGTCTTTCCGGTCAAAACGGTACCGGCATTGATATCCATATCATCAATCATACGTTCATACATAGGAGTATTGGTGGCAACCTTAATTGAAGGAGTCGGCTTGCAGCCAAAGCAACTTCCGCGTCCTGTCGTAAACACAACAACATTAGCACCACCGGCAACCATTCCAGTCACGCTCGGCGGATCGAAACCGGGCGTATCCATTAAAATAAATCCTCGTTTGTCAATCTGTTCTGCATATTCATAGACCGCCTCTAAAACGGTAGAACCACCCTTAGTCACCGCCCCCAGTGATTTCTCGGCAATCGTCGTTAGACCCCCTTCTTTGTTACCCGCTGATGGATTGTTATTAATTGATTCTCCCCAAATATTGGCATACCATTCCCACCATCGAATTCGTTCAAGAAGTTTATCAGCCACTTCAACCGTACGCGAACGAGCAGTTAACAGGTGTTCTGCGCCATACACTTCCGGCATTTCAGATAACATGGCAGTACCACCACTAGCAACCAGCAAATCACTGGCAACACCAACAGCCGGATTAGCTGTGACTCCTGAATTTCCATCAGAACCGCCACATTCCAGACCAACTACTAATTCACTAACAGGGATTGGTTCGCGTTTAACGTCATTGGCCGCCGGTAGTAACTTCGCAATTTGTTGAATCCCAAGCTCAACGGTTGCCATCGTACCACCGTGATCCTGCATACTGAGAACCGGGGGTGTGTTTGGTCCGTCCGAATCAATCATGCCGTCAATCTGTACAAGTCGCTGGCTTTCAACCAGATAACCAATCGTACTTTGTTCACAGCCCAGTCCAACAATAAGATAGCCGCCTATATTTGGATGACGAGCGATTCCTCCCAGCACACGATTAAGCATTTCATGCTTTAGCCCTCCAAATTGCATGCCACAGCCTTCGCCATGAACGAACGGTACAATGCCATCAATATTTGGATAATCTTTGAGGATACTCTGATCAAAATGCCGGGAAATATATTTAGCTACCGAAGCGGAACAGTTAACTGAGGAAAGAATACCGATGTAGTTTCTTGTCCCGGAGGTATTATTGGGACGTTTATATCCCATGAATGTCCGATCCGTAATCGGTGGTAAAGGCTCCGGATGGTTAGTTGCCTTTTCGTATTCCGTTTCCGGAGCAACATGTTTTACATTGTGAACATGGACCCATTCGCCGGGTCTAACAAGACCGGTGGTAAGCCCAATCGGCTGACCGTATTTATAAACAGGTGTCTCTGATTCAATTTCACATATCGCAATTTTATGTCCAATCCTGATATCTTCCTGCAGTTGAAAATGCCTTCCTTCAACCTCCAGGCCGGTACCTTTGGATAGATTTCTGGTGGCAACACAAATATTGTCATTTCCGTCAAGATAAATGAAATTTACTTTTTCTGACATAATCAATTATCCAGGGACTACGACGACAGAAATAAAATCACAACAATCGCTATTTAACTTGCGGTTCCTATATTTTTTAGGCCCAAATAAGTTATTATTTCCGGCGACGGAGGCGGCGATTAGCACAATTGGCTCGGAGAATTACCCGTTCTCAAACCGATATATAAAATGGTGTTTATCCACCATTGTACTGTAGACTCTTTACGAGTTCAGCGTAATAGCACTACAGATAGTAACTGTCCCCCAATATGGATTACTTACTACGTCATAGAACTTGCGGAAACAATGGAACTTTGACGCCAAACAGGCGTCTATAATAAGTAGAAGTACTTTTTAGCTTTAGCGGACAGCGTCATGGCCACCGGCTCATTATCACAAAACGAGATTTCTGCATCGTCAGAAGCTGGTCAGATTGCAGGGGTTCTGCAGACAAACTGTCGACACTGGAAGTTGCTGGACCTGTTACTAATTTTTAGTCAAACCACCTTTATTGGTTTGCTGATTCTCTGTTCCGCATTGGCGATCGACCACTGGGCTTATCTAATCATTCAGGATGGGTCACTCGGTTCATTAGGACGGTGGTTATACTTCCTTGTACTGTTTGTCACTTACCCGACAGTCAGCATCTACTTGATCTGTCGCTCGCTAAAAGGACGTATTAATCCACTGTTCGTGGCACAACAGATTGAAGAGTTGTCACCTGAGATCAAAAACAGCATTTCTAATTTTTGGCAAATTCAATCAGCCGAAAACGTTCACCCTTCGATTGTAGAATCGATGGCTCAGCGTGCTTGCATCGATCTGGATGACGATCGTGCTGAAGACGGGGTTGATACCACCAAAACATCTCTGTGGGGGTATTCGAGTCTCGGATGTTTGGCGATCACTGCCATCTATTTTGCGATCATGCCGAACCCATCCCTGCAAACTATGCATCGAATACTCATTCCGTGGGACAGTGTACAACGTCCCTCTGAAATCATTATCGAATCCGTACAGCCCGGCGATGCCACCATCACATACGGGTCGACATTTAAAATTACTGCAAAACTTAGCGGTACGGATGATCACACACCTGTCTTTCTAGTTACGGAATCTACGGACGGAACTACGGGGCGGCGCCGACTCCCCATGCAACTGGACGACAGTCATTACGAAATACTCTTAAATGAATCTCCTTTTGGTATCCAACAGGACTTCAGCTACTGGATTGAAGCAGGGAATCCCAACGGTCGCACTGCTATTAGCGAGCAATTCCATGTCATTGTAAAACCCGCAGCAGCCATCGGAATAACTCAAGTCGAATACGTGTTCCCTGGTTATACCGATTTACCCAATGCCGTGAATTCGCGTCAGTTCAATATCGAGGCTATTGAAGGTACGACCGTGAAAATCTCAGCTCTGGCCAACAAACCCATCGATAGCGCCTGGCTTAAATTGCGAAGTACGTCAGGTAGTACTGAACAACGCAACATGACTATTATGGGTGATCAAACTTGTAAAGCTGAATTTGAACTTCGAGTAGATGCCAACCAATCACCGGCCTACGTGAGTTATCAGATTTTCTTCCGGACCAGAGATGGTAAGACGAATCCCGAGGCGATTGAATATTCAATCAACACACTTACAGATCTGCCTCCAGTCATTGAATTTACCAAACCGGCAAGGCGGGAATTACAACGGGGACCGATGGAACTGGCTGCTAATCAATCCATCCAACTGACATGGTCAGCCCATGATCCAGATTATCAATTGTCTTCTGTGGCAATGGTTGCCAGCCAGCAGAATCAGGATGACATACGCATTGAACTACTAACGCCCAATCATCGCAAAGATACCGAAAACACGTATACGACCACATTTACTCCGAAGAAACACAAGCTTTCCCCGGGAACGCGGGTAACAATCTACGGTGAAGCAGCTGACAATCGAGAAACCTCATCGAACCCGCAACCAAACCGTACTCAAAGTGAATTATTAGTAATACATATCATCGATCCTGTGAAATCCACCGAAGACGATCCCTCGGACGAAATGTCAGACGACTCAGAAATGTCCGATTCTCCTTCGGAAAATATGGAAGACAAAAATGCTGGTTCCGACAACGATGATGGTATGTCTTCCGAGGGTAAGGAAGGTGAGTCCGGTGAAGCAATGGCAGAGGGCGCAAGTGAAGACTCTGAAGAAGGGGGCGATCCGGGCATTGAAAACAAGGGCACCGGGGGAAAAGGTAAAGCTGCGGACGATCCTGACAACGGTACTGACGAAAATACTCCAGACAGCCAAGGGGGTGAACCTGAGAACTCCAGCAGTGAAAATTCAGATGACGGTGAGAGTGATAACGACAACACTAAGACCGCTGATGGCATGGAATCGAAGAATGATGGTGACGGAAGCACCTCAGAAAATAACTCAAATGCTAATCAGTCAGAGGATAATACCGGTCAGCAGAAGGGTGAAAACGAAACAGATAGTCCTCAATCCAATAACGATTCGGCAAATGGAAATCCCACCGGAGAAACTGGTGACGACAATACCGGCAAACAACCGGACAAAGAAAGTAGTTCCAAACCCGATGACCAGCACGACGGGGACATCTTTGAAAAACTGCTTGATCGTCTGCGCGCAGAACAAGAGGGAAAGCAACAAGACGACAACCAGTCATTCAAACAAGAACCGATGGAAGGTGAAACCAATGCTGCCAAACAAGAGGAGTCGCAAAAAAACTCCGGCAACAAAGATGAAAACCAACCATCCGCAGAAGAAGGTGACGAGCAAGCCAATGCCCAAAACGGTGTGGAAAATCCTCAAACCAACGATCCGGCAAATCCGCGACAGCAAAACAGTATCAATGACGCTGATGCTGATACAGAATCAACGGCGACCAAAGATCCCATGAAAAATCCCCGCGACGGTAATACCGGAGGCAAAGGTGAGCAGGTGACAGAGGAAGGCGGCGGTGAGTCGACAGGGCAAGCGGAAGGCCCCCAGACGGGTGACTCGGAAACAAAGGATAATCCTGAGGCCAATGGTCAAAACAGAACAAATACCCCTGGCAGTCAGGACGATATGAATACATCTGCAAGCGGCGAAAGCAATGCTGGCACACAGGCTAACCAACAGTCAGGAACCGGTCAGAAGGATGCCAGCCCAACCGACGAACTGGGATTACCGGAACAGGTGGAGGACACAGAACAGGCGCGACTCGACTACACCCGCAAAGCAACCGATTTAGCACTTAAGTATCTACGTGACCATCAGGATAATCCAAGTGATGAATTACTCGAAGATCTGGGTATTACTGCAGAGCAACTTCGCGAAATGGTCGCACGTTATGAACAACTAAAAAAAGATAGCACTCAGACCGGAAAACAAACACTCAATGAGACTCTCAGGTCTCTCGGCCTGCAACCATCTGCTGATACTAAAGCTCGCCGGGTAAAGACAAACAACAAAGAGGTCCGTGGAGTATCCGGTGGCGGCGCGTTATCCGGGTTGCCGCCTCACCTGCAACAGCGATTTAAGTCCTTCCGAAAGGGTACGACTGTATCGGATGAATAGGTTGTAAGGACAGCAACAGCAGTGAACCTTAAAAAGCGCGAAAAAGAAGATACCGCTTTCTAAGTGGTGGGAGTGCTGAAACCACAGTAGCGTACTATTAAAGGTAGTATTGCCAGCAGGATTTTACAGTGATGCCTGATATAACTCCCCGTTACCTTGTCCCCTTCCATCCCAAGAATGTAGCACACCGCTTTACTGATGTCTTGATCATCGGTGGTGGTCTGGCCGGTCTGCGCGCAGCCAACGCTGTAGATCCTTCGAATAGTCTGATGATCGTGACTAAAGATCAGCTGCAACAATCCAACAGCAATTACGCTCAAGGGGGAATCGCTGGTGTTATGCACCCGAAAGATAATTTTGAAAACCACATCGACGATACACTCACAGCAGGCGGCAGCCTCTGCGATCAGGACATCGTCGCCATGGTCATCAAAGAAGCACCGGCCCGAATTCACGAATTGATACAATGGGGAACAAATTTCGATAAAGACGCTGGTAAGCTGTCGCTTGGCCGCGAAGGGGGACATAGTCATCATCGCATTTTGCATGCATTGGGTGATGCCACGGGTAAAGAGATTATCCGCGCCATGATTCAATGGACCCGAAAACTACGCAATATCACGATTCTGGAAAATACCTTTACGCTTGACCTGCTCACTGAAGACGGAGCATGTCGGGGGGCGCTCATTCGCCAGGGTGAAGACATGATTATGGTTTGGGCCAAACAGACGATACTCTGTACCGGTGGTGCCGGACAACTCTATCGTGAATCCACCAATCCACCGGTCGCCACAGCAGACGGGCACGCACTGGCATTTCGCGCCGGAGCTGAATTATCTGACATGGAATTTATGCAGTTCCATCCAACCGTACTCTACATTGCCGGCAGTAGCCGTAACCTAATCACCGAAGCAATGCGGGGCGAAGGGGCTTACCTGGTCGACAATAACAACTATCGTTTTATGAAAGAATTTGACGATCGGGGAGAACTTGCCCCGCGAGATATCGTGTCTCAAGCCATCGTATCTCAAATGAAAAAGACACGGCACCCATGTGTTTACTTAGACTTGTCTCATTTAAATCCGTCTTATGTCACCAATCGATTTCCCGGTATTGCCCGAACCTGTGAGAAGTTTGGAATTAATATTACTTCGGATCGAATTCCGGTTCGCCCCGGAGCGCACTATATGATTGGTGGAGTAACCGTGGACTCATCAGGCCGCACGACGCTACCAGGACTGTGGGCTGCCGGCGAAGTAACAGCAAGTGGATTACATGGTGCCAATCGACTCGCCTCGAACAGTCTGCTGGAAAGTCTGGTATTTGGAGCACACGCAGGAGGGGGCGCCTCCAGCGCTGCTACCGAAATGCAGGATCATTACGAGGCCCGTCAAATCAGCAACCCGCATATCGCCTCCACCAATGAGATTATGGACCTCGGTGATATTACCAACTCGCTTAAAAGTTTGATGTGGCGATTTGTCGGAGTGCGTCGTAAAGCAGATACTCTCAAAGAAGCGCTCGAATCGATTAACCGTTGGAGACGATATGTGCTGCCAGCACAATTTACCAGCCTGCAGGGATGGGAACTGCAAAATATGTTAACCGTGGCTCGCATTATGGTAGCCGCGGCATTGCAGCGCGAAGAATCACGAGGGGTTCATTTACGAATTGATTTTCCTGAAATTGATGATGAAAAATGGAATCAACGTCAGCGAATCTCCAGGTCCGGATAAGTGAATTTAAGAGAATTCTAATCTGTTAAACAGCGAGAACAAGATTCCTCTGAAAACCGTATTAACACAATACTCAAATCCTTATATAAACGCCTTCAAACTTAAAATTAAAAATTTGAACCGGTATCTCCAATGACAGAAGACGATTCCATAGCCCAGTTGCTAAAAAATAAATCAGCTGACTCGGATTCACAAAATATTGAACTACCTGCTCCACAGGTGGTTGATGAAATTGAACCCGGTCCGACAGATGAAATCATGATTGAAGCCCATCAACTCTCTAAGTTTTACGGAGAGTTTGCGGCAACGAGAAATGTCAACTTTCAAATCAAACGCGGTGAAGTCGTTGCTTTTCTGGGCCCCAATGGCGCCGGCAAAAGTACGACCATGAAAATTCTCACCGGCTATCTTTCGCCTTCTGAAGGTATCGCCAGTATTGCGGGTTACAACATGGCTGGTGAACGTATCGCCGGCTCTCGCCATCTTGGCTATCTTCCGGAAAACGGGCCGCTCTATTTGGACATGACACCTCATTCGCTGCTGTCGTTTTTTGCCGATGCTCGCGGAATGTCGGCGCGAGCTCGAACCGACCGCATTGAAGCGGTTGTCGAACTGTGTGATCTGAGCAGTGTGATTTACAAAGCAATCGGAAAATTGTCGAAAGGTTATCGACAACGTGTAGGTATGGCACAAGCCTTGTTACATGAACCTGATGTACTGATTATGGACGAACCGACAGCCGGACTGGATCCTAACCAAATCCAGGAAGTACGTAACACCATGAACCGTCTTGGAAAAGACCGAACCATCTTATTATCCACTCACATCATGCAGGAAGTGGAAGCCATGGCGAATCGAGTCATCATGATCAACGAAGGGCGGCTGGTTTATGACGGCCCGATGAATGAATTAGCCGAGGACGGGGAGACGCTGGATGAAGCATTTCGTCGTAAAACTGAATTTATTGACACCATTTAACTGACTTCCTGCCAGAACTGTAAACAAAATTTATAACCACAAAATAGTAGTTAGCTGACAATGGACCCAACCGGAACCAACTTAATTGTATCTCTCAGTGACCTGATTTTTCGCGATCTGTTGATCGTGATTATTCTTGCCGGAGTGCTCGTGCCGCTTAACTATACCCGGCATGCGGCCATTGCCGTGGTACGACAAAACTTTCGCGGATACTTTAGTAATCCAACCGGATATGTCTTCCTCTGTGTCTTCGTACTCTTAACCTCTTTTGCTGCCTTTTGGCCAAAGCAATTCTTTAATGCCAATCTGGCGAATCTGGCACAATTGAATGAGTACCTGCCACTAATCATGCTGATCTATATCCCGGCCATTACTATGGGAATCTGGTCGGAGGAACGGCGGGGAAAGACAGATGAACTACTGCTAACCTTACCGGCCAGAGATTCGGATATTGTTATCGGAAAATTCATTTCCGCCAGTTTAATCTTTACCGTTTCACTGCTGTTCTCACAGTTATCAAACTTTGTCGTCCTCGCGTTACTGGCTAAAGAGCCCAATACCTGGACCGTTGATTTAGACACGGGGCTACTGGCAACGAATTACTTCGGCTACTGGCTCATCGGTCTGGCAATGCTTGCTATTGGAATGGTTGCTTCATTCCTAACTAGTAATATGACTATTGCGTTTGTCTTTGGCCTAGCCTTCAATGTGCCACTAGTAGCTGCTAAATCAGCCGACCTGTTTGCAGCCACTTCAGGTTTTGCTCAACTTATTTCAAAATGGGGTATCCATGCTCAGTTTGATGGATTTCAACGAGGTATCCTGAGCCTTTCATCAATGATGTATTTCATTATGATCATCTGCATCAGTCTCTATCTGTGTATGATCATGATCGGTAAACGACACTGGTCTGGCGGTCGCGATGGAGACCGACTATGGATTCACTTTCTAATCCGAATCTGTGCACTAATTGTCATGGTCTTCTCACTTACTATCGTTTTTGATAGCCATGATCTGGTCCGTTACGATACGACGCGGGGGAAGATTAGCTCGCTTTCCGACGATACGCGTCAGCTGATTGATAATCTGGCCCCTGAGCATCCGGTCTATGTCGAAGCTTTCATCAGCAGTCAGGTTCCCGAACAGTACATCAAAACTCGCTACGATCTGATTTCATTATTGAAGGAATTCGGCACTCATAACGAAATCTATTTGACGCTTCATGAAAATCTGGAATCCTATGACGAGATTGTCGCCAATGCAGAAGACAATCACGGCATCACCCCGATTACTGTTGCCGGCGAGGATGCAAACCGCCCGATCATCATGGGAGCGGTATTCCGCAGTGGTCTCCAAAAAGTTGTAGTTCCATTTTTTGATTACGGGATTCCTGTCGAATACGAACTGGCCCGCTCGATTTCCACCGTTGCCAAGGGAAGTCGTAAAACTATTGGTGTCATTGACTCGGATGCCAATATCATGGGTGGTTACAGTTTTGCCAGCGGTCGTCCAACTCGTGTTGCTCAACAGGGATTTATCACCGAACTGCAAAAACAATATCGAATTGTTAATGTGGATGCGGAACAGGAAATTTCGACCGCCGAATATGACTTACTGCTGATCGCGCAGCCATCTTCACTGGAAGACCTCAAACTCACAAATATTCTCCGGGCCCTTCAGGAAGGTATTCCTGCCGTCATCTTTGAAGATCCGCGTCCGGAGACAATTGCAGCTCCAGGTACCGGTATGCCGCGTCAGTCGATTGAACAAATGATGGGGCTACCCGGGCAGCCTCAGCAGAAGGGAAGTATTTCACGACTATGGGATTTATTGGCCGTTCAAATCCCGGGGAAACCTTCCGAAATGAATCAGGGATTATGGGATTCCGATCTCGTCTGGCAAACCGAAAACCCGTACCCACTGCTTAAATATCAAGATATCCTCGACACCTGGATTTTTACTCGAAACCTCGACTCTGATCATCCGATTACCAGCGGACTTGAAGAAGTGCTGATTCCCGTGGGTAGTCCCATCATTGCTGATCCAACCAAAGATCATATGACGATCACTCCACTCATTCGTTCGTCGATACGGAATTCAGGCTCACTTGAGTCCGCTCCATATAACATTGAACTACAGGCGTTGGGAAATGGTGGTCGGGGTGCAAAAGCACGGATCAAACAGCTACAAAATGAAGGAACCAACGGTATCCAGAATCTAGCTGTGCATATTACAGGTACGCCAAGCGGGGCTCTACCTGATAAAGATGGAAAAACGCCTCAACTGGAAGTTGTCTATATCAGTGATCTGGACATTATGTTCAATGCCTTCCTGACCGTACGGGCTCGACCTACAGCCTTTCAGGATGTCTCTTATAAATTTGAAAACATCACTTTCCTACTGAATGTTATTGATTATCTAGCAGGTGAAGATGACTATATCGCTATTCGTAACCGTAAGCTTCGTCACAGTTCGCTGAAGACTGTTGAATACCAAATCAACGAACAACAGCAAACGCTGACAAATGAAATCAGTAAGTTTCACAAAGTGATGGACAGTCAGATTACGTTAATTGAGGATGACATGCAGAAAGAGGTTGAGGAATTACAATCTCAACTTGCCACTTTGCAGGATCCTACGAATGACAAAAAACCCGATCCGGCGGTTTTACGAGCTAAGGTCATTAACCTGAATAGCCGTCAACAGGAAAACCAGCGCAAGCTGGAAGTTGAGCGTGTCAAACAAGAACGCGACCGTGACAAAAAGATTGCTACGATCCGCCGCGATAGTAACCGGAAAATTGCCAAAATGCAAAATAAATACAAGTTCCTTGCTGTATTGATCCCGCCAATTCCACCACTGTTGATCGCCGTATTTGTTTTCTTTAACCGTCGGATTAAGGAACGGGAAGGAGTGGCGTCAGCGCGACTTCGCTAAAACTAAGCTACTTCAAAACCTTTAACTAAAACTATCCAAACTTAGATTTTCATTGATATGAACAACATTATTCAAACCTGCATTTTCACTGCTTTAGCCGTTGGTTCGGTCGTTGCCGCCGTGCTCACCAGTGATATTGGTGAAACGGACTCGCAACAAAATCGTCGCAGCATCGCCAAACAGGATGAGGGGAAACCTGTGTTTGAAGGTTTCACCGCACAACGTGCCGTGGAATTAAAGATAACAACCTATGATGATCCAACCGCCCGGATTAAATCTTTTAGTGTTAAGCGTGATGCGACAGGTCAGTGGGTAATTCCTTCACATAATAACTATCCTGCTGATGCAGCAGAGCAAATGGCCTCTGCCGCTGCGGCGTTTAGCACACTGGAAGTTAAAGAAGTTATTGATGTCGATAGCAGTGCTCATGAAGATTATCACGTCGTAGAACCAAATACCGAAACACTCGATGTCGGTACCGATGGCGTTGGAACACTGATTACAGTTACCGACGAAGAAGGAATATCCTATTCACTCATTATTGGTGCCAAAGTCATAAAAGGCGTTGATGCCGGTATCGATCCTCGAATGCAGCAGTCCTACTACGCGGCACGCCGACCGGAAAGTGACATTGTGTTCACTGTCGACCTGAATATGAATATCTTTGAAACAGATTTTCCCAAATGGATTGATACGAACCTACTCGGACTTAATGGATTGGATATTCGTCAACTGGCCATTCAGGACTACATCATCGGCCTAAATCCAGAGGGAAGTCCGATCATGTTGCGTCGTTCAAATTCCTCACTGGTTCTGGATGAAGTCGACCTTATCTGGAAATTGGACAATATGGTGCAGTATGACCAGAACACGCAGGAACCATTCACCATTGAATTAACTGAAAATGAGGAAATAGATCTGGATCGAATCAATATACTTCAAAGTGCACTTGAGAATCTTACTATTGAAGGAGTGATGAGAAAACCTGCAGTCCTCCGGCCGGACCTAAAAATCACTCCGCAAGCTATTGCCGACGAGAAAACATCCGAAACACTAACGCGACTTGGCTTATTCGGTGATCCCAACACAACGATCGATAACATGATGGATCTTAAAAGTGCCAACGGCGAGATCCATATCTCGCTGCAAACAGGTATTAAATATATCCTTCGTTTTGGCGAGGTTGATTCAACTTCAGGCGCCACAGATTCCGTTCAGCGTTATTTATTTGTCACAACCGCCTTCCAGCCAAATATGATTCCAGTACCTGAGTACACTTCACTTCCCAATATGTCTTCGGCTTCACCGGGTCCTGAAGATGGCTGTCAAAATCAGGAACCGGTCACTCAAGCAGAGCCCACAAAAGAAACGGAACAACCCGAATTAACACCTGAACAACTAGCCGAACTCAAAGAAACAATCGAACGGGATAACGCCCGTCTAAAACAAGAGTATGAGTTGAAATTAGCAGAAGCCCAAAATTCAGTGCGTCTACTCAACAGCCGCTTCGCCGATTGGTTTTATTTGATTAGCGAAAAAACGTTCAATAAGATCCACTTAGCGAACAACGATCTGATCAAAGCCAAATCATCAGAACTTGGCGACAACCTGCCGGGGCTTCCAAGCCTGCCGGGTCTGCCTGATGTTCCTAGCCTGCCTGAATCTCCAGAAAAATCTCCTGAACCAATGCCAGCTCCACCAGCTCCAATAGACGAGTAACTTGTTCTCAGCCCTGTTAAACCCTCCAAATAAACCATGCCTAATCAAACAGGACACGTCGACAGAACACATCGTGATGAGATTCAATCTTTATCACGTGAGGCCTTGGAATGTCTGCAACTGGAAAAATTAAACACGCTCTTATCTGAGATTCTTCCAACCAATCTCTTCTATCAGAAAAAATTTGGCGACCTTACAGCACTGGAAAGTCTCGATCAGTTGAAGCAACTGCCTTTTACCAATAAAAGTGAGTTGTTGTCTGAAGATACATTCGCTCGTAATTTGACCTGGCCAATCCAGCAGTATGTCCGATTCCATCGAACTTCAGGCACCCAAGGTAAACCAATGGCTGTCCTGGATACAGCGGACGACTGGGTTTGGTGGATGAATGTCTGGCAATACGTTCTGGATACAGCTGACGTCACTCCCGACGACCGGGCATTTCTGGCCTTTTCATTCGGCCCGTTTATTGGATTCTGGTCTGCCCATGATGCGATTCTTGCGCGGGGGGCGATGTCGATTCCCGGTGGCGGGCTAAGTACGCATGCCAGATTAGACCTCATTAACGCTAGTCAGCCAACAGTCCTTTTGTGCACACCAACCTATGCCCTGCATCTGGCAGAAGTCGCCGCTGAAAACCAAATCGACCTTCGTGCTTCAGCAGTAACTCGCATTATTGTAGCTGGTGAACCAGGTGGTTCTATCCCGTCGATACGCGATAAAATCGAAAACGCCTGGGACGCAAAACTGATTGATCATGCCGGCGCTTCAGAAATAGGACCATGGGGATTTGCAGATGCACGTCAAACAGGTCTCCATGTCTGTGAAGCTGAATTTATTGCGGAGGTGATCGACTCTGATTCTGGTAATACTATAGAAGCCGGTGGCTCCGGCGAACTGGTACTAACTTGTCTGGGACGTCCGGGAAGCCCTTTAATTCGCTATCGTACAGGCGACCAAGTCGTCCCTGCATATATCGACAGCAGTAATTTTTTATTGTTGGAGGGAGGAGTCTTAGGTCGCGTTGATGACATGATCGTGATTCGGGGAGTTAACGTTTTTCCCAGTGCTCTGGAAGAGATTCTTCGCGGTTTTGATGAAGTCGTCGAATATCGTATTACCGCATTCAAAGATGGCGAAATGGATGGTTTAACCATCGAAGTCGAAGACCGCGGAGAGAACACCGACCGTATAAAAGAAGCCATCGAGGTGGGGTTAGGACTGAGAGTTCAGGTTATATTGGCAGAATCAAATTCGCTTCCTCGTTTTGAAGCCAAAGGCCGACGGTTTATTGATAACCGTTAGGCTACAGGTTTTGCCAAAAATATGACGGGATAAGAACCTCATGACGCAACAACTCACGCCTGAACTGATTCAGGAATGTCGCAATCAGTTCCCTGCTTTAACCCGGGAGCACAACGGGAAAACCGCCATTTACCTGGACGGTCCGGCTGGTACACAGGTAACTCAATCTGTTATTGATGCCATCAGCCATTATTACTGTACATGTAATGCCAATCACGGCGGCCAGTTTGCGACAAGTCGGGAAAGTGATGCATTGGTTCAGCAGGCCCATCAGGCATTAGCCGATTTTATAGGTGCCGACAACTGGTATGAGATTGTCTTTGGCGCAAATATGACTTCTCTCACATTTGCATTTTCCCGAGCAATCGCACAGACATGGAATGCGGGCGACAATATTGTTGTCACACGACTCGACCATGATGCCAATGTTACAACCTGGGCGTTAGCAGCCCGCGACCATGATGTTGAAGTCCGCTATGCCGATATCAACAAAGAAGATTGCACTCTAAATTTCGATAACCTCAAATCCAAAATCGACGCAAAAACACGTTTAGTGGCTGTTGGTCTGGCATCTAACTCTTCCGGCTCAATTAATCCGGTCAAAGAAATCACTACCTATGCCAAACAATTCAACGCGCAGGTCTTCATCGATGCCGTTCATTACGCACCGCATCGACTGATTGATGTTAAAGACATCGGCTGTGATTTTCTGGCCTGTTCTACCTATAAGTTTTATGGGCCTCATATCGGAGTACTTTGGGCCAGATCTGAAATCCTTGAGCGTCTAGAGGCCTACAAAGTTCGCCCATCTGCGCCAACCATTCCCGAAAAGTGGATGACAGGTACTCAGAATTTTGCCAGTCTTTGTGGATCACGTGCCGCTGTCGACTATGTGGCGGATCTGGGTAGAAGTCTGGCTAATGACGGAGCATTACAACGACGTGCCGCTCTTGAAGTTGCCTATCAAGCGATTACTGCTTATGAAGATGAATTATGCGGCAAATTATTATCAGGATTGGCTTCTGTCAAAGGTCTTAAAATCCACGGGATTACCGACCAGAACAGGATCGATGAACGAGTTCCAACCGTCTCGGTGACGCACCCCAAACTCACGGCGGCTGAATTGGCTCACGAACTGGGCGAACGTGGAATTTATGCCTGGGATGGGAATTATTATGCTCTACAACTCACCGAACAGTTGGGGTTGGAACCGGAGGGTATGGTGCGTTTAGGACTTGTACACTACAACACCGCTGAAGAAGTAGACCGGTTAATTGTGGCCTTAAGAGAAATCCTGAGTTAGAGTCATATTGAATCATGCATGAATTATCAATTTATCCGACCGGGCTCAGTCTGTCAGACGACAATCGTTTGGTGATTGATTGGAACGATCATGTGAGTTCCAGAATCCCGTTCAAAGTTCTCCGGGATAACTGCCCCTGTGCACATTGTCGTGAGGCTGAACGAAATCCGCCGCCAGCTGAATTATTACCGGTCATATCTACCGCCGAAGCTCAGCCAATGATGGTTGTCGGAGTGAAACCACTTGGAAATTATGCTTATACAATTGCTTTCAGTGACGGGCATGACACAGGTATCTATAAACTGGAATTACTGCGCCGGTTGGGTGATGCCGTTGCTGAAGCTGAAAGTTAAATCCCAATTAGCGTTCTAAGCGGGGGATAGCATCACCAAATCGTCGTACTTAAACTAGAGACTTCCAAATTCTCCAATTCATGAAATAATTCATCTATGACTGACGAACCTCGTAAAGGCTCTCTACTGGTTATCTTCCTGACTGTCTTTATTGACCTCTTAGGATTTGGCCTGGTGCTTCCCCTGTTGCCGGTCTATGCGGAGCATTATCTGGCTGAGTCTTCCGGAGCTGGTATACAACTGGGGCTATTGATGGCTAGTTTTTCAGCCATGCAATTCATCTTTGCTCCATTCTGGGGAAAGCTTTCAGACCGACATGGGCGACGCCCAATCATTATGGTTGGACTGGCCGGATCTGTTGCCTGCTATACGCTGTTTGGTATGGCAACTACGATCGCCGATGATCCCTCAACAACAATGATATTGCTGTACGTCTCGAGAATCGGTGCCGGTATTTTCGGAGCTACTATTTCCACTGCTCAGGCGTATATCGCCGATACCACAACACCAGAAAAAAGATCAAAAGGTATGGCCTTAATCGGTATGGCATTCGGTGCCGGATTTACCTTTGGACCATTATTGGGTATGGCTGCCGTCGCAGGCGACGGTGAAGCCCCAAGTGCCTGGCCTGGTTACATTGCCGCTGTCCTGTCATTTTTCGCCTTACTGTTAGCTAGTAAGAAATTGCCGGAGTCACTTACCGAGTCCAGTGAATCTGCCGGACATAAACTTTTTGATTTTGAAGGACTCAGGCAAGCACTTTCAATTCCATCGATCAGTCTGATTCTAGTTTCCATCTTTGTTTGCATATTTTCTTTTGCTAATTTTGAGACGACGCTGTCGTTGCTTATCAAAGGTAGCTCCAAACATTTAGCGCAAAGTCCGTTTGAATTCTCTTATTCCGAAATCTGTGGCACATTTGCCTTTATTGGTGTCACGCTATCTCTTGTACAGGGTGGCATTGTTCGTCGCCTGGCTGGCAGGCGATCGGATGCATCTTTAGCCATAACCGGTGCTACTTTCGAGATCATCGGTTTCGCAATTATGATCATCGCGATCAATCAGGAAAGCAGCGGCATTCTGTATCTGGCTTTGGGAATCGTAGTCACTGGATTCTCATTTATGCAGCCTTCACTCAATGCTATTCTTTCACGTCGAAGTGATCCTTCCCGTCAGGGAACGATCCTCGGTGTCGGACAAAGTGTCAGTTCACTGGCTCGAATTATAGGTTCCGGTGTCGGTATCCCTCTGCTTACGTTCCAATTAAACATGCCGTATTACGTGGCCACAGTTCTCATGATACTGGGTGTTCTTCTTATCGCTGTGGCTTCAAAAAGTGGAAAAGATTTTGCTCCTAAAAAACAGGAAACGTCAACTTATCAGGCCAGTGCTAAAGAAGCTGAAGCGGAACAATCGTCACAAGAAAAATCAACAACTACTTAAATTGCGTCACCTGATGAAGGCAGGTAGGATGAAACGTAATTATCAATAATTCCCTTCCATTGAGAGAAGATCTTATGATCAGGCGTTTTCAGTGTCTGGCGATATTTGCCAGTGTTTTATTCATATTCCAATCGGCATCAGCTCAGGAGTGGACTCGATTCCATGGACCAAATGGTCAGGGCATTTCCAGCCTTCAGTCCTTCCCGGCTCAGTGGAGTGAAGACCATATTGTCTTTAAGACCGAGTTACCCGGCATTGGACATTCTTCACCGGTGCTATGGGGTGAAAAGATATTTCTCTTAAGCGCTGACCCGGATACTGCGGAGCGATATGTACTGTGCCTTGATGCAACCTCAGGAAAAATTATCTGGCAGCAGCGATACAAATCAGCGACGCATAAATTGCACCTGCGTTCGAGTTATGCTTCCTGCACCCCAGTGGTTGATCAAGACGTTGTAATTTTTGCGTGGTCCGATCCTCAACACACACTCGTCAAGGCTTTCACTCATGATGGCAATGAGCTATGGACAAAAGATTTAGGTACCTGGTCAAGCCAACACGGCTTTGGTACTTCGCCGGTAATTTATAAAAATAAAGTACTACTGAATGCTTCACAGGCTAACGATAGACTTCCCGAGGGAATCGAACCGGGAAAAAGTTTCTTCTATGCCTTTGATAAGGAAAGTGGTGAGATCATCTGGAAAACTACACGAGGTACCGCCTCTGCAAGTTATAGTGTTCCGGCTATCTATAAAGGAAAGGACGGGGATGAAATTATTTGCTCCAATACTGTCAATGGAATGTACAGTCTGAATCCTGAAACCGGTGAAGAAAACTGGGCTGTCCAGGCTTTCGACAAACGAACGGTTTCTTCTCCACTGTTTGCGGGTGGACATATTTTCGGGTCTACCGGTTCCGGCGGCGGTGGTAATTATGTCGCGGCCATTAAACCTGGGAAAAAGCCGACTGTAAGTTATAAACTGGATCGTTCAGCACCATACGTTCCAACCTCAGTCTGTCTTGGCGAGCTAATGTTCTGTTTCTATGACAAAGGAATTCTTTCCTGCATGAACACCAAAACGGGTGAAGTCTATTACCAAAAAAGGCTGGATTGTGCATTTTCCGGATCTGCCATTCGTGTTGGTGACAAGCTCTTTTGTGTTGATGAAGAAGGAGTCGTACATGTCATCGCGGCCAATAAACAATTCAAAGTTCTTGCCAAAAACCCGCTTGGAGAAGCCTGCCGCAGTACACCTGCTGTCTCTGGTGGCCGAATGTACATCCGTACTTACTCGCAATTAATCTGTATTGGTGCCAAGAAGAGTTAGTGACTTTTGGATAGAACGTCTTGGCAATTTTGGATTGATGTGGGGGGAACGTTTACAGACTGTATAGCCCAATCAACCGACGGTTTTCAAGAGTCGCTGCGCCGTCACAAACTGCTAAGCTCTGCTATTACACCTGGTATCATCGAGTCCGCTGAGGGACATTATTTTTACGATCCGCGCAGGAAAGATGACGTCGACGGATTCTGGAACGGTATGATATTTCATATTGCCGACCAGCAATACAAACTGGATTTTCGGACACAGGTTGTTGATACAAAAAACGGCACTCTACAATTACAGCATCCGCTACCTGCAGACTGTATTGGTTTACGTTACGAAATTCGCACTGACTTAGAAGCGCCGGTTATCGGGATTCATCATTTACTGAGTATCCCACTGAGTCAACCACTTCCGCCAGTCCGCCTGCGTTTAGGTACAACCCGGGCAACCAATGCCTTACTAACACGCAGCGGAGCCCGGACTCTCTTTATAACCACCAAAGGCTTTGGTGATATTTTGCACATCGGCAATCAGGATCGGCCTGAGCTCTTTACATTAAATATCAAAAAACATGAACCACTCTTTCAATCTGTACTTGAGGTTGAGGAACGAATCGATACTGATGGCAAAGTACTAATAGAGCTACAGCCAAACGACATTAAACTTGCCTTGCAAGATGCAAAATACAAAGGCATCCAGTCCGTGGCCATCTGTTTAATGAATGCCTTTGCATGTGACAAGCATGAAGTGATCATCGAACAGCTTGCCGGGGAACTCGGCTTTGAAGATGTCAGCCGCTCGAGCCTGGTCTCGCCTCTAATCAAACTTGTTTCCCGTGCGGACACCACCGTATTAAATAGTTACCTTAATCCTGTTTTGGCAAAATATTTCCATGACATCACCAATAATCTGCATCGGGAGTCATCCATACGGTTACTAACTTCAGCCGGTGGCTTAGTCGAGGCCGATAGTTTCTGTGCAAAAGACAGCATTCTTTCAGGTCCTGCCGGTGGAGTTGTTGGGGCCACTAGCGTTGCCCGGCGAGCTGGTTTTACAAAGTCGATTGGGTTTGACATGGGTGGCACAAGCACGGATGTGTCTAGATTTGATGGTCAGTTTGAATATGAATATGAAACTCAAAAAGCAGGCGTGCGGATTGTTACTCCAATGCTTGCTATTGAAACCGTTGCCGCCGGAGGTGGATCTATATGTAACTTTGATGGAATCAAGCTCACAGTAGGTCCACAAAGTGCTGGTAGTGATCCGGGACCTGCTTGTTATGGTTGCGGCGGACCGCTAACGGTGACAGATCTAAACCTGATACTCGGACGAATCCTCCCGGAACATTTTTCTATACCGTTGATACGCGACGCAGCTGTCGGTCGGCTAGCTGAGCTCTCCGATTTAATTAAGGCAACAACAGGTCAGACGTACGAGCACCATGAACTGGCAGAAGCATTTCTCTGCATTGCTAATCATAATATGGCACAGGCGATAAGTAACATCAGTGTTGCTAAAGGGTATGATCCCGCGGATTATACTTTGGTGAACTTCGGTGGAGCAGCCGCACAACATGCTTGCGGTGTTGCTCATCTGCTAAACATATCAACGATCCTCAATCATCCGGATGCCGGAATACTTTCTGCTTATGGAATAGGACAAGCCAGTGTAAAACGACAGGCTGATCTGGGAATCTATAAACAACTGACTCAAAAATTACTTGCGAACCTTAAACATGAAATAGCAACGGTAACAGAGGTGCTGCAACAGCAAGTGATTCAGGAGGGATATACATCAACCGACATCTCGATCCGCGTTGTTGCTGAGCTACGTCCAATGGGTGTGGACGCAACACTTCAAATACCCGTTATCGACGCACCCGCTAATTCTTTTAGCTGGAATATCGATGCCAACAAATTAGAATCATTGTTTAATACCAGTCACCTTCACAGGTATGGATTCCGACATTCTCATTTGTTGGAGCTGGTCACTCTTAGAATTGAAGCTGTTGGCCAGTCTGCGGCACACGATTCAATTTCAAGGCAGCTCGAACATGTCGAACGTAAAAGTAATAAAACAACTTCGATCTTTCATCGTGGAGAATGGCATCAGACTCAACGCTTTGAGCGTTCTGAATTATTACCGGGCGATCACATCGATGGCCCGGCAATCATTACCGAACGCATATCTACTACTCTTATTGAACCCGGTTGGCAGGCAACTGTTTTAAGTAATCAAGAACTCCTGCTTAGTTCAGCAACTGAACCACCGTCAAATAATCATCTTCATTCAGTAACCTCCGATTTGGCCATGTTGGAGATCTTCAATAATCAATTTGTCTCCATCGCTAATCAAATGGGGCTCACATTACAAAACACGTCGAGCAGCGTGAATGTCAAAGAACGTCTCGACTTTAGTTGTGCCATTTTCACAACCCGGGGAGAACTCGTCGTTAATGCTCCTCACATCCCTGTGCACCTGGGAGCTATGGGGGAATCAGTCAGAGCCGTATTAGATGATCATAAATTAATTGAACCGGGTGATGTCTTCATAACAAATGATCCGTATCGTGGCGGTTCGCACCTCCCGGATGTTACTGTTATTACTCCCGTCTTCAACCAGCAAAACGAGCGTATTTTTTTTACTGCCAGTCGTGCCCATCATTCCGAAATTGGAGGCTGTACACCGGGGTCCATGCCACCATTTTCCAAAACACTGGCAGAAGAGGGAGTCCTGATTCGGTCACAAAAACTGATTGCGGCCGGAGTATCGCGTGAGTCCAAGCTACGTGCACTGCTGGAAACAGATGATTTTCCCTCTCGCAGTGTTGATGTAAATATTGCGGATATCCATGCTCAGGTAGCGGCAAATCAGCAGGGAGCCAATGATTTAAAACGCATGATTGATATTCATGGTCAGGCAACCGTATTAGAATACATGCGTCTTATTCAGAATGCCGCAACTGCTAAAACTCGGCAGGCACTTCTGACTATTCCCGATGGCATATACAAATATCACGATTATCTGGACGAACATTTCACGGAAAACTATAACGCTGAAATCAAAGTCACCATCAGGATTCACGGTGATCGTGCGGAGCTGGACTTCACCGGCACTTCACCGGTTTTACCCATTAACCTCAATGCTAATCGAGCCATCGTTACAGCCGCCGTTCTCTATGTTCTGCGTTTATTAATAGACGAGCCTATTCCGCTCAATCAGGGAGTGCTCGAACCAATCACTCTTCGTCTGCCGGAATCCCTATTAAATCCAGTTCCTGGTCCGACACCAGCCGAGTCACCGGCAGTTGTCGGAGGTAATGTTGAAACATCTCAACGCATTGTGGATGTACTGATTGGAGCGTTACAACTGTCTGCATGCAGCCAAGGAACTATGAACAACCTGCTATTTGGAGATGATTCATTTGGATATTACGAAACGATTTGCGGGGGTGCAGGTGCTACTTCCCAGTCAGCTGGTGCCGATGCCGTACATACTCATATGACAAACACCCGCATAACAGATCCCGAAATCATGGAGCAGCGTTATCCGGTTCGCTTAGATGAATTCAGCATAAGACAGGAATCTGGTGGAACAGGCAAGCACCGAGGTGGTAACGGCGTCGTGCGAAAAATGACATTTCTCAAACCAGTTACCGTCTCTCTATTAACTCAACGTCGAATGGAAAACAGACCTGCAGGTTTAGCTCAGGGTACAGCTGGAAAAGCGGGGGTCAACAAAGTGCTTTTTTTTGATGGTCGGGAAGAAACACTTAACAACCGTCAAAAATTAGCTGTCGATGTCGGTGATCAACTTACAATCAAAACACCCGGTGGGGGTGGCTGGGGAGCAGCGGATGACTAAAATTCTAACTCCATTCATTCCTCGCAGATTCATCAGTTGTCGTCATCGGCAAACAGTCCTTGCCGGACTCTTTGGTGGTACTATTGACTTACCCGACAGTAAGCAGCATCGGGTTACATTGCCTGATGGTGATCAACTCTATATTTACGATGATTCTGTACCGCGCCCAACATCATCCTCGAAATCTCCGGTGCTTCTTATTCACGGTCTGGCTGGTTCTCACAAATCATCTTATATGACGCGCATCTCAGATCGCCTGCGACAACAATCTCGCCGGGTCTTTCGGATGGATATGCGTGGCTGCGGAAACGGCATTGCGATCGCAAAAAAAACTGCGCATGCCGGCGCCAGCGATGATCTTGCGCAAACTGCAATGTGGATTCAGCAATACACGCAACAACCGTCCATTCAAATGGTGGGCTTCTCGCTTAGCGGGAACATCCTGTTAAAACTGTTAGCGGAACTAAGCCAATACCCCGAACTGAGCATAACCAGCGCCATCGCAATCTGTCCTCCGATCGACCTGGCCTACTCAAGCCTGAAAATTACCGAAAAGCATCTCGGATTCTATGATTATCAATTCATCCGCACTCTGAAAAAAGGGATTACTGAACGCCGTCATTTCCATCCCGATTGCCCGTCAACGGAATTATCACCATTCCCAAAAACCCTGTTCGATTTTGATAACCGCTTTACCGCACCACTTAACGGATTTATTGATGCAGCAGATTACTATCAGCAATCCAGTAGCAAGCGCTGTCTGAATCAAATTACCGTGCCAACGACAGTCCTGATAGCTAACGACGATCCTGTTGTGCCTGCCGAAATATTTGACGACGCCTGTTTTTCGGATTCGACAACTCTTATCCGTACTGAATATGGTGGCCATATGGGTTATCTGGCTCGTAAAGGAAAACGATGGATGGACGACCAGATCATCCACTGGTTATCGATAGAATCTGAACATTAAACAATGTAATAAATCTTATTGAGCATTAAATGCCATATATCTTGTCGAGAATCCTATAAAGATTCCTGAAGACCGAAACACAAGAAGACAAAAAGAGTTTAAACTCAGGACTGGACAATTTTTCGTTTTATCTATCTGATTTAAGTGAGGATTGATTCATAGATCGTTTGACGATGCTCAATTTGACTTGTCTAAGGCCTATCAACGTACTAATATTCGTTGGTTAGTCACATTTTTTTAGTCTGCAACCGACTCACACTCCTTGATGAGCTGAGATTGGTGATTCAGTCTAACCTACAAAATAAATAAACAGCCTTTATTGGATTATTCAATGACTACGGTTACTTCCCGAAAAAACATCCTTCGAACTGCAGCCACACTCTTGTTAGTCAGTTTTTGTATCCCTTTCTTAACGGGTACGGAGATTGGCGAGCCGAGTACTAAGAACCGACAAATCGCTTTAATGGTTCGTGGAATTGTCTCGTCACAACACCTGACACGTCATGAATTGGACGATGAGATTTCTCAACGCGCAATGTCGACGTTTATCGATCGTCTGGACCCGATGAAACTCTACTTCCTTGAAGAAGATATTAAAGTATTTGAAGCCAAAAAACTGGAACTCGACGATATGTTGAAAAAAGGGGAACTGCAGTTCGCTCATGATGTATTCCTTCAATATATGACTCGCATGGAAGAAAGTATTGAAATTGTTCATAAGCTGATTGATACGGAACATGATTATCAAGTCGAAGAATATATCAGCACTGACTGGGATAACCTGAAATTTGCAACATCCCGCGACGAGCTTACTGATCGATGGCGAAAACGTATTAAATACAACTTTCTTGTTCTCAAAGGCGATAAGACTGAAGGGAAAGAAGCCAATGAGCGATTACATCGCCGTTACGACAGTCAGCTCAAACAGATGCAACAAACCAAAAGTGATGAGTTATTAGAAATCTTTCTGACGGCTGTAACAACCAGCTATGATCCTCATACCACATACATGTCACCGACGACTTCCGAGAATTTCGAAATTCAAATGCGATTGAATCTTGACGGTATCGGAGCTCAACTCACGTTGGAAGACGGGTACACCAAAGTTACAAAGATCATTCCAGGTGGTGCCGCTGATAAGCATGGTGAACTTAAAACGGGTGATCGCATCGTCAGTGTCGGTCAAGACACCGAAGGCGAAATGCAGGACGTGATTGATATGAAACTTAACGACGTCGTATCCCTGATTCGGGGAAAACCCGGTTCAACTGTTCGTCTTGGTGTCATCCCTGAAAAGAGTACTGAGTCGAAGGTCTTGACCATTAAACGGGCCAAGATCGAATTGAAAGATAGTGAAGCTCGTGGTGACGTCATTGAATACAAATCGCCAGGTAGCAAAAAGACACTTCGAATCGGAGTCATAAACCTTCCATCCTTCTATATGGATATGGATGCTGCTCGTCGTGGTGAAAAAGATTACCGAAGTACTACGCGTGACTGTCGCCGCCTCATTGAAGAATTCACCGAGCAGGGAATTGACGGAATGATTATGGATCTTTCCACCAATGGAGGAGGAAGTCTGACTGAGTCGATTGATCTGACAGGTTTGTTTATCGATTTAGGTACTGTCGTTCAGGTAAAAGATCCTTCCGGACGAGTGCAACAATACGATGACCGCACTAAAGGTACTAGTTATGATGGGCCATTGGTTGTGCTCTGCAGTAAGTTCAGTGCCAGTGCCAGTGAAATCTTCGCTGGTGCAATTGTCGATCATGGTCGTGGAATCGTCATCGGAGACTCAACGACTCACGGCAAAGGAACTGTTCAAAACTTCCTCGAGTTAGGCTCTCGATTTTTCAATATCAGCAACCCACCAAACCTTGGTGCGCTGAAGATCACGATGCAGCAGTTCTATCGTCCTGGTGGGGACAGCACTCAACAACGCGGTGTTTATTCCGATATCATTCTGCCGTCGATTACCGATCATATGAAAGTATCAGAATCGGATCTGGACTATCCAGTAGCATTTGACAAAGTTGAAAACGAAGTCAGTGAAGTACTTTCAGCTCGTAACGCTGACCTGATTGCAAGCCTGAAAAAATCGTCCGAGAAACGCGTAAAGAACTCTAAAGAATTCCAGAAGTTATTAGGACAGATCGATGAGTATAAAAAGCAGCAGGTAGAAAAACGAGTTTCGCTAAAAGAGGAAGACTTCTTTGCTAAGAAAGAAGAGAACTCTGCTCAGGAAGAAGCTCAGGAAAACCTTGAGAAGCGGGCAAACGGTGAAACCGCGGTATTTCCTGACACGTTTTACAACAAGGAAGTTCTCAATATTACCGGCGAGTACATTCAGTCTCAGTCCAAATAAAATTTCCTGCCAGACTTAGCTTAACTTTAACTGCATACCATCATAAGCCAACTCCATCGAGTCAGGTAAACCAGCATTTGTCTGTTCGTGTTCCAGGTCATGGGAAATGTGTGTAAAAACTGTACGTTTAGCACCAATTTTTTCGGCCACTTCTACTGCTTCATCCAGGCCAAAATGGGTGGCATGAGGCTTGCGCCGCAGCGCGTCCAGAATTAAGCAATCCAATCCTTCCAGGAGCGACCAGCTTTGCTCGGGTATTTCATTCGTATCGGTACAGTAAGCAACATTTCCAATTCGAAAGCCGAGGACTTTAAAGCGCGGACCATGATGCAAACGAATCGGTGTAACTTTGACTCCTAAAGCCTCAAACGAATCCGTCGAAATTGTATTGATCGAAATTTGTGGTATTGAACCCTGATGAGTCTGATCGCGGTCTGAAAATGCGTAATCAAACGACTGACGCAACCGTTGCTCGACATGAGGCTCACAATACAGCGGAACGGCATGTCCCAAATAGAACTGAAACAATCTCAGGTCGTCCATCCCGAAAATATGATCCGCATGTTCATGGGTATAAAGAACACTATGAACCAAACCAATTTTCTCTCTCAGTAACTGTTGCCGAAGATCAGGGCCGGTATCGATTAAGAGATTTCCCTCTTCCAGGCCAAAAATCACAGAACAACGAGTGCGATTATTCTTGGGATTGGTGCTTTTACAAACGTAACACCCACGACCAATCGAAGGCACTCCAACACTGGTGCCTGTTCCAAGCAGAATTAAGTTTCCGCGAATATCGGTAGTTACAGCTTTCTTGGCCAAGGATTGTGCTTTCTGCCAGTACTGGAGCTTACAAAGGAGCGACGCATATTAAAGACTTATTATAAGCAATATGGAATAAATCAACTTTGTCTACTGCTTAATACTTGGCACCGCTGATAACGGTACCCGAAGAACCGTTCCGTGACGCATTTGCTCCACAGGTAGCTTTAATTCTGCAGAACGATTTTGCCAGCTTTCCAGATCTTTACTTGTCGCCAGACAATACGAGAATTCGCTTCCGGGTGCATCCCAATACAAGTGCCACTTTCCTTGATGCCTGAAGAGCGTAGGTCCTTCACCCATCTGATTCACAATAGATGTCCCGGCACCAACAATTGGCTTTCCTAATTTCGTCTGATATGGTCCGAGCATTTTTTTGGCATAAGTCAATCGAAGATTCTTTCCACCTTTGTCCTCTGCCAATTCATGCTTGATAACCATTACCCATCGATCATCCTTTTTCGCCATTGTTCCTCGATCGTCATGCACAATGTACGGATCAATAACACTGTATTCCGGATTCTGAGGGCTATAGAACAATTTTGGAGAGGTAAACTTTTTAAAATCTTTGGTGCTGCTGAAATAGCTGCGGTGATCATAGCCATGTATATCTTCACTACCGTCGCCATCATTTAACTCTTCCAGAAGTGTCGAACTCCAGAGAATTAGGAATTCTTTCTGTTCCGGATTCCAGTGGAGTTCAGGTGCCCACGTATTTCGTACATTCTTTCTATCTTGCCAGATTTGGATTCGTTGGGGATCCGTCCAAGTTCTCAGATCTTTAGATGACGCATAACCGATGGAACGGGAATTCCAACTCGTTGTCCAGATCATATGGAAAGTTCCTTTGTGATAAAGAATTGAAGGGTCACGTGTCAGACTTTCATCTCCCCATTGAGGTGCCGGAACAATTAAGTCTCTGTCAGACAGCCACTGAAATTCCAAACCGTCATAGCTATAAGCAAAATAGATGCCCGTCTCGCCATTGCCCAAAAAGTATGGAAGCAGGAATAGGTGGTCGTTATTCTGCGTATGAGCACTAGTAACTGATTTGGATTTACGTTGAGCCAAGCAACTGGCATTGCTGACGAACAACAATATTACAACTATCAAAAGTGTTCGAATTCCCATGATTAATATCATGCTCCTATAAAAAAAGCTCACCATTCGTAATACGTCGTCAAACCGGTCTGATCGAGTTGTTTGTGATCTGTGCGACTCTGCTACTCACATTCATGTACGTAGACACAATCGCAGTGGTATGATGTTGTAAATAACCTCCGTTGACCACTTTTTCATATAGGGATAAGCTACCAACGGAACCATATATACATAAGATATACATAAGCGTTTATGCTTGGTAATACCTCATCGCTGTTAGTGGTGGGAAAGTTTACGGAACAACAAAAATAAGATTCAAAGCGACCAATCAACTGTGATCCGTGCTTAATTGGTAAATAGATATAAGCCGCAGGTAACAGCGTGTAGGCCGGGTTGCTTTGCATCGGAGTAATAATGGACATATTTGTAAGAATCTGGGAGTTAATCTCAGCCTTTTTCAACGGTTTAGTCAACGCATTTGACTCGACCGTAACTTCGACATTTGGGTCAGCTAACAAGCGTCAGGTTGATATTTATCTGAATGCGGTTGAAGAAATTAATGCTCTGGAATCGCAGTACCAGAGCATGTCTGATGAAGAGCTAAGTCGTCAAACAGAGTTGTTCCGGGAACGAATTAAGGCCGGTCAAACACTCGATGATGTGCGCAATGAAGCATTTGCAGTTGTACGCGAAGCAGGGCACCGCTGGCTTGGCATGCGTCACTATGATGTACAACTTATCGGAGGTATCGTTCTTCACGAGGGTAAGATTGCTGAAATGGTAACCGGAGAGGGTAAAACTCTGGTAGCAACATTACCTGCCTATCTCAATGCATTAAGCGGCGATGGTGTGCATGTCATCACCGTTAACGATTATCTTGCCCGTCGTGACATGGAATGGATGGCTCCGGTGTTTATAGGGCTAAAGTTAACGATTGGCTGTATCCAAAGTGATATGCAGGCCAGTGAACGTCAGCAGGCATACGCCTGCGACATCACCTACGGCACCAATAACGAATTTGGCTTCGATTATCTGCGCGACAATATGCGTCCGGCAGCTCGAGATGATGATAGATTTCCCAAACATCAACAACAATGTCAGGGAAAACTTACATTCGCGATTATTGACGAAGTTGACAACATCCTGATCGACGAAGCCCGAACACCGCTAATTATTTCAGGCCCGGCTCATGACAATCTGAAGAAATACGAAGAAGTTGAAAAACTAGCTCGTCAACTAAAAAAAGAGACTCACTTTGTGGTCAACGAAAAGGATCATAGTGTTAATCTGACCGACGAGGGTATTCGTGCTGCTGAAAAACTCGCCGGTGTTGAGAGTTTTTACACTGCGGGCAATATGGAATGGCCCCACTTGATCGACAATGCCTTAAAAGCTCACTATCTTTACAAAAAAGATGTGAACTACGTTATCCGAGAAGGTCGCATTATTATCGTCGACCAGTTTACCGGTCGTCTAATGGATGGGCGACAATGGTCTGATGGGCTGCATCAAGCTGTAGAAGCTAAAGAAGGCGTCAAAATCAAAGAAGAGACACAGACGCTTGCCACCATCACTCTGCAAAACTATTTCAAGCTATACACCAAGATTTCGGGGATGACCGGTACAGCATTAACCGAGGCCAAAGAGTTTTGGGACATCTACAAAATGAATGTAATCGCGATTCCAACCAATCGTGTTTTACAGCGACTCGAGCACAATGATGTCATTTATCTGGAAGAAAAACATAAATTCAAAGCCGTCGCAGACGAAGTCGAAGCATTAAATAAATACGATACGATCGAATTCTACAACGGTGATCAATATTACGGAAACATCGAGTCTCAAAATGATACATCGGTTGTTCTATTACCTGCTGATAGCCAGAAACGGGAAACATTCGACCGGGAAGATATTGCCAGAATCTACCGGGCTGGCCGTCCTGTTCTAATCGGTACGGTTTCAATTGAAAAAAGTGAAGCCATTTCCGACTTTCTCGGCAAACGCGGTATCGACCACGAAGTTCTCAATGCGAAAAACCATGGACGCGAAGCCGAGATTATTGCTCAGGCCGGACGCCGTGGCGCTGTTACTATTGCAACAAATATGGCCGGGCGTGGTACGGATATCGTACTTGGTGGTAATCCGGACACACTTGCCTGGTCACGTCTGCAAAATGAATACCCTACCCGACTTGAAGTCCCTCAGGACATCTGGGATAACCTGGTTCGGGAAATTGACGAACAGTACTCCATGGCGGAAGAAGGAGAAGTACTGAAAGAACTCGGTGGTCTCCACGTAATCGGTACGGAACGTCACGATGCCAGGCGAATCGATCTCCAGCTTCGTGGTCGTTGTGGTCGTCAGGGCGATCCCGGAAGCAGCCGATTCTTCCTGTCACTTGATGATGACCTTATGCGTATTTTCGGCGGAGGCAATCTCAAGAATATCCTCTCAAAGTTCGGTATGAATCCTGAGGATAGTATCAACAGCAAAATGGTCACCCGACGTATCGAATCGGCACAAAAAAAGGTTGAAGAACGAAACTTTGAGATTCGTAAAAACCTTCTTGAGTACGATGAAGTCATGGATACACAACGTAAACGTCTGTACGAATTTCGTCAGGAAATTCTCGATGGCGAAAACGTGTCAACCAAAGTGACTGACTGTCTGGAAGAACAAATCGAATATTACGTAAACGTATTCCTAGATCCTAATTACGGAATCGACTCCTTTACCACTTGGGTGAACTCACAGTTCAATATGCAGGAGGAAAGCCGTACTTTCAACGGAATGGATTTCAAACAGGCCGATGACGAAAGTCGCCGACTCGCCTACCGCTCAGCAATTCGGCGAATTCGCGATGCCGTTGATGAAAACCTGCCACGTGACTTTGAGGAAGCTGAATGGAACTGGCTGGCCTTAGCCAAGTTCATGAATGCTAACTGGAACACTTCACTGCGTCCGCGCGATCTACAGACTATTGATTTAGATGATATTGAAGATGATCTGGCTGATCTGGCTTATGCCCATATCGACAAGGTTGATTTGAATGACGGGGCAATTTTCCTTGATGAACGGTTCGGGCGAAGTTCACTATCAACCTGGATCCGAAATAAATTCGGATTCGAACTGGAAGAAGATGAACTTAAAGATCAATCCAATCAGGAACTTCTGCAATCCATCCACAACCGTGCAATGGATATGTACCAGCATCGGGAAGCCGAATACCCCGTGATGGCTGGAATCTACCAATACGGTGGTGGAACTGATAAACAACTCGATCGTGAAAGATTAATCGAATGGGCATCTCGACGGTTCAATGCAGAGATTTCTATTGAAAGCATTCGCCACATGCAACGTGCCGAGCTTCATGAAACGCTGGTAGATCTAAGCCTCGCCAGTCAGAAACGTTCGGAATCACATCGACAATGGGCCAGGGATAAGGCTGTCGAACTGTTCGCAGGTCAAGCAGAAAACACTCGGTTAAACCGTATTGCAAATGAAGGAGAGATTGCAGCAATTTCACTTTGGCTTCGTGATAACGTCGACACCGAACTTAGTATCGATACGCTTGGAGACTGTAATCAACAGGAATTAAACCGGCGACTGTCATCGGCTGTCGAGGATAAACATCATGCAGAGATGCGAAGAATGGAACGTGCACTGCTACTGCAAATTGTCGATTCATCCTGGAAAGAACACTTACTGACAATGGATCGTCTTCGCAGTTCCGTCGGACTTAGTGGATATGCCCAAAAGGATCCGAAAGTCGAATATAAACGTGAAGGAATGAAGTTATACGAAAACATGTGGTTCTCTATCGGTGAGCAAGTCACTGATCTAATCTTTCGTATGGAGCAACTGAATGAACAGTTTGTAGGTTCGACCTGGGTTGAAACCTCTGCCACACACGCCGATGCCGTAACTTCCAGTGATGCGATACGCATGCAGGAAAATGGTGAGGATCCTTCCCAAGCTCGATCAGCCAAACCCAAGACCGTACGTAATACAGCACCGAAGGTCGGACGAAACGATCCTTGTCCCTGCGGAAGCGGGAAAAAATATAAACGTTGCTGTCTCGGCAAATAGCTTTCACAAAAGTGGGCTTGTCCGCCGAAGCCGAAAGTGTGAAGGCCGGATCCAAGAAACGGATAAATAATGCCCTACGTACGAAATCTTGTTTACCTGCTTATATTGATTCTGATCTCACCATGGTTAGTCGTCACCGCCCTTACCAAAGGTAAGTACCGGCAAGGATTTGCAGAAAAGTTTTTGGGACTCGTTGCCCATTTCCCTGCTACCGGGATTGCTTGCCCGCGACGGCGGATCTGGCTGCATGCAGTAAGTGTTGGCGAAGTCAATTTATTGGAACCTTTGCTGCAGGAACTTGAGCAACGTTATCCCGACTGGGAATACGTAATTAGCACAACCACTAAAACCGGTCATAAACTGGCGAGGCAGAAATACTCAAGATATCCGATCGTCTATTGTCCACTCGATTTTAGCTGGGCGGTGAAAACTGCATTACGACGGATTAAGCCGGACCTTTTTGTCTTGGTGGAACTAGAGCTTTGGCCCAACCTAATACACTATGCCAGCAAAGTTTGTCCGGTCACGATCATTAACGGTCGTCTAAGTGAGAGTAGTGCGAAGGGTTACAAACGACTGGGATTGTTTATCCGGCCAACAATCAGGAAACTGACTCATATTGCCGTCCAAAACCAACAATATGCCGATCGTTTTGAGGAAATTGGTGCCTCTCAACAGCAACTTACCGTTACCGGCAGTATCAAATTTGACGGAGCAGAATCCAATCCTGATAATCCAAAAACCCTTGAACTGAGACGATTGGCTGGCATTGCAGATGACGACATCGTCTTGCTAGTCGGTTCGTCACAAGTCGAGGAAGAAGAACTCTGCCTCGATTACTTTAAGACCCATCTGGATACGTTTCCGCAACTCAAACTCATTCTGGTTCCACGCCATCCCGAACGCTTTAATGAAGTAGCTGGGATGTGTCAGCAGACAGGTATTCCATTCGTTCGACGTTCTGCCATGGAATCCGGAAATCATGCTAATATTCGGTTGCTATTAATTGACGTCATCGGTGAACTGGGAGCTTGGTGGGGACTCACAAACATAGCGTTTGTCGGCGGCAGTTTAGGATCCCGTGGCGGACAGAATATGATCGAACCTGCTGCTTATGGTGCAACAGTCAGTTTTGGTCCGAACACGTGGAACTTTAAAGACATCGTCGAACTGATTCTGCAGCACCAGGCAGCCAAAGTGATATACTCGCGTGAGCAGTTTGAAGAGTTTGTTCGCTGGTGTATTGAATCACCTGAACAAGCTGCTGCAATGGGGCAAGCTGCCGCAGAACTGGTGGCTGATCAACAGGGAGCAACCGGCAAAACAGTCGATATTCTCAGCTATCTCTAAGAAACCCCTGATCTCTATCGGCGTATGGTTGTCGATCACTTCCATCTGACTTTATAATCAATCGTTTAATTAACCATTGAACCAACTCTCTGGATAAGAGGAACCATTCTCGTGACATCAGGAAAATACTTGTTCACTAGTGAATCTGTCAGCATGGGTCACCCTGACAAACTGGCCGACCAGATCTCTGACGGAGTACTGGATGCCCTGTTCGAACAGGATCCTTACAGCCGAGTGGCCTGTGAAACAATGGTAACAACCGGGATGGCAATCATTGCCGGTGAAATTACGACGAAGGCGCAGATTAACTATCCTGATGTCGTACGTAATGTGATTCGGGACGTTGGCTATACCGATGATGAAATGGGGATCTGTGCCGATACATGTGCAGTACTTACATCCATTGACCGACAGAGTCCGGATATTGCTCAGGGCGTTGATGAAAACAATGACAGTGGAAAAGAAATCGGTGCCGGAGATCAGGGACTAATGTTCGGATTTGCCTGCCGGGACACGCAAGAAGAACTAATGCCACTTCCTATCGCTCTTTCGCATCGCATACTGGATCGTCTTAACGATGCTCGTTTTGGTAACCAGGTTTCCTGGTTGCGACCCGACAGTAAAAGTCAGGTGACTGTGGAATATGATGGACTCAAGCCAGTACGAATTGATACTGTCGTTGTGAGTACACAACATAGTCCCGAAGTTTCCAACGAGGATATCCAGCAATTCATTGTCAATGATATTATCAATCCTCTGCTACCTGCGGATCTTATTCAGGGAGATGTCACCTATCACGTCAATCCAACCGGACGGTTTGTCACCGGCGGACCTCATGGTGATTGTGGATTAACAGGGCGTAAGATTATCGTCGATACTTATGGTGGTTGGGGACGCCACGGAGGTGGTGCTTTCAGCGGCAAGGATCCAACAAAAGTCGACCGCAGTGCAGCCTATATGTCACGACACGTTGCCAAAAATATCGTTGCTGCAGGTCTGGCTGAACGATGTGAAGTCCAACTAGCTTACGCTATCGGTATTACGGATCCGGTCAGCATCCATGTTGACACTCAGGGTACTGGTGAAGTGGAAGATTCACGTATTTGCAACATTGTTCGTGACTTCTTTCCACTATCTCCCGGTGGAATTATCGATTATCTGGATCTGCGAAAGCCAATTTATCGCAAAACGGCAGCTGGTGGCCACTTCGGACGTAGTGAATTTAGCTGGGAAAGTACTGCTCGAGCAGAAGAACTGAAGGCTCAGTTTTAAAATTGAGTAACGATATCTGACAGACCCTTCTTTACTTCAACCGCCCTTCTCCTGTACTCTTACCGCTAGTTCATCAATGAATTCAGACGGTACGAAAATGGTCTCTGTTGCCAGCAATCTAAATACTAATCAACAGCATTCTATTTGGGAATTGCTGCGTAATACTGCTTTAGTCACTTCCTGCCTGTTTACCAATATCGCAGCATTCATTCTGTTAGCACGCAGTCATCTTTACAGCGAAAATCTAACTGGTCAGCAAGTATGGATTATTGGTTTGACTGTGATCAGCGGCGTTGCATTGTTACGGTGTCTAGGCGGATTTCCTTCTAACACTGATCGCTCCAGGTTTGCTAAGTACAGCTGGTATTTGCAGTCATTCACAATTTTTCAGATCATTCTTTTGCTATCGGTGACGACCAGATCTACGGAACCATTTGCGGCTGTAGCGATGTTTGCTCTTATCAGTGAAGCTTTCTGGTGGATTCAAAATTACCGAAATGGAAAATCCACCGATACAATCATTACCAAAGATCTCTCATTGGATTATGATATTCAGGCTGATCTGGAAAGCCGCTTACTTCGTTCTCTTGAAAAACACCATGTCGAGCATGATAGACAATGTAATGATGCAGAACTGCCTGATCATGCAAGTCAGTTCTGGGTACGAACTGTCGATATTCATGGAGAGACAATTTCAGCATCACAAAGAGTTCAGTTCACTACTGCGCAGCGGCATCAGCATCTGCACCTTTCCTTTGTTCCGGGGCTTCCCTCTATTCCACATGTCAAAGCGACTTTACTGGAGGGACCTGACGTAGAAATCACCGTCGCCGAAAAACAGGACTTTGGTATCCGACTCGATCTTAAACTAAATCATACTTATGAAGAGCCTGTCGAAGTATTAGTACAAATAGAAATATTTGCCGAAATCAGGCAAGCCGCCTAGCATAAAGAAAAGTAACATATCCCTTTAACGCCTGACCGAAAGAAATATGGCTCGCTGGCCTAGAAAAATATGGACCTCGATATTCACGTACGGGTTGATCTTCGTGCTGTTTCCAACGCTGGCATACGTTGCTTACTTATGGGTTCGAGGAGAACTATAGTGCTCCATAACCACAAATAACAACATGTTCGAGCTTCCTTCACAACTGACCGACCAAATTTCCCAATGCGGACAAGACCATGTTCTGCGATCTTGGGATCATCTCGACGATAGTCAACGAAAAAATCTGGCGGCTCAGTTAACGGATGTCAATTTTGAATTGCTCCAATCACTATGGAACCAGTACAAACAAAGAACAAAGAGTGAAAGAGACTTATCGAGTATCGCTCCACCAAATTCAATCCGTCTGGCTGACAAAGAATCCTACTCTTACGAAGAAGCACATACCAAAGGTGAACAACTACTAAGGGACGGTCTTGTCGGAGTCATTATCGTGGCCGGTGGTCAGGGAAGTCGGCTTGGATTTAATCATCCTAAAGGACTCTATCCAATCGGACCTCTCTCCGATCGGACTCTGTTTCAATTTATCCTTGATAAAATTGCCGGATATGAAAGTCTCTATGCCACCCGAATTCCGCTATTTGTTATGACAAGTCCTACCGTTCACAAAGAGACTATTGCTTACTTTCAAGAGCATGGCTACTTTGGTCGCGAGGATCGTGTGCAGTTCTTTTGTCAGCCCACAATGCCCGCGTTGGATGCAAAAACAGGCAAGTTACTATTACAGGCCAGCGACTGCCTGTTTATTAGTCCAAACGGACATGGCGGGATGCTGGAAGCAATGCAGTCTCAGGGGATTCTTTATGACTGTATCCAAAAGGGAGTGGATACGCTGTTCTATGGTCAGATTGACAATCCACTTTCTCCCACCTGTTCGCCTGCTTTACTTGGCTATCATGCCCTGAGCAATTCACAAGCAACATTACAAACTATCGCTAAACAGTCAGCAACAGATAAGACCGGGAGCATTGTTTCACTTGACGGGCGGACGGAGATTATCGAATACAGTGAAATTCCAACCCAGTTAGCCGAAGTGACCGACCAACAAGGTGAGCTTAAATTTTGGGCTGCCAACATTGCCGTGCATGTTTTTCAAACCAAATTCCTGCATAATGTTGCCCGCTCCTCAAACGGACTCCCTTATCACTTTGCTCATAAAACGGTTGCGTGTTTAGACAAAAACGGGATGCTACATCAACCAGTCGAACCGAATGCTATCAAGCTGGAACGATTCATTTTTGATTTACTACCGTTGGCAGAGAAGACACTTACAGTGGAAGCCAAACGCGAGGAAGTCTTTGCCCCTGTAAAGAATGCTCCCAGCGAAAAATTCAGTACGCCATTAACCAGTCGTCAAGGGATTTGTCGACTGCACCGACAATGGTTACAAGCAGCTGGTTGCTCAGTAGCCGATAATGTTCGGGTGGAGATTCATCCACAATACGCCCCGGATTTTCGTTATTTGAAACAGCGTTCCGACCTGCCTCTGCAAATAAAAGATGATGCCTACTTAAAAGATCCCCCATTTAATTTCCCTGACTCCCCTGAAAACTGATGTTACACGCTCTAATTATGGCCGGTGGTGCAGGTACTCGCTTTTGGCCCAAAAGTAGAATCGCTCTCCCAAAACAACTGCTTAGTTTTGGGAGCAACCACACATTACTACAACAAGCTGTCAACAGACTGACTCCGGCCGTGGCTACCGAGAACATCTCGATCATTACAAATCAAAAGCTAGTTGAAACGATCCGGCAACAAGTACCGCAACTTTCTGCGGAGGCTGTCATTGGCGAACCCGCTAAAAAGGATACCGCCCCCTGTATTGCCTTGGCTGCAGCGTTAATCGCTGAAGATGACCCAAATGCCACGATGATTGTCATGCCAAGTGATCACATCATCCAACCGGTGGAAGCCTTCCAGCAAGCGATTCTGAAAGCCGTTGACTTAGTGCATCAGAATCCGACAAGTTTGATAACGTTTGGGATAACACCAGACCGTCCAGCGGAAACATATGGCTATATTCAATCCGGTAATGAATTAAGTGCCGGGGTTTTTGAAGTTCAGCAGTTCAAAGAAAAACCTGCGGCAAAACTAGCTCAACAATACCTGCAGGAAGGATCTTACTATTGGAATTCGGGGATTTTTGTTTGGCAGGTTGGGACAATTCTTGATGCTCTGGAGGAAACTCGTCCCGATATTATCAAGCACATCAACATGATTATCAGACATCGTCACCAAAAGGATTTCAATGATGTATTAGCCCGCGAGTTTTCGGCGATCCGGGGCACTTCAATTGACTATGCGGTAATGGAACAATACGAACCTGTACTCATGATCGAAGCGCCATTTCAGTGGGATGACATTGGTTCCTGGCAGGCACTTTCCAGAATATTTCCTACGGACGCCAACAACAATACAATACTCTCCAAACACGTTGGTATTGATACATTCGATTCGGTTATTCAAAGTTCGTCTGATCATTTGATAGCGACCATAGGCGTTAAAAACATGATCATTGTTCATACCGACGATGCTACCTTAGTTGCCAATAAAGATGATGAAGAATCCGTAAGGAAATTAACTGAAATTCTTAAATCAAATGGCACTGAAGCATATTTATAGGAAAAAACCTGTGAAATATATCAAACGCTCAGTATTCGTCCTGCTAGCTCTCACTTTTGCCGTTTCAAACATAAGCGATGCACAGGATAGTTCTCCACTGAACATCAATATTCCGCTTAGGACATTAGGGGGAAAACAGTTCTGGACTGACATCAGGATTCAAGGTGGTTGGCGTATACAACGCAATCACTACACCAATCACTGTCGTGTAGTGGACGCTAAAAATATACGTCAGACCTGGGGTTCATTTGATCAGTGCCAGCAACGGTTTGAAACCTTCATCGAGAAGGGAAAGATTGAACCATACAAAAATAAAATCATCATACTTCTGCACGGTGTCATTCGCACTCGCAATTCACTTGACACTCTGGGACGCTATCTTAAGAATCGCAATGCTGCCGACGTCATCAGCTGGGGTTATGCCAGTACCAGACAGACCATCAGTCAACACGCCGAAAAATTTGGCGAGCTGCTGTCCTACTTTCCGGTGGATGCTGAAATCTATCTTGTTGGGCACAGTATGGGTAACGTTGTGGTTCGCAGGTACCTGAAAAATAAGCAGGATAAACGCATCAAACGGATGGTCATGCTGGCGCCGCCAAACCGGGGATCAGCATTCAGTCGTGCAGTCAATGACAACCTGCTCTTTGAAACCGTGTGGGGGGTCTCCGGTCGGGAACTGGGAGGCGGTTTTAAGAAATTAGAGCAACAACTGGGAACACCGAATTTCGAGTTCGGGATCATCGCCGGTCATTTAGAGAGTAATCTGGTCCACAATCCGCTGTTGGATGGGCCAAATGACCTTGTGGTAACCGTGGAAGAAACCGCACTGAGCGGCGGAGCGGATTTCAGAACTGTCAATTCAACACATACCCGAATCATGAATCAGCGAGAAACGCTACAATACGTTCAGCGTTTTTTGAAAAGCGGCTACTTTGAGTCCCCCACAACAAAAAAACCGATCAGGTAAAACTCTGGACGTGACTACTAACCTCCCTCAAGAAGGTCGTTTAGCCGGCATCGATTTTGGTACGGTTCGCATCGGAATCGCCATCTGCGATAAAGGTCAGTCCTTTGCCAGTCCGGTGGAAAACTATCAGCGCCGGGATCGAGAAAGCGATGCCAGACGATTCCAGCAACTGGTCGAACAGGAGAATCTCGTCGGTTTTGTAATCGGACTGCCGATCAACACCGATGGGAACGAAACCGCCAAGAGTCTGGAAGCACGCGAGTTTGGATCATGGCTCGGCAAGATCACATTACTGCCAATAACTTTTCATGATGAGCGATTTACGACATCACTGGCACATGAGCTCATGATTGCCGGTAATATCAAAGCCAGCAAACGTAAAAAGCGGCTTGATATGATCGCTGCTCAACAAATGCTCCAGTCCTACCTGGAACAATAAATGCTGACTATTGGTAGCGGCTCACCGTTTATTCCGAGTCTGTGCTTTCTTCAACTGGCAAGTCTGCATCACGAATCTTCATTTCGTCGATAACTTCAACGATCACTGATGCAGGCAAAGCATAAGATGCCACACGAGTGGCGCGGGCAATATTAATTCCAATTGCCTGACCTTTGGTATTCAGAATCGGCCCACCACACTGTTCAGGACGTAATATCGTGTCGTGTTGCAGCACTGACTGAAAACCACTACGACGGGAACTCAATGGGCCACCTAAATTCTGCTGTTCAACCGCTCGACTGCCGGCAATATCTTCTTCTCTGCCAAGCACCGCATCAATCGCTAATTCTTCTTCACCACGACGCACATGCAAAGTGATCTTTTCCCCCGGCAGATGACTACGCACGGTATTGATTAACTGCTCACGATCTGTGATTTCAATATCGTTTACTTTGAGAATAATATCACCCCTTTGCATCTTGGCTCGTGCTGCTGCGGTATTTGGGAAAACCTGTTCAACGCGTACGCCATCAGGAGTTTCACCGAGAAATACTCCTAACAAACCACCGCGAATTGAACGCGGATGAGCACTAACCACTCCAATGGCCATAGGATTTTCACTGATTGATGGTGAGATTAACCAGCTCCCAAGTGGTTGTTCGTCAATATTCCACTTAATTGGTTTTAGCTTTCTGGTATCCGCTTTGAGCATCAGCAAATCGAATTTTGGACGATGAGATATAAATGTTGCTTCAAATATATTGCCTTTCCTGTCCGAACAGGAAAGTGGAAACTCAAGTTCATCACTAAGAATTTCACTGGCCTTGGTCAAAATATAACCATCAGCACTGATCACCACTCCTAATGCCAGTTGACGCTGCCCATCAGAAATCCTGATCGTCGAATTACCGGCTTTGTTTACCACCGGAGCAAATGCATTGACAATCGTTTCGTAATTACGTTGATGAACGGTGGCTGGTTTATATGATGCGATGTAACTCATCCAGCTGTTGTAATCATTCGCAATCGGCTGCGCCTTAAAACTACTATCTTCTTCCGGAGGCTGTGGAATCCTTGGTCCTGCCCGGCCGATGGTCAATTCAATTTCCAATTCCTTTTTGTTGCGGAGGATATTGACGATCACTTTTTCACCCGGGCGATGAACAGCAACGACATTCACAAGCGAATCGAATGTCGTAATATCCTTACCGGCGAATCGAATGATAATGTCACCCTTCTTAATACCGGCTAGAGCAGCCGGGCTACCGGGCATAATACTTTCGATTTCCGCAGCATCATCATTCTGACCACCTGTAACACCGATGAGCGGTGCGCCGGGTGTATTTCCCCATTGCTCTTGATTGGTCATCCGCTCCCATCCTTCTTTAAAGGAATCAATCGGAGCATGAACATTATGACTCAATTCAGGTCCGATTCGGCTGTGGATACCAACCACGCGGCCATCCATAGAAAACAATGGTCCTCCCGAATCGCCACCAATCAGCGTACAGTCAGAAGTAAGCACATCTTCATAGGTATGAACGATTCGTCCCAAACGAACGACCGGATTACGATCAACCTGAAATCCTCCGGGATGACCAACTGCCATAACCCACTCACCCAATTCGATGTCATTTGATACACCCATATCTGCGTGAGGCCAATTTTGTTCTTCCCAGTCCTCAACGGCAATCTTCATCAGGCCTGCATCAAACGTGCGATTCAAACCCAGTGTGCGGGCAGGTATTCGCCGTCCATCAGAAAGGAATATTACAGCATTACGTCCAGCCTGACCGGAGACATGGGCTGCAGTAAGCACATAACCATCCCGGCTAATAATAACGCCACTACCCTGTGCTGCACCAACTCCAATACCAACAACGGTCTTTTGGACTTTTTCGGCAAGCGTTTGCACATGCTCCTGCACCAATTCGATCTGATCTATTGAAGTTGGCTTTTCTCCGGCAAAGAAACCTGTAAGCTTGGAATCAACCGATAGCGTTATAGCCCGTTCGTCACCCGGCTCAGGCTGAGCAACAGCCAGTGATGCAAAAGTGAAAACTAGTAATAGCGGAAATAAGTTAGATACTCGTTTGCCCAATATCGTGTTGGATCGGAACATGTTTTTTTCTACATCAAAAGTAATAAGAGCATCCATTGCTCATCTTTCGTAGCCAAGTCCATTCAGCACCATTCACATCAAATATAATGCAAAATAGTAATATTGGTAATTATGACCCGTGAATCACTTTGTTGTAGATAGGGTGTCCTACTTTTTCGCTAGTTTAATTACTTCTGATTACTCCTCAAAATTTACCACGTTTACCTTAACCGTACTGTTGTTCTAAACAATTCGGATAACCGCAATAAAGAGAATTATCTATAGGTTGATATGACAGATCGATTCATCGTAGGGTGCGGCTATTTAGGTCGTCGAGTTGCCGCAAAATGGATTACAGAAGGCCATCGCGTGTTTGCCCTGACGCGAAGTGAACAAAATGCTTATTTGCTGAAGCAAATGGGAATTCAGCCGCTTATTGGAGATATCATGTCACCGGAAACTTTGCCGGTATTTCCTGATGTGGAACAAGTGCTGTATGCCGTAGGCTTTGATCGTCAAAGCGGCTACAACATCGGGCAAGTCTACGTGGCCGGGTTAAAAAATGTCGTTACAAATTTTTCCGGTGAGTCTTTGAAACAGTTGATCTACATAAGCTCCACAGGCGTGTATGGTCAATCTGACGGCAGTTGGGTTACGGAACAATCGGAAACCAATCCGGCTCGTCCAGGTGGTAAAGCCTGTTTAGAAGCCGAAAATTTCTTATTGAGCGGGAAATTCAATAAGCAAACAACCGTATTACGATTTGCTGGAATCTATGGGCCTAACCGAGTCCCGCGTCTCGAACAAATCCAAGCCGGAGAGCCCCTGGCTGTACCTCAGGACGGCTGGCTCAACCTGATCCATGTAGCAGATGCAGTTACAATTGTTGATGCAATGCTCAAGCAGACACCTCGGAAAGACTGCTATTTAGTTTCTGACGGGAATCCGGTGATTCGCCGTGATTACCTTTCAGAAATTGCAACCAATCTTAGAGCACCGTCCGTTACGTTTGCACCAACTGATCCGGATAGTGCTATTGCAAAACGTGCCGGAGGTACCAAAAGAATAAGTAACCAGCTGTTAACATCTGAGTTCGCCATCGCTTGGCAATACCCAACGTATCGTCAGGGGCTTATCAACATATTACAAAACCTGTGATGTTCAATGCTTGTACATAAATCCAACAAGAATTAGAATCGCTTTAAGTTAATCGCATCGAAAAAGTAATAGGATCCATCAATGCTGGAACGTCGCCCTGTTTTTCCTAACATCATCGAAGTCAATCACCAGTTGGGCTACGTTGTCGGTTGTAACATCTATCTGATTTACAGTCGGGACGAATGGATTCTTATTGACATCGGATATGAGGAAGTTGTGGAAGAAGTGGTTGACCTGATTCGCAATTTGGACTTCCCATTTGCTAACTGCAAAACACTGATCGCAACTCATGCCGACGTTGATCATATTCAGGGTCTTGCTCAACTGAAACAGATTTTTAAAACCACCGTATCAGCACATCCACTGGCTGAGGAATCTTTACGTCTCGGAGACAAACTTAAAACATTTGCCCAGATTGAAGCACAAGGCATTGATCTAGATATGCCACCGGTTGAGGTGGATAATCTAATTAATGATGGCGACAAAATTACGGTGGGAGATCTGGAAATCGAAGTTTGGCTGACCCCGGGGCACACTGACAGTCAGTTGAGCTTTCGCATGGACGACCTGCTTTTTAGCGGGGATAACATCTACCGTGACGGTTGCGTCGGTGCAATTGACGCTCATCACGGCAGTAATCTGGAAGACTTCATCAAGTCATTGCGACGAATTAAGGCCAGTGATGTGAAGTGGCTCCTGCCAAGCCATGGTCCGATCTTTCCTAAAGATGATGATCTACTGGAAAAGACCATTACACGACTGGAAACCTATAAACATATGGCAGACTTTGGGACCTGTGCCACGGACTGGCCGCTGATGGACGAGTGGGAACGCGAGATTTCTGAAGGAAAAATGCCCGGATAACGGGAAAACAAAACGCTACATCTCAATCAAGTCGGAACATATATGTCTGACCAAATTTTTGAATTACTACAAGATTTAGTCCGCATACCCAGTGTCAATCCAATGGGTCGTAAAGTCTCAGGGGATATCTACTATGAAGGTCGGATGACGGAATATCTGGAGAAGTGGTTCTCGGAATTATCCCGATATGGCGTTGATTTTCGACGCAATACACTTGAGCCGGAACGAGATAATATTGCTGCCATCTTTCCGGGAAGCCGAAGCTGGGAAGATGGTGGTCAGGTCATCATGCTGGAAGCACATCAGGACACCGTTCCTGTTGATGGAATGACCATCGAACCATTTGACCCGGTTATACGTGATGGCAAACTGTACGGCCGCGGTAGCTGTGATATCAAAGGTGGCATGGCGTGCATGCTGACAGCCTTTAAACGCTTTGTTGAATCGCCTCCTGCTGACCGCCCCACTGTTGTTATGGCCTGTACTGTCAATGAAGAGTTTGGTATGTCCGGAGCGGCAAAACTGTGTGACTTGTGGATTGAGGAACAATGGTTTCCTAAACCTGATGCCATCATCGTCGCCGAACCCACCCTGCTTGATGTGGTCGTGGCTCACAAGGGTGTAACACGATTTGAAATAGAAGTAGCCGGAGTGGCCTGTCATAGTTCACAGCCTGAATTGGGGAAGAATGCTATCTATCGTATGGCTCGCATTATTCAAGTACTCGAGCAATATGCTAACGAAGTGGTGGGTAAATTGAATAAACACCCATTAGTGACTAACCCCACGCTCAACGTGGGAATGATTGAAGGTGGTATCAGTGTGAATACGGTACCTGATCGCTGTTCTATCGAAGTTGGCAGACGTACCAGCCCAACAGAAAACCCTGACGAGGCTTATCAACACATTCTTGATTATGTGCAGGAGAATATCGCCAGTGAAGGCTGGTCTGAGTCTGTCACTTTCCACCCTCCGACAATGTCATGCGGCGGACTCAGTGATGAATTCAATCATGAATTTGCATCTTATGTCCAAAACGTCGTCCAGAAGGCCGGGCATGCAGGCCAGCGCATTGGTGTACCCTACGGAACCGATGCTCAGGCTTTTTCTCTTCATCAAATCTCAACGGTGGTATTGGGACCAGGTTCCATAGATCAGGCACACACCAAAGACGAATGGATCAAACTGGAACAGCTAACAGCAGCGGCTGAGTTATATTATCAGTTGATTACTACATTTGCTGCTTAATCAATCCCGCGCATAAAAGAAGGCGGCACTCCGAAGTGCGAATCAGAGTGCCGCCAAAAATCCGTTAAGCTGTTTTGCCACGCCATAATGTGCCGTTATGTCGCAGACTTCAGATCTGTTGCCTCACAACCCCATATGAACAGATCCAAATTCAACGGATTTAGAATACATCGAGGCGGAAATGATGGCCCCAATGGTAGCGTCGCTGTTGAGGGTAAAAATTGTGCCACTGCGTGTTGTAAGCCGGTACTCGCATTTCCTGAGGATAGCGGTGATATAAGCTCTCATAGCTGCGGTAGTATTCCTGTCCCCAGTAATTCTGTGGATAGTACACATAGGGATAGTGATAAAAACGATCCCAGTTGTAATGACTATATGCACTTCCCCAGACTCGACCGTAAGCTCGTTCCTGAGCCTGAGCCTCTGAGTTCAAACAAATCCCAAGCATTGCTGCACAAATAGCTATCAGCAAAAACTTTTTGATACTCATCGATTATTCCTTTCCTTTCCCATTGCTCAGAAATTGACGTTGTGACGTTATTTTTCTGAGTTCGCAGGCGCAAGCTGATAACGCAAACTACCTGACTACACTCAAATCTTCGGCAGAAAGTATGACCCGAATTGAAGGAATATTCCGCAGAATCGGAAAAGACGAACCGATTAAAACTAATGGACAAGCTTACCAAAGTAAGTCTGCACCCCAATTAGAGGGGATATCAGCAGATTGTAGGCCTTGTATCGCAAAATGATTATCTGAGGCTATTGTGTGAATTCTCAGATTTCATCAAAATAGAGGTTTGGGTGCCGCTAAATGTCATAAGACTGTGGATAATCGCAATCCAGGCAGTAGCGGTCTTTTTATCAGACTGACATTGTGATTTTTTTCACAATGTATTGATAAGTTTGGTGGCTAACTCCTAATAGATCAGGAACGGCCGCAACCTGTTTGCTGTATGTAGAAAGAAGACATTGCAAAAACACATCATTAAAAAAGGTCTGTCTTTACCGATCAAGGGAAACCCTTACCCAACGATCAACAAAGCCAAAGCGGTCAGTCGTGTTGCACTGCTTGGCGATGATTACAACGGTATGAAACCGACTCTGGCGGTTCAGGTTGGAGATACGGTAAAAAAAGGTCAGGTTGTTTTCGAAGACAAAAAAACTGCAGGTCTTAAATACACCGCGCCTGCTGCCGGTACTGTGATAGAAATTAATCGTGGTGCTAAACGTAAATTTGAGTCTCTGATTATTGAAGTCGATGGTGATGAAGAAATTACTTTCGAATCGGTTGGACATAACTGGCATGACTTGAATCGTGATTACGTCGTTAATGTCATGGCGGAATCCGGACTCTGGACAACACTACGAACACGACCGTTTGATAAAGCACCTATGCTTGACAGCGTTCCTGCATCGATTTTCGTCACTGCGATCGACACCGATCCTCTGTCTGTTAATCCGGAGATCGCCGTAGCTGAGAAGAGTGAAGAATTTTTAATGGGGCTGCGAGCTCTTTCTCAGTTAACTGATAACGTTCATGTCTGTGTTGGCCCAACCGTTGATATTCCTGGCAATGGTGTGGATGGTATCAACTTCCACGTCTTCGAAGGTCCGCATCCGGCCGGATTACCTGGTACGCATATTCATATGATTGATCCGGTCGGGCCAAATAAAACCGTCTGGCACATTGGATATCAGGATGTCAGTGCTATCGGTACATTGATCAGTACCGGCAAACTAGACTCACAACGATACATTTCCATTGGCGGGCCTGCTGCCAAGGAACCAC
>PAPJ01000066.1 GCA_002709045.1 Planctomycetaceae bacterium | reverse complement strand
TGGTTCTTCTGCTGGTTCTTCTGCTGGTTCTTCTGCTGGTTCTTCTGCTGGTTCTTCTGCTGGTTCTTCTGCTTCGGCTGTTTCGGGAGCATTTTCAGCGGCTATTGCGGCAGCAGCTTCTTGCTGTGCCCGGGCTTCTGCTTCTGCGGCAGCGATAACCTTTTGGCGTTCGCGTTCTTCTAAAGCAGCGACTTCAGCTTCTTCGGCCCGAGTTTCAGCTTGTTCAACAATATGATCTACCTGTTCCATGGTTAGGTCGCCCATTTCAGCCAGCGCATCAGGTTCGATCACGGACAAGTCGTCATAAGATAGATATCCCTGTTCCACCAATGCAGCGGCCAGATCTTCATTAACTCCGTCGAGTGCTGAGTAGCCGGTGACAGCGCGATCAATTTGCTGATCAAGTTCTTCGGCTGTCATGATTTCTATGTCCCAACCACAGAGCTTTGAGGCCAGACGAACATTTTGTCCTCGCCGTCCAATTGCCAGTGAGAGTTGATCTTCACGGACCAATACGATTGCACGGCCAATCATATCACAGAGCAAGACCTGATCAACTTCTGCTGGTTGAAGAGCATTTGGAATCATTAATTCAGGATCGTCATCCCAGCGAACGATATCGATTCGTTCACTGTTTAACTCATCGACGATACTGCGAATTCGGTTACCCCGAACGCCCACGCATGCACCAACACAGTCAACACGGCTGTCCGTACTGCTGACAGCAACTTTACTTCGATATCCAGGCTCACGGGAAAGAGCATTGATTGCAATGACGCCTTCGGAAATTTCAGGAATCTCCTGTTCAAAAAGACGCTGTACAAATCTTGGTCGAGTTCGACTCAAAACAACTTTAACTCGCGTTCCCTGAGGTCGGACTTCGCATACCATCGCTCGAATTCGTTCACCACTGTGATGAGATTCACCTGGAATTTGTTCACTTCTTGGTAGAATTGCCTCGACATTACTTAGTTGGACGGTAATCAGTGAGTTTTCAACGCGTTGGACCGAGCCGTTAACGATTTGGTCTTCCAGTTCATTGAATTCTTCTACAAGTGAATCACGTTCGGCCTCACGAATTTTTTGAATGATAACCTGCTTAGCCATCTGAGCGCCGATACGGCCTATCATTTCATTAGGGTCAAGTGGCTCTCCGTCGAGCGTGGCTGCGAGTGATCCATTGTCACGATTTACGGTCACTAAAACTTCCGATGTTTCGCCATACTGGCGTCGAGCAGCGGAAGCAAAAGCAGACTCAATTGCTCGAAATACAATTTCAGTATCGATATTCTTATCGCGGTGCAGCGAATCGACGATACGTAGAATTTGATCAGGATCCATCGGTTTTTTAACCTTTTATCGTATTGTTGACGCTAGTTAAAGCGTCATAAGCGCTATATTTTTAATTCTTTATCGACACAAATAAAAATGCCGTCGGCTAGTTTATCTCCAAAGTGTACTAAGTGTTGCTGAATCCAGCATCGTCTTAGCAGACATTGAAAATATCCCAACCGCCGGCAGTTTATTGGCATTTAACGCTTATATATATGCATTAAACACGTTTTACACGTGTGCCGGGCGGATACTCCGCGCTCTCAATTTAAGTGTTTGTCTTTAGGACATACAAGCACCTACTCTTTTTGAGGGTTTAATCCTATTCAGACTACCCCTGAATACATAAAGTGTCAACCTGTAGAAGCCCTACGAATTGATGCCTTAGGAGGTAAAAATACTATAAAACCGGTATCTTTGGATCACTTTGAAGACAGATGAATCGGCGATTCTGGAACCTAAAAAGAAAAAGAGCATTCTGAGCTCTTGAAAGTTCTCGATTTACTGAAGAATTTATTAGTCTTGGTATTTTTTGACGACTACGGCACTTGCCTGGCCCTGAGGTGTAACGCTGAGGTTGATAAAACTGTTTCCAGCGGAGATATCTGCGGTTTTGGTCACATTAATGTGGCATTCCGGGTCAGGAGTATCATAGTTTAATGTGCGGAAGAGTGTTCCTTTTCTGATCGCTTCAAGGCTACTAATCAGCTCAACGGCTCCACTTCCTGCTCCCATATTACCTGTGTAGCTTTTGAGAGCCACAACGGGCTTTTCACTACCAAAGGCAGCATTGATGGCCTTTGCTTCTGCCCGGTCTGTTTCCACCTTGGAGATACCATGTGCATTAATATGTCCGATTTCACCGGCCGACATCTTTGCCGAGCTCAAGGCCTGTTCAATGACATTGGAGAAGGCCTGCTCAAATTGCGCAGTGAAATCATTATTAATAACGGTTGATGAACCGAAACCAACGATTTCACCGTAGATCGTCGCTCCGCGCTCTTGAGCATGTTCCAATCTTTCAAGTACAAAAGATCCGGCACCTTCACCGATGACCATACCTTCGCGATCCTGTTCGAAAGGGCGAGAGGCTTGAGCCGCCTCAAACTTATTGGAAGCGAGGATTTCCTGACGGTTAACGTAAACAGTTCTGAGTGGGTGAATTCTCGTACCGGTTGCCCCTGACATCATCAGATCAGCATCACCGCGTTCCATTGTGCAGATTGCTTCACCAATTGCCAGATTGGAGGAGGCTTCTCGCATCGTCAATGAGTTACTCGGGCCTCGTAGGTCGTTGTAGATACCGATATGGCTGGCTGGCATATTGGGAAGATATTTAAGCAGCCAAAGGGGGTTTAGGTTAGGCATACCTTTCTCGGCCCAGTTATTAAATTCGAAACCGCCCTGATCATCGAGGCTAGCTCGAACTCCTTCACGGAATTCCTGTGGGTGACTGAGAATGTAGTCACAACCGTAGACGATTCCGATCCGATCCGGGTTATAGACTTCGGGGTTCAAGCCGGCATGATTAAGAGCGTGCTGAGCGGATGCTACCCCCATTTGGATTTCGCGACACATAAGGCGACTACCTTTTTTGATAGCACGCATCGTAGTCTTTTCCAAAGGTCCGTAATTTTCTATATCACCGGTAAAGTCCCACGCTTCACCTCCATAGGAGGCAATTAAATGTTCAGATGGAATCTGCTCAAGTGTTTTAACTCCGGATTGTTGAGCATCCAGTGCTGCCGACAGTTGTTCGATCGTATTGCCGAGCGAACTAATCTGACCGAGTCCGGTGATGACGATTCGTGTGTGCTTATCAGACATGAATGGTTGTGCCAATCCCCTTAGGGAGTAAATCGTTTAACAACGATGGATGCGTTGTGTCCACCAAACCCAAAGCTATTGCTCATAGCAATATTCAAGTCGCGTTCCTGAGGAGTATTGGGAGTGTAATTAAGGTCACATTCCGGATCCGGGTTTTCCAGATTAATCGTGGGTGGAATAATTTGGTTCTGAATTGCTTTGGCAGTGATCACCAATTCGATTCCACCACTGGCTCCTAAAGAGTGTCCAAGGGAACTTTTGGTGCTGGAAATATTAACCCCGTAGGAGTGTTGGCCAAAGACAACTTTGACTGCCTGTGTTTCCGCTTTGTCGCCCAGCGGAGTACTGGTTCCATGCGCATTTAGATACTGCACTTGCTCTGGTCCGATAGCTGCATCGTCCAGTGCATTCTGCATTGCTTTGCTGGCTCCCATGCCTGCCGGATCGGGTTGAGTGATGTGGCCGGCATCACAACTTGCCCCGTAACCAATGACTTCGCAATAGATTTTTGCGTCACGAGCCAACGCATGGTCCAGCTCTTCAAAGATTAGAATTCCTGCACCTTCACTCAGCACAAAACCATCCCGTTCAATATCAAACGGACGTGAAGCCCGTGCTGGCTCATCATTGCGACGTGACAGTGCTTTCATATTCTGAAAAGCACTGATCCCCATTCCGGTCATCGCTGCTTCACTGCCGCCTGTGACTACGATGTCAGAGATTCCATTTTGAATCATCTGCAATGCATCTCCCATTGCGTTGTTAGCCGAAGCACATGCCGTAGCCACAGCAAAGTTAGGGCCCCGCAGTCCAAACCGAATCGCGAGGTTTCCACCTGCTGCGTTAAGCATCAGTTTGGGAATCGTCATTGGAGATACGCGGTCGGGACCCTTGTTTAGTAAGCGTCCAACCTGTGTTTCAATTTCGTTGAGCCCTCCGATTCCGGAACCGAGAACGACACCACAACGGTTTACATCCTCATTTTCGAAATTGAGTCCGGAATCTTCTACTGCTCGAGTACCAGCAACCAGGGAAAATTGAGTAAACCGGTCGATCCTTTTAGCCTCTCGGGCATCAATGATCTCAGAAGGATCCCAGCCATGAACATCCCCACCGATCTTTACCTTGAATAACTCTGTTTCCACACATTCAAGGTGGTGAATACCACTTTCGCCAGCCAGCAGCCGAGACCAAAGGTCTTCGACATTCTGGCTTAAAGACGTTACGACCCCCAGGCCGGTAACGACAATTCGTCGTTTCATTTCTCTTTACAGCCCTGGTTTAACTGTTTTGTTCCAGAAAATCAATTGCCTGACCAACGGTCTGAATCTGCTCAGCGGTCGATTCAGGGATAGTTGTATCGAATTCTTCTTCCAACTCCATGATCAACTCGACGGTGTCGAGAGAGTCAGCACCAAGGTCGTTTACGAATGATGTATCGCGAGTGATTTTGTCTTTGTCGACACCAAGTTGCTCAGCAACTACATCAATAACTTTAGCTTCTACTGACACAAGAGGTCTCCTCGTAATTTTTTATGCGGGTGAGTAGCTGTGGGGCATCCGCCGCCTTCCACTATTTCTACTTCACACACGCGAATTAAATGTGTACTCAGGAATATCAGAATAGAGTAATCCGCCCCTAGTGGTCAAGGTAACCGAGGAGGTAATTCAATTTCTGAAGATTATCCACCAAATGTTTTTTAGGATTTATTAACTACAAAATCATTACTTATCCGGTCATTCCCCCGTCCACCGTAAGGGTTTGGCCGGTTATATAAGAGGCTGCTCCACTGGCCAAAAAACTAACACAGGCAGCAACATCGGTAACCTGACCAAGCTTACGGGCCGGAATACCGGCTTTTGCCTGCTTCAGGATGTCTTCACTAAGTACGGAAGTCATTTCCGTGATAATGAATCCTGGAGCAACACAGTTGACAGTAACATTTCGTCGTGAAATTTCACGACTGAAACTTCGGGTCATACCTATCAGGCCAGCTTTGGATGCCGAATAGTTGGTTTGACCAGCATTTCCCTGTAAACCTGAGACGCTCGACATGTTGATGATTCGACCATAGCGAGCAGACATCATATGTCTGGAGACTGCACGCATAAACAGAAATGCACCACGCAGGTTAGTGTCAATTACAGCATCGAATTCTTCATCGGACATCCGAGGCAGTAGTGTGTCTCTGGTAATTCCGGCATTGTTAACCAGAATATCAATGCGACCCCATTCGTCTGCGATTTGATCGACGATTTTGTCGACACTTTCACGATCAGTAACACTACAGGCAAAGGCTGTAGCCTGACCACCATTAGCTTCAATTTCTGAGACGGTTGCGGCTAGTTTTTCGGTATTTCTGGCGAGGCACGCAACACGTGCTCCGTTGCGTGCTAAATCCAGTGCGCATGCTTTTCCAATTCCCTGAGAAGCACCGGTAACAATAGCTACCTGATCTGACAGATCGACATTAATCAGGTTATTTGTTTCTTCTGACATGTTCTTTTTTTCCTATTTAATCACAGCGAAAATATTTGTCAGTGAATTGATTGATTGGATTTAATTCTAATCGCTGACTCGGATGTGTAACAGCAGTGTCCACGTCATCCCTGTATACAACTCGGTTTCTTAGCAGGAGATATTCTCACAAGGGACTTTACGGGCAATTCGCTTGAGCAGGCCACGTAAAACTCTTCCCGGGCCAATTTCATAAAATTGTTCAGTGCCTTCGGATAATAGCTTGTTCATGGAGTCTTCCCAGCGCACCGGGGAGACAACCTGCTGAACCAATAGTTGGCGAATTTCTTCAGGATCACTGTGAGCCTGAGCATCCACATTGGAAATAATTGGAATACGCGGAGGCTGCAGCGAAACATTTTCTAACACGGTGATTAAGCGATCGACAGCTGGTTGCATCAACGGAGTGTGGAATGCACCTGCTACAGCCAGTGGCATCACCATTCGAGCACCGGCTTCATTTGCAGGCTCTTCAACACGCCCACAGGCATCTGAGTGGCCGGAAATGACAATGTTGCCCGGGCATAAGTAATTAGCCAATTGCAGTACCTCATCTTCCCGACGCACCTGATTAACCAAGGCTTCAACCTGTTCAGATTCCAGGCCGATGATACTGACCATCCCGCTTGCAGTCAGTTCAGCTGCGGCCTGCATTGCTAGACCACGTTCCTGAACAACGCGAAGTCCATCTTCAAAGGACATGACGCCGGCAAATACCAATGCGGTATATTCACCAAGACTCAGACCGGCCGTCGCGGCACATGATTCCACCAGCGCAGCATCCTTTTGCTTGAGAGATTCTAAGGCCGCCAGACTGGCAACAAAAATGGCTGGTTGGCTATGATCCGTGGTGTTCAGTTTTTCGGCAGGACCGGAAATACATAATTCTGCCAGATCGTATCCGAGTATGTCACTGGCTTGATTAAATAATGTTTTGGCAGCAGGAACATCGGAAAAAAGGTTTTCCCCCATTCCGACAGATTGGGCCCCCTGACCTGGAAATAGAAATGCGACGTTGCTCATAAGTCCCGTATACCTATTGGTGAATCAGCGAATTTACCTACTAATCATAAAAAAAACCTGACCCGCTGTTTAGACCGTTTTATTGAATTGTCCAGAGGACACTTCTTCGGACAGGAAGCAGATCAGGATCTAATAGTATCTTTAATTCCCGAGCAACATTTATCAGTAATTCGTACCGGCATAAATATGAATAATGTAATGCACTACGAGCTCCTTTACTTGTGGAGCGCGGTATTAATTAATCATCACTGGTGGCTGAAAATCTTCGGTTCTTTTCAAGATACATGCCACATTTAGGGCATATTGTATGCGAAGGGATTGGGTGACCACATGCTTTACATGGGCTCAATTGACGACTTGTCAGAAAGTCGTGGCTACGTCGCTTGTTGGAGCGCGAGTTAGAATGTTTTCTTTTTGGTACCGCCATGATTACACCTGACGCAATTAATGATTCATAGATCGAGGAAAATATTATATTAGACAGTGTTAAACAATGTCTTTTGACTATCAAAAATTGCCTGATAATCCCACAAGGACATTGTCACCATCACTATCGGCAATCAAAGACCTTGAGTAAAAAACTAATCCTAAAACTGCATTTGAGCGCTGTCAACCGGATAAATTGAGGCAATCGAAGCAAGTTTGGATGGATTATGGTCAGTTTTCACCTCTCTTACAGGTCTGCTACCCATCAGAATCGGTCTCAGGGTCTTGTGCTTCTTTCTGGTCAGGCAGGGAAATATCGTTGATCCCCAGGTGATCGAGTCCTTTTTGAGTTACCATACGGCCGCGGGGAGTCCGAATTACCAGTTCCGACCGGAGTAAAAATGGCTCCACTTCGTCGGTCAAAGTATCCAATGCCACGTTCATTGTATGGCCGATTGCTTCAATACCTGCTGGTCCGCCCATAAACACGCGTGCAATGGTTTCCAGATACTTGCGGTCAAGTCTGTCCAGTCCCAATGTATCGACTTCCCACATTTCAAGTGCTTTAAGAGTGATTTCCGGGTTGAGTTGACCATTTTCTTTGGCTGTCGAATAGTCTCGAACACAACGCAGACGATTATTGGCGATTCGAGGCGTGCTACGACTTCGACGTGCGATTTCAAGTGCCGATACGTCATCAATCTCCATTTTTAGTTTGACGGCATTTCGTTTAACAATTTCGGTAAGTTCCTGATCGGTATAAAAGTTTAGATGTTCACGAAACTGGAATCGATCACGCAGCGGCCCGGTCAACATTCCAGCTCGGGTCGTCGCCCCGATAAGTGTAAACGGCTTGAGGGACATATTCAGCGTGCGAGCATTTACCCCTTCACCCAAGATCAGGTCAATTCGATAGTCTTCCATTGCTGTGTAAAGGTATTCTTCTACAGCGGTTGGAATACGATGGATTTCGTCGATAAACAGAACCGACTTCTCCTGAAGGTTGGTCAGGTAGGGAAGGAGGTCTTTTGGGGCTCTGAGTGAAGCTCCGGTTGCCATCTCGATTGGTACTTCGAGTTCCCGTGGTATACAGGTTGCAAAGGTAGTTTTTCCCAGTCCAGGCGGCCCATCAAATAGAATATGACCTAACGGTTCTTCACGTTTACGAGCAGCGTCGACAGCAATCATGAGTCGTTCGTACACTTCACGCTGTCCGACCATTTCGCCCATTTTTTTTGGCCGCAGAGAATGATCATCTTCGTTGGCCGTATCTAAGGGCCCGAGTATTTTTTCCCGGTTCATAAACTAGGATTTCCTTGTTAACCAAAACTTATGTGAGGCAAGTATAGCAAAAATAAAGGCTTGGCAGACAGTACGATTTTGTCACCAAATTGAAGATCGCTATTCTCGCCGGCCTTTGTCATACCGTATTCTTCTCTGCAACGGTTTACTGAAATTCTATGGCAACTCCGATTAATGGCGTTGGGTTCTGATGGTCGACGAATCACTTATTCAATCCCGCCGAATTCTTGGTATTGACCCAGGCGTCAATATTACAGGCTATGGCGTGCTGGATCAAAGAGCTAATAAACTGGAGATTGTTGAGGCCGGAGTGATTCGTGGTGGTAAAGGCGAGATTCCCGATAAGGTGATGAAAATTTACGACGGCGTCAAGGATCTCATCGATTCAGTCAATCCTGATCAAATGGCTATTGAAAAACTCTATTCGCACTATGCTCATCCGATGACTTCAATCATCATGGGGCATGCACGCGGAGTAATTTGCCTGGTGGCCTCGCAAAGTGATATTCCGATCTACCATTACGCATCCACTAAAATCAAAAAAGTCCTAACCGGCAATGGCCGGGCGTCAAAAGAACAGATGCAGGCGTCGATTTGCCGTGAGTTTAATCTACCCGATCCTCCCGAGCCCAATGATGTTGCAGATGCACTGGCGATTGCACTTTGTCACGCTTATTTAGGCAAACAATATTAATCCACTTACCACGGGCACTTAGAAAGATAACGATCCCATGATTAAATTCTTCACCGGCAGACTGTTGGAAGTTTATGAAGAGTCTGTAATTATTGAAGTAGGTGCTTTTCAATTGGAAGTGCTGGTGCCTGATTTTGTACGGCGAAATCTACAGCCGATGTCTGGTGAAGATGTGGGTTTGCATACCGTCTTCTACATGGACGGAAATCCTCAGGGAAAAATGACTCCGCGGATGGTCGGTTTCTTAAATAAGATTGAATTGGAATTTTTCGAGTTGTTTTGCAGTGTGGATGGCGTAGGTGTCAAAAAAGCCTTACGGGCAATGGTGCGTCCAGTCCGCGAAATTGCCCAGATCATCGAAGATCAGGATGTTAAAGGACTGACCACATTGCCTGGAGTGGGACCAGCAATGTCAGAACGAATTATTGCCCGCCTACGAAGAAAGATGGCCAAGTTCGCACTGTTGGTCACTCGTGATACTGCCCAATCTGCAGAAATCGAACCGGATATTGTTGATCAGACTTATGTTGTTCTTCGTAATTTGGGACATGGTGAATCGGATGCCCGGCATCTGGTTGAAAGCGCCATTGCTACGGGAGAGAAATTTAAAGACGTAGAGTCCTTAATCAATGCCGTTTATCAGAGCTCACGTTAACTGACTCGCCAGTCCGTCCCATCTTTACGGTCTTCGATGGTGATTCCGATTTCTTCCAGTCCGTCACGGATGCGGTCGGCGATGTCGAAATTCTTATTAGCGCGTGCTTCTGCTCGTAATGCGATCATCAATTCCATTAACTGGCCGGTCAATTCATTACTTCCGGCAGCTCCGACCGGAGCAGCAGAAAAGATCCCTAGAATGGCAGTCAGGTTTCGCAAAGTTTGCACTGAGCCTGTGAGCGCATCTTTATGGTGATCCGCACAGGCTTGTTCAAGATCATTGTGGTCAATGAACCGATTGATGGTTCGAACGAGGTCAAACAGATCACTGGTAGCACCGCCGGTATTAAAGTCGTCATCCATGTGGGAGAGATAGCTTTGACGGTGATCGTTAACCTGCTGCAGGAATTCACAATCGCTGGAAATTTCGTCATCCTGCTGACGAAGCGGAGCGGCAGTAAGTTCATAAAAACAGTTATCTGTAATGCGTTTGTATCTTTCAAAAAGTCGGTAGAAGCCTTCCAATGCTGTTCCGGCTTCCTGTAATCCTTGTTCACTGAAGACAATTGTACTTCGGTAGTGAGTGCGTAGCAGGAAGAAGCGAATGCGTTCACCGCCGTGACGTTCAATCAAACTGGACAGGCCACCTGCTCCCTTACTGCGACTGATTTTAGTTTCTACCGTTGCCTGCACTTCTGTCTCGTCACCTTCACCGTCACTACGACCACCCACTTTTCCAGATGTATCTCCGGCTCGCATGAGCCCATTGTGCATCCAGTATTTCACCATCGGTTTGCCGTGACAGCATTCGCTTTGGGCTAACTCGTTTTCGTGGTGCGGAAATACAAGGTCTAGCCCGCCACCATGAATATCAAAGGATTCACCAAGAATCCTACGACTCATGGCTGAACATTCAATGTGCCATCCAGGCCGTCCTTTGCCCCAGGGACTTTTCCAACTTGGTTCATCATCTTTTGCCGACTTCCATAATGCGAAGTCACTGGCTGACTTTTTGCGTGAGACGGCTTGTCCGCCTTCACCCTGAGCCGCGTCGGCGCTGCGGTTGCTTAGTTTTCCGTAGTCCTGGTCAGCATCTACATCAAAGAAGACATCTCCGTCAGCCTCATAGGCAAAACCTTTATCAATAAGATCCTGAGTGAATTGAATAATCTCCTCAATATTTTCCGTTGCTCTGGGCATGTGATCGATTTGGTCGACACCTAGAGATTTGAGATTACTAAGGTAGTCGTCGGTCATTTCAGCGGCAATCGCATCCATGGGCAGTCCGCGTTCTCGGGATTTGATTATCAGCTTGTCATCGACGTCAGTAATATTGACGACCCACGTCACATCGTACCCGCTGTATTTTAGATAGCGTTTAATGGTGTCAAAGATGATCGGTCCCACCATATGTCCGATATGACTCTTGTCATAGACAGTAGGACCGCACAGATAGATTCCGACTTTCCCATCTTCGAGAGGCTGGAAATCTTCTTTCTGTTTCGACAGAGTGTTGTATACGCGTATCATTAATAATTGCCAGAGCGTGAAAGGGGTTCTGCGGCCTCTGGTTATTGGCTAAAACAGAGCCGGGTAAAAAAATACTATCAGGATGCCTTGTGTAAGAGGGCTACACATTCTGCCATGATTGCCTCTCCGCGTCCAATCGGACCGACGTTTTCACCAGTCTTGCCTTTGACGAAAACGTTTTCGTCTTCCATCTCCAGTGTCTCTGTGATGCATTGGATGATGGCATCCCGATAAGGACTGATTTTAGGCTGAGTTGCGAAAATCACACAGTCTAGATTTGTGATTTTCCAGCCAGCTTCAACGACTTTTGCATAGGCTAGTTGTAGCATTTCCCGTGAGCATCTATTTTTATTTTCGTCAGCGGTATTAGGAAACAGTGTTCCGATGTCACCAAGACAGACGGCTCCGAGGATCGCATCGGTGATTGCATGTAATAACACATCGGCGTCACTGTGACCAATTAAATGCAAATCGCAATCAATGGTAATGCCTCCCAACGTCATCGGACCACCTTTGTCGATGCGGTGCGTGTCGTGACCAAGGCCAATTCTAATAGGAGGAATTTTGGACATGTTACTTATACTAATGTTCTTTGTAACTCTAACACTGTGTCATTTTTATCTTAATTAAAATGACGACGATGTCATAAATTCTGTACATCACTAATAGTGTTTACCAAATGTTCGCATAGTTCGGTGTCCTGCCAGTCCCGGTCTTTAAGGATTACAGGGCAGTTGGACAGGATGACACCCCGTTGATTGTCGTCCTTAACAGGAGCTCCGTGAGATCCTTTTATTAGGGTGGCGTCCAACGGAATGCTTTTGGTTTGCATGTCAAAATGTAATTCCACCGGATCGTAGCCTGGCTTGCGGTGGATATCAACAGTGTGGGCAAAACTCGGCGCTTTGATATCGTCAAGCCACCAGTAATAAGCCTGCCAGCTATTCGCCGCCGAGATGATTACAACATCGCCGCTTCGTTCGTGGTCGAGTCCGTATTTTGAACGCTGGTCACCGACGAGTACTTCCGCGATTCCCGGCTGACTGCTGAATACTTCTACAACCTTTTGAACAGTTTCCTGACAGTGATTTTGCACAAAAACATGCCCAAGTTGATGATCCACCAATGTCCAGGCCGGAGAATCAAGGTCGAGGTGTTCACCATCTTCCTGTACCGAGACATTCAGTAGTCCGGCTTCGCGTAGAATTCGGTTTGGATACGTTACATGATCGACTTCGGTGATGACGTACTCACTTGCAATGATCCAGACAACGTTTTCCTTCCCCAGAGATTCGTGGACACCATTAATCATATTGCCCAATACTTCGTCGAGTTCTGTGACAGCCTGAAAGGCAGCCGGACTATTGGGCCCCAGCTTCTGGGCAGCGTAGTCGAGATGCGGAATATAGATGTAGGAGAACTGAGGTTTGAAGTCAGAAATCGCCTTTAAGGCACTTTCTAAAATCCACTGAGAAGATTTAATATTTGCAAGTGGGCCCCAGAAGTGTTGCAGTGGAAAGTGGCCGATGGATTCGAGAAGTTCTCCATAGTATTTCTGGGGTTGTGTGTAGCACCAAAGAGATTCGGATCCATCCGGATTATGTACCGGTTTAGGCATGCAAATATAGTCGGCTCCACTTCCTTTGCTGAGCATCGGAAACCAGGCTAGTGACTTGATATCGGGAGAGATATCGTGGAGCAAATCCCAAATTTGCGGAGCTTCAATCTTTTCGTTCCAGGCGGTCCACATTTCAACTTCCTGCTGATTTCGCCAGTAGAAACCATTCGCTATGACTCCATGTTGATTGGCCAGCTTACCGGTCAGCATAGAGGCCTGAGCCGGCCACGTTACTCCCGGAAAACTTGTGGTTAATTGTTGCTGAGCACCATTGCTGATTAATTCCTTAAGATTTGGCATTTGAGCCAGATCCTGCTGGCGTAAGCCGGGGACAGTGCAGTAGATAAAGTATTTCATAGTCTCTGTGTTCTGTTATAAGATCCAAGTTTTTGAAGTGATGGGTAAGAATTTATGTGGCCCGGATTCTTTTTCCGATAATTAGCATAGGAACTAACAATGCCAGTGTACCAATAGCCAGCATCCGATCACTGACAATTAGTACAACGGCTGCGTCCAGAAAGATCAGAGATCTGAGACATCCAATCACACCGGTCTGGACTTTAGCAGGGATCGGATCGGCAACAGCTAGTACGCATCGATAAAGTGTCAACATGCCCAGCAATCCGATTAGCATTGTTGCTGTATTTGCATTTAAGCGCAGTTGTTTGGGGTCGGGGACATAGCGTGGGAATATTGCCAGTCCGTATAAACCGATCGCCATGACGAGTACTCCAAAAATGAGTAGCCAGCGGCTACTGATTTTGGCTTCTGTACGGGCAAACCAGGTTAACCCCGAGACAAATATTCCAATACTGCCAGCGATTAACAGATGATGTTTGGCAAATCCTAAAAACAGTGCTGAATCAGATCCGGCCATACTCATGCCAAGTAGGATATTAAAAAATCGGCAGGCTCCCATAGCCAGCGGTGCAAGGTGTGTCTTTTTCAGAATCCAGTCATAAAGCACGACACTGATTGCCACCGCCGATGCGATGATCAGTCCATTGATACCTGCGGTCAGACTACAGAGAATTCCGGATACAAGTAGTCCCCATCCAAGTTTTCGGGCATTACCCAATGAAATCTGACCCGACGGGATAGGTCTCTTTTTTCGTTCAGAAGTATCTCGTTCCACATCGAACACATCATTCAGAACCATACCGGCACAATAAAGGCAGAAAGTGGACGCGAGCAGACCCAAGAGGATGACTGCGTTGTCGCCGGTGATTCCGGTAAGACCGGCATCTGACTGAACAACAAGAAATCCCATTATGATATTGGCAAAGGCTGTGAATACATTTCCGATTCTCATTAGCCTCAGATACGCCATAAGCGTACTTGCCGATGTTTCTACCGATTGTCTTGTATCCTGACCCTGATTGCTTTCGCAGGAAGATGGGTGCTGATTCATGAACTGGCACTCCTGTAACTTTTAAGTGCTCGGACAAAAATTCGTCGGCTAATCATTAGGCAAGCAACCGTTGCTAAAATAGCAAATCCTGCCAACTGCCACATTTGGGAATTCATGGTATTCAACGGACGAGCCATAATCCGGGCCGGAATGTTGACGACCAGCAGAACAGGAATAATAAATGTGAAAAAGACCCATAAAGCCATTCCCCATCCGACTTTGTAAATTTCCATGGGGTATCGGGAAAAGTTGGTGATGTAGAACCAGAAATTATAGAGCGTTTGATTGCGTCCGAGCCAAACACTCGTGGCAGCCAGCGTAATCATCACACTGTACATAATCACTGTTCCACAACCGATATAGAATGGATACATCAGAATAGATCGCCAATCTATGATTAACGGATTTTCTGCTTTGGTGGTGAGTTGATACAGGCTGTAGCAAAGTAGCGTGAAACCCACGAATAGATTGGATAAAGCAGCCCAGTCGACGCGCGGAAAGGAGATTACAAACTGGGTGTCGATCGGCTTGAGTAAGGCGAAGTCCAAATTACCGGAACGGATAAGCTCACTAAACTGTTGGGCGTTGGGCATAAAGAAAGTTTGAACCAGGCTATTGATAATCCAGGTGGTTGCCAGAAATACAAAGAACTCATTTCTACCCCAACCGGTCTCTTTGCCGATCGAATCGGTGTATTGGAAAACGATCAAATAGAACCCGATATTCATCACGGTCCATGAAATTGTGGAAATGCACTGGAGTATGAAATTCGCACGAAAAGACATGTCCCTCACAAGACTGTTGCGGGCAAACGTCAGGAAGACATTTAAGTAAGAGGGTCGGTAACCTGTCATCATTACCCTCCAAACCCACTGTAACGGTGGATTCCACGGTTGAGCATAATTCTTGCAATCATAATGAACGCCATTAACCAACAGGCTTCCAGAGCCATGCCCTGCCAGACTTGATTTGGTTCAATGGTGCCCTGAAAAATTGCCGCCGGGTAGTACGCTAAATATTGAAAGGGTAATAGATTTATAAATTGAGCAGCCCAGTCAGGTAAAAGGTCGAGCGGGAACATATGTCCCGACAGGAAAAAATTTAATAGGTTATATACGAACGCTAGCGATGTTACTTCCAAAAACCAAAATGAAACTAATCCCAAACTGGCCTCCATAAAGAACCCGAGTAAGAATCCCATGATCAGTGACAGGAAGTAGGCACAGAGAACCGATGCTTCAGGCCAGCCGTTTTCAAAAAAACCACGACATAAAAAAAAGACAAAAGTAAACGGAATCAGCGCGATTACGTAGTAGCAGAGTTTATGTGCAATTCGTGTCAGCAACAGAAAACCAAGTAGATCGATCGGCTGGATAAGGTACTTTTTGATCTCCCCGTCTCGGACTTGTAACGCGATGCCACTGCAGAGGCCCGGCATGCTTGAGAATGCGCGGCTAATCATTGTCAGCATGTAATAGGCGACTACTCCGTTAGCCGTATAAGCTTCTATTTTTTCCTTCCCGGAGGCAGCGAAAATGGCATACCACAGGAACACTTGTGTGATGATTGGAAGGAATCGCATCAATGTTCCCAAGGCAAAATCACCCCGGTAGACAAACCGTTCTTCCAGAGAGATCTTTAAAATGGTCCACCATGTTTTGAGGCGTGAGCCTGTGCCGCGCTGATTAGATGCTACGGTCGCCATTAGCAATCTCCGTTTTCAGCTCGTGCGTCTAGAGAAGACTTAGTAACCCGCGTAAAGACATCGGCAATGACTTGTTCGAGTGGAGGTTCTTCCACGATTAGATCGTCAATATCATGGGCATCAAGAATGGCTGTCAGCATGGCCGGCACGTCATCACGAGTCACTTCCAGTGTAACTCGAGGTGCTTCATCTTGAACAATAGTGCCGAAACGCTCTAGCGATTTGAGCAGTTGTAAGGTAATCGGGTCGGCAAATTGGAGTGTTACTAATTTGCGGTTGGTAGTTTCATCAATAATACCGGAGAGTGAGCCGTCGTACTGAATGCGTCCATCGGCAATAATGACAACCCGCTTACATAATGCCGCCACGTCTTTCATATAGTGGCTGGTCAGCAGGATTGTAATACCACGTTTTTGCTGATAGTACTTGAGGAACTGCTGAATGTTATGTTGTGCGATAACGTCCAGCCCGATGGTTGGCTCATCTAAAAAAAGAACTTCGGGTCTATGCAGCAAGGCTGCGGTAAGCTCCATCTTCATACGTTCGCCAAGAGACAATTCACGAACCGGTTGGCTGAGTAGTTCACGCAAACCGAGCAAGTCAGTCAGTTCGTCAAGCGTGTTATTGAACTGCTGAGTTTCAATACCATAGATTTGTTGATGGAGCCGAAATGATTCCTGCGCCGGTAAGTCCCACCAGAGTTGGTTTTTTTGACCCATCACCAGTGCAAAGCGGCGGCGGTAGTCGTTTTCCCGCTGCCAGGGCGTGTGCCCCATGACGCTGGCGGTTCCGGCAGTCGGATGAATAACTCCAGATAGTAGCTTAAGCGTCGTCGTTTTTCCGGCACCATTTGGGCCCAGAAATGCGACAAATTCTCCTTGGTCCACCTGCAGGTCAATTCCTTTGACCGCATGGACATCTTTATAGGTTCGTTTGAACAGACCTTTAACTGACGCGCGCAGGCCTTCTTTCTTTTGATAGACACGATAGGTCTTCTGCAGGTTGTGTAGTTCAATCAAAGCCATAGGCATTGATTATAGAGGCCAATGCGATGGAAAGTGAGTAGTCAACTTCAGGGAAGAGAGATATCTTCGCCGATGACCTACTCGGGATGAGTAAAAGAGAAGTTCTGACTCTGGCTGAAGAATTCGATAGGGTTGTCATAGACAACTTTTCGAATTAACGCTTCGCTATGGCCACGACGTCGCATTTCTAGAATCAGATCGGGTACAGCCGTTGGTTTACTGGGACCCCAGTCACCGGCAGAATTTACCAACAGACGTTCTGCTCCGCACATCTCAATAATGTCGGCAGCTCGTTGAGGAGTACATTTGGTGACAGGGTAAAGTGTCATACCAGCCCAAAATCCCTGATCGAGTACTTGTTTAGCTGTATGTTCTTCCACATGATCGACGAGCACTCTGGAAGGTTCAATTCTGGAGTCAGCGATCAGCATGTCCAGGATCATACGTGTTCCCTGATATTTGTCTGCCAGATGAGGAGTATGAATCAGGATTTGCTGGTTATATTCAATTGCCAGTTCCATGTGCTCGAGGAAAATCGTTGCCTCATTTTTGGTGTTTTTGTTGAGTCCGATTTCACCAATTCCCAAAACATTTGGTTTTTCAAGAAACTCAGGGATCATTTTGATGACTTCGCGCGATAGTTCAACATTCTCAGCTTCCTTGGCATTGATACACAGCCAGGTGTAATGCTGGATACCGTACTGGGCCGCTCGTTTCGGCTCAAAGTCAGTAAGTTGCCGGAAGTAATCGCGGAAACTCTCAACACTGCCTCGGTCAAAACCAGCCCAAAAAGCCGGCTCACTCATGCCAACACACCCCATCTTTGCTAATGTTTCATAGTCATCGGTGGTGCGGGAAACCATATGGATGTGAGGATCGAAGTAGTACATTTTAGATTTCGGATTAAAGATAATTTAATAAATGCGTGCGAATGAGATTAAATGTCGAATTGGTTTCGCCAGTTATCTTCATAGACTCGTGAAAACAACATTTGAATTTGTCCGGCTTTAGTCTGGTCGGCCTGCTCAAGTAGTATTTGAAGTCCTTGACTAATCAGCTTCATTCGATTGTCGTCACTAACACAGCCTTCGGCTCGTTCAAGACGATCGAGTGAGGCCGCCAGTTCGACAATCTTACCACGGATTTCGAGATATTCACGATCCAGGACCTGTTGTGAATTCAACGGTATCGACATGAGGATACGACCTTTACTTCGGATACTAACAACGCATATTTAATTCTTTCTTTAGTTTCTATTTGAATATGATGTAAATCAAGGTGTAGATATAAATAAAGCCCGTACCTTTTTAAGGAACAGGCTTTGTTGCCGAGTGGGTATGATGAGGGTTTCTTAGAAAGCGCCGTCGTTTTCACTGCGACGAGGTGGGAAACGTAGTTGGTTACGTTTATCCTCGGGCTTTAATATCGGCTTTACGAGTGGTTCAGGATTCTCATTATCAAACCCGGATCCCAGACCGGTTGAAGATTTTATATTTTTGTATCCTGCGTAGTTAAGCAGTGTATTAATCGTAATGGACTCAACATTGTAGTCTTTGGCTCGAGTTTCAAAACGATTGTAGGTCTGACGATCAATGTTCAGAATGGTATCGGTTTTACCGCGAACCAGATACTGCGTATCAACAGTGATTCCACCTTTGCGAATCAGGTTAGCCGCATCGACTTCCTGAGTGTTGTCGATCGATAGTTCGGCATCGATGACACCACCGGCAGAAAGAATGATGTTCTTTATCCGGTCACGATCACTCTTGCCATCACCATCAATGTCAAAGTAACCGATCAGTGCGAAGTGCACACTGATACCACGTTGCCACAAGGGCGAATAGATCTGGTCGCCAATCAGTATAGGATCGTTAATGCTGTCTTCAACGATACGGCACTCAGCAAAGTCACCATCGATGATTTTGAGAACTTCGATACGTCCTTTGATATCTTCAGGACCCCGCATTACACCTAGCTGAGTTGCGGGGTAGACACTGAACGTCGTCAGTGGCTTCAGGTCGTCGCTGCTACCGATGTTGATCCAGACTGTTCCGGATGCTTCGTTGATTGAGGTAACCTTGCCGTCAGGGATTTCGAATCGTTCACTTTTAGGCCGAGCTTTTAACTGGGTCACTAAATTGCTTTCGGCCTGATCATCGAGTCTTTTCTGAGCGTCGGCGATTTGGTTGTTTCGGTTTGCAATTTCCTGATCTTTAGCAGCCAAAGCTTCTGTGTGCTCTTGTTTTGCTTTATCGATTCCAGCCGAGGCCGCTTGTCGGTCAGCTCGGAATGCGGCCAGTTCTTCCACCGCTGTGTTAATCTTTGATTGACTATCGGTGAACTGAGTCGCTGTGTCGGTTCGTTGCGTGTCTCGCAAAGCAACCATTTGTTTGTTGAGTGCTTCGACTTGTGCCTGTAACTGTTTTTTATCGTTGAGCAGAACCTGATTTCTATCGCTAAGAGCTTTAGCAACCGTGGGATAGTTAATTGGCTGGCCATCTTGGACATAAGCAGGATAGGATGCCTGGAATCTTGTGAATTCCTGCACAATATCAGCAACGACTCCTTTACCTTTATCGAGTTCATATTCAGTACTGCTGACAAATTCGTCAAGTTCTTCTTGTGTTCCAACACCTAGCATTGGTCGTAAAGTACGTTCTACATATTCTCTATTGGCAGCAATTTTGGCACTGTCTTTGGCATTTGCTAACTCAACGTTAACTTGTTTTTCAGCAGATTCAACGTTTTGAAAGAGTATAGCAATCCAAATGAATGCACCAATCGAAGTCATAACGGACAGGATAAATGCAACAGTGAGGGTGGTGCCTTCGCGATTTGATTGTTTTCTTCGTTTGGCCATCGTGCTAGTAAGCTCCGCGTTAACTTAAAAAGGCCACGTTTGCCGGTTTAAATTAACTGAATTGATGAAAGAAAAAGGAACGTAGGTTCATCTATAGTTACAACAATACTACTTCATTTTGTATCGTCTTTCTAACAGAAGTTAGCCCAAACTGTATGCTCAGCCCTAAAATGTTAGTTAATTAGCATATTCGTTATAGATTAACATTGGTCTTGCTTATCGCTGATAGTTTCAGATCTATCCGACCACGAAGTATGATAGCGGATATTGTTTTGGCTGTGAGTTAGTGCTGATATTGGCTAGCGAATTAGTCTAACCCAATCTCGAATCGATTGAGAATGCGTTACAATCAGGTGGATTTGGCACAGAGAGAATTTATGATGCGTCTTAGAAACTATCATCAGGTGCGTTGAACCAATACTTCTCCTACTACTTATTACATCCCCCCCACCATATATAGAAGCGAGTACAAAACAGGGAAGTTATGGGTTCTAAAGAGCGACAACAGGAATTATTTAGTCATAAAGTTGATGAAGCGGACACTTTATTAACTCCCTCTTCAAATGGGCCGGGTCAGCCCGCATCCGCCAAAGCAGCATCAGAGAAGGATGATAAGTCAGGAACTGAATCAACGGTGACTGAGTTTAAGACAATCCCTCTCGATGAGTCTGTTGTGTATGTGATTGATTCCTACGCTTTGATCTACCAGCTGTTTTTTGCATTACCGCCAATGAGTGGTCCGAGTGGACAGCCGGTTGGTGCAATTCATGGATATGCTCGTGATATTGTAGAGTTGATCGAAAGTAAGAGTCCGACGCATGTTCTGGCCGTTTTTGATCCAGCAGGTAAAGTATTTCGACATGAATTATATCCCGCCTACAAAGCGAATCGGGATCCGATGCCGGACGATTTGAGGAATCAGATCCCCAATATAAAACGTATGCTCGATGCGATGGCCATTGTTCGATTGGAAGTTCCTAATTACGAGGCGGATGATGTGATGGCGACCGTTGCCCATCAAATCGATCAGGCCGGTGGCAAAGTATTTTTGGTTACTAGTGATAAAGATTGTCGTCAACTGATTAGTGACAATGTAAAAATGTACAACATTCGCAAAGATAGTGTGTTTGATGCGAGTGACTTGATGGAAACCTGGGGTATACGGCCCGGCCAGGTCGTTGACTTTCAGTCTCTGGTCGGTGACAGCGTTGATAATGTCCCTGGCGTTCAGCAGATTGGTCCGAAGACAGCAACTGCATTGCTCGCTGAATTCGGAGATTTGGAAGGGGTTCTGGAAAATGCCCATACCGTGAAGGCAAAGAATCGGCGTGAAAATCTGGTCAATGGCCGGGAAGACGCGATGCTCAGCCGGCGTCTGGTGGAATTGGATCGCCATATTGATATGGAGATTGACTGGAAGGCGGCACAACTCAGCGGTATCGATCAGACTGCTGTTGCAGAGCTCTGTGATGAATTCGGCTTTCGCCGATTGAAGGAACGCTTGCTTAGCGCGGACGTTGAAACGGCTCCAGTTGTTTGGCAATGCGATTATAAACTTGTAGAGTCTGTTGATCAGTTAAAGGAGATTCTGGGCAACATCACGAAAGAAGATTTGTTAAGTATCGATACGGAGACGACAAGCCTACGGGCGAGTGAAACTGAGTTAGTGGGTTATTCGTTTGCCTGGGAAGAAGGCAAAGCATACTACGTTCCGGTAAAAAGCCCTGAAGGAGATTTACAGCTTGATGCAGATGAAGTCTGTGCAGCGATGCGAGTGGTACTTGAAGATCCGCATATAAAGAAGGTTGGACAGAATCTAAAATTTGACATGGTGGTATTGCGACAGCATGGAATTCGTATGCAGGGACTCTATTTTGATACGCTTGTCGCTCATTATTTGCTGGAACCGGGAGTAAGAAACCACAAGTTGGATACTTTGTCGGCGAAGTACCTGAATCATAAACCAGTCTCCTTTGAAGAACTTTGCGGTAAGGGTAAGAAACAAATCACGATTGATCAGGCACCACTTGATAAAGTCATACATTATGCTGCCGAGGATGCGGACGTTGTTTTACGATTAGTTGGAATGCTGGAGGCGATGATTGACGATAAAGAGTTGACCAGCCTGCTGCATGATGTGGAACTGCCGCTCATTGAAGTCCTGGTGGAAATGGAGTGCAATGGTATTCGCGTGGATACTGAATTGCTGCGAACGATGAGCGAGCGTTTTTCCGTACGACTCGAGTCATTACGGGAATTGATTTATCAGGAAGCTGGTAGCGAGTTCAATATTGATTCACCAAAGCAGCTTAGCAAAGTACTTTTTGAAGATCTGGAATTACCGATCATTAAGAAGACCAAGACCGGAGCCAGTACTGATGCCGAAGTGTTGAATCAGTTGGCAGCGATGGATGTTGGTAAACTTCCCGGGCTAGTACTCGAGTACCGCCAGATCGCCAAGCTAAAGAGTACCTATGTTGATGCACTCCCGGAACTGGTAAATGTTGCGACCTCACGAGTACACTCCGCTTTTAATCAGGATGTTGCAGCAACCGGCAGATTAAGTAGTACCGATCCCAATCTGCAGAATATTCCAATTCGTAGTGAAGAGGGGCGTCAGATTCGTGAAGCATTTGTCCCTGTCAAACCAGGATGGAAGCTACTTGCAGCAGATTACTCTCAGGTAGAGCTCAGAGTACTGGCACACTTCAGTGGTGATGATACGTTACAACAGGCATTTATTGATGATCAGGATATTCATGCAAAAGTGGCTGCTGAAGTTTATGGCGTTGCTTTGAAAGACGTAACCAGTGAGATGCGGAGCAGTGCTAAGGCAGTTAACTTTGGTGTGATTTATGGTCAGTCAGCATTTGGTTTAGCAAAGAGTCTGGGTATCTCTAAAGGCGAGGCTGCCGATTTCATTGATGCTTATTTTGCTCAGTATCCAGGCGTTGAGAAGTTTATGCTCGAAACGCTGGCTTTAGCCCATCAGCAAAGGTCGGTTGGAACAATTCTGGGACGCAGACGCCCTGTAAGTGATGTTCGAAATCCGGATACGCTAAAAGACAAACGCCAACGCAACTTATCTGAACGTATCGCTATTAATACTGTGATTCAGGGGTCAGCGGCAGATATCATCAAGATTGCGATGATCGAAGTGCTAGATAGACTTGAACACGAAGGATTTGAAGCTCGTTTACTGCTTCAAATCCATGATGAATTGGTATTTGAAGTCCCTGAAAATGAGCTTCAAAAATTAGAACAGATGGTTCGAGAGGAAATGTCCGGAGCGGCTGATCTCTCAGTTCCTCTTAAGGTCGATATCAATGTCGGATCAACCTGGGCTGAGTGTAAATAAATTTTGAAATAGCCTAAAATCGGTAATTGGATAGTTTCTGAATCTGTGCATATAATAAACTCATACCTCAGATTAGGGATAAATCGTCTTTATTTGAGGCTCACCTTATTATCTTTTCTTACATCAATAGCCTAAACATCCCCGTTTATCGCGATTGATGATTTATCCTACCTGTTATTTATCCTTTCCTGTTTGATACTGGAGCGGCTTTTCCTTTGCCCGGGTCCTATCCACGTTGGTAGGTTACTGCGCGAATGTGAATAGTCCGAGTATAAAACTCGCTTGACGATGCCCCTTTTAACTATGACAAAGCAGACGATTATCTGTGGTATTAGCGGTGGAATTGGCAGTGGCAAGAGTTATATTGCCGAGCAATTCCATTTGTTGGGTGCTGCGGTGTTTGATGCTGATCGGGCAGGGCATCGAGTATTGAAACGATCAGACGTGAAAGCACGTCTGATTGATCAGTGGGGGCGGGAAATACTGGACGGTGATGCTGAAATTGATCGCTCCAAAGTTGCGGCATTGATTTTTACTCAAAACATTCAAGGCCAAAAAGATCGTGACTTTCTACAGTCTTTGTCGCATCCGTTCATTAAGCGGGAATTAGAGTTGTTTATTGCTCGGACTGAATCCGAGATTGTCATTGTCGACGCGGCGTTATTGTTAGAGACAGGATGGCAATCGGTATGTAGTCAAATCATATTTGTGGATGCGGTTGAGGATCTAAGGCTGCAGCGTTGCCAACAGCGAGGTTGGTCTGAAGATCAGTTTCGTGCTCGTGAAGCTACACAGTGGAGCATTCAACGAAAACGGAGTCAGGCAAGCTTTGTCATTGATAATAATGGTGATTCACAGCGAACGGTCAAAGAAATTGAAAAAGTGTGGCAGGCATTGTCTTTGTTGGTAGGGGAGAGAGTGTAAGCATGAGTGGTCAGCATTCTGACACTGATCGTCCGTCTCAGGACCAAACGTCTGCTCCATCCGGCAATAGTATTGAGCGTCGGGGACCGTTAAACCGTGCGTTGATTCGCGAGAAGATGTCGGCTCGGAATGAGGGTTCACTCGAGTGTGATTTCAAAGATAAAGATGGGGAATTCATCAACCGTCAGGGAACTCATGAACCGTTATCTTTAGCAGAGAAAATAACTCGCGAACTGGAACGCGGCGAGAAGTTGAGTGAGCAAATCGTCGATTCTCCGGAGGATCAAACCGACTTAGGTCAACTCCAGAAAATGAGTATGCCTGAGTTATTGTTCGAAGCCGAAAGAGTGGGAATTGAGGATGCCACGGGACTGAAACGTCAGGAACTAATTTTCCTGATTCTTAAACGCTTGGTCAAAACCAGCGGCTTAATGTTTGGAGCAGGCACGCTCGAAATCCTACCTGATGGTTTTGGTTTTTTGCGGAGTCCAGACTATCACTATTTATCATGCCCGGATGACATCTATGTGTCACCAAGTCAGATTCGACGATTTAATCTCCAGACGGGAGTAACGGTAGCCGGGCAGATCAGACCACCCAAAGAGAACGAACGATATTTTGCATTGTTGCGTGTCGAATCAGTGAACAATCAGGATCCGTCCGCTAACGTCAATCGCGTGCATTTTGATGATTTAACGCCGCTGCATCCGTCACAGCGAATTATGCTTGAAAATGATCCTCAAGAACATTCAACACGAGTGGTCGATATGGTAACGCCGATTGGTTTTGGACAACGTGGCCTGATCGTAAGTCCACCACGGGCAGGAAAGACGGTATTACTACAGCAAATGGCGCGGGCAGTACTTAAAAACTATCCACAGACCTATGTCATCATGTTGTTGATTGATGAACGGCCTGAGGAAGTGACTGATATGGAACGTGAAGTCAGCAGCGAGAACTGTGAGGTTATTAGTTCGACGTTTGACGAACCTGCCTCGCGTCATGTCCAGGTTTCCGAAATGGTGATTGAAAAAGCTAAACGGATGGTCGAGTGTGGTCGGGATGTCATTATCTTTCTCGATTCGATTACTCGTCTGGCAAGAGCCTGGAATTCTGAGTGTCCGGCTTCCGGTAAAGTGCTTACCGGTGGGATTGACGCTAATGCACTGCATTATCCAAAGCGATTCTTTGGCTCGGCCCGCAGCATTGAAGAAGGTGGGTCTTTAACGATTTTGGCGACGGCTCTGATTGATACCGGCAGTCGGATGGACGACGTGATCTTTGAAGAGTTTAAAGGCACAGGCAATTTGGAAATCGTGCTCAGTCGCAAGATCATGGAGAAACGAATCTTTCCAACAATTGATATTGGTGCCAGTGGAACGCGAAGAGAGGAAATTCTACTCGACCCCGAAGAGTACCATAGAATTTCACTTACAAGACGAGTGCTGGCAAATCTGGATCCGTCGGAAGCTATGCAACGGCTGGTAGGCAAAGTCGCTAAGTCGACTTCCAATGCAGAATTTCTAATGAGTATTAATATTGAAGATGTTGAGGAATAGCAGTAGCTAATTGAAACTCAGCTAATTAAAGGAGTGGTGAAATGCCACAGGCTTTTGAAAGTCAAAAAGACAATGTTGATGGTAAATATGCCATTGTTGTTTCACGGTACCACAAAAATATTACCGGTAAGTTGCAGGAGGGAGCTCTGCAAACCCTGCTCGGTGCCGGTATCAGTGAAGATAAGATTCAGGTAGCCTGGGTCCCCGGTGCCTGGGAATTGCCGATTGTGGCCAAGCAATTTGCTGAGTCCGGCAAGTTTACAGCAGTTATCTGTTTGGGGGCTGTCATTAAAGGTGAAACAACGCATGACTTGTATATAAACACGCAGGTAAGCAATAGTTTGGGAAGCCTCAGCTTAGAATACAATCTTCCGATTGGCTTTGGATTGTTGACGTGTCAATCGATGGAGCAGGCTATCAATCGTGCTGGCGGTACAGTTGGCAATAAAGGTGAAGAGACAGCAACGGCTGTACTGGAGACATTGAGCGTGATGCGACAGATAAGTCAGGCGAACAACGGCTAACCGGAATCGGCTGATCGAGTACCTTCCAAGAGGGAATAAAATGATGTTTGAACATGATGAAGATAACGAACCGCTGAGTGGTCGTAGCTTAGCCAGGGAAATTATTGTTCAGGTTCTCTTTGAAGATGACTTAAATCCTGATGGTGATCCGGATCGGGCTGATCAGTTTGTAACTGAACGCCTGCAGGGTACCTCGGCAGGTCTGGCGGAATTTACCCGTGTAATGATTGATGATTTGCGACAATCCCGGTCTTTAGTAGATTCGATTTTGGAAGAGAGTTCTGAAAACTGGACGTTATCGAGAATGGCGCCAACCGATCGCAATATCCTGCGATTGGGTGTCTACGAGTTAACGCAAACCGACACACCTGGCCCGGTCGTCATTCACGAAGCAGTCGAATTGGCGAAAAGATTTGGCACCGAAGACTCACCAAGATTTGTTAATGGCGTACTCGACCACATTTTTGGTGGAGCGGATAGCAAGGACTAACTGACTTCTTCTTCGATTAATCCGCTTACAAAAGCATCTGCATCGAACCGAGCCAAATCTTCGGCCTGCTCGCCCTGACCGACAAACAGCACAGGGATTTCAAATTCCTGTCGGATTGGAAGAATGACTCCTCCTTTAGCCGTTCCGTCAAGCTTGCTGAGAATGATTCCGGTACAGTTGGCCGCTTCAGAAAAACCTTTTGCCTGACTTATGCCGTTTTGACCGGCTGTGGCATCGAGTACAAGAAAGACTTCATGCGGTGCTTCCGGAATCTGCTTGCTCATAACTCGGAAAATTTTCTCGAGCTGTTTCATCAGGTTAGTCTGCGTCTGTAATCGACCGGCTGTATCCACAATGCAAATGTCTGCCTTATGGTCAATCGCGGTGGCGACAGTACGGTGAGCAACACTAGCCGGATCTGTATTCGCTTCCCCGGTTACGATTTCGGCCCCCAGCCGTTCGGACCAAATAATGAGTTGATCTACCGCCGCTGCACGGAATGTGTCGGCCGCACCAAGAACCACTTTTTTACCATGGTTCTGGAAATAGTTCGTGAGTTTGGCGATGGATGTTGTTTTGCCTGACCCGTTTACACCCACAACCAGAATTACCGTTGGTCCTGACTTGGCATAACGAACAGGCTGTGGTGGTTGAGCGAGAATGGTTTTGAGATGATTGCGAATCTCGTCAAGTGCCTGTTCAAATTCGATGACTCTTCCGGAGAATTTATTTTCGATGTTGTCTCGGATCTCCGCGGCGGGTTTGGCACCCATGTCGGTTTTAACAAGAGTCGCGAAGAGTCGACTGAGAAATTCATTATCAACGAGTTGCCCCTCCGATTTAAAGATATCCCGAATGTCCGTTCGCAGAACATCCCGAGTTTTCTTAAGTCCCTGCCGGACTCGAACCCAGAGTGAATCGTTGTCGCTGGATTTATCAGCCCGGGCTTCGGATTCACCGATAGCGGCGGCAGTTGCTTCCGGTTCGGTGGGGTTTGGCTGACGATCTTCCTGCTTCGATCTCTTGAAGAATGCCATTCGGAGTACTGCTCGGTTTAAGAGAGAGGGATTGATCGATCAATGAGTTTAATAAATCTGGTGAATCTCAGTATATCACTATCGACGAACAGTCAAAGACAGGTAGGGCTGGTAGTTGATTTTGCAGGCGACTCCATTTTCTTTAATGACCAATAATTTTACTTATCTGAAACTATATATTGGCCGCAAAATCCACCTGAATTACCCATGTTTACATCCAAGGACTGCATGAAACAAGATAATCGGTAAAGTTTTACTTAATAAACGTAATAATTCGCATTTCAGTATCAAAGTTCAGTAATTCGACTTAATTAATCTTCTCTGATGCACCGACAAAGTGATTGTGTAGCAAAAAGTACATTTTGCCTGTTTAATTTCCAGGATGGATATCAGGCAATAGTTGTGGGAAATTTAGGGCTATTATGTGTTCTCTGAACATGTGAGGCGGGCCAAATGTTTCCTGAGAAAAAGTTTTATGGAGGAGATTGGGAAATGAAACTCAGTAAGTTTGCTCTACTGGGAGCTTTTGCATTCGCTGTTATGACAGGCAGCGTTTCCGCTGACGAATTGCAACAGCCCGTATTGGAGCCTATCGCTTACACTTTGCAGGATGCTGCTGACTCACCATCTGATGATGGTACTTGGAGCCTCTTCAAACGTGACGGCGAAGGCCTTGAAATTTCTGGTTGGACTCAAGTTGGTTACCACGATGGTAGCACCGGCTTGTTCAACACTGACCCTAAGTCTGTTGGCGTAGAACAGCTTTGGTTTGCTTTCGATAAAGCATCCGATTCTGACGCTGAAGGATTCGGACTTGGATATCACTTTGACCTTGTTTATGGTCGTCATGCGGAAGAAACCGCTGCTTTTAGTAACCCTAATTTCGGCCAGGCTGGCGATTGGGATACTGAAGATGATGACTGGGCAATGCCACAGTTGTACTTAACTGGTCATTTAGGTGACTGGGATATTACGCTTGGTAAGTTTTATACTTTAGTTGGTTACGAAGTTGTTCAAGCTAATGGCAACTTCTTCTATAGCCATGCTAAGACTATGAACAATAGTGAGCCCTTTACGCACACTGGTGTTCTGGCTAGTAAAACAACTGAATCTGGTATGGATCTGACTATCGGATGGACTGCTGGTTGGGATACAGGTTTTGATTCCAATGGTTCCAACGGTATTCTCGCTTTAGGAAAATCTATTGGCGATAACATCGGTTTGAATTACGTAACGACTTTCGGTGACATTTCTGAAACCGAGAATGGATATAGTCACAGTATTGTGATGGATATCACTCTTGGTGAACGCATGTCATATGTCTTTCAGTCGGATTACGTGGACACAAATCAACGTTACCAAATCGGTGTGAACCAGTACGTGTTCTACACAGTTTCAGATGATGTTGCTTTAGGTGCTAGACTGGAATGGTGGAGAGACGGTTCTTCTCCTGGACAGGATAGTGAGTACTCCTTTACAACAGGTGTTAACTGGCGTCCACAGTCCAGCTTCGACCTAGTTGTTCGTCCAGAAGTTCGAATCGACTGGGATGATCAGACCGATAACACGGAAACAATTTTCGGTGTTGACGCTATCTTAAGCTACTAAGCTATAAGATAATCTCACAACTAAAAAACCACCGGTTTGCAAGAACCGGTGGTTTTTTTGTGCGCCGGAATTCGCTTTCCTGTTGCGGCTATATTGCAGTTTGGAGCGAGAAAATTTTATTAGGAATGACGGTCAATAAAAATCCCAAAAAGACTGGACAGGATTAGGTTACCGGACGATTTGGTAGACCGAGTATCGCGGTCGCTTTTTTATGGATATTTTGTCCGATGTACCAAAAAATCTTAGCCTCACTATTTCTGTTATTAACTGTCTGGTTGTTTGTTGGTTTGAAGCCGCTTACGGCCGTAGATTTAGGAGATACTGATGCCCTGATACAGCCTGACTGGTTACGAAGTATAACGTTCAAAATTGATGAAACGGATGAAGCTGAAGTTGATTCTGAAACAGAAATTGTCGGTGAACGCGAGATTTTGGGAGAGCGTTTTGGGCTTCTTTATCGGTTGCAAAATCGCGAAAAGAGTTCATGGAGTTTGCAACCTCGTTTCTCAGGATGGACCTCGATTGGCTTTCATGACCAAAATAACGGACTATTCAATAAGCATGCTCATGGAGTGAATTTACATCAGTTATGGATGACGATCGAAAGTGACGATGTTATTGATGATAGTCAGCAGGCATCGTTGGGTTATCGGGCTGATTTGGTTTATGGAGTGGATGGTCCTGATACTCAGGCTTTTGGGAATCCTTCCGGTGTCTGGGATTATCAAAATAACTGGGAAGATGGCAAAAATGGCTGGGCCATGCCACAATTATATTTGCATGGCTCGCTGGGAAAGTTTAACTACAAAGTTGGTCACTTTTTCACACCCGTAGGCTATGAAACGGTTACTGCACCGAATAATTTCTTTTACAGTCACGCGCAGACAATGTACAACAGTGAGCCGTTTACACACACTGGCGTATTAACTGAATTTACGACCGAAAGTGCCTCTACTGTTTACCTCGGCTGGTCGCTTGGCTGGGATTCCGGCTTTGCCCAGTCCGAAAAAGGGAACAACGGAATCATCGGAATAGCGAAAAATATTACTGAAGATATCGCTTTGACTTATATGAGTACATTTGGTGACCTTGGCTGGCGTGGAGAAGGGTATTCACACAGTATCGTGGTTGACCTAGCGCTGACTGAAAACTTGGCTTATGTTTTACAAAGTGATTATGTAAACACAAGTAGTGTTTCAGATCCGGGTGATGATATCGGACTTAACAATTACCTGATTTATACTATCAATGACTGTTTCAGTCTTGGTACCAGATTTGAATGGTGGCGGGATAATTCCGTCTCAAAGAACTCTTTTACTGTTGGAGCCAATTGGAGACCTGGTAAGGGATTATTTTTGCTGAGACCTGAAGTCCGCTCCGATTGGATTCCAGCTCAAGAATATTCAGAAACTACTTTCGGAATTGACGCTATTGTCGAATTCTAAGTCGTCCTTGAGTCTCACGATCAAGACTCTTTTGATCGCCTATTAGCTGTGAGAAGCATATGCCGGCAATCTATGCAACCTGCCCATTTATTGGACAGCCGGTTATCAAAAATCTTTTTGTAAATAATTAGCTCCATTTTTCTGAAATGGTTTTTAACGCTTAGATATTAGGTTTTAGCCGATTATGCATGCTGATTTTGAGTTTGGAAATTAGCTCAAAAATGAATTTTGGCACAATCATTGCATAATTATCCCCCCGAGTATTAGCTGCTCTTTTTTTGGGCAGTTGTGGTTTCAGGTATCCACGGAAGGCGGCTCGACGGAGCCAAATACCTGATAAACCGACTCAGGTTTGAAGGTCACGTTGGTTGAGGCATTATTGGCCAGGTGATAAATCCATTGGAATCGGGAGTTTTTAAAATGATATCTCTGACGCGAGATCAGAGCTGGCTGAGCAAGATGTTCTGTTTGCTAGCTCTTATGGTTGGTACAAGCCTATTTGCACCTGCCGTGCAGGCCTTTCAGGAGGAAGGGACTGCAGAAGAAGTGTCGGTTGAGCAAGAATCCGTTCTTGATGATGCCGAAGAAACTGAAGAAGTAGATGACTTAGTGGCGCAAGCCGAGGTTGAGGAAGCGGCTTATTACGAGAAGGCTGAATCAGATTACGTAACTAATACGCTGTTCATGATGATCTGTGCGGTATTAGTGATACTGATGCAACCAGGATTTGCACTTCTTGAAGTCGGTCTAAACGCAAAAAAGAATACAGTGAACATTCTATTTAAGAATGTGATGGACCTGTCTGTAGGTGTCTTACTTTATTACTTTATCGGCTGGGGTATTATGTACCCTGGCGAAGTGGATTACTTTGCATACGCCGGCCCCGGGGTTGCTGCAGATGCTCAAGATCTGGAATATGGTTTTAGCAATTCTGTTGATTTCCTGTTTCAGGTGGCGTTTGCTGCTACTGCTGCCACCATCGTATCGGGTGCTGTTGCCGGTCGAATGAAATTCAGTGCATACCTGATTTTCAGTGCCGTATTGACTGGATTGATTTATCCAATCAGTGGTGCCTGGAAATGGGGTGGTGGATTTCTTGCTCAAGCAGGGTTTGCTGATTTCGCAGGCTCGGTCGTGGTTCACGCAGTAGGCGGTTTTGCAGGGCTTGCAGGAGCGATCGTTCTTGGACCTCGGCTGGGTCGATTTACCGATGGAAAATCTACGCCGCTTCCGGGGCATAACATAACCTTTGCCGCAATTGGTGTATTCCTGCTATGGGTAGGTTGGTATGGATTTAATCCGGGAAGCCAGTTGACTTACGGTGGTATTTCAAATGCAGAAGCGACGACTTATATCGCTTTAACTACGACTCTTGCCGCAGCAGCAGGGGCTGTCACGGCGATGCTGATTGCATGGATGGCATTCGGCAAACCGGATGTGACGATGGCGTTAAATGGTGTACTGGCTGGTTTGGTTTCAATTACGGCAAATTGCGATCAGGTCTCGTATACCAATGCAATCATCATTGGTGCGATTGGTGGAATTTTGGTTGTCGTGGGTATTGTGCTGCTCGACAAACTCAAGATTGATGATCCTGTTGGTGCCTGGCCCGTTCATGGGTTCTGCGGTATCTGGGGTGGTATTGCAACTGGTGTGTTTGGGACCTCGCTGCCTGAAGTTGGCGGAGAAGTTCTGACACGTGGTGGATATATCTTTGTACAGCTTTACTCCACCGTCATTATCTGCCTTTGGGCCTTTGTGACGATGTACGCATTGTTCATGGTTCTCAAAACAGCTGGCATCTTACGGGTGTCACGAGAAGAAGAAGAAATGGGCCTTGATTTGTCTGAGCACGGAATGCGTGCTTACGGCGATTCGCTGGCCTAAACAGAAGCATGACCTGGTAGGACTTGGGGTGATTCGAAACACGAGTAGTTGTGTTTAACCGCCAGCAGGGACAAATTGGCTCATCTTGAGTTCTACCAGGTTACGGATTGTTCTCGATCCGAGAGGATACCCCATATGGTTCTGGATAAGTAACCGCCTTGCTTATCCAGAGCCGGGGTAATATTCTTATGCTTCAAAAATCAAAGGAGTCCGTTTTCCTAACCAGAATACGGGCTCCTTTTTTTATCGACTAAAGACTATTACAATACCTTTGAACAAGGGTTTGCCATTTATAGACTGAGACTATGAAATTAATCATTGCTATTATTCAACCGAGTCGTCTGGAAGATGTGAAAGCAGCTTTGACGGAAGTCGAAGTTTCACGATTGACTGTGATGGACTGTCAGGGTTTCGGTCGTCAAAAAGGGCAGACTGAAATGTATCGTGGCCGAGAACTTACCGTTAATCTCTTACGCAAGACTCAATTGCAGATTGCGGTCAATGATGAATTTGTTGAGCCAACGATCCAAGCCATTCTCAAGGCCGGTCGTACAGGCGACACGGGAACCATTGGTGATGGGAAGATATTTGTATTACCGATGGATGATTGCGTTCGTATCAGAACGGGAGAACGCGGCTCAGACGCGATCTAAGGCTGTTGTTTGCGTATCATCTGGCCTAAGTACTTGTCCCGCACAGGTTCGGGTAGCGGACGATCAAATTCCGGAGGACGCATGCCTCCAAGATCTGTTCCCACTTCGGTGACAGAATATGGGTCAAACAGAGCGGCCCGATACTGTTGCTGCCGGATTGCTCCCCGAGGTTTTGTAATTTGTTCCTGCAAATGCTGACAGCCGATACTTCCCAGGCTGCTTAGCAGTAGCAGTGAAAACATCTTGTTGAAATGCCAACGTTGCATTTTGTTGGTCCGAAATATTCAGTTTTCTTGAGCTCTGATTATCGATCGAGGAGGGCCGATTATAATAACCAGACTAAATTAACGATACACCATTGTTTGCATTGAATATCTCCTCAAACACTAATCTTCTGTCGGTTAGGCTTCTAGTTTATTTGCCGGCCTCATGCTAATATGAAAGTACAAACTGACAGACTCTACAGAGGGTTTGTTTTTGCTGGTGCGGCAGCTTCCTTCCGTAATTTGGGCCTTTTCACAACTGTGAAGTTCTGATCCGGCCGTCTTCATATTTTCACTTGATTCACCGACAGGTCGGTGTAATTCGCGACGATTGATTTGAACCCCTCTCCCTGATTCCAAGTTATGGCTAAGAATCCTAAAGAAGATCTTTTTGCAGATTCCACCATGACCTTTGGTGAGCATCTTGAAGAGTTACGCCAGTGTTTATTTCGAGCAGCGATTGGATTGGTAATCGGAGTTGGATTTGGGCTGTTTTATGCGGACGAGGTGGTTCAGCAGATTCAGGTTCCTCTGAAAGTTTCACTACGATCGTACTATCGCAATCAGGCTCTTGATCGCATCCAGGATGACGATATAGCTCAGGCTGAACTTGCCGGGCTAATTACCAATGAAGACTATGTTTCTAATGATATCGAAGTGGAACTCGATCAGCTTCTAATGCGACTCAAAGCGGCAGTTCCAAGCCAACTCGGTACTTTGGATTTCGCGCCGTACTCATTCGTTCCGGAGGACTTTATTCTGGAAGCAGATGACTCGGCGTTAGAGTCGGACAAACAATCTAAGCATCGGAAGTTTTTAGAGCACGTTAAAACCAATCTGGATAGTCAGCAGCCATGGGCTGTCTTCCTGTACGGGCTACTTGATGAAACTCAGCGTTCTGTTTTTGACGGTCTCACTAACTCCGGGGAAGCAACGGTTGTGGATGCAGTTGGAGTTCTCAATCACTGGGCTGATGAGGTAAGTCTTTACAAGGACAAACATATTCGTGAGCTTGTCAAAAAATCCATCGAAGGACCAGAGACCTGGTGGTCACAACTCGATACCATTGGCGAGGAAAATAAAATTAATGTAGACAAGGTTTTTGAAACCTTCACCAAAGCCATCGAAACACCGATTGAGGGAACAACTATTCAGGATCGACAGCGTCGGGTTAATAAGTTTGCGCTTTCCAGTGCCTTTCCCGATTATCTTCGTTCCGCGCGCCCGGCAACGATCACTCTGCCGGTCTGGGAAAAGAAAGATATTCGAGTTCAGACACTCAATGCCCACGAAGGGTTTATGATCTGGCTTAAAGCAGCATTTATCGCGGGATTCGTGATTGGGAGTCCCTGGATCTTCTTTCAGTTATGGTCCTTTGTCGCTGCAGGTTTATATCCTCATGAACGTAAGTACGTTTACATGTATTTGCCGTTCTGCCTGGCGTTATTTTTCGGCGGGGCAGCCATGGCCTTCTTTGTCGTGATGGAACCTGTTTTGGACTTCTTGTTTAGCTATAACCGAATGATGGCTATTGATCCCGACCCTCGTATTAGTGAGTGGTTAGGTTTCGTAATGTTTTTACCGATCGGTTTTGGAATTGCGTTTCAACTACCCTTGGTCATGCTGATGCTTCAAAGAATCGGGATATTCACGACGAAAGCGTACCTTGCGAAATGGCGAGTGGCGATTTTAGTGATTTTTATCATTGCCATGTTTCTAACACCGGCTGATCCGTTAAGTATGCTTTTGTTGGGTGGCCCTTTAACGGTTTTGTATTTTCTGGGGATACTGTTGTGTAAATTTATGCCTCGCAATAAGAACCCATACACGGAAAGCTACGACCCGGTATAAACTCTTCTGTCATAAGGAATTAGAGGCTGTCAGATAGCATATTCCTACTTCATGACGGTAGAGTTTGACACCTGCCTTATAGATAGAAACGATGTCCAAAGAGTCTTCTCGAAAACGTTCTCGTCGCTATGATCAGCGTCCTGCTCGAACTTCAAGCCGGGCAGGTGATGGTGAAAGCGTACGTTTGCAGAAAGTCTTGGCAGCAGCAGGATACGGTAGTCGCAGACATTGCGAAGAGCTTATTAAGGATGGCCGTGTTGAGGTTGATCGCAAGTTAGTGACCGAGCTCGGAGTTAAGGTTAATCCTGAAAGTCAGGAAGTTCGAGTTGATGGTGATAAGATCGAACGCCCGACATTGCGTTATTACGTATTGAACAAGCCTCAGGGGGTGCTTTCGACTAATAGCGATCCGGAGGGACGAATCCGGGTGGTCGATTTAATTGGAGATTCCAGTCATCTGTTTACGATTGGCCGTCTCGATCGTAGTAGTGAGGGATTGATCATCGTAACCAACGATGGTGATATGGCTAACAAGATTGCCCATCCAAGTTATCAGGTTAGTAAGATCTATACGGTACGAGTGGCCGGAAATATTAAGGCTGAAAAACTCGCTGAAGTTCGTCAGGGCGTATATCTTTCCGATGGAAAGGCAAATGTTGAATCGATTCGGGTTAAAAAACGTCACAAGCAAACCACCGAACTGGAAATGGTACTTGCTGAAGGTAAAAACCGTGAGATTCGTCGTGTTTTGGCTCGAGTGGGACATAAAGTACTACAATTGAAGCGGATTGCGATTGGTCCGATTCGTCTAGGTGAATTACCTGAAGGTGCGTACCGTGAGCTAACTATTGCTGAAGTGAAAGCTCTTAAGCTCCTTACCAGTAAGCCATCTTCTGCTTCGACACGCCGTAAGTTCACAAAAAGAAAGAACTCTACTGGAAATACTAAACAAAAAGTCGTAAAAAAGACTCGTCGGGGAGGTCGTCGGCAAGCTGAAGGTGGTCGTTCCACGGCTTCCGGCACGACACGTAAGTCGGCTCGTGGTGCAGCTCGTAACTCCAAGAAGAAATCTTCGAGTTCAAGTGGTGCCAGCGGCAAACGTAGACCGGCTAAGAAACGAAACGTAAGGAAACGTCGTTGATGTCTACCGAGCAATGTGATAACCCGCTGCATGCTGATTATTATGCAGATGATTCCGTTCATTACACTGCTGAAGTTATTGAGAACGAAGAAGTCGCACAGGACACCTGGCGTATTAGATTTCGTTGCCCCGCCATGGCCTCTAAATGTAAGCCGGGCCAGTTTATCATGCTCAAGATTACTGATCGTGATGATCCTCTGATAGGCAGGCCTTTAGCAGTTTTTGATATTACGGTGGATCAGCAAGGAGTTCCCACAGATCTGGACGCTGTATACTTAGTCAAAGGTAACTTGACGACACGATTAGTCGAGTTGCCAGCCGGTCAAGAACTTGATGTTTGGGGGCCGTTGGGAAATGGTTTTCTTCCTCAGCAAACACGGCACCTGATTATGGTTGCCGGCGGAATCGGCCAAACTCCGTTTGTCACGTTGGCGCGCGAGTATCTGGGGCTTACTAACTACGGTCGTGATTGCCCTCAGGCAGAAGAGGTGACATTGTGTTATGGAGCTCGGAATGAAAGTCTGCTGGCAGGTGTCGATACGTTTCAGTCGGTGGAAGGATTGAATCTTAGACTTTGTACTGATGATGGGTCACGAGGGCATCACGGGTTAGTCACCGAAGTGCTGGAGCAGGTGCTCGTAGCAGATAAAGAAGCCTACGGTTCTAACAACGGCGTACGCGTTGTTTGTTGTGGTCCCGAGCCAATGATGGAGGCTGTGGCCGGTGTCAGTCAACGGTGGAATGTCTCATGTCAGGTGTCTCTGGAAACGCCAATGGCATGTGGTATTGGCATTTGTTTCACATGTGTCACGAAAGTTTTGCAGAGCGATGGAACATGGGACTATAAACGAACATGTGTCGAAGGCCCAGTATTCGACGCTTCTAAAATAGTGTGGCACTAGCAACATTCACAACATGCTGAGATGACTGCTAAGAAAGGTCTGATGACTACTCTGAACCGGATAAAGAAGATACCGGAGTACCCTTTTTAGAGGAATTATTCTTTGTCTTGAGTGTGTAGCAAATCAACTTATCTAAAGAACGGATATACATCTGCCCATTGTTAATGGCTAAGTGAGCCCAGGTTTCGGTATTACTCACTTTCTTCTTTGAAAGAATCTCAAGGGCCTCGGGCGTTCCGTTGATAAGGTAAAGAATACCTTTTTGATCTAAACCTAAAATGCGTTTCCCGTCAGTAATCAAGCTCCAGTACTTTCCGAAGGGCTGACTGGTCCATGCTGTTTCACCGTTTCTGAGATTAAGACATATCAAACGCTGGTTTCTGAGATGCATGTAAACATGATTCTCGAGTACCACTGGTGACGACATATAAGCTTGAATGGTGTTGTTCCAGCTATATTCCTGCTTAATCTTTTCTCCCGCCAAATCATAAAGGAATGATCCGCCCCCATAGGAACTCGTGAAGAAACTATCTCCATATCGAACTGGAGTTAGGATATTCATGCCTCTGAATGCAGGTATTTTAACGCCCCAAAGTTTTTCACCGTTTGCCCATCCCAAGCCTACTAACTCTTCTCGGGTTTGAGCCACCAATTGCGGTTTCCCATTGATCATCTCAATGGTCGGAGAGGAGAAGGCACTTCCATTCATTCCGCCTTGAT
>PAPJ01000065.1 GCA_002709045.1 Planctomycetaceae bacterium | reverse complement strand
CATACGATTAAAGAACGGGAACGAATGGCTCTTTCAACCACGACTTTCCCTCAACTGTTACAAACTGCGGGATATGAAACCGGTATTTTTGGTAAGTGGCATTTGGGAGACGAAGATGCCTATCAACCGTACAACCGTGGTTTTAGCGAAACATTTATTCATGGAGCAGGCGGTATCGGGCAATCCTACCCGGGAAGTTGTGCAGACTTTCCTCCTAACCGTATCGCCGAGAAAATGTACTTTGACAATGTCATCCTGCACAACGACACCATCGTTAAGACCAATGGATTCTGCACGGATGTCTTTTTCCAAGCGGCGCTTGGATGGATAAAGAAACAGCATGAATCTAAAAATCCGTACTTCGCCTATATTACGTTGAATGCCCCTCACGACCCCTACGTCGCACCAGAAAAATATACCAGGCGATTTTCCCAGGCGGGTTGGGATAAACTTACTCAGGGACGGTATGGGATGATCGAAAACATCGATGATAATTTTGGATTGCTCATGTCCAAACTAACTGAATGGAACGCCTGGGATAACACGCTTGTCATCTTCATGACGGATAATGGACAAGCTAGACGAAGTGGAACACTCAATGGACAAAAGATCCCGATTTTTACCGCAGGTTTTAACACCGGTAAAGGCTCCACTTACGAAGGCGGAACCCACGTGCCGGCATTTTGGTACTGGAAGAACAAACTTAATTCCGGCATTGATATTCCTGCACTCACTGCACACATCGATATGTATAAGACTTTCTGTGAACTAGCTGGAGTAAAAATACCTGACAACATCCAGGAAATCGATGGACGTACACTCGTACCCCTACTTCAAGACCCAAAGGCAAAATGGGAAGATCGACAGTTGTTTTTCCATCAGGGCCGCTGGGAAAAAGGGGCTGATCCTAACGATAGTAAGTTTGCCCCTTTTGCTGTACGAACAACGCGTTGGCGTTTTGTTAAAAATACTGAGCTATACGATATTTCAAAGGATCCACATGAAACTACAAATGTCTTTGATCAACATCCGGAGGTCGTGGCCAAACTAAGGAAAGCCTACGACCGCTGGTGGGAAGAAACGCTCCCATTTATGGTCAATGAAAATGTACCCTATGCTCCGAAACAACCACAGACTGTGCGGTATGAAAAACAACTCAAAACACGAGGGATTCCAGTTTGGACACCTCCCAAGCTGTGAATTAGCTAAGCAATTATCTAAGGTTTATCCGTTTCCAACTCGTTAAGCTGAACATGTAAATGAATCGTAGCCGCATCACGGTTCGCAGGTTGTCGGCTATGGATTTTAAGATTTATGTGTTATCGCTTTCCGGTTGGAAGGCCTATCCCGGAAAAGTTCCTTCGCCATCGAACGATTGGTTTTACGACCTGCAGGAAGAGTTGGGATCCCGGCAAAATCTCCCCCATTGAGCATTGACTGGATTTTTCTGATCCCATCAAGAGATGCAGGTGTTTGCGATCAACCGGAAACTTTTTCGCAATGGAATGCCTGGACTGTGGATGTGTTTAAAAGCATGTTTTTCACGGAAGATGGCTCAATCGGTATGATAGTATTGGCGACGAAAAAAAACGTATCTCAGTAGAGTGTAGTGAGCCGTTCGGATGAGTTCAAAAAAACAAAAGCCAATCTCGATTCCCTGGATGAAGATTTTCGTGACGAGTCTTCTGATGGGGGCCTATATTACATTTGTCGGAAGCTTCGGTATTGTTTCATTGGCGATAGTGGAAGGGATTGGTGCTGCTTTTCTATATCTCAGCTACGTTCCGGCCATTATTCTTGCGATCGGTCTACTTGTTTTTATCGGTGCCTCAATAATGATTTTGATCCATTCATTTCGTTGGGCGCGGTATCTCGTTTGTTTGTTTGGCTGCGGGTTGGCAGCAATTCCATTGACCCCGATTGTCTTAATGCCTCATTTTTTTCTCGGCTCCATGATTTTTGGTTTTTCAGCCAGTGGATTTGGAAGTTCCGGTGAAATAGTCTGTGTCGCTTTCTTTTTTCTGGCAGTGTTGGCATGGACATTATGGTGGTCACGCGGTCTTTATCGTATTTCAAAAAAACATCGGCCTGCGCTCTGGCTGTGGCGAACGGTAGAAAAATACGCGAATGATACAAAGGGTTCCCAGCGTAGGCTAAGGAAATTGATAAAAGACTTCAGCCACCCCACTCTGGTTCCGGAGAAAATTAAAAAGAAATTCCGTCGGTCGCATTAGATTCTAAGAAACGTAGTCTTTGGTGCCGAGTCAGTCTTCGTGACGTTTCTACTGGTTGTCTATTTACTGCTTCAGAGTACTAAGACGAACGGGTTTGTACTTTTGTGATGTTTGACATTGTTTTTCTCTCGCAACGGTGCTAACTGATTAATTGGTTTCTTTTTTTACCGGTTGCCTTTTTTTACCAGTTTTCACTGGCTGTCTCGTGGGGTCTATTCTGTTGTTGCAAACCGATTGCCTGCAGGTGATAACTATCCTAATTGACAAAATACCACAGGCGTTTGGGGGATCTGCCGGATGAACCTCTGTCATAATTAGATCGTCGCCGGAATCAGTTTGATAGGAAAGTGCTAAGTTATGATGTTCGTGTATTCCAAGAGTCCGTTTTACCATTTAGTGTTGGTATCCCTTCTCGTGGTAATGCCCATTGCCTCGGAGGGTGTCGAGCCGCTTCCTGGGCCAAAAGCAAGGAATCTCCTGAAGGAAATTCAGGAAGAGACGCAGCAGTTGTTATTTCAGAGTCCCGGTGTGAAGAAAGAGTTTATCACTTCGGTATCGTTAATGAACCATATTCAACGAATTGTTAGCCCATTGCGATATTCCGTATTGGCTGGTGCTGGTGAAAAGATGCCGACCACGGTTGAACAATGTCTGGAGTCGCGAGCAGGGATTTGTGGCAATCAGGTCGCTTGCTTCCTGTTGTTGGCCAATCAATTGGAACTGAGAGCACGTTCGGTTGAATTTTATTTGCATGGTGAGCAACCCAGAGAAAATACATCTCATATCGGGGTTGAAGTTTACTTTTCAGGAGGATGGAAGTTCTTTGATGTGACCTGGGGCACCTATTTTCAAAATCGTGACGATATCTGTAGTATCGCTGAAGTACGCAAAAATAGAGTTCAGGCGAGGGACTGGGCCGTCACCAATCAGACGGATCAATGGTATTTACACTGGCGTCGGGCAGGATTGGATCCATTGATTTATGTTGATCATACTAATCTTGATATGCTGCGAGGTCGGCTGGGATCTATTCGTCTGTTTCCAGTCGAGTCTGTCTACCGCCCCATTCATCAACCGGGATTCGTCGGGTTAAATACGCTGGATCAGGATTATGGGGATGTTAGTGTCATTCTAAATTCGATTCCGACTGATAAAACGAACTTGAAGATGACAATCTCAGGTAAGGCCGGTGGAGGGCATTTGTTGATTATTCAGGGGAATGACCGTTTGCGAGTTTCGATTGCATCGCTGAATCCAGGAACTCACAGCTTTGAACTTCCATTCCAACTAAAGGCCGGCGAGGTCAGGATCACGCTCGAAGAAGAAAACCCGCGTCAGATTGGTTATGTGGTGTATACAGCGATTAAATTTGAATAGACGTATTTTCGGCAACGGAGTTGCGGTTTGTTTGTACGGTTACCGTTCCACCAGAGAGTCTGCACATGATGACAGACAGTGGCCGGTGTTCGGTTTGTGATATGATAGAGAGTTAACCTGTTTGAAGCTTGAAGTGAATTATTATGCGAAATAAGGATTCTAAGATGACACGTCAGTATTTATTACTTGTCACGGTCACGGTGTTCACTGTCTGTCTTGGGTTGCAGGCCGATGAGAAATCCGTTCCCAAACGTGCTTACATTGATGGTACCGGCCCTGGCTGGGTTACCCTGATGGAAAAAGATTTTGTTGATGTCAACGGTGATGAAAATACCTGGACATTTGATGAGGCTTATGTCACCGGTACCGGCAAACCGATCGGAGTGAATCGCACAGCTAAAACTTATAAAAACTTTGAGATCGTATACGAATGGAAACATATCAAACATGCCGGTAATTCAGGGATGTTCTTATGGGTTCAAAAAGATGCATTGGACGTACTCAAGCCTAATCAGTTACCCCGCAGTGGAATCGAAATCCAGGCACTGGATCACGGTTATCAGGAAAACTGGATTAAAAAGAACGGTAAGAAATCGGAATGGTTCACGACCAATGGCGACGTGTTTGCTGTAGGCAAATCGACGTTTAAACCGTTTCAACCAATTTCGCCTAATGGGGCGCGTAGCTTTCCGCGTAAACAACGCAGTAACGGATTTGGTAAATGGAACCATTACTATGTGCGTGCCATTAACGGAGAAGTCAGGCTATGGGTAAACGGGGAGGAGGTTTCCGGTGGTTCAGACTGTAATCCCGCCGAAGGCTATTTGTGTCTGGAAGCGGAAGGGTCTGAGATCCATTTCCGAAATATTCGCATTCGTGAATTGCCGTAGGTTACCAAAAAATGAAATATTCGGGACATGCTATTCGTCTTCGGATGTTCGCAGGGTCCTCGGGAAGTTGCAGGTAACGTTATGAAAATGCACAATCTACGCCAGCGTCTGAGAGAACATGAACTGCTGATGGGGACGATGATTACATTGTCAAGTCCCGCGGTGACAGAGATGCTCAGTCAGATGGACTTTGACTGGTTCTTTGTTGATGGTGAGCATGGGCCGCTGGAAACAACCGAAATGATGGGGATTCTTCAGGCTGCTGAGCCTGAGGTGCCTTGCATGGTACGCGTACCGGTGGCGGATGAGGTGTGGATTAAGAAGTTTCTGGACTGCGGAGCGTCAGGTATTATTGCGCCGCAGGTTAACTCGCCGGAACTTGCAGCACAGGTTGTTAGCTGGACGCGTTATGCCCCCGAGGGTGTCCGTGGAGTAGGGCTTGCACGGGCCCATGGATATGGTCTTAGCTTTGCAGATTACGTAGAGCGGGCTAATGACGAGATCGCCTGTGTTATTCAGGTGGAACATATTGATGCTGTTAACTGTGTCGAAGAGACTGTCCAGATAGCCGGCGTGGATTGCATTCTTTTAGGGCCGTATGATTTGTCCGCCAGTATGGGAAAAATGGGGCAGGTTAATGATCCAGAGGTGGTGGCCGCCATTGAGCATGTCACCAAAGTGTGTCAGGCAGCCGGAATGCCACTTGGGTATTTTGGCGTAAGTGCTGCTGATATTAAGCCATATATTGATCAGGGATATACGCTTGTTGTAGCAGCCACGGATACTATCTTTTTAGCTAGTGGTGCACAGCACTTCCTAAAAAGCTTAAATTCTGAGTAAAGCTCCTTCGGGTTGAGTCTCCCGGTATACGTATTGTTGTAATACGTAGAAAAGCTGACGCCGCAGGGATGCGAGGCATTCTGCGATGCCCTTTTGGGAGTTCGATAAATCGAACTCCAACAGATAATTTTCATTGTTTCTTAACAAAAATCAACGTATATCAAAAAGTGTTCTTTTAACGGCACTGTCTGATTACCATGCGAAAAACACGGTCTCTTGTATTTGCATACAACAGAAGTTGAAGTCGATAATAAGGGTGAAATATTGATTGGTCCGTTTTTATCTGAAAGTTTCCGATGCTTGTTGGTTATGTAAGTAATGAAAAGTATTCGGCACTATGCGATGTTCACTTTGAATTTCGCTCTGGTGAATCCGTTGCTTCCGCCAAATCATTGATTTCCGGTGCGGTTTACGCTGATATTTCCCCCGGAATTTATGAAGTCGTGTTTGGTAAAGAAGGCTATGGCTCAAAAATTGTTGAAGTGACGGTCGGCCCGGAAGCACCCTATCACTTCCGCTTGCTCACAGATTCGCTACTGGGTTATATGTGGCCGAAGTGTGTAAAGTCCGGGGAGAATGCCGAATTTCGTGTTCATAGTGATGAAGAGTTCTCACTAGAACTTTATCGGTATGGAGAAACGAAACAGTTGGTAAAGCGGATTGGCACGTATGACGAGCATGGCCCACGGGCGACAATTCAAATTACCCCTGATGGAGATTACACGCAAACAGGCGTGCAGTGGAATAAACACGGCTATAGTAATAAAAACCTAAAGCAGGTCATCACTGCTCCCGAGAAAAGTGGTTTGTATTATCTGCATACCACAACCAGATCCGGTAAGTCCTTTAATTTTCCCTGGATTATTGCACCAGCCACACCAACAGCAGATATTGCCGTGTTGGCGTCGGACATTAACTGGAATGCTTACAACAGTTTTGGTGGTAGAAGCAACTATATTCATACCAGTGAATTTCCGGAGACACCGACGGTTAATGCGAGATTAGAGCTTAATCGATACATTCACGCCGACCATAAAACTTATGCTTCCGAATCCTATGCGCCGTTGTCACTAGATCGTCCGGAGCCCTATAACCACATTCCAACTGACGAAGAGTTGGAGGACCCGATTCGGGGACGACAAGGCTGCCATCTGGCGTCGGTAGAGTGGCGGTTTCTGGGCTGGCTGGAACGAGAAGGATTTGAATACGATTATTACAGTGAAACACAGTTTCACTTCGATCAGTTGCCTTTAGAACAATACAGGATTTTGGTTCTCAGTGTGCATCCAGAGTATTGGTCGGTCAAAATGTATGATCGGTTAAAGAAATGGGTCCATCAGCAAGGAGGAAAGCTGCTTTATCTGGGTGGCAACGGATTGGACTGCGAAGTTGAATTTCTTGATGAACATCGTATTGTTTATCACAACACTTGCTGGAGTCACAGCGAGGACAACTACAGTCCGCAGGGTGAACCACAGGAAAGTCGCATGCATCGCAGGCACGAGGCACAGGCAAATTTGCTGGGACAGGTATTTAGTTGGCCCGGCGCAATGACCGCTGCACCGTATGAGGTCATAAACCCCAGTCATTGGTGTTTTAGCGGAACAGATTTAGGGCGCGGGGATCTGTTTGGTACAGAGAGTCTGCATCAGCGGGTTCCCGGCGGAGCCAGTGGCCATGAAACGGATAAGATGTCACCTTCCTCACCCGAAAATACAGAGTTATTAGCTAAGGGACTGAATCCTGATGACGGTGGAGCAGACATGATTTATTACAACACGCCAAGTGGTGGTGAGGTGTTTTCTGTCGGTTCTATCTGCTGGAACGCCAGTATTGTTGTCGATAAGAATGTTAGCGCAATTACAGCAAATGTTCTCCGCCGTTTTAGTGGACGGAAGTAAGGTGATCAATACACTAAGTGGACTATTAACTTATAGTTGCTGTGGCAATACCCAGTTCAGGCAACGTATAATAGTAGCCATGATAGGAATTTCGAGCAATGTTAACGATTAATGATGCGAGTACGAGACTGAGTCGTCGCAAGTTGCTGAGTGTTGGTAGCTTGAGTTTGGGCGGTATGTCTTTAGCTTCATTGATGGGGTTAAAGGCTGAAGCTGCCACCTTGAGTGAAGCAGTACGAAATAAGTCGGTTATCTTTCTCTTTCAGCAGGGCGGTCCGAGTCAATTTGAGACATTTGATCCAAAGCCTGAAGCAGACGAGAGTGTTCGTACCGTTTGTGATGTGATTCCCACGTCGCTGCCCGGTGTTCACCTGGCAGAGCACCTTCCGCGGTTAGCCCGACTGGCACACAAGTTTACAAATGTTCGCAGCTTTCAAACGTTGAATGCAGACCACAATATTCAGCCTATGGTCGGACCGCATTCGCTCCAGACGAGTGTCCCGGTTCATTACACCCGGGTTGTCGGAACCACGCGGCCAAAGACTGGTGTGCCTACCAGCACGATACTTTATCCACAGGCTGTCAGCGAAGAAGTGCCTAATGGGAGAGCACGAGGGAATTTACTGGAGACAGGGCCCTATGGAATGGGCTTTGCACCTTTTATTCCCGGCAAGGACGGACAACTCCAGCAGGATATGGAACTGAGTCTTTCCAAAGAACGGTTTTTTGAGGATCGAAGAACATTACTGTCAGGTCTGGATAACCTAAAGCGGGATGCAGACGCTAGCGGTCAATTTGAAGCATTGGATGAAATTCAGAAACAGGCTTACGAAATTTTACTTGGTGGTGGAGTTACCAGAGCATTGGATCTTTCGTTGGAAGATCCAGCGGTGTTAGCAAGATACGACACGTCGGAATATGTAACGAAGGGTGCCTGGAATAAGGTCAAGCGAGGCAGAGCGGGATTCTATAGTGCCAATGCAGGCTCTATTGGAAAGTTGCTCTGTTTGGCAAGACGTTTGTGTGAAGCAGGTTGTGGATTTGTGACGATCCACGCCAGTTACGATGGTGTATGGGATATGCATGCTGATGCCGGCAATCTGAACCTGATTGACGGGATGAAGGCGATTGGCTGGTCATTTGACCACGCGGTGTCCGCTTTTATAGAAGATATTGAGTCGCGGGGCATGCAGGATGATATTCTGCTTATTTGTTGTGGCGAGATGGGACGGACTCCACGGATCAATAAGAACGGAGGAAGGAATCACTGGGCGAATCTGGCTCCATTGTTTCTCTACGGTTCAGGATTTGAACAGGGTGCGGTCATTGGGCGATCGGATAAAGAGGGTGGAGAACCGGCAGATAATCCACTGCACCCGGGGCATCTAATTTCCACGATTATGAACACATTGTTTGATATTGGTGAATTGAGATTGGTCTCGGGTATTCCATCGCAGGTATTGGAATTGGGGCAGCAGGCTCAGATCGAAGTGTAACGTACTGCCATGCCAGGCAGGCCGTTAGTTATGTAAGAAGGAAATAATTCATGCCTCAGATCGCTATGTTCGAATTGATGCAGGAAATCTCCTCGTTCAATCCAGCTGAAACACAATATCACGACTTTGTCATTAAACTAGGTGAGTCCTGGCTTGAGGAAAGTCGTGGGGGGATTAACGAAATTGGCGGAGCCTTAGGTATATTTGATGCTCAGGACGATGTTGAATTAATACCGACGATTAGTGCCAAGGCGATTACATCGGGGGGGACGTTCAGTGCTGCGTCCTGGGATCGTCTTTCAGTCGAATTAATTGCTGAGCTTGAGACTCTCAGAGACAGAGGGATCGACGGAGCATATTTTTGTATGCACGGTGCGATGGCAGCTGTTAATGAATTGGATCCGGAAGGGGCAATCCTGAGCAAGGCAAGAGAGATCCTTGGGGAAGATATTCCAATTGTGACTTCCATGGACTTGCACGGGATCATGACGCAACGCATGCTTGAGCATAGTGACGCGATTGTTGTCTATCATACCTATCCACATATAGATCAGCTGCAAACCGGTGAACGTGCCGCACGACTGCTATTGCGGTTGTTACGCGAAGATATCAAGCCGGTCACAGTACGCGTTAAAGTTCCAGCACTAGTACGTGGTGATGAACTTATTACCGATAGTGGTATTTATGGTGAATGTATTCGGCTGGCACAAAAAATCGAACAAAGCGATGAGGGCCTATCGGCCGGCATGTTCATAGGGAATCCATTCACAGATGTTCCGGAATTATGTACTAACAGTCTCGTGGTTCTCGATGGAAATCAGGAGTTGGCTGAACAATATGCTAACGAAATGGCGGAGCTTTTTTGGGTGCATCGCGAGAGAATGCAGGTTCCCCTAACATCGCTTGATGATGCGGTTCAGCAGACCATGTCTCATCGGGAAGGTACGGTCGTGCTGGTCGATGCGGCAGATGCGACCAGTAGCGGAGCGTCGGGTGATTCCAATGCAATCCTTGCTGCGCTAATGCAGTCAGGCTATCAAGGTAGATTACTGGCTCCAATTGTTGATGAAGCAGCGGTTAAGCAGGCGCGAGACGCCGGTGTCGGCAATGAGGTTAAGCTGGAATTGGGTGGTACAATTGATCCGGCCAGATACCAGCCGCTGAAGGTGACTGCTAAAGTGCGAATGATTTCCGACGGCGATTTCCGGAGTGAAACATTCAAACTCTTATGGCACGCAGGACCAACCGTGGTGTTGGAAGTGGGTGCGTTTACCGTCGTTGTCAGTAGTCGTGCCTGCCATCTGTTTGATCGGTCGTTCTTTCGGGCTCATGGTCAGGAACCGGATCGCTTCGATGCTGTTGTCATGAAATCCCCTCATTGTGAACCTCATATGTATAAAGACTGGGCATCCTTGTATCTAGATGTGGATGCACCCGGAGCAACCAGCGCCAATCTTAAAAGTCTCGGGCATACAGTTTGCGCCCGGCCGATGTTTCCTTTAGACGAAGATGTCGTGTTTGAGGCTCGCTGTGAAGTGTATCAGCGTTAGCTATCCTGAGACCTGTGTTCTGAGTCGAGATGTTCTTCATTCGGTTCCTTCTTAAAGGCACTAAGATCGACGGGCGATTCAGACTGACGCGTATACTGGTTTAGCTCAACAGCCATCGTTGGCTGTGTTGTTCGGCCCGAGCGTGTTTTTGGACCGTTAAGCAAGGTGCCGACTGCTGTATATCGAATACAGTATTCATAGGAAAGAAGTAGGATCGCTGAACAAACAATGATGGAAAGAGGCATTTTGATCAACGCAGAGATTTCGATTGTCGAAATCGAGTACTGTAACAGGAACAAGATTGGAATATGTGCCAGATAGAGCCAGTAAGATGAATCGGAAACATAACGCATCCGCTTACTCTCTTTATTGAAAAATTGTCGAAAGAGGCCGAGGCTACCTGTCGTCATCAGCCAGGCATATGCCACCTGTGAAAAAACGGAAAACAAACGATAGTGTTCCGGATTGGCCAGATCCTGACGGAACCCGAAACTGCCGCTGCTAAACTCCAGCCCTAGTGGATGGATGATCAGTTGAGCGACAGGAAGTGAGAACCACCAGTACTTACCTAAATTCCCTTTGCTATCGTCACAGTCGTAATACCAGGCACCGTAAAAGAAAAAGACCGCATAGTAGCCGAGTATCGTGGGCACCGGAATCAGACCGGTGGCCGTGTCTGGCCCGAACGACTCTTTAAAATCTAATCCCATCTGACTCTGGAAAAAATAAGTTAAAGGTAATAGCCAGAGGAAGCAAACCGGCGGCATGATCAGTAAGTTTGGTAATCGGACCTTGAATTTGCCCGCAACTACAGCCCAAAGGGAAAAACCTGCAATCAAAAAACAGAGGTACCAGAGAAACCAAAGGTGATGAAAAACAGGAATGTACATCAACGTTGTTAGTATGTCATCTTCCGTTTCCTGCTGAGATGCAAATGAGTCACCGGTCAATTGCTTTACTTCGAGTTTGTTAGGTTGAAGACGGGGAGTGACGGCATTTGGATTATTTTCAAGAGCCTGATTAATCGCCAACAGAACTTCTTTCCGACCACCAGTAATCTGGTCTATGTTTAGCTTGAGCCCGATAAGCTGTGCAAAGCCGTGAGCTAAATTAACGTCCACAGTGGCCAGTAATGTCGCACTGGCTCCTTTGGTGTTTGTTAGCGAGAGGTCAGCACCCTCGTCCAGTAGTAACCTGAAAATATCAGACTGTCCCCAAAAAGCGGCTTCGTGAAAAGGTGTATTTCGATCCCCTTCAAGTGAAGCCAGATTGGGATCCGCGCCGTATTCGAGTAATAGTTTGGTAAGAGCAGGCGCGTTGGCATAGACGGTCGCATTAAGTGCCGTATAACCCAGCCGGTGCCGGCTGTCCGGCGAAATGCCGTCATCGAGGATCGTTCTCAGAGACGTTTCGTCATGAGACTCAATAGCGAAGAAGAGCCGCCGTGAATCATTGTTTTGTACGAGGGTAATTTGTTGTTCGGGTTTATTGGGGAATCCGGCTGACAGGTCCGCAGTCCAGTATGGGAGTGAATAGACAAAATTCGTGATTGGAATGATCGTTAGCATCCCCAGCAGAAGGGGAAGTAAGATTCTCTTAAATCGGTGTTTAATGAGAGCATTCAGTCCGCGTCGTCGCCATAGCATTGTCGTGAAATAACCACTAATCAAAAAAAAGAGTGGCATACGAAAACCGTGGATGCCGGTGAGAAGCATCCCCAGAACAGGCATTTGAGAGACATCCTGTAGCGGGAACATAAACTCAGGGAGACCGATAAAAGGCATCAGGCCATGTAACACAATCCCCAGAAGCATGGCGATAGCGCGCAGCGCATCAAGGTCATGACGACGCTCAATAGTGGGGGACAATAGATTTGGTTCTCTCATAGCTGTTCCGGATCGCGATCATGCCTTGATTTGAGAAGCCCTTTTTCCTGCAACAGAAAATCATGCCAGCTAAAGTTTGGCGTTGCGATGTTGCTTAGCTACACAGTTCTTCAAAGCTTTGATAATAACAGCATCGCAGCGAATCAGAAAGGAGTCTCGTTTCACGCTGACTTATCCATGTCCTGAATCTCCGGACACAACTGATCTCCATTAATCGCAGTATCACTTTGCAGGGAAGTGTCGTGGTCTTCGCTGTTTTAGGGATCCCGACTGGCAAGATTTCTTAAAGCCGATTCGCTCTGCACGGCTACAAATCCTTGATAATCATCCAACTCAAACAACGCTTCTACTGTATTGACGACTTTTCACGCAATCACCGCGGAAATTTCTATTAGATTGTTGTCAGATAGAGTCGAATATTTAAATAGCATCAGGTCATTCTCCGATGGTGTGCGTGTTGTTAATTTACAGAGTCACGTTGTTTCAGTCCGAATAGTGCAAAATGGAGATCAATTTTCCACCGGATAGATTGGTGGGGAGTTTATAATTGATGCTTGCACGTATTTGGGATTATGCAGTTAGGAGAAGGTAGGCGATGCCTGTTTGGATTAGTCGCGTTATAGGAATCGTTATCATTGTCGGTGGAGCGGTTACAGTGTTTTTCCTGTATGGAGGTGAGGAGGAAGAACAACTGACCTCGAATGCTGATGAGGCCATGGCTCATGTGGTCGCGCGGAGCGACTTTGAGGCGTTTGTGACAGAGACTGGAGATGTAGCCAGCGCTAGTAATCGCGAAGTACGCTGCGAAGTTCAGGCACTTGGTACGCCGGGGACAACTATCATCGAAATTGTTGATGAGGGTACCTACGTCGAAGAAGGGGACTTCATTGTCGAATTTGACTCTTCGGCTTTGGAAAATGACGAAACAGCTCAAAAAATTGTTGTTGCTAACAATAATGCAAATCTCATTCAGGCCCAGTCTCAATTGGAAAATGCTGAGCGTACGCTCAATGAGTTTGAAAAAGGGCTTTTTGAACAGGAACTTACTTTAATTGAAGGTGAAGTGTTTGTGGCTCAGGAAGGAGTCGAAAGATCGTTAGCCAAACTTGATCATAGTCAGCGTTTGGCGGCTAGTGGGTTTTTGTCTAAATCACAACTCAATGCAGATCGCTTTCAGTGGGAAAAATCCAAGAGAGATTTAAAAGCGGCTGAATTGAAAATGAATGTTTATCGTGAATTTACCAAGGTGAAACTAATCGGGGAATATGCCGCAGCGATTAAACAGAAACAGGCTCAGGTGGACGCTGCTCAGAGCACCTTTGACCTTGCTACCAACCGACTGGTGGAAATACAGGAGCAAATCAAGAATTGTGAGATTCTGGCCCCGGCCTCCGGGCAGGTAGTTTACGCAGACGATGAACGGCGGAATGTCATTATTGAGGAAGGGGCGGTTATTCGTGACAATCAGGTTGTCGTAAGGTTGCCCGATATTCAAAATATGGAAGTTGCTGTTCGGATTAATGAGTCACATATAAATCGCGTCGTTCCCGGGCAGACAGCAAGAATCGAACTGGATGCTGATCCGGACAATCCACTGGCAGGGGAAGTTAATGAGGTTGCAGCATACCCATTTCCTCTGCGGTGGCATGGAGCGCCTTTGGAATATGATACTAAAGTAACGATTATGAACCCGCCTTCCACTTTGCGTCCGGGCTTGCGAGCGAAAGTGAAAATTTATTTTGAAAATCAGACCGACGTGATTCAGGTGCCGCTGGCAGCCGTTATTCAGCATGAGCAACGTCACTTCTGTTTAATTAAGAAGGGACGTGAATGGGAACCCCGCCCGGTGACAGTGGGGTCGAATAATAATACGCACGTGATTGTTAGTGCGGGTTTGAGCGAAGGTGAGCTGGTCACCTTAACTCCATTTCGATTTATCAAGCGTTCCGAGTTAGAGCAATATCTTCCCACCTTAGACACGACAGTCGGAGTTGCAGTGACTAAGGAACTGGCAACCGCTGAGCAAAACTAGGAGCGGTTAGGTTCGTCATTAATGTTCATCAATGTTAGAACGTTACGAGTAGGCATTAATAGTCTGTTTTTGCACCCGTTGCGGTCAATGCTCACAATTCTGGGTATCTTTGTTGGTGTAGCCAGCGTTATCTGGCTATTGGCTATTAGTGAAGGTATTAGTCGGGAAGTACAGCGGCAGATAGAAGAGCTTGGTGCCCGCAATGTTATTTTGCGAAGTCGTATGCCTGCCGAAGACTATATCGGCGATATGGAAACGTTCTTCGTGAAGTACGGTATCAAACGCAATGACGTGGCAGCCTTACTGCAGATACCTACGATTCAAGATCATCTGTTGATTCGGGAAACAAAGCGGGAAGCTCATTACGGTGCACACACGGTAGAAGCTCACATCGTAGCCTGCACGCCGGAGTATGCGGAAATGATGAACCTGTATCTAAAGTCGGGAGATTTTATATCTGATATTCACGTGGAGGAACGATCTAATGTTTGTGTTCTGGCCAGTGAAGTCGCGGAGAGGTTTTTTCCCATTGATAATCCGATTGGGAATACAATTCGTATTCGCGAAATCCCTTATGTCGTAATTGGGGTCATGCAACCTCGCCAGGCGATGGCCGGTATCGGAAGTTCACTGGCAGCTCAGGATTTCGCCAGCGATATCTACATTCCTTTGGAAACGTTCTGGCAGCGGATTGGCGATACGGTAATGTTTCAAAGTGCCGGACAACGCACAGGAGAAGAAGTGCAGTTAAGCCAAATCACTTTTCAAGTAGGCTCGATTGACGATGTCGTCAGTACTGCCGAAGCGGTCGAACGGACAATGCAAAAGCTGCACCGTTCCAATGATTTTGCGGTGGTTGTGCCACTCGAACTGCTTGAGCAGGCCAAGACAACCAGATTGATGTTTATGGCCTTTATGGGAATCATCGCCGCGGTGACTTTGGTTGTCGGTGGAATTGGCATCATGAATATTATGCTCGCCACGGTAACTGAAAGGACACGCGAAATTGGGGTTCGCAGAGCACTGGGAGCAAGGCAGGCTGATATTACCCGACAGTTCCTTACTGAGACCATCGTCCTCAGCGTGACGGGCGGCCTGACCGGAATCGTCGGCGGACTGCTGTGCCCCACGCTGGTGACCTACCTCCAGGAAATGCTTCTTCAGACGATGCCTGAAGTTATGGAGACACTTCCAACATCTGTGCGTAATGTGACGCCGGTCGTCGTTCCCTGGTCACTTCCGCTGGGAGCTGGGATTTCTATTTTGGTAGGTATTTTATTTGGTATTTATCCGGCGATTCGAGCGGCTAAAATGGATCCTATTGAGGCCTTGCGACATGAGTAATCGATTTCACGGGTTAGCAATAGTGAGGATTAAATTATTTTAAACCAAATAAGAGCCATTAAGTAATAGCCCGTTGTTCTACACTCTGATCGGCATTTATCAATTTTGGTATTTGGAAAGTAACCAAGTGCCACCCGTAAGAAGTAAATGCGGTCGTCTTACGCTCTAAGTGTTGACTATAATAATTGTTATTGGATTATTTGATGTGTGGTGACAATAAGATGCGAAAAACAGGTTTATGCGCGCTGGTGTTCCTGATTGTAAATGTAGTTGCGCACGCAGCGGATAACCCAACCTATGAGAAGGACATCGCTCCGATCTTTCAAAAGAAGTGTATTTCCTGTCATAATGCCTCCAATCAAAAAGGCGAGCTCGATCTTAGTACCCCCTTTGGGCTCTTTAAGGGAGGTGAATCACAAAGTACCCTTGTTTCTGGCGATCTCGATGCCAGCTATCTCTACGAATTGGTACATTCCCGCTTTATGCCGCCGGATGGTGAAGGGGAGCCTCTGAGCGATGTAGAGGTCCACACTATCGAATCATGGATTAAGAACAAAACGCCATTTGCTGATGGTACCGACCCGGCCTCATTTATTGCTGCTTCGGAAGTAAATCAGCACGACATTCAACCGATCATGTTGCTGCGTTGTACTGTGTGTCACGGCAATCGGCGGCAGGAAGGTGGACTGGATCTACGAACGAAAGCGTCCATGCTCCAAGGTGGTAAATCTGGCCCGGCTATAGTTCTGGGTAAACCGGAAGAGAGTTTGGTCATCAAGCGGATGGCAACGGAGCAAATGCCTCCTCGCGATAAACTACTTCCTTCCGGTGTAAAGGTAATGCCAGACAACGAAGTTGAAATGCTCAAACGCTGGATTGAGCTGGGCGGGCCTGAGGTTAAAGTTGCTCCGGATATTGCGACAGCAAGTGGCGACCCGTTAGTGTCGGAGGAAGATCGGCAGCATTGGTCTTTCAGAAAGCCTGTACGTCCTGCCTTGCCGGTCACTAAGATGGGTGACGCCTATAACGCTCTTGATACGTTTGTAATACAAAAGCAACAGGAGGCCGGACTGGCAATGTCGGTCGAGGCTTCGCGAGCCGTACTAATCCGCCGCGTTTATTTTGATTTGACAGGACTACCACCGTCACTTGAACAAGTAGAAGCATTTGTTAATGACACGAGTCCCGCAGCTTATGAAGAAATGGTCGAACGTGTTTTGGCTTTGCCGGCATACGGGGAAAGATGGGCCCGGTACTGGTTAGACGCTGCGGGCTATGCTGACAGTGAAGGTAAACGCAGTGCCGACCCTATACGAAAGTCTGCCTGGCGTTATCGGGACTACGTTATTCGTGCCTTTAGCAAGGACCTTCCCTACTCTGAATTTCTGCGACAGCAAATCGCTGGCGATGAACTGCTTGATTACTCGAACCCGGAAAAAATCACTCAGCAACACGTGGATAATCTGGTTGCCACTGGATTTCTCCGTATGGCCCCCGATGGCACCGGTTCTGATGTTGTAAATTCAGTGGCAGAACGGATGGAAGTTGTGGCGGACGAAATCGATATTTTCTCATCCACGGTGCTTGGGCTGACAATGAAATGTGCTCGTTGTCACAGTCATAAGTACGACCCGATTCCACAACGTGACTATTATCGCCTTATGGCAGTGTTTCAGGGAGCCTATGATGTCCATGACTGGCTTAAGCCAACCGCGGTTCCAAGTCAGTCTAACGGTGTAATGAAAAATAGGACACTTTCCTTTGCAACCCCCGAATCTTTGGCTGAAATCAGCCAATATAATAATCAGCAGCAGGTCAGGATTGATGCGGAGAATGCTCGACTGCAAAAACTTGAGGTTAGTTTGCAGCAAACGCATCTTGCAAAGGGTCTGGCACTGTTGCCGGAAGTCATTCGGGAGGATGTGAAGTTAACATTTACCACAGCAGGTAAAGCGCACACAGAAATTCAGCGTTATCTGCACGGTAAATTCAAAGAAATGCTGGTGCTATCTGAAAAGCAACTGGAAGCGGATAAAGCGTATGCGGCACTTAAAAAAGAGGTTGATGATTCGGTCAAGGTACTGAATGATGGAAAACGCGCGGTTCCAACCATCAGGGCCTTGTGGGATCGTGGAGAGCCATCACCGACCTACATTTATGTACGCGGTGACCATACTCAGTCCGGGCGTCTGGTTGGCCCCGGAGTGCCCAGTGTCCTAACCGATGGCAAAACCCCTTTCCAGCCGGTCTCATTGGAACATAGCATGGCCGGTACAGGGCGGCGGCTGGCATTGGCCAATTGGCTGGTTAATGAGAACCATCCGTTGACTGCCCGTGTCATGGTGAATCGGATTTGGGCAAATCATTTCGGTCGCGGAATTGTCTCCAGTGTCGATAATTTTGGCAAACTTGGCAGTTTACCTTCTCACCCCGAATTGTTGGATTGGCTGGCACTGGAATTCGTGGAATCGGGCTGGAGCATGAAACATATGCACAGGTTAATGTTGCTGTCCAGAACATATCGCCAGGTATCAAGTCTGTCCGAGAAATTAATTATTGAGGATCCGGAAAATGTCTTGTTGACAAGGATGCCGCTCCGACGCCTTTCGGCGGAAGAAGTTAGAGATTCGATTATTTCGGTGGCTGGAATGTTAGAACAATCACGATTTGGTGAGCCAGATGCGGTAAATGTCCGTAAAGACGGTTTAGTCACAGCGATTGCTAAGGATGGAGCTTACCGTCGCAGTGTCTATCTGCGTCAGCGGCGCAAGGAAATGCCTTCCTGGCTAGAGACCTTTGACCTGCCGCAAATGAACCCGGCCTGTCAGATCCGCTCAACCTCCAATGTGGCCCAACAGGCATTGTATTTACTTAACAGTGAAATGGTTCGTGAGCTAGCTGGACAGTTTGCGAAACGTATTATGTCACAAACGCGTGAACTGCCGGTTCAGGTCGAAAAAATGTATCTGGATGTATACAGTCGTCGGCCTCTTCAGGAGGAAGTGGAACTGTCAGTTGAAGCCTTAATGCAGCTCAAAACGCAGTGGGAAGAACACAATAACAGCTTGCCGCAGAATGAACGGGAAAATGTGGATCTCGAACTCAAAGCTCTGACGATTTACGGTCATACATTGCTTAACTCAGCGGGCTTTTTATATGTCGACTAGAAACAGACGAAATAGGTTTACAATATGAGCTCGAAACAATTCAATCGACGTGGATTTTTTGAACGTGCTGCCGATGGAATTGGTGGAGCGGCACTGGCTACACTGGCATTGGAAGAGTTCCTGCCGGCAGCAGATTTGCCTGTCGCTCCCAGCATACAACCAGCCACCGGTGGTCCACGTCGGGGTTATGACACACTTCCGCGTGATACTCACCATTCAGCCAAAGCGAAGGCTGTAATTCAGTTATTCATGAATGGCGGTCCCAGCCAGGTCGATCTATTTGAACCCAAGCCATTGTTAGATAGACGTCACGGAGAAGATTATTTCAATGAAATTGCCGAAGATATTAGTTCTCCTCAGGCCGCAGGCGGTTTGTTACGTTCTCCGTTTAAGTTTAAACAACACGGAGAATGCGGAGCCTGGGTGAGTGACGCATTACCCCATCTTCACGAGGTTGTGGATGATCTGGCATTTATTAAATCCATGTATAATAACCACCCAAATCACGAACCCGCACTCTTTAAGATTCATTCTGGTCGCTTGTTGCCCGGTCGGCCGTCTATAGGCGCCTGGGTCTCTTATGGTCTCGGTAGCGTTAATCAAAATCTGCCAGCGTACGTGGTTTTGGATGATCCGCGGGGACTGCCTGTTAATACAGTACAGAGTTGGCAAAATGGTTTCCTGCCGCCGGTTTATCAGGGGACACGTGTGCGAAGTGAAGGTGCTCCAATTCTCAATCTCAATGCGGAGAATCCTTACCCAGAAGGAGTAACCAGTCTGCAGCGAGACCTGCTGAGAAAGATTGATCGTTTGCACCTTAAGCGACGTCCAAATCAACTGCAGCTTGATGCCCGGATTAACAGCTATGAGTTGGCAGCACGAATGCAGTTAGAGGCTGCTGATGTGTTGGATATTAATCAGGAGACAAAAGAAACGCTGGAGATGTATGGTGTTGGCAATAAGGATACCGATTCGTACGCTAAACGCTGCCTGATGGCTCGTCGAATGGTGGAACGCGGTGTTCGCTATGTTCAGATTTTCATGAGTGGCCAACCCTGGGATAGTCATAACGGTCTCGAGGGCTCGATACGTTCAGCAGCCGGACAGACAGATCAGCCTGTGGCAGCACTTGTGAAAGATCTTAAGCAACGCGGGTTGCTTGACGATGTGTTGGTTGTCTGGGGTGGCGAGTTTGGTCGACTTCCCATTGCACAGATGAAAGATAAAAAGAATTATGCGTCGGCGGGGCGCGATCATGGCCCGCGAGGATTTACATTATGGATGGCCGGTGGCGGTGTTAAGCCGGGCGTCAGTTTCGGTGGGACAGACGAAGTTGGATACGCAGCTCAGGATAACCCTGTAAGTATCGCCGACTGGCATGCCACCATTCTACATCTGCTCGGGTTGCACCATCACGAATTACACTTCGAGCGAAACGGACTCAAAGAACGTTTGACTGATACATTTAAACCACGCGTTGTCCAAGAAGTGCTGGCCTAATCTTTGTCTTAGCTAAAGATATCCCAGATTGGTTCGCCATGATCAATTTCGAGTCGTTTACGACCTTGAACATCGAGTTTGGGGCTTTTCAGTCCCAGCGTGTGTAAGACGGTGGCGTGTAAATCTGTTACGTAGTGTGCGTCACCAAGTGCATGATAGCCAAGTTCATCTGTCGCACCATGCACGTATCCTCCTTTTGTACCACCACCGGCTAAAAATATGGTAAATCCGTTTGGGTGATGATCGCGTCCGGTGGTGCCTCCGCCTCGTTCTTCGAGTCCGGGAGTCCTACCAAATTCAGTGCAGAATACTACAAGTGTCTCATCCAGCAAGCCTCGACGTTTTAAGTCTGCGATTAGGCCGGCAACCGGCAGGTCGACCTTGGCCGCATTGTCCGTATGGTTTGTTTTTAAGTCGCGGTGTGCATCCCATTTGCCATAAGGTGTTGGAAAGACCTGTACAAAACGCACGCCCCGTTCAACAAGACGTCGTGCAGCCAGTAATTTCTCTCCGGCAGGAGCAGTAACGTCATGCTCCAGACCATACAGTGATTTGGTATTTTGTGTCTCATCATTGAAATTGACAGCCTCGGGAAGCGACTGTTGCATGCGAAAGGCTAATTCATAGCTTTTGATCCTCGCTAGCAATTGCTGATCATTCTTGTAATCGCTGAGGGTGATGCGATTAAGTCGGTTAACCAGATCGAATTCACGTTGCTGCAGGTCAGCAGACTGTCCGTTCTGACGTTTACTGAAAGGCAAAGGATTCGATGGGTCTAGAGTTAATGGAATACCAGAATGTTCCGGGCCCAGATAATAGGAATCGATACTATCTCGGGTGTCGGTGCGTGTTGGGCCGCCGAGTACGACAAATTTAGGCAGGTTCTCATTGAGTGTTCCAAGGCCGTAATGAACCCAGGCACCAATACTGGGTTGAGTTTCATCTAATCGATGACGGCCAGTATGAATTTGATTCTCTGCAGCATGGTCATTATCGGTGGTCCACATGTTGCGAACAAAACAAATATCATCAACTTGTTTGGCAATATTTGGCCACCAATCAGTAATTGCAATACCGTTCTCACCATAATGCTTATACCCGACCTGCATGGGGTAAATTGTTGGATAGACATCCCGGACATTAATATCCAATGAGGGTACGCTGCGGAAGCGTTTCTTATGTAATGGAGACTCGACAGGATTCGGAAACGGTGTTTCAGAATAGGTCTTCCCGGCATATTTCGTAAGGGCTGGTTTCGGGTCGAACGACTCCATGTGACTGTAACCACCCGAAAGGAATATCCAAATAACAGATTTGGCTTTTGCCCTGTGATGTTTATTGGCCGGTGTATCTGCCAGGGTTTGCTGTTGTAGCATTGCATTAAGCGCAAGACCACCGAAACCGAGTCCGATATCGGCCAGAAAATGTCGGCGATTTTGGTGATTACACATGTTTAGCTTTGCTGATTCCTTTAATTATGTTAACAAATGTCACCGGATGGTCACAAAGTCATTGTGATTGAACAAAACACGAAGTAACGCCTGTCTTAGTTCAGAGCGTTCCCCGGAACCTGATAAAAACTCTCGGGCAATCGCTAATTCCTGGATGGTCGGAGAACGTCCGAGAATAAAGATAAAGGCAGTTTCCACATAATCCTCGTCGGTTTTTGGTGTGAAGTCCTGTTCAAGACGCTGATAGAGCATCTTGACGGCGTTGTGAATGAAATCACTGTTGCTTAGTACTAATGCCTGCTGCGGTACGATCGTGGTGGTTCGTCGGTAGCATTCTGTGGGGCTAGGGGAATCAAACAATTTACCGAGAGCATTGGTACCTCCCTGCTCAGGGTATGTCTCGTAATAGATACTGCGTTTATACGTTGTTAATGCGTTGTTGTTTTCTAGTGGGTTGGTTGCGGGGGAGGTATCAAGTAGCCCGGCAATCGCCAAAATGCTATCTCGAACGATTTCTGAATCCATGCGTTTGTGTGGAAAGGAATGTAACCTTTCCGGAGGCAGTTCATCTGACAACATTACTTGTTGAGATGTTTGTTTATAGGTCTCACTTAATACGATGGTGCGGTGTAGTTCTTTCAGGCTCCAGTCTGTTTCCATTAATTGTACTGCTAAGTAATCGAGCACTTGAGGGAATACCGCAGGCGATCCATTGCGGCCAAAATCTGCCTGGCTGGAGACAAGTGGCGTTTGAAAGTGACGGGTCCAAATGTGGTTGACGGCAACACGAGCTGTGAGCGGGTTTTGCCGATGGGTAATCATTTCAGCTAAAGCTGCACGCCTGCCGGAACTTGTTTTCGGCGCAAAGGAGCTTAAATGGTCATAGTCCTTCACCGTTGAAAGATCACGAGTCGATAGATTCTTGATGATCGCCTTCGCATTTTTAATGTTCTCGTTAGCCGCGTCTATCCGGGAAGAACGCGTACTGTCGTCAGCGTTTAGTTGTTGTGTTTTCTGCAAGTTAAGTTGAGCGTCTGCTAGCGTGAATTTTGCTTCGAGCAAATCTGCCTGATGTTGTTTTTCGATTACATCGACAATAAGGACGCGAGTTTTGTCCTCTGTGGGGGAGGGGGTAGAAAGATAACGTATTTTGTCAGCAGCAAGCACTGCATCCAACGCATCTAAATTGGCTTTCTGAGCCGCAACCTCAAGTTCAGCAGCTTTGGTCGGTAGATCTGCGAATTCAATAGACTGCCTGATCGTGTTGCGGGCAATCATTGCATTGAGAAGCTCGTCATCGTGAAGGACATCGAGGATTTTGGAACTCGAGTTGTTATTTGCAACGGCCAGTCGCCATCCTTGAACCGAGTCCGGATCTACCCCCGCGACAAAGTCTGCCTGCTCGAAATCGAAAATGATCGGCTTTTCGTTTGGTGTATGAATGCGAATGTCATCATAGATGGCGGTGGTATTAGTACGGCAATCGAGGGTAATCGGTTGGAATTCATTCTTTGTACAGTCCCAGCCGTTAAGAGCTGCTGTCACACTTGGAATGGATCGAACAATTTCACCATCGTTTGCTTTGACTGTTACACTGATGTCTGCGGTGTCTGCCTGCGGGTGCAGGGTGAATTTTACGTGAAATCGGGATTCCCCCTGTTCATGCCGATAGGTACCGATTGGAAGAGTGTTATATCCACCGGGTTGGTATGAACGGATTTCACCTTTTTCGAACGCTATATAAGTGGCCGTGCGATGAATACGGGTATCATAGGCTAGTTGGAAATTAACATGGTTGTCTTTTAGGATGCGTAGTTCAAATTCAATCGTTGTGCCGTCAGCAATACTTTTTAGATTTTTCAGATCGTGATGAAAGATTCGTCGTCCCTGGGCGGCCTCTAAGTAAAGTGATTTTTTTCCACTAAGTGCTGTGACCGCACCATCTGCCCGGGCTTTAGCAATAAGTTGTTCGTAGTGGTGTTGGGCGACTTTGAGTTTAGACTTAAGCGATGAGATGTCAGGGGCGGGCTTAGACTCGAGCAATTCCAGTTTCTGCTGTGCCTCAAGCAGGTTTGTCCGTGCCTTGTTGGTTTCAAACTGTCGCACGGAATCCCGAAGGCCGGGGTACCAGGAAATTGGCGGAATACTTACGGTGGTGATAGGTGGCATTAGATGTTCAAGAAAAGTCGGTACCCCCGGTGTGAGCGGTTCGCGTTGTTTGTCCAGGTTTCTTTCATCTCCACCTCGATAAAAGTAGGTTGGGCGATCTATCTGTTCGTCAAAGATACGAACTAAACCGATTTTAATGGCTTTGCGGGAACCACCGTAGTCGTAGGGTTGAAATTCCGGTGGCCGCATCTCTCCTCGAACCTGATCCGACCGAATCCCAATTGGTTCAAAGAAGGCGCGTAATCGGAAGTAGTCATCATGTGCGATTGGGTCATACTTGTGATCATGACAATGGGCACAGTTAAAAGTGAGTCCAAGGAATGCTTTGCCCGTATATTCCGCGTTATGACGCATCCATTCATTGGGATTGAGTGAATAATAGCTGCGAATCAGATAGCCAGTAGCAGGCCAAGCATCTTCGTCCTGCGAATACAATTCATCAGCAGCCAGCATTTGTTTGATCATGACTGCATATGACTTGTCGTTATTAAGCGAGTTAATAATCCAGTCTCGCCAACGCCATATTTGCGGATCGCTATTGCGCACATCGTTTTGTTGCCGTCGCCCATACCAATCAGAATAACGCCAGATGTCCATCCAGTGTCTGCCCCAGCGTTGACCGAAGAGCGGTGATGAAAGCAGGTTTTCGACAACACGCCTGTACTCAATCTGCCCAGAAACAAATTCTTTGACCTGTTTGTGACTGGGAGGGATCCCGATGAGGTCCAGATAGACCCGTCGCAATAGGACTTCAGCATTTGCCGCTTTGCGGCGTGTTGCGATATTCTGCTTTTCATACCACCGATCAATCAGCTCATCGATGGGAGATCTGGAGGTTGCCAGGATAGGCTTTACTGGAGGTATAAACGCCCAGTGCTCGTCAGGTGATTGTTCCGGCGTCTCGTGTTTTGGAGCGGGAGCGCCTTGCGCGATCCAAAGTCGAATCGACGCGATTTCGGCAGGGCCTAAAGGGGCCCCGTCGGGAGGCATACGCAAATCGGATGTCTGAGACGTAACTCGTTCTAATAATATGCTGCCGTTATTTGTAAGTTGTTTAATACTTGCAGCAGTGTCCAGACGTAGGTCGGCTTCCTGTTTTAGCGCACCATGACATGCATAGCAACGCGCTTTAAGAACTGGCTTGATAATTTTAAGATACGGATTGTCATCCGCTTCCACATGCTGCATGGGAATTACTTGTATTGTGCAGGCAATAATCAAAAGGAAGCAGCGTGACATATTATTTAATTTGCAGTGAATAAATATCACTGTTTGAAAGTGTTATGAGAATCTTCACGGCTTTACCGCGCAACTCCTTCAATGTACGTTCCTGTTTCCATGTAACTTCATTGTGAATTGAGTTGCCATTCAGTCGATTAGTATCTCGCTTCGTAAAGCCGGGAATTGGTCTATTGTTTTCATCCAGTAACTCTAGCCAGATACCACCTTTCCCGTGTGTATGGCTGTTGAGGAAGATTGTATTGCCTTCAATTAAAACGGGTTTGGTAACGATTTGTGACTGGGCGGTTGTGGAGAGTGAGATAAAGCCGTCCTTTCGGATTTCGAATCTCCTTACGCGTGAATCGGTTCCGGTATAATAGGCTTCAGAGGCATAGATGCTGAATGTCTCATCACTATGTGGCAGTGAGAGTATTCCACGACAGGCATAATTACTTCGGTTACCTGAGCGGTCTTTAGGAAATGACTCCGGAATAAATGGATTTTGATTGCGTTGGAAAATGAATCCATCGTGGCTATGCATGAATATCGGCTCAACTCTGGAGTCTTCCTCAGGTAGGTAGCGTGTTGGTAAGCCAATATAAACATTTGGGTTGCGGGGGTATTGTTGAATCGCATTGGTGTAGAGATGCTCGCGATAGTCTTTCTCATAAGTGATAGGTGCTGGTTTACTCCAGTTAATAAAATCAGATGAATCACAATATTGGATGGCGCGCACACCGCCGATAAAAAGTCGAGAGTAGCAAACGTATTTGTTTTTATTCGTATCCCAGAATGCCAGATTCTGTGAATCAAAAGCTCCGTCGGTAATTACGGGTTTCGGTGATTTTAATTTCCAGTTCAGTCCGTCAGGAGAAGTAAACAGATAAAGGCCCACGATTCCTTTTTGACGGTCCGGCACCTCAAAATCGCCGGAGACGTAACGTCCGCGTGAGATCGCCTTGTATCGCTCCGTTTGAGGGCAATTTGGATTATGATCGATAAACGGAGCAAAGCAGTGAGTGCCGATACCGTCCCAGACAATGTTGTTCTGTTTGCTACCGTTGAAGTCCCAGATTCCTAAATCAGGTTTTTTCCAGTTGATTCCATCTTTGCTGATGGCAACGCATGTGACTTCCCGATGTGTTACTACTTTGCGTCGAGTGTCGTAATGGGAGCCTCGGTAATAAGCCCGATACTCATCGCCATCCTGAAGAAAAGTAAAATAAGCACTAACATTCCCTTCCCACGGGGCATCTGTCGTTATCGCAACCCCCTGGGGTACAGGACGGTGGTATTTAAAGAAACCATCAGTCCGAGATTCAATCATAGATGCATCCCACATCAACTGAATATCATTTCCAATTTTTAGTGGTTCTGCGCTTTTGGCTGTAATAGATGTAAACAGCAATAGGAGGATGAATGTTTTTTTCATGGGCTTATGGTCGGGTTTGAGGATTGTAATTCGGCCAGAAGAGGGTCATTGATCAGCTGCATGTGATCTTTGACCTGTTTGACAAAGTTGAGACGTACATTGACATGTTGTGGATTGTTAGATTGTGAGAGATTCTTTGTTTCACTAGGGTCATCTTTTAAATTATAGAGTTCAACGCGTCCCGGATTAGCAAAGTCGATCATGAATTTCCATTCCGGTGTGCGAATGCCCCGCATGTGAGTTTTAGCGCCGTGATGCATGCTGTATTCGAGATAAATATCTGGATCCCATTTTGTTTTTCGACCTTTCAGGATCGGCGTGAAATCTTCTCCGCGTAATAAAGCGTCCTTTGGCGTTTTGATTTGTGCCATGTTTAACAAAGTTGGAAACCAATCCAGATTGGAGAAGGTCTCAGTGTGTACGGTGCCCGGCTTGATGGTATCAGGCCAGCGGATCGCAGTTGGTACACGTAGTGAGGTATCCCATAGATTTGGACGGCGATTAGCAGGGATGTGTTTCCACCGCTGCTCCGGATTCTCGGTTAAAATCCTAATCGCATTACCTTTATACCAAACCCCGTGTTCACCAAGGTTGTAGCCATGGTCACTGGTGTAAATGACAATCGTATTTCGGTCGAGTTCTAATGACTGAAGTAATTTGAGTATGCGTCCTACATTGCGGTCGATACTTTTTACAGAGGCTAAATATTCACGAGTTTGTGTTTTTACTTTTGCAACATTAAGGTTCGGGAAATCAGGATTTGGGATTTCGGGATCGAGGTCCTTGAATGGCTCCCAGTCTTCCGGACGCACGGGAAGCCAGGCTGCATGAGGGGCTCGAAAGTGAAGGCTGACAAGAAAAGGTCGATTTTTATTGGTAGTGATAAAATCTAACGCGTGGTCGGTAAAGATGTCACAGGTATAGCCCATAACCTGTTTCATTTCTCCGTCGAGAGTTTCCATTCTTGGATCCTTAGGAGGACAACCACCCACTAGGATGCCAGCAAACCTGTCATAACCAAATCGGGTTGGATGTTGGCTGTTCTGAATACCAAGATGCCATTTGCCGAATAGGCCCGTAGTATAACCGGCCTTCTGGAAAAGTCCTGGGAATGTTAGTGCGTTCTGAGGAAGCCCCACAGTTTTTTCGTTGCCGGGGTTGATCCAGTCTGTAATTGCAAATTCACTGCCGTAACGGCTTGTAATCAGTCCGACACGGCTGGGGCTGCATACCGGTGTGGTGACGAAACTGTTTGTGAGGTGCGCACCTTCGTGAAAGATGCGGTCAATGTTTGGTGTAATAAAACGCGTATCACCAGCAGCGTTAACAGCCAACGGCGCCTGGTCGTCGGTATAGATGAATACGACGTTCGGTTTTGCCTGCAGGTGGGAGGGGGCTAGTAAAAATAATAGTAAAAACCAAAACTTAGCCAGGTAAATTAATTGAACAGACATGGATTGAATCCCAGAAGCACATCAAGACAGGGAAGACTGCTTTTATTTTATAGAGTTTTGACGGTGATCAAAAGAAATGAATTTACGAATTAACGGGAGTCTTAATAGTCCGCCTGGTTTTAATTCAGTTAGCTCTGACTGTGGCAGTGATGAACTAAGGCTCGGCGGACTCAGGCAGATCCGGTACAAGAATCTGAATTGGGCTGTTATTGCCGATGTAATTTCCGTCGGCATCAACTTTGCGACCATTTCCGTTACTGCCACGCACAGTGGTGGTGACGGCAATCGTTTTTCCATCGGGATGAATATCAAGAGAATGGCAGTTGGAAAGATTTGATAAGAGGAACGATGGCTCGTCTTGTTGTAAATCAATAAACTGCAATTTGCCTGTCCCAGGTGTTCCGCTTGTAACGGCCATGAGGAAACCGTCCGGGTGAAATTTAAGATCCTCACAGTAACAATCTGCTGTACCACCAATTTCTCTTAACAGTGTTTGTTCGGTGGTGTCCCATGAGAAACCAATGATGATGGGTACACCCTGAACGGTAGCGCCGTTTTTGGGGCGTGTTCCTCCGACGTAGAGTGTCTTTCCATCAGGGGAAAATGTCAGGCACTGTACGCCTCCGACATCTTGCAAACGATGAGATAGAAAAGTTTCGGTTGCATCGAAACTTCGGACGGCTCGCCGTTTTTTTAGATCCCACTGAATCACGTTGCCAAGCGCGTCTGCGGATAATAGCTGATCTTCTTCCGGGTGTATTAAAACGTGATAGATATCTGCGTTATGACCTGTCAGTACTTGTTTTTCTTTTCCGTTTTTCGCGTTAAATACCCGCACCGTTTGGTCGAGCCCGCAGGTTGCAAACCAATCCCCGGTTTTTGAGAAGGCGATGCTTCGAATCCAACCATCGTGGGCATTTTCCAGTGCCCAGATTGGGACAGGGTTGTCTTGTGTATAGTCGTGTAATTGAAGTTTTCCCCACGAGTCTCCGGAGATGATTTGGTGGTTCGATGGATGAAGGTCAAAGGCCTGCACCCAGGCATGATGACCATTGATAGATTTAAGTTCTTTATTTTCCTCGCTTGTCAAATCGAACCGTCGCAGGTCTCCCTGATAACTTCCGGCAATCAGAAGTGCACCGTCATGGCTAAACCGGGCGTTGAATAACTGCCGATCAGCGACCGGGGCTTTGATGGGTTTGTACTTGATGTTCATTGTTGTTCCCACCTTTTACTACGACAGTAATTCCCGAATCGGTGAACAATCGTCGTTGGCTATAGGTAGAGGCTGTCCGTCATTAATGTACTCGGTGTGTTCCGAGTCGATTCCGAGAGCATTAAACCAGGTATGGAAGAAGTGGCCGATGTCATGAGGTTCGCTAGTAACCCAGGTACCCTCATCATTGGTGTTACCAATAATGGCCCCGCGTTTAATACCGGTCCCGGACATGGCTATTGACCAGGCTTCAGGCCAATGATCTCGACCGATGTGGCCGTTGATTCTGGGGGTTCTCCCAAATTCACTCATTGCAATAACTAAAACATGGTCCAGCAATCCGCGTTCATCTAAATCTTCGACTACTGCTGTAAATGCCTGATCGAAGCGAGGCATAAGGCTGGCATGAGCGTTGAAATTATCTCCATGTGTATCCCAGCCATAGGAGTTTACTTTTACGAAGCGGACTCCGGCTTCAAGCATTTTTCGACCAATTAACATATCGCGACCAAGTGGTGTATCTCCATATCGCTGCACATCCTTCGGATCGGGCTCATCAAAAAGCGTTTGGCGTTGCATAAGAGCCTGGGCAGTATCGAATACGAAGTTCTGAGCGTCACTGAAAATTGTATCGCGAGATTCGGAATATTGCTTGTTGGCAAACGTTCGCAGTGCGTTGCGTTCCATGTTTTGCTGAGCGTCGATGTTGTTTGGTAATAGAATATTCGGTGGTGGTTCCCCTTCACCAATTGCAAGAGCCCCGTACTTTGGCCCCAAAAAACCGGCATCTTGATACTTGAATCCGCCACTACCAGGTTTGACCCACACATAGGGTGGTAAACCGCTGTTGCCTGGTCCCATCAGATTGGCGACCGCTGATCCAAAGTAGGGATAAATGACGCCTCGGTCTTTCGGATCGCCACGGTTGATGCGTGGAACGCCGGCAGAATGAGAGTTATCGAAGGTGCTTACGCCGCGATCAACAGCAAGCTTATGCATGATTTGAGAGGTCTTGGGCATCAGTTCACTAACGTGGATGCCCGGAATTGAAGTCGGGATGGATCTAAATGGTCCACCAAATTGAGTGTTGGGCTTTGGATCCCAGCTTTCGAGTTGGCTCATTCCTCCATCGATCCAAATAAAAAGAACCTGTTTTTCCCTGGTTGCCATGTCATCAGCGACTAAAGGATTTATCAACCCGCCGAGCCCCCCCCAGCTGATAGCACCGGCAGCACCTGTCCCAAGCAATTGTCGACGCGAGAGTGTATGCTCGCCTGGCTTGCATAAAGGGTGATTGGTTTGTGAACGTGACATAAAAGCTTACTTAATGGTTGATAGAAAATTCATTCGAGGCTAAAAGTGCCCAGATAGCCTGTTCGATTGCCTTGGCCTGATTTGAATGTGAGCTGATGTATTGATTAAATTGTTTGGCTTCTTCGGAGGTTGGCTTGCGGGATAGAATTGAGAGATAGAGAGTTTCCGCATAGTTATCTGCCTGTTGATTAAGTAGTTCGGCAAGGTTTCCCGGCCTGGGGGAAAGCCATGATAAAACACGCGGTCCATTTAAAATAAATAATGCGCCACGCACCGAAGGTGCGAATTCAGTTTCCGGTTCCCGCGGAGGGTTAGCGTATGCCGCCAGAAAGTCAGCACGGATTCCCTCGAGGGTTTGATCGATCCGGTCGTCCAGTGGTTGGTCAGTGTCGGGTTCTGAGTCCGCAGGTTCCCTGGGAATGTGGCTTAGTTGCCCGGTTGCGGTAAGCATGCTCCACATCAATTGTTCGGCACTCATAGGTTTTTCAGCATACACTCGATATTGCTGATGTTTAGCATTTGCGACAGAGGGGTTCACCACACCAGTACGCTGGTAGGTTTTAGATAATGCAATTTGCCGAATAAGCCATTTTATGTCGTAGTTGTGTTCGGACAGTTGTTGTCCCATAAGTTGCAAAAGTTCCGGGTGACTGGGTGGATTGTCAGAGTGATGTAGATCTAGCGGTTGTACGATACCGCGGCCCATCATTAAAAACCAAATTCGATTCACAGCATTTACATTAAATGACTGATTGGATTCAGTAGGTAGTTGCCTGGCCAGATAGTCGAGAGGGTTGAATTTTGGAATGCCGGGAGCTTTGGTGTCCTTGTTTGGGGGTATGGAAAATTCTTCGCCTGTTACGAATTCGGGTACAGGGATTTCATCCATGCCCGGTAATTTTGGACCAGTCGAAAATGTGCCTTCAGCGAAAACTGAATTAAACTCGAGTTTGACTTTGACTGGATTCATGCCAATTGCAGGATAATCTGTATCACGACGTATGAAGCTATTGTTGATAAATGCAAACAAGCCCTGGAAATCAGCTTGTTTGTAATCGTCAATAAACAAATGGTCATGGCACTGAGCGCAGGCCAGATCCATTCCCAGAAACATCCTGCCGATATCCCGAGCCAGTCCGGGGAAATCAGTTGGATTTTGGCCATATTTTTCCAGCCTTTTGGTTAGGAAATATGCCGCTCCACGCGTATTTTTTTCCTTGGTGTCAGGCGAGACCATTTGTTTAACCATTTGATTCCAGGGAACGTTGTTTTTGAAACTGGAAGATAAGAACAGTTGCCAGTTCGGATCTTCGCCGCGCCGTTCCATCAGCATGACGTTGAAGAATTCAGTCATTCGCCGGGTGTATCTAGGGTCCTGCAGTAACTGATCGATCAGTAGTGAACGTTTATCAATTGCAGTATTGGATAAAAATTTCCGTGCCTCGTCCGCAGTGGGGATCTGTCCGATGAGATCGAGATAGATGCGGCGCAGAAACTCACTGTCCGTAGATTGGCCAGCAAACGCTTCCGTTGTTGATTGTTCTATTTGCTGGTCAATGACTTCGTAAAACTCCTGGCCGAAGAGTGGCAAAGAGCTGAGCAAGAATAGAACGACGGTAATAAACGGCTGCGACTTCATGTTGTTATTCTAACGAAAGCCGGTGCGTTGACGCGAGGGAAATGAAATTGGATTTAGTCGGCCATCTCGGGAGACTCATGCAGTAGAATCCGAATGATGGATTCTAGATGTGAATAGCACTGGGTACGGTCATTCATGATTTGTTGATAAGCGTGCTCACCATGTTCTTCGTCGATGAGCGAAAGTTCTCGTCCCGTTTGCATTGCTTTGACCTGTACTTCACAGGCACGTTCCAGATAGTAAAGGTCATCAAAGGCTTCGGCCATGTTAGGTCCTGTGACAATGACGCCATGGTTGGCTAGAAATAACACTCGATTGTCTTGCATTAAGGCGGCCATCCGATTTCCTTCGGCATGGTCAAGAGCCAGTCCGTTATAGTCTTTGTCATAAGAAATCCGGTTGAACCATCGCAGTGAATTTTGTGTACAGTGAATGACTTCCCCATCTTTCAGACATGCCAATGCAGTGGCATTGGGCATATGAGTATGCAGAACGACGGTGGCATGTTCAATATTACGATGAATACCCGAATGTATGAAAAACGCCGTTGGCTCTGCTTCATGGTTTCCATTAATAAGGGTGCCGTCGGCCGCCACCGTAATGATGTCACTGGCTTTGATCTCTGACCAATGTAGTCCCTGAGGGTTCAACAGAAAGGTTCCCGGATTATCAGGCACTTCAACGCTGAAATGATTACAAATGCCTTCACTAAGACCAAGTCTGTCGGACCAGCGAAGACAGGCAGATAGCTCAAGTTTGATACGTTCAATGGGATCGGTGAGGGAATTGTAGTAAGTTGTTGGGCAAATGGACATGAACGCTAGTCTCTCTTTCTGACTTTGTATTGGATCCACGAGACCTGAGTAATCAGGAGATCGAGTGCGGCGTAGCTTAAGGCCTGATTCGTTGCATAAGCGGCATTCTTGTTTGCTGGGTGAGTAGCTTGTGTCGCGTCCCCTACAAGAAAGACATTGAAATCGTCTTTAAGATTCTCATAACCGGCTGTTGTGTTACAGACACACATGTCCGTCGCGTAGCCAAGCAATAGTATATGCCGTATTGACTGAGCCTTCAGGAATTTACGTAATTCGCTATATCCCTGGTTATCAAAGAAGACGATGTCGTTTTCATTAACTTCAATTGTCTTCATTACAGGTATGGGAAGATTCCAGTATCCGGCGCCGTTGTAATGCTCGGAGGAATCTATACCACGGAATTGCTTGAAGTAATCGACAACAGGTAGATCCCTGCTAAGTCTTAGGTTTGTTGGAATAGGACGGGCTTGATAGTCAAAATCCTGTAGTTTTTGAAACATTTTAAGTCGTCCTAGTCCGCGATCCTGTTCAGATGGTGCTGTAAAGGTTGTGCGATAGGCTTTGGTTCTGGGTTGTATTGCATCGCCCGGCAGGCTGTAGAGTATCGTATTGACATGCGGGCGTAATTGCTTGAGTAGGGGATTGATGATCTTTTCTGAATGCCTGAGGATACCTTCATTCTTAAGGGGGGTTCCACCAAACGCTACGCCGTTTGGTTTAGGTGTGATCCAGCCCTGTCCGTCATCGACTCCCCACGGATGAACACATACAACCGCAGTCTGTTTGGAGTTAAGTATGTTGGGAATTTCAATGATTCCTCTCGCGTTATACGAAAATCGCCAGGCTCGGACAGCCAGATTGCCTTTCGGATCCTGTATTAATGGTGGAGCTTCAAAATGGTTTTGTTCCAGAATGGGCATGACATACTCGGGGTAATCAGCCAGGATCGGCTTAGGTTGCGGGATCGGAGTGAGTGTATTCCGATAGTCAACAGTTTGTTGAGCCTGGACTGTGATGGTTACAATGACAGCCAAAAGGAGAGTTAGAATTCGCGTCATTAATAGCTTCCTGTCTATGTTACGTGTTGGTAGATTTGTTCAAGGGTCACGATTTCTGCAATCGTGGGTTCTGCATGTACCGTTTCGATAATTGTTTTAAGCGTGTCATGACCGGGATCTTCGATAAGCATGCAGGAAGGATGGCAGAGAAAGTCATAGACCTGACGCTTGGAGATTACTGATTTAAGACTTAGTTTCACTGCTTTTCTAAACTCTTCAAGTCGCCAGAAATTCGAGCGAAAGGCATTCACGTCGCTAATGGGGCTCATGGGTATTTCCACCAAACCTGTTTTGTATCGGAAGGGTTGGGCAGAAGCCTGAGATTGTATTATCTTGTCGTACGTATCCTGCGGCACGCCCTGGTTTGTGCGTGTTGCAATGTGACTTGGATACTTACTACTTATCCACGTAAAACCAAGGTCAAGAAGAAGCTCCTGAAGGTCTTCTCGGTCATTTAAGCCCTTCGGAAATCCTCCTGGGGTTCGGAATCCTGTAGAGCTGATCTTAGCTCTTTGTTTCATGGCGATTTCAGTTAGGCGGATATTCTCGCGTAAGATTTCAGGTACCGTTTTATTTTCTACAAGCCAGGGACTGCGGGAAAATCGGAACTGCGTCTGGGTTGGCGTGCTGGCGAGTAAATATACATGGTCGTATGTATGATTGCCGATGGGGTGACCCATTTCGTGAATTTCGTGCAACCAAGAGATATCGTCCTGCTCAAGTACACGACCGACCAGAAAAAAATGGATAAGTACGCCTCGGTCTTTTGCGAGTTTAGCGGCTGCCACCGAGTATTTTTTTGTGGCGTCATCAAGATTGCCCTTTTGGTAATCCCATTCGGTGTATCCTCGTCGGGGATAATGGCGACTCATTTCCAAGTCAAAAGTAATTGCGATCTGAGCCTTCTTGGTTTTCCGGGCTGAGCCAAGTACTCTGTCGAGCGAAAGTGAGAGGGCGGAAAACCCTGCAAGGAAGTCACGTCGGTTATTCATAGTCACGTCTTTCAACAAAAAAGTAACGGTTATTGGGCCAGTGGGTCGCCGTGATTGAGTAGCCAGGTATTCATTTCCTGTCGTAGTTGTTCAACAATAGGGGTAAACTTGTCCTGCTCGGCCAGGTTTTTTAGTTCATGAGGATCATTCCCGAGGTGAAAGAGCTGAACGCGTTTGACCTGAGGATAGTCAATTAGCTTCCAGTTCTGCATGCGGATCATTCTTTGGCAGTCACGGAAATATCCGATGATAAACGGGTAGAGCACATCAATTTCATCTCGCATGACGGGCATTAGACTTGTTCCTTCAATCGAAGGATTAAATTCCTGCTGAGTAATATCCATAAAGGTTGGGTAGAGATCGCGAAGGTAACATTGCGCCGCGAACGTCCGCCCCTGCGGGATTCCAGGACCTCGAAAAATCAAAGGAACATTGATGGTGTGCTCATACATGTTCTGCTTTCCCATCAATCCGTGACTACCAAGAGCTAAACCATGGTCACTGCTAAAGACAATAATGGTGTTCTTCGTTTGATTGGTTTCATCTAAGGCTTTTAGGATTCGGCCGATTTGCTGGTCCATATGTGAGATTACGGCGTAGTAGGTGGCAAGATCGCGTTTGATGTCTTTCTTTCGTCGTGGAAATGTATTAAGTAGTTCATCACGCCCTTTCAAATTACCATGGTCAAATGGATGTTGCGTTTTGAAGTTTTTAGGTAGGGGCATCCGTTTGGGATTGTAAATGCCTTCCCAGCCAGGTGGCATTAGTAAGGGATCATGTGGAGCTGTGAAGTTGACGTGCAGAAAATAGGGTTTGCTATGGTCTCGTTTGATGAAAGCGATAGCAGCATCGGCAAATTTACGTTCGATATCAGGTGTTAATCCCACTCCCTGTTCGGGAAATCGTTTTCCATCATCGGTTTGGAAAACCCAGCCACGATATCCGGTAACTTCGCGGCCGGCGAAATCATATTGCGTTTTTTCAGGACGTGAACCTGAAGAAAAGAGGCCCAGCGAATGTATATACCCTCGTGAAGACGGCCGGCCGGATACCATCCACTTGCCTACATGGCAGGTGTTGTAACCGGCGGCCTGCATTGCTTGAGGCCAGGTGGTGTGCCCCAGATCCGGTCTTAGCGGAGTCTGATAAACACCGTTGCGGAAGCCGGTTTGACCTGAAAGTAATTCAGCACGACTTGGGACACAGAGGGGATTAGCACAGGTTGCCTGAGTGAACGTGGAGCCTTCCCGGACCAGTCGATCCAGATGGGGAGTTTGGATCACGGGGTTTCCGAGCGCCGCGATCGTGTCCGGGCGTTGATCATCAGATAGTAGGAAAATAACATTTGGAGAATCTGCTTTAAGTACAGCGTGCAGGCAAAGAAAGGAAAGTGTAAAAACAAATATTCGAAATGTGAATGACATGTGTGGATAGTTTCTAATAGAGATTGATAGGTAACGAACCGCCTTTAGAAAATCAATATAACGAGTCGCCTAGTAACGCTCAAAAACAGGAGGGTAAAATTCGATGAGAAATTTATTGCTACTTATCATCTTCCCAATACTGCAGCTTACAGTATTGGCCCAGAGTAATTCACCAACTGACGCGGTCTATATTAATGGTAGGGTCCATACCGTAGATGCTAAGGATTCAACGGTGTCTGCTTTTGCCGTTAAGGCCGGGCGATTTATATCTGTTGGATCTAATGAAGAAGTCATGCGTGGCCGAACTCAAACGGCAGAAATCATTGACTTAAAAGGTGTTACTGTCGTTCCCGGACTTATTGACTCGCATGTGCATTCCACAGGCGCGGCGGTTTATGAATATGACCACGTCGTGCCACCAATGCATCAAATTAGCGATGTATTGGCATATATTAAAAAACGTGCGGAGATTCTCGAAGACGACCAGTGGATTTCTATGAGTCAGGTGTTCATTACAAGGCTTAAAGAGCAACGTTTTCCGACCAGAAAGGAAATGGATCTTGTTGCTCCAAAGAATCCTGTCCTGTTTCGCACCGGTCCGGATTCGGCAGTAAATTCGCGGGCACTCGAGTTGTCAGGTATCGACGATACCTTTGTTCCTCCGGTAGGGGCTAAATATAAGTTGGAGCGGGATGAAGAGGGCAAATTAACCGGCGTATTGCGAAGTGGGAGTTCACTACTGAAGTATGAACCCAATACGAAATCGCCTACACAGAACGAACGTGTGGCGCAATTGAGGAAACTCATAGGTGATTACAATAAAGTTGGTATTACATCGGTTTCGGATAGGAATACGAATGACCAGGCTCTTGAGATTTGGCGGGCTTTGTACAAAGCCGAAGATTTGAATGTGCGGGTCTTCCTGTATTATTCGATGAATGCCAATACAAGCCCAGAAACGATTAAGGCTCGTATTGAAAAAGCTGCTGCAGACCCACTGCATCAGTACAATCCTCACCTGTGGCTTCGGGGCGTTAAGGTATTTCTCGATGGCGGAATGTTAACCGGGAGTGCATTTATGCGAAAACCTTGGGGCGTCAGCGAAATATACTCGATCCGTGATCCGGAATACCGAGGTATGCGTTATATCGAGCAGGAGCGACTCTATCAGTTTTCAAAACTGATGTTGGAAAAAGGATTTCAAATGACGGCACATAGTGTTGGTGACGGAGCCGTTCATGCGTTGTTGGATGCGTATCGAACCATTGACAGAAATGATTTTAAGGTGGCTCAACACAGGCCGTGTATTACTCATTGCAACTTTATGAGTCTTCAGGCGATTGAAAGCATGGCTGATTTGGGTGTGGTGGCAGACCTACAACCAGCTTGGCTTTATATGGACGGAAAAACACTTTTGCGTCAGTTTGGTCAGAAAAGAACCGAGTACTTTCAGCCATACAGAACGATTTTTGAAAAGGGAGTTGTTGTCGGAGGAGGGTCCGATCATATGCAGAGGATCGGCGGTCTTCGAAGCGTTAATCCGTACAACCCCTTTCTAGGTATGTGGATAACACTCAAGCGTCAACCACGTTACATGACCGAGTCGTTGCATCCCGAACAGGTTCTCAGCCGACAACAGGCATTGCGATTGTATACGCTTAATAATGCCTATTTAACCTTTGAAGAGGAGAAAAAAGGATCTATAGAGGCAGGGAAACTAGCCGATTTTGTATTGATTGATCGGGATATCATGACGGTAGATCTGGAGCAGGTAAAGGAGACTAAAGTTCTGCAAACATATTTAGGAGGGGAACTGGTTTATGACCGGCATAAAGAGGTTGAATCGACTCATGGTAGGTAATCTAATGCAACGCAGAATGTTTATAAAGACAGGGATTCTCACTGGGGTAAATTTCTCGACAGGTTGTGTACGAGCCAGCAGTGAATCACAAATCACTCCGCGTACTGAAAATGGAGTGGATTGGTATGATGTTCAAAGTTGGGGGATTGAAGGGCGAGGCTTTGAGGATACTGATTCGTATTTCGATCGCTTGCCAAAAAGAGCGAAGGGTCTTGTGCGTGATGCGGTATGGAATCTGAGCTTGCATAGTGCCGGCATGGTTGTACGTTTTAAAACAGCTTCGCCTGAGATTCACGTTGATTATCAATTAAGGTCTGCAAACCTCAGTATGGTTCATATGCCGGCCACCGGAGTTAGTGGGATTGATTTTTACGGTCGAACGGAAACGGGCAAGGATCGATGGGTGCAAGTCGTTAGGCCTGCAACTCAGCATGTTAAGACGCGCGTAATCAGTGGGATTGATCCGGGGCCCGAGGCAGGACGCCTTTTTACAGCTTATCTCCCACTTTATAACGGTGTGAAAAAGTTAGAGATTGGAGTTAAGTCCGCTACGCGGTTTACTCCTGTGCCGCCACGAACAGAGAAACCAATTCTGTTTTATGGAACGTCAATTATGCATGGAGCTTGTGCTTCTAGACCCGGCATGTCGATTTCTGCATTGCTAGGTCGGCGGTATAATCTACCTACAGTGAATTTGGGATTTTCTGGAAACGGCCGTTTAGAAATGGAATTAGCCGATTTAATTGGGGAGATAGATGCAGCAGTTTACTGTATCGATTGTTTGCCCAATCTGAATCCTCAACAGGTTAAGGAACGAACCGTTCCCTTCTTTAAGCGGTTGCGTAACCATCGCCCTGATACGCCAATTGTTATGGTTGAGGATCGTTGGTTTACGAACTCGCAATTTTTTGCTGATACTCGCAGTCGCCACAAAGGGAATCAACAAGCATTCCGTGAAGGTTACCAGCAGTTACTAAAGGAAGGTGTTGGCGGCTTACATTACTTAAAGGGGCTGAACCTTTTGGGCGACGATGGCGAAGCGGCTACTGATGGATCGCATCCCAATGATTTGGGATTTATGCGTTATGCCCAGATGTACTCTAAAGTGCTCGACCCGCTATTGAAGTAGTGAGATGTCAGCCGAGTCAATCAAAAAAACAAAGGATACGGAGAATCATTCATTGCCAGGTGTAAGAACATGCTTGCTGATACTGTTGTATTCTGCTTCCTTTTGTTTATTGAAAACAACGGTAAGGGCTGAAGATGAGTTTACGTTCTTTGAGTCTAAAGTTCGTCCACTTTTGGTGCAACATTGCTATGAATGTCATAGTGGTAGACACGGGATTATTGAAGCTGGTTTCAACATGGATACTCGCGCCGGTATGCTGGCCGGAGGGGATCGAGGGATTGCAATTGTTGCCGGGAAACCGCAATCGAGTTTACTGGTTGAGGCGATTAGATATTCACATACTGATTTGGAAATGCCACCGTCAGGGCGTTTGGTAGAGGCAGACGTTGAGTCGATTGTTGTTTGGATCCGTGATGGTGCAAAGATGCCGGAAGGCAAAGCAGTTGCTCAGTCGCCTGGGGAAAGTGATAGTCAGGATGCTCGGAATCACTGGGCTTTTAAGCAGTTGAGCGATCATCGTCGTTTAAAGTCAGACAGTGAAGTTGTTGACTACTGGATTCGCCGCCGGCAGCGTCAGGGGGGTGTGCGGATGCAAAAAGAGGCAGAGGCAACTGCCTTGATTCGTCGACTTTCTTTAACACTTCGAGGGCTACCCCCCAGTTTGGAGGATATTCGCCGATATGTCAGGAATCCTACAGAATCTGTTTACGCCAACTTGGTAAACCAGTACTTAGGAAGTCCGGGATACGGCGAACGCTGGGCCCGGCACTGGCTGGATTTAGTTCGATATACCGATACCACGGCAAGTTGGTTGAAGAGTACCGCTGGCGCATGGAGATATCGCGACTGGGTGATCGGTGCACTCAATGATGATGTTAGCTATGATCAATTCGTCAAAATGCAGTTTGCGGCGGATTCGATGGCTCAGGCAAGTGCCGGCGATCTGCGGGCTCTGGGGATGCTTGGCTTAAGCCCTACTTACTGGAAAGAGCCGAGGCTTGCCCCCGTCGTATTGGAAACGGTGATTGCTGAGGAGTGGGAAGAACGTATCGATATGGTAGGGCGAACCTTTTTGGGTATGTCGTTGGCCTGTGCCCGTTGTCATGACCACAAATTTGATCCCGTAAGTCAAAAGGACTATTACTCATTAGCTGGTGTGTTCGCTAATATACGGGTGTTGGATGTTCCGATGATGACGTTTGAGAATCGCAAAAAAGTGATTGCTGCTGATGCCGAAATCAGAGATTTGAACAGCTTCATTCAGCGTGAAGAGTTGACGCGTTTTACCGCCGCTGACAAAGCAATTCATGATGAAAAAATTAAAGAGGCAAAACAAAGAATTGAAGACCTGAAAAAAGTCACGCAAGTTGATGTTGAAAAAGTGCCCGGAATCGTTGATGCCAGTGTGTCAGTTATCGCTGAAAGCGAAGCGATGTCGAAAGTGGTCTATGACGATACCAAGATGGTGAATGTCGCATTGCAACATCGTGGTAACCCAGGCAATAAGGGAGATGTTGTTGTTCGGAGGTTCCTGCGGTTGTTTGATGATTCCGAAACGGGGTTTGTGAAAGGCAGCGGCAGACAGGAGCTGGCGGAGGCCTTGTTTGAACATGCAAGTTTCTTAATGGCTCGTGTTATTGTGAATCGCGTTTGGGGACATCATTTTGGTCAGCATCTGGTGGATACACCAAGTAATTTGGGACTACAGGGCGATGTGCCAACTCACCCGGAATTGCTAGATGCATTAGCATTGCGATTAATTGTAAATGGCTGGTCATTAAAATGGCTGCATCGCACAATTCTCGAGAGCGATACATTTAAGCAGGCTAGTCGTTTTAGTGAGAAGTACTCCGGTATAGATCCGGAGAATCGCATGTACTGGTCTGTTCGTAGGCGACGGTTGGATATTGAAGCGTGGAGAGATTCGATGCTGGAGGTGTCCGGACGTCTGGATTCTAAGATTGGTGGTGAGCCCGTTGCATTATCTGCGCCGGAAAATAATCGCCGCACGATTTATGCGCTCATAAAGCGACGTGAGTTAGATGATGTGTTGAAAATGCATGGTTTTCCGGAACCGACAGGCCACAGCCCTAAACGGGAAGAGGTGGATACGCCGCTGCAACAACTCTATGCGCTCAACAGCGAGTTTATCTGGGATTGTGCGATTGCGGTGCTGGACAATATCCAAGTGGAGTTAGATGCTCCGGAGATGATTGAACAATTGTACAAACAGATTTATCGCCGCCTACCGACAGATACAGAAGTAACGCTGGGAATTAAGTTTCTCGCTGGTGATGTCCCTTCTGACGATCGACTTGTCCGCTATGTGCATGCTTTATTAATCACTAACGAATTTGCCTTTGTTGAGTAAGGAGAGGACAGAGCAAATGATAGAAAATATTAGCCGTCGCTCCGCTATTTCTTCGATGGGAGGCGGGTTTGGGGCAGCAGCGTTAGGCAGTTTATTATCAGATACATCCAAGGCCAGTGAGGAAGGATTGCATCATCGGCCCAAAGTTAAACGGGTTATCCAGCTGTTTATGAATGGCGGAGCCTTTCAGGGGGATTTTTTTGATCCCAAACCGAGTCTCAACAAATTTGCCGGTCAGCGGCCGGACGAAGTTACACTGCGGACAGAACGTAAGACCGGGGGATTGTTAGAGTGTCCGTTTAAGTACAGTAAATATGGCGAATCAGGACTGGAAGTTAGCGAGTTGTTACCCCGGTTAGCGGTGCACGCAGATGACTTATGCGTACTGCGTAGTGTCTATACAGACAATCCTAATCACGGCCCCGCACTGTTGTTGATGAACAATGGTTCGATTACCCCCACCGTGCCCTCGTTGGGATCATGGATGCTTTACGGTTTAGGGACTGAAAATGAGAATCTGCCCGGTTATGTGGTTCTTTGTCCGGGAAGACCGGTGCGTTTCTCCATTCTTTGGAGCAGTGCGTTTTTGCCGTCGGAATTTCAGGGGAGCTACGTTAATCACTCTAAGATTGAACCGGAGAAGATGATTCCGTTTTTACGTGGCCAGCGTCAGACGCTGGCCGCTCAGCGGGAAGATCTTGATTTGCTGGCAGAATTGAATCGCCAGCATCTGAAAGAGCGTATTAAAGATTCTCGTCTGGAGGGGCGGATAAAGAATCTTGAAACAGCATTTCGTATGCAAACTGAGGGTAGTGAAGCGTTTGATCTGACGCGTGAAGATGAAGCGACGCGTGAGGCGTATGGAGATGGGCATTTCGCCAACGGTTGCTTGTTGGCACGTCGTCTTGTTGAAAGAGGCGTTCGATTTGTCCAGGTCTATTATGGAAACGGTCAGCCATGGGATACGCATTCGAACCATAATACAGCGGTAAAACCACTGGCGAAATCAATTGATCAACCAATGGCTGCATTGTTTGCTGATTTAAAGCGGCGAGGAATGTTTGAAGATACGTTGATCCTCTGGGGCGGAGAGTTTGGGCGCACGCCGGTTTCTGAGAATGGCAACGGTAGAGACCATAATCATTACGGACTTACAATGATGTTAGCTGGTGGTGGAGTGCAGGGTGGTATGGCATATGGAGCAACAGATGATTTTGGCTTTCGTGCTGTCGAAAATAGAATGCACGTAAACGATATACATGCGACAGTTCTGCATTTATTAGGGATCGATCACGAGCGACTGACTTATAGATATGCCGGACGTGATTTTCGTCTGACGGATGTCGGTGGGAATGTTGCAAACGAGATACTAACTTAAATCAAAAGAATGAAGAGAAAATGAGAGATAATGTAATGAGAAATGGATTGCTGTTAATCGCGTTGTTTGGCATATCGGGCATTGGCGAACTTGGGGCGGAGGAAAAATATAAAGCCAAAGTATTGACGAAAACGGGTGAATTTACGTCCGGCATTGAAGGGCCAGCGGCAGATAACCAAGGTAATGTTTATGCAGTTAACTTTGGGGCACAGGGGACAATAGGATTCGTCGATGGGGAAGGCAAGGGTAAGCTTGCTCATAGACTGCCCGAAGACTCTGTAGGCAACGGAATACGGTTCGACAAACGTGGCAATATGTTCATTGCAGACTACCCTAAACATAACGTTCTACGTGTGGACGCAAAAAGTGGAAAGTTAACAGTTTTCGCACATGAGCCAAAAATGAATCAACCAAATGATTTAGCTATTGATGCAAAGGGGAATCTGTATGCTAGTGATCCTAATTGGGGTGCTAGCACAGGTCAGATTTGGAGGATCTCCAGTCAGGGCGCTGTAACTCGACTGGCTGCAGATATGGGTACGACAAACGGTATTGAGGTTAGCCCTGACGGAAAGAAATTATACGTAAATGAATCGGTGCAAAGAAATGTCTGGCAATTTGATCTGTCTAAGAATGGGGAAATTAGTAATAAGCAATTGCTAAGAAAATTTGACGACTTTGGCTTTGATGGAATGCGTTGTGATGTAAAAGGTAACCTATATATTACGCGCCATGGCAAAGGTACAGTGGTAATTCTGAATCCGGAGGGAGTGTTATTGCAAGAGATCGATGTACTTGGTAAACACCCCACCAACCTGGCATTTGGTGGTTCGGATGGCAAGACAGTTTTTGTCACAGAAGCTGAAAAGACAAGGATTGTTACTTTCCGAGTCGAACACGCCGGCGCTACTTGGTCTAAAAACTACGCAAATTAGCCAGTGCTTAGTCGAGTGGTGGGTAACACATGATCCCCCAATCTTCCTGAGTGCCATGGTCAATAAGTACCAAAAAAACCGCATTGATAAGTTCATGCAAAATAATATTGCAGTCACTAACACTGCGTCGGTTTTTATTGCTGTTGTAGGTTGCACCCCCATGAATCATTTGGCAGCGAATTAGATAGATTCGATCTAACAGGCCATCAAAGATGCGGGACCAGTTTTTGGTTTGTCGCCATTGTTGATAATCGATGACGGAATGATCGCGTTTCTTGTGATTCGGGATTTCATACTTGCTCCAACTTTTACGATTCAGATATTTGCTAGCGAACATCTCATTAATACGTCGATCCTGTCGTTGAATAACAAAGCAGATGTATTGTTCTGAGTCTAAATTAAGAATCCGGTCGGCGAAAACCTGCCAGGATAACTTTTCAGGTTCGGTGAATCCCTCATCGATGTTCCATTGGGCATAGAGTGCATTGAATGCAGACCAACGACAGAGCAGGGCAATATCCGGGTCATCATTTTGACAGGCTTCAGCTCGTTTTAACCAGCTCAGAGATCGGTGTATCCGGATAGCCGTGTTGGGCTGAACAGTTCTTTTATAAGGTTCCCAAAGTTCACCTAATTGTGTTGTTGTGAGTTGGTGTGGTTTCATTTAAGAACACTCACGTCTTTTACTGTGGATTGTGGTGTAACGCTGGGATTATTGGAGTAGTGTTAGTTTACTCCAGAGTGTTAAAACAATCTCAATAAAATAAACAATCCTGTTCCGTTCTTCTTAGAGATGTTCCTCAGATGAAAACTTAAACGGTTAACCCTAAATGGACGAGGCGGTTATCTAATGTCAGGTAGGCGCCATTTATATTGGGATTTAAGAAACGTTGTTCAACGCCTGCAGCTACCGGGATGACTTTTTCAAGAGGAGACTTTTGAATGCTAGTAAGTAGTTTTTTTATGCTCTTTGGGTTATTCAGACTAAATTTCGGTTTAGACTTCGCCGGTACGCGTTTTTTGTAGACCGTTGCTTCGATAGCAGCAGAGCGTATGATTCGCTCCCATGCCCATCTACAAAGCTTGGGCGTTCCAAATATATCGATCGAGATGTCTCCGTCGGGTGACTCGAGAATCCAACCATTGCTTCCCTTTGGGCAGGCAAAAGATAGATCACGATTAATGGTTGAACCAAGTTCGACGGTGTGTTCGTTTCGAAGTTGCTCATGGAATTGTTGATCACGAGCCTGATAGACATCTTCCATTGCCATGGTTTGACTATTAACCCCGGCTTGGCTGGCAAAACCGATAATATGTTGCCAAACCTGACTCTGACTGGCAGAGTGAGCCTGGCGACCATCGGTATGCTGACGCGTGGTTTCCTTGGTTTTAGCGATCTGTCGACGTAACTTAGGCGAGGCATGAAATTTACTGGAACTGAAATTTCTGGAGATATGTGTCCAACGGCCTTCTTCTACACAGGATACCGGGATCTGTATTTGTGACTTAGGGCGCAACAGCACGGTTGAATTGCATATTCGATTTTGCTTGGCGCCGATAAGTTGGTCACCTTCAATAAATAATACATAGTGTTTTGTCCTGTTTTCCGCATAAAGCACGGGAACCTGTCCGCCGGCATCTACTTCGCGGAGTTCCACGGTTGCTTTATCCAATTCACGGACGCCCATTTTGACGACCGGTTTTTTTCGGCTCTTACGATTACTGGTGAGCGGAACAATACGGAGCGATCCGAGTGTTAACGGTTTTGATGCCGATATCTTGGATGGCAAAACAGGGCTCATAGGAATCCCTGACGTATTCATATCGGTTATAGATTGATCGCTTTTTAGTGACGTCGCTTTGCTTTCCGATTGGTCTGCTTGGCTAATTTCGTGACGGTGTGGATGGCGGTATGATGGAGGCTGTGTCATGCCTGATTCTCCTGTAACCTAAAGGGCGTGTGGTGTAACTGGTGGGATAAATTCTCTGACAGTTCGCTTGTTGAGCTTTCCAGTTATTCTGTGTTACGGCTATTGCTAGAGCAGTGCCTTCATTGGTGTAAGAGAGCTCGCAGGGCGAGTATCCGGAAGAAAAATGATAAAAACTAAAAAAAGATCGATCAGACCATTAATAGTTTCGTGTATCACTGCGAAAAGAACGAGAAATGCCCAAATTGAGAGAGTTAAAAATGTCCAGCAATGTATTGCGAGATGAGCGTGGTCGAGTGATTGGACTGATAGAGACTATCTCTGGCAGTTGTGTTGATACAGGTGATGCCAATGATCGCTATCTTGGTAATTATGATCCACAAACCAATATCACTCGTGACAGCCATTGTTTGATTGTGAGGGCTCGGACAGCAGATGATATTGCAAGTATTGCCAAATTTGTAGGTTGTTAAGTGATTGTGGATTTTGAAGCAGATTGCCGGTTTCGAATAGAATTTTCCCGAGTAACTTAGCGGGAATGAGAGTGACTAGCAGCGAGAAATTTTGGAAGTCGGTGACTGTAAGACGATCAATTAGCAAAGTGAATGTCTACATCCACGATAGACTTTACGAGCCATTTGCCGTTCTGCAAAGTTCTTGCTCGTAAAGTGATAGGAATTTTACCAGCTAGTCGTACATCGGGTTTAGTGTTGATTAGCAAAGCATGTTGTTGTTGATTTGCTGCGAGAACAACAGATTCGCAAGAGATCAGGCCCTTTAGTGAATCGGGAAGTTCAAGGTCAAGAGTCACGTCAGTATGCAGTTTACTGCTACGCAGGACATTGAGTGGAATTTCGAAACTGTCGCCGGGCTTAATTGTTACCTCTTCGGCTGTGTGGTTAAGTTTCAGCAAAGCCCCTTCCATAATCATGGTGATGCGAGCATCCGCATTCTTACCAATATGGCGAACATGACCTTTGGGATCGATGACTTCGCCGAATGCATAGACGACCATCCGGGTTGTCCGGTCGGTGGTTAGCCATTCGGGCATGAAACAGGGATAGAAAATTTCCCGTTGGTCGGCAGGAACCTCCAAAATTGGAGCGGTAATCCCCATCCGGTGACGAGATTGCGTACTGGCCATTACCAGTCTAACCTTCCCGGTATATCCCTCATTACGATTGAGAATAAATGGTGCCGGATAGGTTGTGCCTCGTGAAACAACTCGTTGGCGATTCTTGTCTATAAGATTGAGTTCAAACGGAGCGGGCATCGTTAATGCAAGCAGAATAGCGTCGGTCTGTTCAGCAGCTGGGTCGCGTGATGCAAGGTTGCCTGATAATGGGGCTTTTACAGAAATATTCAGATCGTTGATGCCTAATTCCTCATTAGCCTCCGACTGGCCGAAGATACGGATAGATTGTGCGGTGGTGGCGGCATCGGAAGCGATATCAAGAACGAGATTAACCTTGCCTGTACCTCCTTTTAAGACCGGAGCGTCGCCCGACATGCTAACACCTGGGGGGAGATTCTGTACACCGATCGTAACATCTTGCTTGAATCCGCCGGTTGCAGTGATCGTGACTGGAATCGTAACTTGTGCTCCGAGATGGGCTTTAAATGTCTGAGCGGTTGATAGTGAGAAGCCGGGCTGTTCTTCACGAAGCTTAACCTCATAACGGCGGTTATTGCCGCCGATCGAATAGCCGCTAACCACCGCTTTAATCATCGTGTCTGTAGTGGCTTTGTAGGTCAGCGAGGCATCAACAGTAGATGCCGAACTATCGTCATTTCTGGAAATAGATTTACCGTCGGCGTCAATCAATTCAAGCTGTAAATCCAAGTCCCCTCCTATCGCCTGACTGCGGGCCTCAAGGTGATAGGTTTTGTTAGCAGCAAGTTGAAAGGAATGTTCTGCTTTACCGGTTTGCGGAAGAATTAAAGCGTCTTCCGTAATGGCCTTATCATTGCCGCTGGAGAGCCCTAAGCGATAAACAAAGTGAGCCGCACCACGAAAATCTGCTTCATGAATAACGATGGAGTAGGTTTTCCCAGCCGCCGCTGCAAAACTGCATTGAAGATCTCGTCCCTCAGTATCGACTTCATCGACAATCTTTTGGTTATCTGCTGTGTAAACCTGAACGGCGAGATTAACATCGCTACCGAGTCGACGAGCCCAACAGTCGATATTGACCGTTTGTGCTGACTTTGCACGGAAATTATAAATATCCTTTTCAGTTAAACGCGATAATCTCCCCGAAATTCCAACTGGTAGCGTTGTGACTTCTATTGGATTGTCGCGGAAACGCGCCTCAGTTAATTCCTTATGCTCACTGACCAGAAAAGTAGCTGTCCCAGTCGCTCCATTGGCATTTGCCATTTGCCAAAACACTAAGCCTGTTGGATGGCCGGTTGGAATCTCAACATTTGCCTTAAATTCGCGAGGTAAAGGCAGTGCGGTTGAGAAAACACGAGGACCCTCCCAGTAAGGCCGGGGAGGGACATGATGCGTGCCTAAGGGGCCGGTAAGACTTAGACTTGCGGTTGAATCATGGACAAAAACCTGCATGTCCGGTGTCAGATCAAATCCCCCCAATTGAACTTTAGCCGTGGTCCCTCTTTCGATGGCAGGTGGAAATAGATAACCGAGTTTCGGTGCCTGGCTAAATGCAGTCCTTGTGCTGACGATGAACAACGAACAAAGGAGGCATATACGTAGAAGTCGCATCATTACGTGTTTCTTCAGGTCGGGGGGCCTTGCTATGCAATCAACTCAGAAATCATTGAACCGCCATTTACAAGCGGTACAGGACGCCCTAGCGGGGTTTCGTAAATTTTACCGGGGTTCACTCCCATCAGACTAAGGAGCGTGTGGAGTAAATCCTGAATACTATAGGGAGTTGTAGTTGGGTAACTGGCTGTTTTATCGCTCGCACCAATGACTGCACCAGGTTTTGTTCCACCGCCGGCGAAAATAACGGTTTGGCACATGGACCAGTGGTCGCGTCCGGCGTCTTTATTAATACGCGGTGTTCTTCCCATCTCACCCATCATGACAACAAGAGTTTCTTCGAGCATGCCACGTTGCTCAAGATCTTCGATCAGGGCACTAAAGGCCTGGTCGGTTGGTGGAACCAGTGCTTTTTCGTGGCCGGTAAAGTTATCTACATGAGTGTCCCAGCTACCGTGTGAGATTCCAATGAATCGGGACCCTGCCTCAACAAGCCGTCTGGCAAGCAGGCTGCACTGACCAATGGAGGTCATGCCATAACGTTCCCGGACAGATTCTTTTTCATTCTGTATTGTGAATGCTTTCTTTGCTTGTGGGCTGGTAACAAGTTCGAGTGCTTTTTCGTAGTAGGTCTGCATTGTTGCAGCCTTGCCATCACTTTTACCGCCGGCACCGAGCGAGTCGGCCCCCTGTAGTAATCGTTTGCGACGCTCAAAGCGCGAGTTATTTACACCTCTGGCAATGTTTAGGTCACGTACTTCGAATGTCGGTTCAACCGGATCGGTCTCAATGGTGAAAGGAGCATACTGAGCTCCGAAGTATCCGGGGCCACCTGGGCCGAGCGGTTCAGGAACCTCTATATAGGGAGGGACTGCGCCTCGATGCCCTAATTCTTTCGAAATAATAGAACCGAGTGAAGGATAGATTTCGTTGAAAGGAATTCCCTTAGCCTGACCATCAGGGAAGTTTGGTGCATAGCCTGTAAGAACCCAGTGTCTGCCGGTTTGATGTGCGTTATCCCCGTGGCTATGACTTCTCATAATCGTGTATTTGTCAGTAATCTTACTGCAATACGGCATGATGTTACCGATTTGGGTACCCGGTACATTCGTCGAAATAGGATGAAAAGGGCCTCGGATTTCATCAGGGGCTTCTGGCTTCAGATCCCACATGTCGATGTGACTAGGCCCACCTTCAAGCATGATAAAGATACAGGACTTAGCCTTGGCACTTTTTTCAGAGGCTGCATTTGCCTGCAAATTCATTAGGCCGGGTAGCGATAAACCACCGAATAAACCAGTAGCACCGACAGTCAAGGCATCCCGCCGAGACACCTTACTGCAATTGGTTGACAACTTTCCAAATGGAATATGCAACATCGCCAGAACTCCGGTTAAACAAGTGACGTTATACGTCTATCAACAACATCGTGTGGGCTATCAACTAATTGTACCACCTGTAATTCGATCATACTGCTAAAACCATTAAGGCGTCGATATCAAAGATCGATGATCACCACTGGATCCCCCTCAGATTAGTGGTTAAATACAAATTCACGCGAGTTTATCAGTGCCCAGAGAATATCTTCAACAGCTTCCTGTCGGGTAACGCCAGGATCGGTAAATGCGGTGCGCATTAAAGCGAGTTCCTGTTCCTTTGGAAATCGGCTGAAGCAGGAAAGGTATAGTGTCTCTATTATCTGGTCAACGCTGGCTTGTGATCCTGCTAAACGTCGAGCCGTCCCTTCACGGTGGCGTATTTTTGCGATGGATTCTGGTGCATTCATTAGGTGTAGTGCCTGCGCGATACTCGGATCTGATCCGCGCTCACACTCACAGACACTAACGCGTTGCGGTTTACCAAAAACTCGGAAAAAGTAACTGGGCATACGATTATCCCAGATCTCGATAGCGCGATATCCTTCTGGCCAGCCGTTGAACTGTTCAGCCACTCCAGTGACTTGTGAGATCCCATCAAGCAGGACTTCGGCGGGTAGGCTTCGCCAACTGGCATGTGAAAAGTTTTGACCATCCTGTAAGTTGGATTCATTGGTAACCGAGGATAATTGATAGGTTGCGCTGTTAAGCATATAGGCGGTAAGTTGCTTGAGGTCAAAGTCGTTATCTTTGAGATAGACGGTCAGGAAGTCCATCAAAGGCTCGTTGCTAGCTGGGTTCGTTTCACGAATGTCGTCTACCGGATCGACCAGTCCGCGACCGAAGTAGTGAGCCCATAGGCGATTGACAATCATTGGAGCCAGGAATTGATTATCTTTGTTCGTGATCCATTCTGAAAGAGCCTGGCGGCGAGTGGCATACCCGGAAGGTGTCTGTTCTGTATTTTCACTCGCTGGCGCACCTAGTCCTGCGTAAGGAACGGTTTCGCCTGTACGGGGATGTGTCAGATCAGCCCCTACCTCGTCGTAGATTTTCGTGCCCGCAGCGGGAAGTTTTTTATTTTTAACACCAGAAAAGAATCCTGCAAATGCAAAGTAGTCTTCCTGTCCCCAACGTTCGAAAGGATGTTGATGGCACTGAGCACATTCGATCCGAACTCCGAGAAATACTTGACTGATACTTCGTGCGAGTTTTTCGGGATCGTTATGTACCAGATACATTGCCGCCGGTGACTCACTATTGGTGTTCCCTCGTGCGGTGATAATATCGCTAACAAACTCGTCATACGGCCTATTGGCTGCGAATTGAGCGCGAAGCCAGCGTGTCATAGCAATCGTTCCCGGTGATTTTATGATTTCACGGTCGACACGAAGAATGTCGGCCCATTTCATGGCCCAATAGTCAGCATATTCCGGCCGATTGAGCAGGCTGATGATCAGCGCAGAGCGTTTATCGGCTGCCTGATCAGCGAGAAAGGACCGCGCTTGATCTACGGTCGGTAAGGTACCGATCGTATCTAAATAGACCCTGCGAAGAAATACCGCATCGTCAGTCACAGAACTTGGTTGGATTCCAAGACTCTTAAGACGATTCCAAACCAGATTATCGATTTCATTTTTGGATTCCGGCGGAAGTACCTCGAATTGCTGTGGTAGACGGATTCGCATTGTTTGGATATTACCTCGGTACCGTACCAGCATAGCGGCCTCTCCAGGAACATCATCGACATGAACCCATCCATCTTCATCGGGACGCGCAACAGCCTCAGTATTTGAGAAGAACTCGGCCTCTCGGGTGACGCAACGCCGGTTGCCTTCTGTATCAATGGCAAATACCTGTAACTGCAGTCCTGTATTCGCTTCGACTTCAAGTAGAGGAGGATAGACTTCCAGACGAATATTTGTATTATCGTTCGTGGTATCTAAGTTCGCTCCTTCTTTGATCCAACGAGTAAGTTGCTTGTACCATAGCCCATTAACTTGGACTTTGGTTCCACCACCGTGCGGGAGAATTCCGGTTGCTTTGCGAATCAAAAGACTAGTTTGCGGAGCGGCAACATTGATCCGTCGACCTCGAGCATGACGTGTGATCGAATCATGGTCAAACGAGTCATCAAACGCAAATACGCTTAGCTTAAATCCATTCTGGCCTTCAGCCTTACCATGGCAGCCCCCTGAATTACAAGCAGCTTTGGTAAGAATCGGTTGAATGTCTCCCAAGAAGCTAACAGGCACCGGAGCAGCAATCCCTTTTACCAGAACCGGAATTGTTTGACTCCATTGGCCATGGGAAACTTTAATGGCACCTTGCCCCTCGTTTATAGGTGTAATCATTCCGTTTGAATTAACAATTACAATCGAGCTATCGGTGCTTACATATCGAACCTCTCGGGTAAGGTCAGACGTGCGTCCAGTTTTTAATAATTGATTAACAACGAGTTGTTGAGAGCTTTCCGGACCTGCTAAAAGGACTTCTGTTGGGAAGACTACCGGTTGCGACTGAGCTTGAGTTTGTGAGAAATTACCCAGAGAAAAGCATACGACCGCCAGACCTAGCGTAATTCTTAGCCCGCTCGATTTGTCTCGTCGCTTTTTCATGATGTCTATTATAACACAAGCAGTGAATTGACCGCGCTAGCGGTTTTTAAATCCAATTAATTGCTGTCGTATTTACGAAAGTGTTGCGTCTTAATAGGTTAAAACGGTATATCGTCATCAGCGATAGTATCGCGTTTATTATTGGAGTGTTCGAGGTCTGTCGATTGCATGATAACTTCGGAACCGTGTTGCCTGGGGCCTACGAAGCTAAACTGTTCTCCAGTTACAGTAATTCGTGAATGTTTTCGGTTGTCTGTCTCCCAGCGATTTTGTTTGAGACGACCTTCCACCAGAACAGGATCTCCTTTGGAAAGGTATTGAGAGATAATTTCGGCGTTCTTTCCCCAGAATGTAACGTTGACAAAATGGACTTCATCTTTCCAGTTTCCGTTACCCGCCTTGCGCCGTTCATTAACAGCAATTCCTAATTCGACAAAGCTGTTACCGTTATTAATACTTTTGAGTTCAAGGTCACGTGTTAAATGCCCCATAAGGATGACTTTATTGAAATTCGTCATATGAAGGTACCTCCAATTTTCGTCTCTTAAACAAATCTTTAGCTACAGCGACCGGGGTTCTCAGCTAGGAGACGCCGGTATAGGTAATGGCCTCTGTAGGGATAAGAGTTCAGAGAACTTTGACGTCCGGAAAAATTTAGAAAAAACTAGAGGTTTTTAAAAGCTTGCTTAAGGATTGCTTTAGTTTTGGCAAAGTGGTCGTGCACGGTGCTTTTGGGTATTTCAAGCATTTCGGAGATTTCATTAAATGACATTCCCAGAAATACGTGACTTTCAAAGATTTGCCGATATTCGACTGTAAGGTCATCAAGTTGTGCAAATGCAAAGACAAGAAACTCAGTGTGTTCGAGAGTCGCTACCTTATCTTCCGTAAGTAAATAATCGTCAAGTAGCGGCTCGGTTTCCAGTTTCTTTCGCTTGACCAGATCAAGTAATGTCCAACGGAAATAATTGCAGGCTGTTGCGAAGAAGTGCTGACGATTCTTGATGTCTTTGCTGAGCAGTTTTTTCAGCAGAGTTAAATAGATTTCGTTAACTAAAGCGTCCTCCTCAAATTCTCTCACTTTTGGAAATTGTCGTAGCATAGAGCGTGCTGAATTCTTTAATTGATCTATGACTGCAACGAACAATTCTTGTTGAGCATGCGGTGAATTATTACCGACTTGTCGGATCATCATGGTGATCGATCCAAAACAGGGATTAGGGTCTGGTCGAATTGAATTGAAGGAGTCGGTAATATCCATCTCAGACGACTACTCCTTCCGGAATAACGAGTCTTACGGTATTAACGGGTGTGAGCCCGTACTCCAGTTCCCTGCCAACATGTTCCACGATGGTCTGGTAACAGATTTTAGAGTCCATCGCAGCATAACCGGTTCCTAATAACGGAATTGTCATCGATGTAATTCCCAAGGACTCGGCATGATAGAAACATGAATCCAGTAGGCTGCGTATCAGATCCGGAGTTGGTGAAAGTACTTTTTCCCGAGAGTCGGTTTGCGCAATGGTAATGGCATGGAAAATAAAACGTTGGGATAAGTCACCCGCCGAAGATGTTATAACTCTTCCGGGCATTGCAGGAGCGAGGTGCCGGGTTGATATAAAATAGTCAGGTCCAGCGGCATCGAGGATTCGTTTGGCCGTTCCACCTCCCATTGACAATTGATTGTCGTCACAGACGACAATGACTTCAGTCGCGGTGGATTCGTTTAATAAATCGCCCCAGATTATTTCAAGTGTTCGGTCCCCATTGTACGTAATGCTACGATTTGCGGGGGCGGGGTTTATAGAGAACAGTTCCTTTCGCCACACTTGAGGAGACTCACGTATTTCATATTTAGTCGATTCAATAACATCCCCATCAATCTGGGAGGAGCTAAGCGGGTTTTCAGGTAGAGAATCCATAGTATCCACCCTTTCCGAAAGCTCGCTCATCACTGTTGGCGGCTGCTCGGGGGTCAGATCATTCAAGAGTTCCTCAAAGGTTTGATAGCGATCGCGGGCATTTTTAGCCATGCATTTTTCGACAATGTGATTGACCGTTTGAGGGAGCTGTGGATTTCGGGCTTTGGGAGATTCGAGGATCGAATTGCGATGATGAACCACGAGTTCAAAGTGATCACCTTCAAATGGTGTGGTACCTGTCAAAAGGTGATAGAAGGTGGCGCCATAACTGTAGATATCGTTTCTTGGATCCAGCGTGGATGCGTCACGGCTTTGTTCAGGAGCAATATAATGTGGTGTTCCTAACAGGTCACCTGAATTTGTAAGTGACGTAGAACGATCGATATTTGACGCTAATCCAAAGTCAAGCAGCTTAATCGCGCGGTTTTCATGAGTCACAACAAGATTTGCCGGCTTTATATCGCGGTGGATAACGCCTTGATCATGGGCGTCCTGCAAAGCCAATGCCGCCTGGATCATCCAACGGGTGGCTTCATTGAGTGCATGAGGGACGTTGTTGTTTTCTTTAATAATGCGGTCAAGATACAATCCATCGACAAATTCCATTACTAACGCAGCATGTGTTCGGGTAGGATTGTCGAAATTGAAAATGGCATCGGTAAGTCGCACGATATAATTCGATTCAAGCGTTCGTAAGATCTCAGTCTCGCGCTGTACGCGCTTGATCGATTCTCTTGGATCGAGCAGTTTTATAGCTACCTGATTGTTACATTTGCTATCGAATGCGAGAAAAACCTTGGCAGTTGCTCCTGCGGCCAGGGGTCTTACATACTCATAACGCGACGGAATCCACCAAGGAAGAGGCGATGATGGGTACAATGCTCGCAGACGATCGATCATCGGCTGAACATGCTCCCATGTCAAATTGGAACCGTTGTTAGCATTAAATGCTTCGATCGTGTTGAGAATGTCTTGGTCTGAGATGTTGTCCTGATTGCAGAACAATGCAAGCAGTGCCTGCCCGATCTCACCCAATATTTCGTCATCGTGCTTAGAATTCGACATCTTCCTATTTTATCAATTTGCTGCTAATTCGTATCAATAAAATCGCTTGCTGACATATATCAGCTGAAGAGTTTGAAATTGTATTGTTTCTTAGATTCAGTTGAAGTGCCTTAAAGTGTGTTACGATAGAGTTAGGCTAAATGGTTGTTTGGGCACTAAAATCCGCTTCCCATAAGAAAGAACTTGTTTTGCACGAAGAAGCCGAGTCCTTAGAATTCAATGATGCAAATGGGTCTTTGTCCGCAACCACAGAATTCAAGAATGAATCAAGTGCCGATGAACCGTTGGCTGACGGTAATAAGCCGTCGAGTCATGTTACTCAACGTGTGATTGTCTATGGGATATTGCTCGTTTTTGTCGTGATTGCGCTGAATGATTATCGTTTGCGAACGGCGTGGGAATCTGATTATCAGATATTGAGCGACTCGCTTATTCACAGCAAAGGTTTGCCACAGGAAACATCCAGTGCTGAGCTGGTAGAGTTGATGCAGGATCGTAAAGGGGTCGATTTGTGGCTGGAAGAGCGTGGCTACCAGTTAGCCGAAGATAGGTCGAGCCATAAGTTGCGAGTTTATGTTAAGAGTTCCGGATTCCGGCAGTTTTGGCTGGTCGTTGATTATCACGTTAGTTTGGATACGCAGGAACAACCTGTTCTGACAACGATCAATTTTACACCGGAAAGCTATTATTTTTGGCACGTTCAAGAAAAGTCTCCGACGCAAAGCAAAACTGCAGATCGAATTCCCTCCGATGCAATAGGTGAAAGCGGTACAACGACGATGCAGGACGGGGCGCCAATGGGAGGTACACCCATGGGTGGCACACCAGGAATGAGTGGTGGCCGACCCGGCCAGGGAGCTCGAGGTAATGGTGGTCAGCGTAGGAATATTAATCCTGAAGAGCGATTCGCCGAGTTGGACGAAAATGAAGATGATATCTTAACAGACCCAGAATTTACGAATCGTCTACGGGATAACCTGGAGCGATTTGACGACGATGGCGACGGCCAGGTTACGAAAAAAGAATTTCTAGATACGATGACAGCTCTTATGGCTGCGGCCCGCCAGAATAGGAGATCGAATTCGCCGGACAGACAAGGCTCTCAGAATGGTGGCGGGTTATATGATGTTCCAGATGATCCTGGGGATGATTCCGATCAAGATCCGAATCGTTTGCCGGAACAATAGAATTCAATAGGATTAATATGTGTTGTTGGAATATTAAAAAAGCCGTCGGGCAGTCGAATCGTGCGGACTTGTTCTGGAAATAGCCCTATAATAGAAAAAGTGTTCAGACAAAGCCGTGTTCAACGGAAAGTATACAAGGAGATTAGTAATGAAGAAGCAAAAGACACGTCGCGATTTTATTAAGTCCGGTGCTATTGCTACTGGTGCGGTCGCTGCCACACCATATTTCAATTGGTCAACCAAAGCGTTTGCCAATCAGGACAAGAACGACCGTCCAAATATTGGTTGTATTGGAGTTGGTAGTATGGGCTCGGGAGATGCTCGTGGTCATGCCAATTTCGGTAATATTTTAGCAGTCTGTGACGTTGATGAACGTCACGCTTTGCGGGCCAAGAACGATGGTAACATAGGCCGTGGTAAAGCGGATGCCTATGGAGATTATCGTAAAGTCCTCGATCGTAATGATATTGATGTTGTTAGTATTGTGACTCCAGACCACTGGCATATTAAAATTGCTGTGGAAGCTCTTGAAGCCGGTAAACATGTCTTCATTCAAAAACCGTTGACATTAACACTCGAAGAGAACCAGCTTATTCGTCGTGCCTGTGCAAAACACAAGGACCTAGCCTTCTTGGTTGGCACACAACAGCGTAGTGATCGTAATAAATTTATGCGAGCGGTCAACATGGTTCAAAAAGGCTTACTTGGTGATATCAAGCATGTTACTGTTGGCATCAATGGTTCTCCAACAGGTGGTCCATTCCAGATTGCTGAAGTCCCGAAAGAATTGAATTGGGATATGTGGCAGGGACAGGCCCCGGCAAAGGAATATCGAGAGAAACGTTGTCATTATCAGTTTCGCTGGTGGTATGAGTATTCAGGTGGTAAATTTACCGACTGGGGAGCTCATCACGTTGATATTGCAATGTGGGCATTAAACAAAAATGGTTCTAAACAAGGTCCGGTCGAAATTGACGGAACTAATTGCGAACATCCCGTTGAGTACAAAGACGGTTACGCAACGGTCGAAGATAGCTACAACAGTTCCCATAAGTTCTCAGTGATTCATAAGTTCGCTGATGGTATCACGATGGATGTAACAAGTCATGGGGATAACGGTATAACCTTTGAAGGAACCAAAGGTAAGATGTTCGTAAACCGCGGGAAAATTACCGGTACTCCGATTGAGGAGAATTGGGACAAAGATGCTTATACGGACGAAGATGTGTCTGCACTTTACAAAGGTAAGCCACACGAAGGGCATAAAAACAACTTCTATCGTTGTATTCGTGAAGGTGGTTTGACGGTATCCGATCCGTTTAGCCATATTCAGGCCATGGCCGCTTGTCACCTAAGTACGATTGCAGCACGTTTGGGTCGTAAGATTAAATGGGATCCTGCAAAGGAGAAGATTGTTGGCGATAGTCAGGCAGCTTCTTTCCAGGCCCGTGATCGTCGTAAAGGTTTCGATATTCTCAAGGTTTAATTACCGGTAAGATGTTCTAGTTTCCTGACTGATCATTATTAGCGGTGTCTTCCCATGTTTGGAAAGACACCGCTTTTTTATTTACTAATGTACTAATCGATCGGCCAGACAGTTGTTTGATAATGACAGTGTGTACGCACCTGTCTTTCATTCTGTCCATTCCATCAAGGCAGGTGTAGAAGTGTCTTGATTTGAACAATCGTACATTTGTGGAATCACTTGGGTAACGCAAAAGGTTGATACAATTCGCAGGGTAACGGCGGAAACCTAAGGAAAGGTAAGATAGTGTTGGCGGAGCAAATGTTTATTGTAGGGACCCGAGTTTGAATTGGATCTCTTGCTCGGTCATGTTGTTAGGAGTCCGCAGTTTTAAGGTGATTTCGTCACCGGGCCTGTGTTGGCGAATGGCTTTAATATAGGCATCGCGTGTTTGAATTGCTTTGCCGTTAATACTTGTCAATATTGCGCCAACGGGAACTTGAGCGCGTTCCAGAGGTGATCCGGAGATTATGATTTTGATGACAACGCCGGCAGTCCCTTTGGTTACTTCGTTAAGATAATTTGGTGGCTGCTCCCATAACTCTTCCACGGCAAATCCCGCAGACGCAACAGCGACTGTGCGCGGGTTGTTGAGCAGGTCTTTGATGGCCGATAGCGGTGAAACAAAAGCCATTCCCTGAGGAGCATTGTTTATGAAAAGCATGGCTGATTGAAGGCCGATCAGCTGGCCATTGCCGTTAACCCAGGCACCGCCGGAAGTACCATGCGGTGATGCGGACTGAATATAAAAAACCTCTACGTAATGGGGGTTGAGGAATTCAGCAGAGACGCGAGACTGAGCCACGGTTCCACTAAAAAATAGTCGATGCCGGAATAAAGGAGAACCGATAAGGTATGCTTTGCTGCCAACCAGTGGTTGCTTACGAGCCATAGGGATTGAGTCGTATCCCCCCGGCTTATCGGGGAGCTTTAGTAGCAGGATATCATGACTGGCATCTTTTCCATAAACGCTCGCCGCGATTCTGCTTTTATCAGCAAGAAGAACTTCGAGTGTCAGGTCGTTTCCATTGGCGACATGTGCTGCGGTTAAAACAATTCCATCGCGATCAATAACAGCCCCGGATCCGGCTAGTCGTCCATTAACAAGAACTTCCACCGCAGTAGCCTCAACCCGTTGGTGCACTCGATCAGGAGTGAGGTCACGACCCTGAGAAAATACGGGGCTAGCAGTAAGGAGGACTAAAACTGCTACAAGACAAATAGTTGGCAGTGAGGTTTTGAGCAAAACTAACAAAATCCAGTAGAATAGAGACTTGGCGACCAATATGTACTTCTCATTATAAACAGAGGGGAGTCGGCTTTGGAGGTCTGGTATGCGACAATCGACCTGGATACGATCGGGTTGGATACGCCCATAAGTTAGGGCACAATTATTGAAGGTAGACAAAGTACAGGGGAAAGCCGGCCTGATGGAAACGTAGAAATTTTCGCCAAGCTGGTACGAACTCGTTATGAAGTTGTTATTATCTGCGGATCTACATCTGGGCAGGCAATCCTCCAGAGTTGGAGACCGTACATCACATACGACAATTGCATGCTGGCAACGAATGGTTAATTTGGCCATTGAGCGAGGGGTGAACGCAGTTTTACTTGCTGGTGATGTAGTTGAACAGCGTAACAAACGATTTGAGTCTTATGGCCCCTTAAGTGCCGGGATTGCAAAACTCGCCGCTGCAGGGATAACGACAGTGTCTGTTTCAGGCAATCACGATTTTGATGTGTTGCCGCAACTTGTCGACAGTATTGATCAGGATCTTTTCTTTTTGCTGGGCCGCAACGGAAATTGGGAAACAAAAGTATTTACTATTGGTGACGAGCGTTTGCAAGTGGACGGCTGGTGTTTTCCGGACAAACGGGTGCCAGTTAACCCCGTTGCCAGCTACGTAGCCGAGGACCATGAAGTTGATTTACATCTGGCGATGGTGCATGGTGATCTGGATGCCACTAACAGTAGATATGCGCCGATAACCACCGATAGTCTCTCTAAAATAAATGTAACTGGATGGCTTCTCGGACACATACATAAACCGGAACTGAAAAACGCGAGTCAACCCTGGATTCTCTATCCCGGATCTCCTCAGGCAATGGATCCGGGAGAAACTGAGATGCATGGCGTTTGGTTGCTCGATACAGATCTTGGTGTTGAGCCGCGTCAGATTCCACTTTCAAGTATTTGTTATTCACCCGTAGAGATCAACGTGACCGCCTGTGATGAAGATGATGCCATTTCCGGTTTTGTGGAAAAAAAACTGAAAGAGCATGGTCTGGCGTTCATCGAAAACTCGTCAGCGGAGTTGGGAATCGTCAGTTTGCGGCCAACAATTATTGGTGACTGCCAGCAACCGCTTACTGTCGGGCGTGACCTTGAGTATTTAGATGAATATCAGATTGATGTCGCCGGCGTATCGATAGAAGTTGATAAAGTTGTCGTCAATATACGACAAGAATTAAGCTTCGAAGAATTTGCAGGGCAGAAAAATGGATTAGCTAAAGCCGTACAGCTGTTGCAGGAGTTGGAAACCGGCGAATATTCCACAGCCACGACCAGACTGATGGAAAACTTTAGAGCTCGAAGCGTTAAGTTGAGTAACAATTATTCCTCTTTGATCGCGGTTGATGACGAGTTGGTATCGGGGCAACAGTTAGAACAACTTAAGCGAAAGCTGACAAACATTATCTCCACGATTAGGGAGCAGTCTGATGTTTGACCAAACCGTAAAACTCGAGTCATTGCGAGTGATTCAGGCTCGTGGAATAAAGCGGGAGAACGAGTTTGAATTAGATAAATTGCGGAACGTCAACGTCATTTTCGGGCGTAATGGTGTTGGCAAGAGTACGGTTGGCCTGACCATTTATAAACTTCTTCGACCATCGGACAAATTGCTGGGAAAATCGGCCGAAGTCGGTGGTGTTGTTCGAATTGGTGATAAGGTATTTGATTTGCACGTTGCCGTATCGCTGGGGCACGCGACTGTGGATGGAGTTCTGGAAGAATATCCGGACTTTAAGTCGGCCGGCGAATTGTCTAGTTATCGATTAGCTTTAGAGGAATTAATTAGTGAAGACGACGTGGAGTTTGCCAAGGTAATTGCGGACGAAACACGTGGTGGGATCGATTTGCGGGCGGTATTCAAGCGGGTCAATGCTCGCGAAAAGCCTAAACGGCCGGTAAAGCTGGACGGTGAATGGCGCGATCTTCATAAGGCTGAAGAAAATCGCAGGGAACATCAGAACGATGTTGCTCGGAAACAACTGCGTCTTGAATCACTCAAGGTAGATCGTAAAGGATTGCTTCAAAAACTGAGTTTGCAGGAGGCGTTAAAAGCTTCCAGAGTTATAAAGAGTCAGGAGTTATGCCTGCAGGAGATTGAAGCCAAACTGTCTGAGTTGCCGCAGGCACTGAGCCGGCTGAATGGTGGCGAATCTCAAGAGCTTGAACAGTTGCAAACTCAATTGGATGCAGCAAAAGAAAATCTCGAACGCTGTTGGGAAATTGAAAGCGGTGCACGTAATGAACTGGCAGCTTTAGAACATCTCGAGTCGGTATCGCGTCTCGACTTGAGTCGGTTGGAGGAGCTACAGTCCGAGTTTACGGAAGTTCAAAGGAAGCTCGAGGCGAATCAGTTAGATCAGGCCCGGCTAGAAGGTGAGATTGCTAATTTAGTTGCGGAATTCAACGAAGTTGAGTCGGTTGATGAACTTAACGACCGCTTGGCCGATGTTGACTTGTCGGAGATTGATGCCGGGTACCAGCAATTCGTTAACAGGCAACAGCGACTACGGGAAGCTGAAAGTAGTCTGAATTTCTTCGAAGTGGATAGCTCTGCGATTGATCCTATTACTAAAGATGATGCAGGAAATCGCTATCAAGTACTGCAGGCCTGGTGTGGTGCACCAGAAGAGAGGCGGCGTGCTGTCAGTGGCTTTTCCGGTAAATTAGCGGCAGCGGCATCGGTTGTAATGGCGGTGTGGGCTATTAGTTTAGCAGTCAGTGTCAGTCACTTATGGTGGCTTGGTTTGCTGGTGCCAATTGTAATTATGATACTGCAATTAATGCCGAGGACAGAACCCAGGCATGAACGTCCTACGCGTCAGGAAATTGAAACGGCCGAAGAGCATCGGTATCCGGAATTGTCGGAGTGGTCACCAGCAACCGTTAAGGATCTGATGGGTAAATTAATTCATGAGATTAATCAGTCGTCACTGGACGAGAAAAAACATCAGTTCTTCAAAGCTGCCGAACAGAAATTTCAGCAGTGCCAAACAGAATTCCGGGATGCAAAGGAGACCCTTGAGGTCCTAGCGACTAAATTTGGACTGGGACTATCCGGTCTGGATTCTGAGATTAAGTTACTTCAGTTGGTTAATACATTTGTTAAGTGGAAGACGCGTCTGGCGGAATTGGCGGGCCTGCTGTCGAGGAATGATGAAGTACAGGCTATGGTATCAATGCAACGTGAGGTACTCATTCAGAAGTTAGCAGGTTTTGGGATTGATATCACAGAGACGACGACGGCTTTCAGGGCAGAAGTCAGTGACGCATCTGCCCGACTATCCGAATTTGTTGATTTGCAGAATAGACTGAAGGGTTCTGAGCAGGAAACGGTCTATGCGAATAAGACGGTCGGGCAGATGGAATCTCAGATCGCGTCCTTGTTTGGGCGTCTCGGAGTTGAAAACAAAACGGTGTCTGAATTAGAGTCGCTTGAATCCGGGTTGTCAGAGTATCACAGGCATTGTCAAAGTCAGGCAGAGGCGGAGACATTGTTGCGGGAGGCACGAGTTGTTGTGGAAACTCAGCCCGAGGTCAGGGAATTCAGTGAAGCAGAGATTGATGAATATCTTATCGAATGTGATGGAGCTCAGGAGCGACTGCAGCAATTGGGTGAACAAATACAGGCGATAGAAACAGAAATCGAGTTAATTCAGCAAGGTACCGGATTATCCGATGCGATGGCAGCAAAGGACGAGAAGGAGTTCGAATTGCGGACGCATTTTCATGAGGCGTTAGATAGTCTGGCGGGCTTTTGTCTGGTTGATTACCTGATAGAAGAGACCGAAGGCGATAATACATCGTTAGTGTTCGAGAAGGCATCTGCAAATTTACACCGTATTACCGGAGGTAAATTGACGCTTGACGTTGCCGTCACCGAAGAGGGAGAGGAATTTGTCATCTCAGACACTGTCGGGACCCGACGAGCGCTTGATGCCTTGTCGGTTGGAGAACGTGTTCAGGTTTTGCTGGCAGTTCGATTGGCGTTTTTAAGTACGGGTGAGACATCGGCATTGCCGATTGTCATTGATGAGGCATTGGGGACTGCCGATGATGACCGTGCACATGAGATTATTGAATCGTTTGTTAAGTTGGCTCAGGATGGGCGTCAGATATTTTATTTCACGGCTCAGACGGACGAAGTGGAGAAGTGGAAGTCAGTACTTAGTCGATATGATGATCTGGAGGCTGCTTTTATTGACCTGGATCAACTAAGGGGGTTTGACGCCAACTCGCGTCCCGAAGATACGTTGCAATTTGTCCAGCAAAACATCGTGCCTAAACCAGAAGGAATGTCACATCAGCAATATGGTCAGACACTCGGTGTTTCACTTCCCGGTGCTCGGGAGTTCACGAGTGCTACTCTTTCGCTGTGGGCTGTTCTCGATGATGTGGACGATCTTTATCTTTGTTGGCAACGACGGATTCGTACGATTGGGATGCTTGAAGAGACATTAAGACGAAATCAAACCGTGGGTTTGAGTGCGGAGATCACGCACCTCTCGATAGTCCGGGCGCGTGCCATTGAGTCAGCTGTTGATCAGTATCGGTCCGGCCGGCCTATGCCACTGGAAATTAGCGATTTAGAGGAAAGTGATGCATTCCCGGATCGCTGGCTTGAATCGGTCTGGAGTCTGGCATCGAAAGTCGGGTATGACGGTGCACATCTCGTGGCAGCATTGCGAGAAGGTCAAATGAAGAGATGGCGGCAGGGATATACAGATGAGCTTGAGGTAAGTCTGCGATCCAGCGGTAAGATACTCGATAGCGAAGTCTCCACCTCAGACCAGATCGAAGCGGCTGCCGCGGATGTATTCGTTCGTGAAGGTATTGATCTCGACCAACAGATGGAGTGGTTGTTAGCAAGACTTCATCAGATTCTGGGGGATTATACAAACCGCGGAGAGCTTGATGGATAAACAGTTCGCGCTTCAGTGCTTGCGTGAAGCTCTTTCCAATCCTGCTGCCGAGTTTCGGCAGGGTCAATGGGAAGCTATTGATCATGTGGTAAATGCGCGCGGTAAATTGCTTGTTGTTCAGCGTACTGGCTGGGGCAAAAGCGCAGTTTATTTTGTCGCAACACGGTTACTACGTGAACAGGGAATGGGCCCGACAATTGTGGTGTCCCCACTTTTGGCGTTGATGCGCAATCAGGTCGAGGCGGCAAGAGGTTTGTCATTAAATGCAGTCACGATCAATAGCACGAATCAAGAACAGTGGAATGATATCATCGCAGGGATATTGGAAGATGCCTATGATGTGATCTTTATCTCTCCCGAGCGTTTATCGAATGAATTTTTCGCGGAGCAGGTTCTGGCGCCTATTGCAAGTAGACTTGGGATGCTGGTTATTGATGAAGCGCATTGTATTTCGGATTGGGGACATGACTTTCGCCCCGACTACCGTCGCCTGGTGAATGTACTACGCTACGTCCCGCCCCGGACACCGGTGTTGGGGACGACGGCCACGGCTAATGACCGTGTTGTGAATGATGTACGTAGTCAGTTAGGTGATGTGGAGATCCAGCGAGGGTCGTTGATTAGGGAAAGCCTGTCGCTGGAAAATATTGTGTTGAAAGATCAGGCCTCGCGGATGGCATGGCTTGCGGACTTCATCAAAACTCAAGCAGGCACAGGTATTGTTTATGTGTTAACCAAGCGCACGGCGGAATCAGTAGCTGAGTGGTTGAAACAAAACGGAATCAAGGCGGAACCCTATTACAGCGGAGTCCAGTTGCCGAACTATTTGGAAACCAACGCATGTCGTGAATATCTTGAAAAAAAACTGCTAACTAATGAGGTTGATGTTCTTGTCGCTACAGTTGCTTTGGGGATGGGTTACGATAAACCGGATCTTTCTTTTGTGGTCCACTTCCAGTGCCCCGGTTCTATAGTCGGATACTACCAACAGGTAGGGCGGGCTGGTCGAGGAATTGATAAGGCAATAGGGGTTTTGATGAGTGGTAGCGAAGACAGCGAAATTCATGAATTCTTCCGCCGGACGGCATTCCCAGATCAGCAGACGGTTAAGAGATTGTTGAATCAACTGTCACGTGGCGATGGTTATTCAACGCGACAGTTGGAAGGTTACTTTAATATGACCCAGTCTAAACTGCAGGGTATTATGAAGTTTTTGAGTGTGGAAAACCCCTCACCAGTTACAAAGCATCAAACGAAGTGGAAACGCACACCTGTCGCTTATCAACTTGACGAGGAACGAATCGAAAGACTCACCGGGCAGCGAGAGTTGGAATGGCAGGAAATACAGGAATATATTTCGACCACGGATTGTTTGATGACGTTTTTACGGACTGCTTTGGATGACCCGGGCAGCGAGCCCTGTGGTAGATGTTCGAATTGTCGCGGTAAACCAGTAGTTGATATGAAAGTCGATAAGTCGCTGGTGATGGCTGCGCAGCGATATTTGCGGCATTCGGAGATGGAACTGGTTTTAGCCAAGCAAACTCCCAAGGGTGCATTCGTTCAATATGAAATTCCGTATAGTATTCCCCGAAATCAGCGAGCCCGGACGGGGCGCATTTTAAGTCGTTGGGGTGATGCCGGCTGGGGAGGGCTGGTTAAGGACGGTGTATACGGAGGAAGGTTCGCCGACGAGTTGATTGAGGCGGCGGCTGAGTTGTATGAGCAGCGATGGAAAAAAGAGGTGACTCCCCAGTGGTTGACTTGTATTCCCAGCCTGCGTTCAGGCGAACTGGTTCCCGAGTTTGCATCGCAACTTGCGGCACGTCTGGGCCTACGCTTTGCTAACGTGATCCATCAGGTTAAAGAACATGCTCCGCAGCGTGAACAGGTAAACAGGTTCTATCGCTGTCAAAATCTTGATGGTGTATTTGAGGTGGATGAGGATATACCCGGAGGCCCGGTTTTGCTTGTCGACGATTTAGTTAATTCGGGTTGGACACTGACGGTAGCCTCAGTTTTGTTAAGACGTCACGGAAGTGGTGAAGTACTGCCATTTGCTTTGGCATCAATGGGGATAGGATGAGTATTTCGTTGACAATAAATAGTCAGGTCTGCTTGCTGCTGACTGCGCGTTTTTCGCAACGTGATTCCACCAAAGTGTTGTCGCCGACAGAGTGGGGCACTTTGTGCCGGTCAATGGGTGGAGCGGAGAATCTTGACTGTTTATTGGAGGGACGCGCTGAGGCCGTATTGCGTGACCATGTCTTAAAGGAAGAATTGTTACAACAAGTCCTAAGCCTGCTGGGCCGTGGTGTTGGACTCGCTATGGCCTCAGAGAAGTGGCTGAGATCAGGTGTATGGATTCTCGGAGCCGGCGATCCGGAGTATCCCCGTGGTTTACGCGACTTGCCGCCCGAGAGGTCCCCTCCGGTATTGTTTGGTTATGGGAGTGTCGAGATGTTAGAACAGTCGGCGGTCTTAATTGACCAGCGGGCATGCCGGGCAGATACTGCTGATCTGGCCGCAGCGGTGGATGCGATGAGGGGTTCTGCCGTGGGTCTTTTGGATATGCGTTATAGCAGAGAAGTGATACGGTCTTGTTTGAATATTGGCGGTCAGGTGCTTGGTGTCACGTATAAAGATCTGGTTAGTTACGGGAGTGTTGCTGAATTGAGACAGGCGATTATGAACGGATCCATGACAATCGTTTCATCCCGCCCGCCCGGACAGAACGATCAGCGTCCGGCTGTTTACGAGGAGACGATTGTGTACGGTCTGTCAGATATGGCTCTAACCGAGCAACTAATACGCAATTATAACCCGCAAGAGTCGCTACGCGATGTTCCTCCGACTGAGCAATTGGACTTTGACTTCTAAGGAAGAACTTAGTCTTCGAGAACCAGAATTTCAATCTTGCGGAATTCGATGGGATGGCTTTCAGACTGAAGTGAAATATAACCACTTTCAAGTATGAGTGAATCATCTTTGCGTTTTTCGATGATTCGTTTAGCATCTCCGTCGCGTGGGTCAAGCTGTGGTTTGTCGTATTCCAGAACGACTTCTCCGTCAAGTATGTGCTTGATGATGTTGCCTCCGCGGACTTCAATTTCAGCGGTTACCCAACCATCGCCCCGGTAGGTTTTCGAACTGGAACTGATGCAGTGCCGAGTTTCCAGTTTGCCGTTCATGACAACATTGGTGCCGGGTGTACACAGGTTTGAGGTGGTACGTACACCATTGGCAGATCCGCCCAACAGTTGGACTTCGATTGAGACGGGAAAGGACTGATCTTTGGTCATTGTCTTGGGATCCTGAGAATGGACCATGACTCCACTGTTACGGAACGCCCAGCCTGGTCCGGCTTCAGACTGTTCTCCGAAGAACCGGTATTCCACCCGGAAACGATAGTTTGAATATGGTGTTTTGTAAAAGATATGTCCAAAACGTTCGTTGAACGGACCGTAGGCTTCATAGCCAACCTGCATGACTCCGTCTTTCACTCGAAAAGTATTTCCGAAGTTTTCGCCATACTCGTAACCACGGATTTTAGGCGTCCAGCCAGCCAGGTTCTTTCCGTTGAAGAGTTGCTTCCATTTCTCGGCACTTTGTGCGGGACTTATGGCAACAAGTAATGCGATGATCATTGCGATGCATAGATTTAAGTGTTTCATGATTCTCTTTTTGATGTTAATGCCAAGCGTTTTAGGGACGAGTTTATTATGCCTCAAATTGTTTCGGGTTAAAACCTGTGATCTAACTCAGAATGTCTTTGATGACCTGTCCTGAAACATTGGTAAGTCGGCGTTGAATACCATTGTGATAATAAGTCAGGCGTTTGTGATCGATACCAAGAGCATATAGTATGGTGGCGTGGAAGTCATTCCAGTGTACGCGATTGTCGACGGCGGCATAGCCAACCGGGTCGGTGCGTCCGTAGGTGGCACCTCCTTTAAACGCCCCCCCGGCAACCCATACTGAAAAACCATTCTGATTGTGATCACGCCCCGGGCCGACCGTGTCAGCCGCTGATTCTGCGAATGGAGTCCGTCCGAATTCACTGGTGAACAGGATGACGGTATCGTCAAGCATGCCACGTTGCCTGAGGTCTTTGATGAGTCCTGTTATCGGTTGATCGATTCGTCCTGCTTCGCGCAGATGATTTTTCTTGCAGTCTTCGTGCCCGTCCCAGTTAACGCGAGGGCTTTGAAAGGCGCCGCCTGAGAACAGTTGCACAAAGCGAACGCCGTTTTCAAGGAGTCGCCGGGTCAGCAAGCAGGAGCGAGCGAAGTCATTCGCATCGCCGTTGCCAACTCCATAAAGTTCGTGGGTCGCCTTGGTTTCCCGCTCGAGGTCCGTAATTTCCGGTACGACACGCTGCATGCGAGCGGCGAGTTCGTAGCTTTTCACTCGTGCTGTTAATTCATTATCCTCACCCTGTCGCACATTTAAATTCTCATTCAGACGGTTTAGTAATTTTCGAGTTGAACTCTCCTGTAGCTTCGAAATTCCCGGTGGTAAAGCCAGATCGTCGATGGCAACACCGGAACTTCGCATTACAACGCCCTGATGCTGTGCAGGTAGGAAGCCATTGGTCCAGTTGATCGATCCTCCGGCCGGAAGACTACGAGTATCGGGGAATACGACATAACTAGGTAGGTCGCGGGTTTCACTGCCTAAGCCGTAGGAAGCCCAGGAACCGATAACAGGAAAGCCGTTAAGTCGAAACCCAGTGCTCTCCTGAAAGGTGGCAGGAGTGTGATTCGACGTTTCCGCGAACATTGAATTAATGATAGTCAGTTCATCAGCAACGGTTGCCAGATAAGGAAAAAGGGCAGAAATCCAAAGGCCACTATCGCCATGTTGTGAAAACTTGAAATCGGATTGACGAATCCGTCCGACCTTGCCGAAAAACACGTCCGGTTTTTCTTCCCGTCCCAGTCCTTCATTTAATGTTTTTCCGTGTAGGCGTGGTAGTTCCGGTTTATAGTCGAAACTGTCGACCTGACTGAATCCGCCGGTAAGAACAATTTGGATAACTCGTTTGGCCTTGGCGTTGTGGTGTGTTGTTGAGAGTATGCCAGGGCGTGTTTGCGCATCGTTTGCCAAAATATGGTCGTCCAGCATTAAAGCCGTGGCTGCGGTTGCGCCGAGCCCATATTGAATTGACTTAAGAAAGTCGCGTCGGTTACGAAATGCTGATTGGGTAAATGACATAAGATTACAGTGTTGAGTTAACGGATATAAATAAATTCGTTGGTGTTGATCACGGCACGACAGACACCAACGAGTCCAGCGTCATGATACACTTCAGTGGCCAGTGTCAACTCATCTACCGTGATTTCACGGCAGAACGCTTCTTTGAATAGGTGTTTGAGTTGGGCAGTAGTATTGTCTGGATAGCGCAATTTTAGTTTCGTCGCGTAATGTTCTGCCGCTCTTATCGAGAATGAATAATTCATTAATGACAGTGATTGCAGCGGAGTTGTCGTGGTTGCTCGGCGAGGTGCTTTTGCACTTGGATCGGGGCAATCGAAGACATCCAGAAATCGACTGCGACCAGAACGAATCACGGTGCGGTAAATTGTACGACGGTTGAAGGTTTCCCCGATGGGGTCAAAGACATCGTAAAATTGTGAATTCGCAACAAATGTCGTGAAGTCATAATAACCTGGACCATGTATCTCTGTGTTGAGTTGTCCTGAAAGCATGAGGACACTATCGCGCAGCGTTTCGGCTGACATGCGTTTAGGGGGATAACGCCATAACAGGCGGTTATCAGCATCAATATTTTCGGCAGCAGGGCGGCCTCTGGAACTTTGACGATAAGTCTCTGATGTCAAAATTAGCCGTTGGATATGCTTCAGGCTGTAATTATTCGTTACGAGTTCACTTGCCAACCAGTCGAGCAATTCTGGATGAGATGGTTGGCCTCCGTTAAAGCCGAAGTCGTTGGGGGTATCGACAATTCCTGTCCCAAAGTGGTAGTGCCAAATGCGATTCACGATGGTTCTGGCGAAAAGAGGGTTGTTGACCGTAATCCAGTCTGCAAACCGTGCACGGCGAATATGATCCGGCGCATTATTTTCTAACTGAAAGTCAGCAGAACCGGCGGCAACCGATGCTATTCCCCCGGCTTTTACAGCCTCCCCGCGTTGTTCTGGATTCCCGCGGATTAGTACGAAGGTTTCATCCGGTTTTTTTGGTCCGATTGCATAGACGGAAAAATCTCCCCATCGATTGGCCAGATCAAGAAGTTGTTTTGCCTCAAATTCCCAGTGCTTGGTGACAATGTCCGGCAGAGCAGCGTTTAGAGCATCGTCATCTGTCGGCTTTCCTTCTGCGGCCAGTCTGGTTCTGTATTCATCTTTAACTTTTGCGATTCGATCCTGAGCGATCCGGTGGCGGTGCATGTAGACTTCTTTTTGGCGATTGTTTTCAGCCCTTTCAGAGTCTGAAATCTGATCGGTGAAGAACATTTGTCCGTGATAAACCGAGGCCATCGCCGCTGTGAACTGGTAATACTCTTTTTGGGTAATTGGATCAAATTTATGATCGTGGCAACGTGCACAGTTGACCGTCAAACCCAGGAAGGATTGTGAAATTGCTGCCGTAAGATCTTCCAGTTGATCCTGTCGGACAACACGTTTAAATACAGGGCTACGTTGGCTAAACCCGACCTCGTCCCATGTTCCGGCACCAAGAAACCCGGTGGCGATTCGTCCCGAAGTTGTGTCCCCGGCTATTAAATCCCCGGCCAGTTGAAGACGAGCGAATTCGTTATATGAAAGATCCTGGTTAAAGGCATCGATAACCCAATCACGAAAACGCCACGAATGCGGTCGTAGTTTATCCCGTTCAAACCCCTGACTCTCTCCAAATCGTATGACGTCGAGCCAGTGGCGGGCCCAACGCTCTCCGTAGTGTGGGTTGGCCAGTAATTGGTCGATGAGTTGTTCATAAGAATCGGGAGCATCGTTGTTCAAGAATGTGGAGACTTGCTCGCTTGAAGGTGGTATCCCGGTCAAATCGATAAATGCCCTCCTTATTAACAACGCACGTTCTGCCCGGGGTGCCTGGGTTAGGTTGGCCTGATGAACCTGATTAAGGACGAATAGGTCGATAGCATTAGAAACTCTGCCCGCCGTTGCGGCTGGAGGTTGAGGATGCTGTAGCGGGTTTAGTGACCACCAATCGTAGCCTGCACGATCCGGACTGCTGTATTGGAAGATGTTAATGGGAGTGGTTCCCCAGTTTGCTCCTCCTTTTATCCAGGTTGTCAGGGTCTCTTTTTCTGCAGTTGAGAGGGGATGTTCAGGAGGCATTTCGTCCGAGAGAACTCGCTCAAGCAGGAAACTTTCCAGAGGAATATCTTTGTTAAAGGCCGGGCTGAGCTCACCCCCTTTAAGAAATCCAGCAACTGATTGTAGATTTAGCTTCCCTTTGAAGTCGTTGGCATTGTGGCACTCAATGCAATGTTTAACCAAAATCGGAGCGACCTGAGCATCAAAGAACTCGTCACTCGCAGATACGATGTAAGGGCCTGTCAATAAATAAAGGAATAAAACGGCGAATTTCCGCATTCATTTACCCTGTCACTAATATTATTCTTCCGAGGTAATTAATTTTACCATTGCTTTACCCATATGGTCGCCAATTAAAAAATGCGTTTCTGCATTGTGGTTCCAGTGATATCCCTGTCTTGAAGGAGAAGCTTCTGCGGGACGGAAGAAAGGTCGGGTTTCGACAGTGAAGACAGTGCCGGAGAATGGCTTATGTTTGGCCACATTTAACTGTGCGTTGATAATACCAAGGCGTCGGTCGATTCTCTGGCCTTCACCGCCAAAACCGCTGTTGGCAATGACAACCGGTAAATCAGGTGTCTCAAATTCCTTTCTGAGATCGTTGATCAGATTAATGAGGTGTTTTTCGTATTCGGCAACCGTGTCATTTTTTAGGCCATCGTTCCAGCCCTGATGCCAGCCAAATCCGGCAATGGTGTAACTCTGACCACGGTAATCCGGAAAATGTTTTCCGAGATCAGCAAGCACGCCCTTTACGTGTTTCACCATCTCAGTATAGAAGGGCCCCACTTTACCACCACTGGAAGGTGGTCGGAAATCGCCAGCCAGGCTTTTTCCTCCCCAGGCGGTTTTGATGATCAAGACTTGTTCCCGGAAGTGGTTTCCGACAACATGCCCAAATTGAAATTCCGGTCCAAAAAGATGTTCACGAGCTCCAAAGCCGACACTGAGTTTACCCTTTCGGCCAAGGTATTCAACCCATACATCTTCACGTGTTACCCAGCTTCCGTCGGAATTGACGGTGTGTTTATATTGATCTGACGTGGCTTCATTCTTAACTAAGTATTCGAGAGAACCGTGTCCATTGTTTTGCGCCGCATTAGCTGTGATCGCGCCGTGACCCTCCATGTTGGATTGGCCTGCCAGAATGAAAACTTTAATTGCCTTACGAGGTGCTGCTTCTAGGACATTAAGTAAGCAAAGCCAAAGGGTGAATACAGAGATAGAGAGTCGAAACATCAGGGTAAACATATAGAAAATGGTGGATAAGTTTTCTTTAATATGCCATTTTTTTGGCTGCAGTGCCAGTGCAATGGATGAGCTCTCTATAGATGCCTGTCGGGAAAATACAACTATTCAGGTACAGGGCTAATTAAGGGACCGTGCGTTGCGTATTTTCCAGTTGATTAAGTGCACGGTTGATAACGCGTACGACATATTTACCATTTGCATACAGATCGGTTCGTGGCTTAAGTGCCTGGTGCATTTCCCGCACGACCGGTAATGCCTGACGATCAATTTGGTCTAGTACGATAGCCGCATGTAATCGCTCCCATTGCGCGCCGTTATTAAGTTCGTGAATCAGTGTTGGTAAGGCGAATTCGCACAGGTCGAACATACAAAGTGCCCGGGCAGCGGCCGTCCTGACCACTGAAGAGGGTTCTTCTTGGAGCATAACTTCAAGTTGAGCGGCTATATCAGCTGCAGGTTTGCCAATATTACCCAGCCCCGTGGCAGCCCAGTAGCGAACGGCAGAATCGTTATCTTGTAAGGCAGCTACCAACTTCCGCTTGGCGGTTGCACCCTCGGAAGCGAGCAGAGCCGTTTCGCTGATGCGTTTTACGAGTGTGGTGTCTTCTGTTTTACGGAGAATATCATATTGGTTACCAAGTTCAGCCTGACGTTCGATCAGGATCGGTTCTGCGATGAGTCCAAGGTCCTTTGTGTTTTGCACCCATTGAATATGGACCTGTCTTAATCGCATCAGAGTAAGCTGATGTTCTTTGTTATCCGCAAGATTATGCAATTCATGCGGGTCGTGTTGAGTGTCATATAACTCTTCGACCGGTTTGTTTTTGGAGAAATAGTATTCGGCAGAAGTGTTAAGCATCCCGGCCTCATGCAGGTTCCTTAGGTCCGTCATGGTGGCACCCTTTTCAGGAGTATTCATGTATTGATAGTAGGTCTTGAGTGGTTCGTAGTTGCGGATGTACTTAAAGCGTTTGTCACGAACCATGCGAATAATATCGTATCGTTCGTCCATGCGATCCCGAGCACCATAGACATATTCACGAGCGGGTGGTTGATTGAGACCAAGAAATGCCTGCCCCTGTATGTGAGCGGGTATTTTTGCTTGTGCCAGATTAAGTACGGTGGGCCCCAGGTCGATGGAGCTAACCAGTCGGTCGGTGGTGTTGCCCGGCTTCAAATTTGTCAGGTGCTGAAACTTTTCGGGTAGATGGACTATCAGAGGAATATGGGTACCTGAGTCATATAGCCAGCGTTTTGCCCGGGGTAGTCCGACACCGTGGTCAGACCAGAAGAAAATAATGGTATTGTCATAAAGTCCCGCAGCTTTCAGTGTTTCGACATGATCCTTACACCAGTGGTCTAAGGCTGTAATAAGTTCGTAATTGCGTTTCCAATCCTCCAATGCCGCTGGTGTTCTGGGGTAATAAGGTGGGAACGTCGTCAGTTTGTTTGGGAATTGACGCTCTTGCAGACTTAAGTTCTTCGTCACGGAGTGATATTTGTTGGTGCTAGCGATGCCCGATTCGTGACAGCCTGTAAAATTGAAAACGGCAAAAAAAGGTTGGTCGTTATGCGGCCGGTTTTTCCAGTGTGCCTTCCCGGAAGATTCGTTCCAGGCGTCTTTCGGGGTGGAAAATTGATAATCTGTTTTTGAGTTGCTGGTGCAGTAATAACCCGCTTTGCGCAGATACGTGGTAAAAGGCTTAATGTGGGACGGTAGTTTTGCCTGACAACGCATATGCTGAGTACCAAGAGTGGTTTGATACATCCCGGTAATCATTCCGGAACGATTGGGAGCACAAACCCCGGCGGTTGTAAATGCATTGGTATAACACATGCCATCTGCCGCCAGCGAATCCAAAAATGGTGTAATCGCGTGCGGGTCTCCGTAACATCCCAGATGGGGGGAAATGTCTTCTGCTGACAACCAAAGAATGTTTGGCTGATTGGCCGCCCACAGCGGAGTAGATAACCAAAGAATTATTAAGGAGGTCAGTACAGTACGCATCACTTGCTAAGGAGTAAGAGACTGAGTCAATTTAAAAAAACGCTGAAGAGCATGTCAGGACATTCAGGCTGTAATTCGATGCTAGAGAGTGTTATTTACCGATGCAGTAGAGGTGCTTTTCACCACGAATGAAAAGTCGGTTATTCGCCAGTGCAGGTGAGGCATAGACGTATTCGTTGAGCGGATTTTCCGCAACGACTTCCAGTTGCTTGCCGGGCTTAACGATTTTCGTAAGTCCATTATCAGCGATTAAATAAGCCAGTCCATCAGCCTTTAGTAGCGATGCGCTAAAATGATTTCCCAATCGGTCCAGCCACAACCGGGTACCATCCTTCGTGCTGTAACAATTAGCTGTACCACGGTCATCGGCAACGATTAAATAGTCGCCTATGACAACAGGTGAGGGAACGTAACAACGAACTTCCTTGCTATGCCAGCGAATGTGACTTTCGGTAACGTCACCTTTGCCGCGCGGGTCAATGCCCATGACGTGATAGGTTGGGAATCCGGCACACATGTAGAATAATTCACCATCGTAAACCATTGACGCTACAAACTGTTCGGTGGGGCCTTCAACGACCCAGTGAACATCACCATTGTCCGGGTTAAGACTGATAATATGTTTCGATCCCGAAAACACCATTTGCATACGCCCGTCAATTTCACGAATCAACGGTGTGCAGTAACTTCGGATTCCGTAGGAGCGTTTTGTCTTCCAGACGGTTTCGCCGCTGTTTCGGTCGAGGGCAAGGATATAGGAATCCCCGTCATGGTCTCCATTGACGATAACCAGATCTTTGTACAGCACGGGACAACTGCTGTATCCATGTGCGCTGATGAATTCTCCCGGTTTGACCAGCCACTTTTGAGTTCCCTGAAAGTCATAAGCGGCGACGACCATTTTCCCGGGGAAGATCTTTCGTTCTGAGCCAACATTAGGCGCAACGACTTCCTTTTCGTCGGCCTCAAAGAATGTGACGTAAACATGTTCACCATCGGTGGCCGGTGTTCCGGAGGCAAAGCTGTTAAGTGAGTGCTTCTTTTCAAGCTTTGCGTTAATGACATCCTTCTTCCAGAGAATCTTACCTTGATTCGCGTCTAAGGCAATGAGTTGGCGAGACTGTGCTTCCAGATCACAGGTCACGATGAAAGCCCTGTCTTCCCAGATGATGGGCGAAGCATGTCCGACTCCTGGGAGTTCTGTTTTCCAAAGAATACCTTCTCCGGTATCGGCATTCCATTTAAGCGGTGGGTTTTGCGCTGCGCTGGAACCGTCTCCTCGAGGTCCACGCCACCCCGGCCAGTTCTCCGCCTGAATGGTTAGAGTGAATAGACATGACGCCAGGATTGTCAGTAGCGTGATTTGAAGTTTCATAGTTGGTTGTCTGACCTAAGGACCGTGAAAAAGCTAAAATATTTAAACTGTTATTCTACTGTTTTTAGTGATCGATAGCCAAAGAATCGTCATGCCTAATTTTGATCAAGCACTTTGTTTTATGCAGGGACGGCCATTAGCGCCAGACCTTTTAGATGATCTGACAGAAAGTTGTCTGGATCATTCCACGACGGAATTGCAAAAGCGATTCGCCGAAGAACAATATCTATACTTGAAAAATGTCTTTTCAAGAGAACAGATAGATAAAGTTCGTACGGAAGTATTTTCTCGGCTTTATTCAGTTGGTGAAATCAGTTCTCCCGGAACGGATGGTATTTTTACCGGCAAAAGCAACCGTGCCGACGTTCCGGAAGGATTGGGTGAATTTTGGCGTAGTATTTCATTGGGTCCGGCATTGCGGGCATTAAGTCACGGCGAACAGATGGCTGAACTGACGGGCCGTTTATTTGGTGAACCGGCAGTTGCTCATGATTACATTTTTTTGCGGCCGGCGGTCCCCGGAAGGTCGACTCACTTGCATTACGACCACCCATTCTTCGCCAGAGGTAGTGATAAGATTGTGACTGCCTGGACCGCTTATGGAGATATTCCTGTTGAGCAGGGGCCATTATTAGTGGTGGATCAGTCGTTTGGATTTACCGACCTCGTGGAAGCATCCCAGAGCGTGGATTATGAGTCAAATGAAACTCCGCTGGTACAGATTATGCAGGATCCGGGAAAATTGGCTCGAGATCGTGGAGTTAAGTTAAAGACCGCTAATTTTTCAGCTGGCGATGTTATTTTGTTCTCGATGACTTTGCTACATGGCAGCCTCGATAATCGCAGCCGATCGGGCCGGGTCAGGCTTTCTAGTGATGTCCGCTGGCAGCCTGCCAGAGATCCTGTGGATCCTCGTTACACAGGTGATAACCCGGCAGGAACGACGGGAGCAGGATACAGCGAGCTGAATGGTGCAAAACCATTAACCGTCGATTGGCATCAGCGTTAGATCAACTCCCGCATCGGCTCGTGGTCAGACAAGTACTGAGGGCGACCTGTTAGGTCCGGTACAGTGGTCGTATTGGGATTGATACCCATTTGATGATAGAGCGTGGCGATTACCTCGCCGAAGTGCGTGCGGCGTTCAATCGGATAGGCAGCATGTTTGTCAGTTGCTCCAATTACCTGACCGGTACGCATGCCACCTCCGGCAACTAAACCGCCACCAACAGCAGGCCAGTGATCACGACCGGCGTCTTTGTTGATTCGTGGCGTACGTCCGAATTCTCCCCAGGCTACAACGGAAACATCGTCCGCCATGCCGCGATCATGTAAATCCTTGATTAAGGCAGCCAACGCCTGATCAAAATAAGGCAGGTGAGTGTTTTTGGCTTCAGAAAAATTCCGACTGTGGAAGTCCCAGCGACCAAAGTTAAGAGTCACAACACGGGCACCGGCTTCCACCAGGCGCCGAGCCAGCAAGAAGTGTTTGTTATTACGAGGTGCACCGTCACCGTAACGGGCTTCATGTCCTGTACCATACATCTCCAGCGTCGCTGGATCTTCTTGACTTAGATCCATTGCTTCGGCAAGACGACTTGATGTTAGAATTCCCAGAGCCTGAGCGTTGATGTCGTCGACCTGATCATAAATTCGATCATTATCTATCTGGCGGCGGAAGCTCTCAAATTGTTTGAGCAGGGATGTGCGTGAACTAAAGCGAGTTTGGTTGCCACCATTGAGAACCATATCTTTTTGTGCTGGTCCGGAGGGTCGGAAGGCCGCGTTGGAAATACCAAGGAAACCTGGCAGTCCTGGCGATCCGTAAGGAGGATGACCAGCATCAGGAGCAAGGCCGATAAATGGTGGCACGTCAGGTGAACTGGGTCCTAAGGATTTGGACACGCAGGCACCTACCGAAGGCCAGCCCCCAGTAGGCTCACCGGGTTTCTGCCGTCCCGTATAGCAGATATAGGAATCATGAGACCCGTTTGGAGACCCGTAGACTGCTCGCAGTGGAACACATTTGTCCATGATCTTTGCAAGATGCGGCATATGCTCAGAAATGCGTATGCCGGGAACATTCGTATCAATCGGATCAAATTCACCCCTGATTTCTGCCGGAGCATCAGGCTTAAGGTCATACATGTCCTGATGAGGAGGCGCACCGACCATGTAAATCATGATGATTGCTTTATTGGAGTTGGTGATACCTGCCTGAGCTTCAGCCTGCAATAATTGCGGCAATGAAAGGCCGCCCATTCCCAACGCTCCGACGCGCAGGAACTCTCTTCTTGTGACACCACTACATAACTGGGCACTGTTGGTTCCGATTTTAAGCATGACAGCATTACCTTAAAGTATCTTATTTGTTCACTTTATTATATCGACAAGAAGTCGGTTAAAGAAATAGTAGAAGTACTAACGCATATTCTTTGAGGTAAAGTTCAGGCAGTAAAACCCCTCGCTTGTGTGGTAAGATAACGTTAGCATTACCCAGATAATTCAAAAATGACGAAAGAATCATAATGACAATCAAACGTAAACCAGTTCTAGGACGTCGGGAATTTCTGGCAAAGACCGCTGCGGCAGGTGCAATGAGTATTGCAGTACCCGCTGTAGTAACTGCCTCAAAGACAGATTCACAGATCATTATAGGTGAAGGTGACTATCAATATGAAGTCACTCATAACTGGGCTCGGTTACCAGGTGAGTACAGTTGGCAGACCACACATAATGTTGCAGTGGACAAATCTGGAAATGTTTATGTAATTCATGAAGGTCGTCAAAATCTCAAGGATCATCCGTCCATTTTCGTCTTCGATAAAAAAGGGCGATTTGTGCGGGCGTTTGGCAGTCAGTTTCAGGGTGGTGGTCATGGCATTGAAGTCCGTCAGGAAGGTAAGGAAGAATTTCTCTATGTGTGTGCGTATCAAAATGTAAAGGCATTCGCAAAACTCACGCTTAAAGGCGAAACCGTGTGGCATAAATTCGCTCCGATCGAATCTGGGAAATATGCTGAAGAAGAAGCCACCAATCCACAACGTAAATGGGGCCCTAATCGTTTTCTGCCCACAAACTTCGCATTTTTGGATAATGGGGAGTTTCTTTTGGTTGATGGCTATGGCGCGTTTTATATTCATCACTATGATAAAGACGGCAACTGGAAGAGTTGTTGGGGCGGGCCCGGAGACGGCAAAGGTAAATTCAAGACACCCCATGGGATCTGGATAGACAGACGTGGCGATGAACAGATCGTTGTAATTTGTGATCGCGCTCATCATACGCTGCAGTATTTGACAGTTGAGGGTAAATATCTAAGTACTCAGCAGGGATTTGGCCTGCCTGCCAATGTGGACAGTTTTGAAGATCTACTTTTGGTGCCGGAACTTCATGCTCGTGTAACTCTGCTGGGGGCAGATAACAAAGTTGTTGCTCAGCTTGGCGAGGATGTTCAACGAATTACATCACAAGGCGATATTCGAAATGATGAAGCGAAATGGAAGAACGGCAAATTCGTTCATCCTCACGACGCCTGTTTTGATAGAAAAGGAAATATCATGGTTGCAGAGTGGGTTGCCACAGGCCGTATCTCCAAACTGACACGACTATAAATTCCTAGTGAATCAGTTGTTATTGAAAACCTCGCCAGAGTTTAACGAAGGCGGGGTTCTTTTATGGAATACGGATGCACTGACCGGCTTATGAGATAACGGGCTGGATTGGCTGAGCACCCTCGACACCAACCAGACGTTGATCGAGACCGTCATAAAAGTAAGACAGTTTGTTGGGATCAAATCCAAGTTGTTGCAGGATAGTTGCATGCAGATGTTTGACGTGGAAACGTTCATCAACAGCACGACTCCCCAGTTCATCTGTCGTGCCAACACTGACACCACCTTTGATGCCACCACCGGCCATCCACATGGTAAAGCCGTAACTGTTGTGATCACGACCGGTGCCCTTGGCATATTCCGCTGTTGGTTGGCGACCGAATTCCCCTCCCCAAACAATCAGCGTATCTTTGAGCATGTCACGTCGTTTGAGGTCTTTGATAAGACCTGCAATTGGCTTATCCGTTTCACCGGCATGAAGTTCGTGGTTGTACTTTAAGTCACCATGCGCGTCCCAGTTGGCATCGTTGTGATTACCACCGGAGTAAATCTGTACAAAACGAACTCCTCGTTCGACCAGTCGCCGAGCCATCAGGCACTGACGACCGAATTTTGATGAGCGTTCGTTGTCTAGACCATATAGATTATGCGTTTCTTCGGTCTCATCTTCGATGTTAGTGGCTTCGGGTGCAGATGTCTGCATGCGGAAAGCAAGTTCATAGTTGGCGATACGAGCTGCCAGTTGTGAATTGTCAACACGAGTTGTTTGGTGTTCTTCGTTGTACTGTTTGAGCGTCGCGAGTAGTTTTTGCTGCGTTTCACGACTCATACCGGCTGGCGGATTAAGATTTAAGATCGGGCTACCCTCACTGCGCATAATCGTTGCCTGATAGCTGGCAGGCATGTATCCGCAGGACCAGTTTTTAGCTCCGGAAATAGGTCCGCCACGAGGGTCGAGCATGACGACAAATCCAGGAAGGTTTTGGTTTTCGCTACCCAAACCATAGGTTACCCATGACCCAAGACATGGTGCACCACTAAGGATGCGGCCGCTGTTCATCATTAACATGGCGGATCCATGGATAGGTGAATCGGCGGTCATGGAGTGCAGAAAGGCGATGTCATCAACACATTCCCCAACGTGAGGAAAGAGGTCGGAAATCCATTTCCCGCATTCGCCGTACTGTTTAAAGTTCCACCGCGGTTCTACAATACGGCCCTGATTACGATGACCGCCGCGACCGAAGGTTTTGACATCAACAGTTTTGTTGTCCATCCCTTTCATGTCCGGTTTGTAATCGAAAGTATCAATATGGCTTGGACCGCCATACATATAGAGGAAGATGACAGACTTAGCTTTGGGGGCGAAGTGTGGTTGCTTCGGGGCGAGCGGGTTTTCCCACTTCGTCGCGCCGTCGGCAGCGACCGCCTGATTTTCAAAGAAACCATCGTCACTAAGCAGGCCGGCAAGTGCAGTACCAGCGAACCCGGCCCCAGATTGCCAGATGAATTCCCGACGAGTGCGTCCGCAAAAATTCTTAGTCATAATCGTTGATCCGTAAGTTAAGCCTTCAGTGATTTGAAGATTAAGTGTTGTTAGTCGAGATAAAGGAATTCGTTGAGGTTAAAAGTCACCAGACAGAAGTATTTCAAAGCATCGTCATCTGAAATGCCGAGCGCTTTAAGTTCTGCTATCAGTTTTTGTCCGCGTGTGACTTCGTCTTCTGACGGAGTCCGTTGAGTGGTTTGTGATAACGCCAGCTTAATCTGCAGTGTGAGCTCGTTGGGCGCCTTTTCTTTCAAAAACTGCGCGAATTTAGCAGCCTGTCGATTGGAAAATTCGCTGTTCATCAATTGCAGTGACTGCGTAGGCTGAGTTGTTGTAAATCGAACTGGACAGGTTGAGTCAACGTCGGCAAAGTCAAAGTCGGCCATCAGTGGTTCGACAAGTGAACGTTTGACAAAGATATACACCGCGCGGCGTGCGCGTTCTTCTTCAGACGAGTTTCCCCAGCCGGCACCGGGACGTGACTGACCCTGGAGCACTTCCCGGGGGATGATTGGGTAGAAGCTTGGTCCGCCCATTTGTAAATTAAGTGAGCCATTGGCAGCAAGGATAGAGTCGCGAACTTCCTCGCTTGAAAGCCGTCGCGGGTTAAAACGCCAGATGAGTCGATTGGCAGGGTCGTTTTCAAGCCCGGATTCCGTCGTCCTGGAACTCAGGCGATAGGTGGAGGAAAGCATAATCAGTTTGTGCATGCGTTTGATCCGCCAGTCACCTTTGACGAACTCTGTTGCCAGATAATCCAGTAGTTCAGGATGGGTTGGATCCAGACCGCCGGCGCCAAAATTATTGGATGTTTCGACGATACCAACGCCAAAATGATGCTGCCAAAGGCGGTTTGCCATGACACGCGCGGTAAGTGGGTTGTCGGGGCTCGCGATCCAATTTGCCAGCGAAGTTCGTCTGCCACTACTCTTACCATGAGGTGATGGATTGAGAACAGGTTCAGGCGGCGATAGTACTGAGGGGAAGCCTGGTTCAACTTTATCACTCTCTGCATTCGCGTTACCGCGAATAAGGACGAAAGTTTCGCGGGCTTGTGCCCCAATTTCTTTAATGACCAATGTTTTGGCAATTTCGGCCGGGCGGGTGTCAAGGATGACCTGCCGGCGTTTGACGGCAACTTCATAGTCCTGAACCAGTTTTGCACTAAGCCCTTTGCCAACATATTTTTTAGCAATGTCTAGTCGCACCTCGATAGCACGAAAGTCCTCTTTTTCAGGGGGAGTCATTAATCCCTGCAGGCGGTTGTTGACGTTGTTTATTATCCGGTCAACATCGCGAAGTTCTCGATCCAGTTGTTGTCGCATATCTGCCTGCATTGTTTCGTCAGCGTTAACAGCGATGGAGCCGATCGAAGCAGATTCAACGGTGTCATGTCCACGCACCCCATACCGACGAAAACCAGAGAAAAATGCCAGGAAGCTGTAATAATCCTTTTGCGGAATAGGATCGAGTTTGTGATCGTGACAGCGGGCACAGTTCATCGTCAGTCCAAGGAAAACCTGAGAGGTGGTGCCAATGATGTCATCGAGGTCATCATAAAGCGCCTGCTTTTGACTAACAGGCTCGTCATCCCAAATCCCGAGACGGTAATAGCCTGTTGCCGTGATAGAGTCTTCTGTCAGTTGTTCGAATTCGTCTCCGGCAAGTTGCTCTTTAATGAACAAATCGTAGGGCTTGTCCTCATTAAAACTCTTTATGACGTAATCACGAAATCGCCAGGCATATGGTTTCGTTCCGTCACGCTCGTAGCTGTTAGACTCTGCATAACGAACAAGGTCGAGCCAATGTCTTCCCCATTTTTCACCATATTGCGGAGATTCAAGAAGGGTATCGAGAAGCTTCTCATAGGCCTGAGGATCCTGATTTGACACAAAATCGTTGACGGCCTCCACCGTTGGTGGCAGACCAGTCAGGTCATAATAGGCACGCCGAATTAGGTGCGCTTTGTCTGCCGGCAAGGATGGTTTGATTCCTTCGGCTTCAAGTCGGGTGAGTATGAAGTTGTCGATGGGGTTGGTGATCCATTTTTTATTTTTCACTTTAGGAGTGTCAGGGACCTGTACCCTCTGATGTTGCCAGAAAGACTTCGTTTCGTCATTAACTTCCGTTTTATAGGGGCTGGAGTGTTTTTCCGGCCGAGCTGATTGCTGATCGCTTGGGATTAACAGTCCGTCATCCACCCATTTAGTGATAATGTCTATTTGATCCTGAGGTAGCTTACCCTTTGGCGGCATCTCGTAGATGTCATAGTTCAGAGCCTGAATCAGAAGACTCTCTTTAGAGTTTCCCGGAATAGCGGAAGGCCCTGATTCACCACCTTTAAGGATGTCGTTTCTGTTACCCATAAAGAAATCGGCTTTAACCCCGGATCCCGGTCCGTGGCAAGCGTAACAATGATTCAACAGAATCGGCTGAACCTTTTCGATATAAAACTTTACCTGATCTGCTGTCAGCTGTTGTTCCGCTTGTTTATCCTGCCCTATAACAGCGATGCTACTAAGAAGGATTGCAACAAATGTCGTCAGTCTGAGTATCACTTATATACCTGTCATGTATCTTAGTGTGGACGTGTGATCCAAAAATACGAGTGTTAATGGAAACGGCGAGTCACTGTTCTATTATACCTCACAGCATCTAGCAGGCCTCAAAACAAATCTTAGAGTAAAACGGGATGTCCCGCTATATCAGCCTAGTCGTGAAGCACAGACTTCATTAGTGTTTATTTCACTCAAAAACTTCAGGATTTACAGAGTTTTTTGGGGTTTCTCCATCCAGAACGGCTTTAATATCGTTGGCCATCCACAAATGAATGGTGTCGATTGCTTTATGGGTCAGCGAGGCGACGTGTGGTGCCGTTAGGAAGTTTGGGTGCTTGAAAATCGGATGTGAGATATCTGCCGGTTCAGGCGCAAAAACGTCAAATCCGGCTCCCGCTAAACGGCCATCTTCCAGAGCCTGTAGGATGGTGTCGAGACTGTCAACTGTTTCCCCGCGGCTTAAGTTAATCAGATAGCTGCCAGGTCGTAATTGTTGGAGGTTCTCGGCATTAATCATTCCTTCCGTCTCAGGCGTCAATGTTGTATGGAGGCTGAGATATCTGGAGCGTTGTAGTAATTGGTCAAGTGATACTAATTCCACTTCGAGTTCATCTGCGGCCTGACTATTGGCATAAGGATCGCAGGCGAGCAGTTTCATATCGAATGGTGCAGCCAGTCTGGCTAGCTGCTGGCCAATATTACCAAACCCGATGATTCCGAGTGTTTCACCTTCAAGGTCATCATTGATCGAGTCGTATCTCGAGTCCCACTGATCTGTTTTAGTTTGTTGATCCCAATACGTAATGCGTTTGGAGAGTGCCAGAATAAAGGCCATTGCCGATTCGGCAACAGCCCGGGAATTGGCCCCCGGGGTAAATACCACCGGGATACGGCGCGCAGTGGCCGCTGCAATATCAATATTGTTAATACCCACACCTGTACGCCCAATCACTTTCAATCTGGTGGCTGCTTCAATGACTCCTTCGGTGATTTCAGCAACGCCCCGGACAACGATGACTTCAGCATCTGAAGCTAATTGGATTAGCGTTTGTTCGGTGTCATCAGGAGCGGTGATGATTTCTCCGTAAGGGGATAGGATATCGACGGCCGTCTGATCAATGGGGGCGGTTGCAAGTATTTTCATGTTGTTGGATCGCTTTGTGTCTACGGCTTTATTGTGTTTGTTATTTCAGAGTGTTTTATAATGCTAACAAGATTTTCCTTTAATCAGCAAAGGTAATATTCAAATGCTTAACGAAGACGCTTCGGAACAGTTTCTTAAATTTATCAGGCAGCAGGCTCAGGAGATGGCTGTGTCGTATAAATTTCCGGACAATTTTAAAACATGGTTGGGTCAGCGCGAGCAAATCGTTCCAAAGTTGATTAAAGCCCTAGGTGGGTTTCCGTCACAGAAATGTGAGCTTGATCCAAAAACGGTTGGTAAGCTTCGTTTTGAAGGCTATACGATTGAAAAGGTTCTTATTCAGACAATTCCCGGAGTGCTGATGACCGTCAATGTCTATCGGCCCGAGGGTGAAGGGCCCTTTCCTGCGGTTCTCTGTGTACACGGTCATTGGCAGGGGGCAAAGCAGGATCCAACGGTACAGGCGAGATGCATTGGTCTGGCTAAACTTGGATTTATTGCGATGGCTGTGGATGCCTTTGGTGCGGGTGAACGGGGCATTAGACCAGAACTTGGTGAGTACCATGGTGAGATGACTGCGGCCACGCTGTTTGCCACCGGTCGTACGTTGCCGGGGATTCAGGTCTATGAAAATATTCGTTGTGCAGATTACCTGCAAACACGCAGTGATGTTGATCCGGATAATCTGGCCATCACAGGCACGAGTGGAGGCGGAAATCAGACGATGTATGCCGGAGCGCTTGAGCAACGCTTTAAGGCCGTGATCCCGGTCTGTAGCGTGGGGAACTATCAGGCGTATTTAGGGGTGGCCTGTTGTATGTGTGAATTAATCCCGGGAGCCCTGGCATTTACAGAAGAATGGGGCGTGCTTGGATTAGTGGCTCCGCGTGCTTTAATGGTGATCAATGCAACTCAGGATGGTGTTCAGTTTTCGGTGGCAGAAGCGAAAAAGAGTCTGGCTGGTGCAGAGAGCGTTTTCAGAACGTATGGGAAGTCCCAGAATGTAAAACATGTCGTGGTAGAGTCTAAGCATGATTACAACCAGCCGATGCGGGAGGCGATGTATGGCTGGGTTACACTGCATCTCAAAGGGAAAGGCGATGGCAGTCCGATTATTGAACCTGAGGTTAAAACAGTCGATCGAGAGCAACTTCGTTGTTTTCCTGAGGGTGATCGTCCTGCAGACTTCGTGACCGTTCCGGCACTTGCTCAGCGTTTTGCCGCTCAGTTGGTTAAGAAACAGAATAAACCATTGCATAAGGAACATTGGGATGCTCAGCGCATCGCTAAACTTGGGATGATCAGGCGTTATATTGGCAGGCAATCCGAGACGGTTAAAATATTGGACGAGGTGGCGGTCGCAGAGGCCGAACGCGGTATCAGTAGAAAGTTTGAAGTGTCTCCCGAGCCAGGGATCGCATGTACATTTGAATGGACTAAGGGGGCTGGGCGAGATCTGGTCATCTCAACTTCAACGGATGCCAGCGGGATGGCAGAAGTCGATCGTAAGTGGTGTCTGGATCACCAGATTGATCTTGTTGAAGTTACATTGCGGGCGACCGGACCCTATGCCCCTCAGAGCAATAAGATTGGGTCTGCATTAGACCACAATGCGGCTCAATGGGCTGCCTGGATCGGACGCCCACTTGCCGGACAGTGGGTTAAAGATCTACAGGCCGCGGTCGGTTGGGTTGTTGCCGCTTATGAAGAACCACCAAGGGTCACGATGGTCTCGCACGGCAGCGCCGTGTTACCGGCGCTATTAACGACAGCTATGCAGACCCGTATCAGTCAATTAGTTGCCATTGATCCGCCTCTGACACTTCTAAGTGATCGTCGTTATGCAGAGGGACAGTTGGGTGCGATTCTGCCAGGCATGCTTGCTGAATTGGGGGATATAGGCCAGCTTTTATCATTGGTGGCCCCGCGTCCAACATGGGTGATTTCCGGGAAAAATATGCAAGGCGAGACACTGGACCGTAAACAATTGATCAGTGCGCTTTCGTTTGCCGCAACAATATATAAGATTACAGAGTCACGGGAATTGCATGTGGTAAGCCAGCAGGGGCGAGAAGCCTGGCCAGAGTTGGTATTTGGGGATTAATTCCATTTACTTCAGTCTACGGTCGCCGATAGAATGCAATCAGTGAAATGTGCTGGATCAAGGTAAATTAATGTTGGGCTCAAAATCAAATAGATCTGGGTTATTAGCACGCCGCGATGTGTTGCGAGTTGGCGGGTTAATGGGTCTGGGATTAACATTGCCTGAACTAATACAAACGCGTCTGACAGCGGCGGGCGGTTCTACGTTTGGCAAAGCTAAACAAGTGATCATGTTGTTTTTGCATGGTGGTCACCCGCAACAGGAGACCTTTGATCCCAAACCCGACGGGCCTCAGGAGGTTCGAGGGCCTTTCAAAGCTATTTCCACATCTGTACCGGGGACGCAATTTTGCGAGTTGCTACCACAGCTTTCTAAGCATGCCGATAAACTCGCAGTGGTGCGCAGTATGACGCACGGTAATACGAATCATGTGCAGGCCTGTTTGCCTGCTCAAACCGGACATCAGCACCCGGAAACATTACGATCTCGAGGTGATTTTCCGCCAAATGATACAGACTTCCCTCCGCTAGGTGCCGTGGTAGATCATTTGCGAGGCAGTGGTAGCAGCCTTCCGGCGTGGGTTCGAATAGGGCCGTTAATGCGTCGTAGTAATGGAACCACGCTGCATGGTCAAACGCCGGGATTTTTAGGATCCGGACACTCGAGCTTTGCAGTCGATCAAAAACTGCTTGGAGACGATGTTGAAATTGAAGCATTAAAGAATCCTGCCGGACTAGACGATGTGCGATTAACAGAACGTGCTAACCTTCGTCGCCAGTTCAATTCCTATACTCAGCAATTGCAGGAGTTAGGCGAGACACAGCGGTTGTCTCCCTATTTTGAACGTGCGGTGTCGCTGCTTGCTAGCAGGAAAACCAAAGCAGCCTTTGATCTATCTCAGGAAAAACCGGAGTTGCGACAGGCCTATGGGCAAACAGAGTTCGGCCAACGCTGTTTGCTTGCTCGTCGTTTGGCCGAAGCGGGTGTGCCGATGATAAATATTAGTTATTGTCATACGCCGGCGGGGTCGTGGGATACGCATTCACAAAATGCAAAGAAGATGAAAGACAGCTTGGCGCCGACGCTTGATCAGTCGGTTTCTGCGTTACTGACCGATCTGCAACAGCGAGCAATGCTGGATGAAACGTTGGTGGTTATTAACGCAGAATTTGGTCGAACGCCGGCGATAAATAAGAATCAGGGTCGAGATCACTGGCCTTTTGTGTACTCGCTGGCCTTGGCGGGTGCTGGCGTGCAAGGTGGTGCGGTTTACGGAAAGTCGGATAAGTCTGCTGCTTATCCGCTCGAAAAACCGCGCGCTCCGGCAGATATGGCAGCAACAATTTATCATTTACTCGGCATTGATCCGGCGACCCGGATATATGATTCGGCTGAGCGGCCACATTCACTCATCATCGGTTCGCCGATCGAAGAATTACTTGCGTAACGTCAATTCCATCAGGCGTACGTCCATAATGGCAACCTTTGCCTTTTTAACTGGGCGGATATCGACGTTGTAGACACCAGATTGATCAAACGAAAATTGCCCGATTAGGCGAGGCTTGAAGTTTTGAAAGTGCCCAGTGTCTTCTACCACGAACTCGATCGATTGGGCGTTTGACTTGATCGCCACTTCACTACCTCCGTGGCCTTTTCCACATCCCTGGTGGATTGTTACATCATAGGTGCCAGGTGTTTCCACATAAACTCGCCAGCGGCACCAGTCCGCAGGATTAACCCAATAGCCAATCGTGTTTTTGTGGGGTTGTGGTTCAAAGCGAAGTTTCTCACCATAAGTCTCTGCAAAGTGAGCGTTAAGGTTGATATTGGAGTCACCCTGCTGGGCAACGACGCTGGGTAACGCTCCATGGACGGCCGGGTCGAGCAGTTCCATAATGATTTCAGCGCCGGTTGCCGTATTGGCAGGGATTGCGATATCCCAGTGTTCGATTTCCGGTATGACCTTAAGTGGAGTTTTCTGTGGATCACCCTTAATGTACGTATTTCCAATGCGTGCGTGATAGCGAGGGATAGAAATGCGTCCATTGAGTCGAATCGTCGTGGATATTAAAAGATGTCCATGGTGGTTGGTGATATGGGTTGTATTTTCTCCCTGCTGCAGAGCACGCATAGTAAGTTCCGTCTTTAAGTCCCGGGCAAATAGGCGAGCCGCATCGTCGGCTAAAGGGAAAAACCAGGGGCCGCTATTCCAGCATCCATGGAAACCAAAACGGTACACATATAGTTGGGATGGAATGTCGTGTTTTGCTAATGCCTGGCGTGCGGCAGTGTTACGTTCAGGCAGGTCGTATTCTCCAAGTAGGAAATGGATGGGACTTGTCTGTGCTTTAATATGATAAAGCGGTGAGGCCAGTTTGTAGGTGGCAGGATCCTCACTGACAGTTTTTCCAATCCACTTGTTGGCGTTGGATTGCGCAGGCATTTTTAGACTTTTTTCTGCCACCGGGCCGGTGAGCAGATCCAACGGACCTGCTAGTACTATTGCCGATTGTAGTGCTGAACTATAGTCAGTATGGGTAGTTCCCAGCAATTCAGGGTTCGAGCCGGAGGTTGCCATAAGACCTACGAGATGTCCGCCGGCTGATCCGCCAATGGCTCCAATGCGAGTGGGGTCGATGGAGTACTGCTGTGATGATTTACGGAGAAATCGCGTGGCTGTGTTGCAGTCCTGAATGGCTGCAGGAAAAAGTGCCTCGGTACCCAGCCGATATTCAACGGCGGCAGTTACAAATCCATATTGAGCAAGATAACGCGCCAGAGGGTGGAATTTTTCCTTGCTACCCTTGAGCCAGCCACCACCATGAATAACCATAATAGCGGGTGCCTTGTGAGCGGCTTTGGGTTGGAAAATGTCCATGTGAAGCTTGCGATCGCCGAGCTTGCTGTAAACGATATTTTTATGAACCACTAATTCATCGGTTTCTGCCAACAGGCTGGTGGCAGGTTGTTGCCGAAGAGAGCGCAGTTTTAATTCGGCGGTAACCTGGTTTTTCAACTGCTGGCTTACCTGACCGGAAGCCGGCAGGACCGTCGAGAGGAGAACTGGAATTACAATCAGTAAGATATGGCGAGTATTACTCATAGGACCTTCTATCGTCTTAATCGCTGGTTCATTGGCTGAGTTAAGTTGGTAGTATACTACAGTTGTTGAAAGTTATGTTTTTTGAAATCTGTCGGAGAATCAATCGGTGCTAGTGAGAAGGTTAAAACTCCCCATACGGTTTTTGGGGTTCTGCATTTTACTTGGAATGTCTGCGCAATTGCCGGCCGAGGAAGAATATGATGCAACGTCATTGGAGGCATTACGGTCCGGTATGCCGGATCCGGCGATTGTTGAGGCCAAAGATGGGTCTGGGTTTTACGTATATACCACCGGCCACGGAGTAAAGGTGTTCCATTCGGAGGATCTTAAAAGCTGGAAACTTATTGGGCGCGTGTTTGACCGGCATGTTCCCCAGTGGGCTGAAGACGCGGTGCCTGGTTGTGACGGTATCTGGGCTCCTGATATTCAATTTTTTAACGGTCAGTATCATCTTTATTACAGCGTATCGACGTTCGGCAGTCAGCGGAGTGTGATTGGTTTAGCAACTTCCAGATCAGTCAATCCCGATAGCAAAGACTATAAATGGATTGATCGTGGGTTGGTTGTGGAGTCCTTTGCGGAAAAGAATGATTTCAATGCGATCGACCCGGCTGTCTTTGCTGATAAGAACGGTAAGGCATATTTATATTGGGGATCGTACTGGACCGGCATTAAGGGTGTGGAAATCAACCCGGGGACGGGTAAGCCATTTGAAGGGAATTTTGAATATAAAGCGCTTGCACAACGCACCGGCATGAAATTCCCCACTAATATTGAAGCGCCGTTTGTTGTGCAGCAGGGTCAATACTATTACCTTATGGCGTCATGGGACTTTTGTTGTGCTGGTAAAGACAGTACCTACAAGGTTGTGGTTGGCCGTAGTCAAAATGCACTTGGTCCATTTGTTGACCGTCAGGGTCGCTCGATGAATGAAGGTGGTGGGGAGGTTATTTTGGCTAGTGATGTACGTTGGCGGGGACCAGGACATAATAGCTTCCTCCAAACTGCCGGCGGAGACTATCTGGTTCATCATGTCTACGATAATGAACGTGTGCGAAATGGTAGGATCCTGCAGATTCGCGGTGTGGAGTGGACCAAAGATGGCTGGTTTAAGGTCGGTAATCCTTTACTGGATCCTCTGGCACAGCAACGAAATAAAAAGAAACTTTCACCTTTGGTGGGTGCCTGGACGCACGTTGTCAACCAAAAGGATACTTATCACATCTTCTTAGAAGTCTCCGGAGAGATCTCGGGAACAGCCGGCGAATCATACTGGCAGTTGGAAGGTCGAAAGTTGGTGTTGAAGTGGCTAGACCCGCAAGCTCCCGATGGGGCATGGATTGATGAAGTGACCCTCAGTTCCAACGGCAAAAAATATTATGGCAAGAATCAGAATGGGGCGGTTATTGAGGGGGCCAAGCGTTTTCCAAAAGAATAGTTTAAAGAATGTCCGTCTGATCGGTTTTTTAGCAGTCCCGGTTCCTATAAGTATTTTAGACAGTGTTGTATTGCTGATATCATTTCGTAATAACACAGTGTTTTTACAAACAATCCGCCGGTCATAGCTCAGACCACAAACTGTTGGGATCCATTAAATCGGCCTGTGGTAATCGCTACAGCAATTGTTTTTTAGTTTCGTTACGATCAAGGGTGTGAAAATCGTGTCCACTCAGAAATGGAGTACCAGCAATGGCAGAACGCCTTGGTAAAAACAGGGGCTTTGTAAATCTCAATATCTTGCAGGCCTTTGGGGCTGCCAATGATAATCTCTTTAAACAGATCATTATCTTAAGCGTAGCTACCGGCGGGATTTGGAGTTTCGACTTGTGGGGTGGACAGACCACAATTTCACTTCTGTTTTCCCTTCCATTTATTCTCTTTGGCGGCTTTGCCGGTCAGTTCTCGGATAAATACAGCAAACGTAGCGTGGTGATTGTCGTAAAAATATGGGAAGTGATGCTCGCTCTTACTTGTATTGCTGCTCTGGCAACCGGTAATTTCGAACTGTGCTTGTTTTGTGTCATCATGTTGGGGGTTCAGAGTACTTTATTTTCACCGGTGAAGTTGGGCATTATTCCCGAACTAGTTGAATATAAGCAAATCACAAATGCCAACGGTACGTTGGGGATGGTGAGTAATATCGCAATTATTCTGGGGACCGGTGTTGCGGGGGTTTTTTCAGATAAGTACAAACCAGCGTTTCTCGGAAATGACTTTTTATCTGCGAATCTGACGGGGAAAGAAAAGACAATAATTGAAGAGGGGATTGATAAAGTACCGGAAGTGATGTGGCTGTATGTTCCGGGGGTCACCATTTTAGTGCTCGCTTTAATTGGACTTTATTGTGCCTTTCAGTTGCCGAAGCTTCCGCCTAAGAATTCCGGTCTGAAAGTAAGCTACAGTCTGCATGGATTTTTTGGAGTTTATTGGGAACAATTCGTTGCTAATATCGGGAAGCCGCTACTGGCCGTCACGGGTGCCTTTTCGGCCTTCTTTATTATCGCCGGAATTGCTTTGCTAAACATTTCCGAGTACGGAGACTATCTTGGTATTTCAGATACATTGGCTTCTGCTCAGGGAGCGTTTCTGTCAATTGCCATCGGTTTGGGGGGCGTAGTGGTTGGGCTGAAAAGTAAAGATCAGGTTCGTCCCCGCTTTATTTTGGTGGGCGCGATTGGTATGGTCATTGGGTTTACTTTGCTTGGACTACTACCAAAAAATTACTGGCTCGTCGTGGCTGTACTTTCGACATCAGGATTTTTTGCCGGACTTTACATGATTCCATTGCAATCGCTACTCCAGGTTTTGACAACGGATGAAAATCGTGGTCGCTTTATCGGCTTTTCGGCAATGCTTACCATGGTCGGCTTTGTGATAGGTAACTGTCTGCATTATCTGGGTAAGACTTATTTTGGCGAACACGCCGCTCCGCGCACTTACCTTCTTTGTGCGGCCGTGGCGATAGTTATGTTGATTCCATTGTGGTTGCGTTGGGTGCCGTGGTTTCAGCGTACGATTGATGAAATGACAGAAGAAGCAGGTAAAGCCGGCAATTCAGTTGAAGAAGAAGTGCCAGGTATTAGCGACTAGTTTTTGGCTAGTAATAAAACAACGGTAGGCATCTATTTCGCTGGCCAAGTATTGCAATCACTCGCTAATAAAGTGTTAAGCGTTCGTTGGATTTTGTAGAATGCTACTAACGCGGTGTACAAATCATTGAATTTGAATGGGAGAGTGGTTATGACCGACAGAGAGATTCCTGCTGATAGTAACAACCCTTATGCTCAGCCAGCGGCGATCGAAGCCCAGGTTCCGGCGAAGACTGTGGATTATTCGAACCCGGTCTATCACCAGAATCAATATGTCATTCGGCGGAAGATTCTTAAGATCTTTGGAGCATCCTTTCATATTTACGATATGCATGGGAATCTCGCTTTTTACTCGAAACAAAAAGCTTTGAAATTGAAAGAAGACATCCGAGTTTATGGTGATCAGGCTATGACGAGTGAACTGTTGTGTATTAAGGCTCGTGGGGTTTTTGATATCGGAATGACCTACGATGTTATTGATTCAACAACGAATCAGAAAGTGGGTTCGCTACGCCGAAAGGGACTGAAGTCATTTCTACGAGATAGTTGGGTAATTCTCGACGTGAACGATCAGGAAATTGGGACGATTCAGGAAGAGAGTGGAATATTGGCGATTCTTCGCCGCCTACCTATTCTTGGTGATTTCTTGATGCAACTGGCGGTTCCTCAGCAGTTCAACGGTTATATCGGCGATATTCCCGTGCTGGAATTTACTCAGAATCGCAATCCATTTTTACAGAAAATTACACTGGATTACGGTCCTGATGTTAACAGTCTGCTTGACCGCCGGTTGGGGATTGCAGCCGCAGCTCTTATTTGTGCCATCGAAGGCCGGCAGTGATGGTAATGCGTCTACGGCATCTGTTAATACAGGGGATTGTGAGGGGGTTTTATGTCCAACGGGGAACATGATAATCCTTTAATTCCAAAATCGATTGCTGTCGGTCAGCCAGTCGGGGTAACGCCTGCCACGGTCGATAAGGCGAATCCCTACGGCGTCGCGGTAACAGCAGGTTCAGAAACTGCAGCCCAGCAAGCTGAACCGTCGCGATATCAGACATTTCGAACGGGACTAGTTCTGATTGTGGCAAGTCATTTTGGGCATATTTCGATGGTTTTGCTGATGATGTACATCGTTTTTACGATGATGAATTTTGGTTCGACAATCGGCGGGGCTGTTGGAGATAGTCAGGGAGCAGAAGTAGGTGGAGAGATTGGCGGGACGATCGGATCTATATTCGCCACCTGTTGCGCTTGGGTTTTCTTTATCGTGACCGCCCCATTGAATTTTATTGGTGGCTGTCTCGGCTTCAGTGTTCCTGATATCACAGGCGCAAAATCAAAGATCGCCATTAGTGTGATTGCCAGTGCCTTAGCGATACTGTGCTGGGTTGCTCCGTTAATTATTCCACAAATACGGATTTATGAGTCAGCAACTATCTTTTTTACTTATATAGCATTCGTTTTGTTTTCCGTCTTCGTAAGCCATCTTTTCTTTATTTGGGCCATGCACGAGATTGGCCAATATCTTGGGAATCGGGATGTCTGTACCAATGGCTTTGCAACGGTTGCCCTTTGTGGTTTATGTTTTCTGCTGGTCCTCTCCGGTTTAGGAATACTGATGCAGCTTGATGGTTGGAAAGATTCCGCTATACCGGGCTCCTCGTCAGGGATGTGGCTGTTGTCCGGCGTATTTGCTCTGGTTTGGTTGGGTATGTATATTCGCCTGTTGCTTGTTGCGATGAATGCATTAAAGTCGGTTGGAAGCGGGCCGATGTTAGCACGACCCGCGATGCAATCAGCTCCTGTTCAGCCTTTCCAGTCTGGAATCCCGGTGGCGCAATCTTCACATCGTAAAGGATGGTGATCCATACATTGGGTGCGACTTGGCGAGCATAGATTGCGGGCGTTGCCTAATGCAGTTTTTATCCAAAGTCCGTTAAAGTTCGAAAGGAATTTCCAGACGATGAAAATTACAGGCCTCAGCACGTTTCGTAAATACATCGAACTTAAAGAATCTCACAAGATGCGATCTGCCCTGGGAGTAAATAACGGAAATGAGTTTGTGGTTCTCAGACTGCATACTGACGAAGGTGTTGATGGCTTGGGCGAGGCTACCATTACAGTGCGTTGGAGTGGAGAGGTTCCAGCCGGATGTGAGCAGGTGTTAAATGAAGTTCTTCAACCGGTAGTCATTGGCCTGGAGCTTGGCGATTTTACCGAATTGAACCGGCGCATGGATGAGGTGTGTAGCCGTAATTGGTTTGCTAAAAGTGCGCTGGAAATGGCATGCTGGGACGTATTAGGTAAGGTACGGAATCTCCCGGTTTACGAATTACTTGGCGGTGCGGTACGTCCACTCAAGTTTGAGAATCGATTTTCAATGGGTGCTTACAGTCAGGAACATGCCGCCAGGCGTGCCGCGGAGCTGGTCAACCGCGGCTTTCGAACGATCAAGGTCAAGGTCGGGACTGTCCCGCAGGAAGATGTAGCCAGAGTGCGAGCGGTCCGCGAGGTAATTGGGTTTGATCGTGATCTGGTGATCGATGCTAATTGCGGATGGGATGTGAAGACGGCCATCGATTGTGTGCAACAGCTGGCAGACTGCCGGCTTGATTTGGTGGAACAGCCAACACCCGACGGAGACTATCAGGGGATGGCGAAACTACGTCAGGAGACGGGGGTCAAAGTGCTTGCTGATGATATTTGCTTTGACCTGACACATGCCAAGGCATTGATAGAAAATGATGCCTGTGATGCGATCAGTGTTTACCCCGGCAAGAATGGTGGTATTAGCCGGAGCGTTGAAATTTTGGATTATGCCGCGCAGCATGGTATTGCCTGCTCGATTGGGTCGAATCTTGAGTGGGATATTGCCATCAGTGCGATGGCTCATTTGGTGGTCGCGCATCCCAATATGAAAGTGGAAGAGTATCCCGGAGATGTGTTAGGGCCAAGTTATTATACCGAGCGTGTGGTGAGTAATCCGGTTGAAATAAAAGAGCCCTATACGACGGTCCCTTCCACCGCCGGTTTAGGTGTGGGCGAGTTGTTGTTGGGATAAAAGTGCTGTAAGTTAACGGAACATCGTTAACAGCAACATCATAACGTGATCGAGGAAAACATGGCGACCGCAGAGACTGCCTTTGAGATGAAGACCAACCAACTGTATATCAACGGTCAGTGGGTGGGTGGAGAAACAGGAAACACATACGACGTAATTAATCCGGCGACTGAAGACCGCCTGGCAACGATTGCCTACGGTACCCGCCAGGATGCTAAGCGTGCATTAGAGGCCGCGCAGGCAGCAATGCCCGGCTGGCAGGGGCTAACAGTATATGATCGCGCCAGCCGATTGAAGAGGTTAGCAGACCTAATGCGTGAACGCTGTGATTATCTGGCGGTCGCGTTAACCTTGGAACAGGGTAAGCCACTGGCTGAATCACGTGGTGAAATCATGGCATCGGCTGCCACGTTTGAGTGGTTTGCAGAGGAGGCTAAGCGTGCCTATGGCCGGACGATTCCACCAAGTGCTCCTAATAAACGCATTTTTACCGTGCGTCACCCGGTAGGAGTTGTGGCTGCAGTCTCCCCCTGGAATTTCCCAATTATATTACAGGCAAGAAAGCTCGGACCGGCTCTGGCAGTTGGTTGTACAACCGTATCCCGACCAGCCAGTCAGACTCCTCTTAGCCTTGTCCGTTTGTTCGAACTTATTGAGGAGTGTGATTTTCCAGCGGGGGTAGTCAATCTGCTGATGGGGCCTCCGGCAGAGATGATGGATGAGTTTATGGAGAATCGGATCTGTCGCAAGATTTCGTTTACCGGATCAACAGAAGTCGGTAAAGAACTCATACGACGTTCGGCCGATCAGGTGAAGCGTCTTAGCCTGGAACTGGGAGGGCATGCACCGGTTATTATTTTTCCGGATGTGGATATTGAAGCCGTCGCCAAAGCAAGTGTGATTGGCAAATTTCGCAATAACGGTCAGGTTTGTATTTGTCCGACTCGTTTTTATGCTCAAAATAGTGTCCTGTCAGATTTTATCGAAGCTGTAGTTGAAGAAACAAAAAAACTGGTACTCGGTAACGGGATGGACGAAGGAGTTCAAATTGGCCCGATGTTTGAGATGCGGGGAGTGGAAAAGACTGATCGGATTGTCGCCGACGCGACCAGCAAAGGTGCCAAATGCCTGCTGGGTGGAAAACGCCCCGAACAGTTCGAAAAGGGATTCTTCTACGAACCGACAGTGTTAACTGATATGACACCAGACATGGCGATCATGACGGAAGAACCGTTTGGTCCGATCATGCCCATTCTGGACTTTGATAATATTGACGAAGTCATTGCCAAGGCAAATGACACGGAATATGGACTGGCAGCCTACGTATTAACGAATGACCTTTCGGCAGCCTTTAAAATGGCTGACGGTCTTGAGTTTGGGACGATCGGAATCAATGATCCGGTGCCGGCCACACCGCAGGCGCCCTTCGGCGGATTGAAAGAGTCTGGGATGGGGCGAGAGAATGGTATCGAAGGGATGGATGCGTATCTGGAGACAAAGAACGTATCTGTCATTTTGCAATAGTATTACCGCAGTGATGATTCGATCTGATTGGGATTAACCAGAGTCTGATAGATTACACAGTATCTTTCGGTAAGTGAGATTAGTTTTTCAACGGCGCCGGATTCGGCGTCAGTCTGAAGGTCGAATAACAACCGGATATGCTTGAACCCCACCGGCGATTCCCGGTTAACTCCAAGTGTCCCTTTGAAATCAAGATCACCTTCTGCCGAAATAGTACCGTTTGTTATTTGAATGCCCATGGCGGTTGCCACGGCCGAAAGTGTCACGCCGGCACAACCAACTAATGCTTCCAGTAACATATCACCGGAGCATGCCGTGGCACCATCGCCGCCAGCTGCCTGATGAAGTCCGGCTTTGATTGTTCCGCTATGGGTTGGTACATCGATTGCGAGTCCGGTTTGGTCGATCTGCCCGGTAACCGTCATCGTGATGACACCCGATGCAGGATCGTCAGCATATTGTTGTTTAAGTGGTGCCTGTCGATTACGTAAAGTTTCTAGGTCCATGCCGGTCTCATTGTTGCTCAGATATGCAAGAATAATAATAACGTTGATTAGTACCATGACAGGAAGCGATTATGCAATCCCCCACAATAAGTTATCTGACGAAAGTTCAATTTGGAGTTGGTGCTCTTGCCGATTTGCCGGAGGTAATGGCAAATGTTGGCATTACTCGTCCTTTGGTTGTCACGGATCAACCGCTTGTGGAACTTGGTTTTGTAAGCCGGTTAGGTCTGGAGCAGCCGAGTGTATTCGCCGACATTCAATCCAACCCTACAGAAAACTCGGTGCATGCCGGATTGGAGGTGTTTCGTGAGTCGGGCTGTGATGGATTTATAGCCTTAGGAGGCGGTTCGCCAATTGACGCTGCTAAAGCCATGGGGATTTTGGCGACGCATGAGATGAAATTGGAAGAGGCTGCATATATACGAGGCGGCCTGCAACGGATCACTTCCAATATGCCTCCATTGATTGCTATTCCAACAACAGCCGGTACCGGTACGGAAGTGGGACGTGGTTCTTTGGTGACGATGGCCAGTGGCCAGAAACTTGCGATTATTAGTCCTCATATTATCCCCAACTGGTCGATAGCAGATCCGGAACTGACCCTTAATCTGCCTCCGACCCTAACTGCAGCAACCGGCATGGATGCACTAAGTCATTGTATCGAGACGGCGATTAGTCGGGTCTATAATCCAGTGGCTGAAGGGATAGCATTAGACGGTTTGAGACGTGGTTGGGAAAACCTCAAGACCGCGTTTGAGAACCCGTATGATATTGCCGCTCGTAGTGAAATGATGATGTGTGCGATGCAGGGTGCACTTTCTTTTCAGAAAGGCCTGGGGCTTGTACACTCAATCAGTCATCCACTTGGTGCTCTAAAAACACGGTCCCTGCATCATGGAACGTTGAATTCAGTACTTATGCCTCACGTGCTGCGATTTAATGAGGCTGACTGTAGATTGGCACTCGATAAAATTTGTAGTCTGCTGGGCATTGCCGGCGGTGTCGTTGGCCTGGCTCAGGAGCTGACCAATTACAGTGATTCAATGGAATTACCTTTATCCTTGTCTGCGATGGGAGTGGAAAACAGTGATCTGGTTGGGATTGAGGCTTTGGCAGTAGCCGATCATTGTAGCCTTACAAATCCACGTGAGGTTACAGAGGATGGTGTGGCTGAAGTGCTAAAGGCTGCTTTTTAATTCGTAGATCAATTGGTGTTTATATTTAGGGTTGCGGCGCTATAATATAGCTAAGGACGGATCATCGCTTTCCACTTTTCTTATATCTGTAGAGATGCAAAGAGGCATTATTAAATGTTACGAGCATTGATTATTGGTTTAGTTCTTTTCGGTGGTGTGTCAGATGTGCGGTCTCAAAACAAGCCTGCCGGTGCAGTCAAGAAGAAACCCGCACCAAAGTCGAATGAGATTAAATCAAAGTTGCCAGCGGCATTTAACTCGGCGCCAAATGTGAATCTTCCGGTCAAGCCTGTCAAGGCTGACCAACGAGTAAAAGTTCGCGAGAGTGCAAAGGCAATTGATGTTCTGATTGATGCCAAACTGAGGGCCGAAGATTTGCCTCCGAATCCGGAAATTGATGACGCGCGTTTCGTACGCCGTGTCTATCTGGATATTACCGGACAGATTCCAACAGGCAGAGAAGCCTACCTGTTTGTGAGTTCCAACATTGAGAATAAGCGAGAGGTGTTAATTGATTTTCTGCTTGGCTCGGTTGGTTACTCGAGCCACATGTTCAACTACTGGGCTGACACCTGGCGTATTGTCGATAAATCCACCAACAATACTTATATTCGCCCATGGGCCGATTGGGTGAAACGTAATCTGCGTCAAAACAAACCGTACGATGTGATGGTTCGGCAGATGCTCATGGCCGACGGACAGGTGTTTGAAAACCCGGCTGTTGGTTATCGATTGCGTGATGTCGGGATGCCCCTGGACCACCTCAATAATACCGTCCGCGTATTTCTTGGCACGCGCATTGGTTGTGCTCAATGTCATGACCATCCATTTGATAAATGGACGCAGAAAGAGTTTTATCAACTTGCTGCCTTTGAGGGGGGGATGAGAACTCAGTTGCCGCGAAAAGAATTCGCGCAGGTTAATCTCAGGAAATATACGGAAGAGGTTGGCGAGCGTAGTCGCGAAGCCAATCGAATACGTCAGATCGAGCGGTGGAATCGTTATGCGGTAATGGAAACCGGCGCTAATCTTAAATTTCCTCATGATTATGTCTACGACGATGCAAAGCCTAATCAGGTCGTCTTACCGGAAATACTTTTCGGTAAGAAGCCCGTGCTTCCCGAAGGTGCGTCGCGCCGTCAGATTTATGCTCATTGGATGACATCTCGCCAGAACCCACGGTTTACGCGAACAATTGTTAACCGGTTGTGGAAGCAGGCCTTTGGGATTGGTTTGTTTGAGCCTGTCGATGACATGACCGATTACACAAAGGCATCTAATGCTGAGTTGGAGAAATTCCTCATCGCTGAGATGAAGCGGCTTAACTACGACATGAAGGAATTTCTGCGAATCGTCTACAACACCAAGGCCTATCAGCGTTCGGTCACATATGACGATTTAGACTTCTCAAAACCGTATCATTTCCAGGGGCCGGTGCTGCGTCGTATGACTGCAGAACAGGTGTGGGATAGTGTACTTGTGCTAACGATCAATAATTCGGAGAAGTATCTGCGACCTAACGATAATCCATTTCTGTCAGCTGTGAAGGCGGAACCGGGTATGAGCATTGATGACATCAAATCCAAAGTGGCAGCCTATGACGTAGCTGACAAAGCCAAGCGTGAACATAACCGTCGCCATACATATCGAGGGCTCGTGTTACGCCGCGCTTCGGAATTGCCACAGCCGCTACCCGCTGGACACTTCCTGCGTCAGTTTGGACAGAGTGACCGCGAAATTATCGGCGATGGTTCAACAGAAGGAACGGTTCCTCAGTTGCTTGCATTGTTTAACGGTCCGATTACACACATCATGCTGGAAGCCGGTTCGGTCGTTCATCGGGAAGTGATGACGGCTCGTCCCAATGACCGCCTCACCGTGGTCTTTTTAAGTATCCTTGGACGTATGCCCTCCGATCAGGAACGGGTGGCCTGTCATAAAGAGATTCAGGAAAATCAGGCTGCGGGAATGGGGAATGTAATTTGGGCCTTACTTAACACGCGTGAATTTCTGTTTGTCCAGTAGGTAAAAATTCAAAGCTCGTCCTTCGAGAGGTTTTAAAAGATATGTTTGATAGAAATGTTCTCAGCAAGATGAACGAAGTTGATCGACGTAGCTTCATGAGCCATGTTGCCAGTTCGCTTCTGGGCGTGACCGTTGCCCCCGCCACAGTGCAGGCGTTGGACAATACAAAAAATGTCAGTCCGACTGGTAAGAAACAGGTGATTTATTTGTTTATGACCGGTGCGATGAGCCATGTGGATACGTTTGATCCCAAGCCTGGCAGTAAAGTACAGGGGGACACTAAGGTTATTAATACCAAAACGCCCGGGATCAAATTTGGCGAACATATGAAGAAGCTTGCCGGTTTTAGTAATGAGTTGGCTGTGATTCGTGGAATGAGTCAGGAGACAGGTGCTCATGGCCCGGGACAATATTTGATGCGGACAAGCTATAAGGAGATTGCAACCACCTCACATCCTGTTCTGGCTTCCTGGGTTCAGCGTCTGGATGGTCGGATTAGCAAGCAGTTGCCGGCCTCCGTTTCAATCGGAGGTAAAGCGGGAGGCCCGGGCTATTTGGGAGCCAGGTACGCTGCGGTTCCAGTCGGTGATCCAAATCAGGGGTTGCAGAATGTGAAGATGCCGGCTTACCTCAAAGAGCCTCACTTTAATCGTCGCTTGGCATTGTCGGCTACATTTGATAAAAACTTCCGCGGGCTTGCCAAGAATAACCAGCAGGTAAATGGTTATGACGATCTCTATCGTGAGGCCGTTAGCCTGATGAAAAGTGAAGGCCTGAAAGCCTTTGATCTTAATCAGGAAGAAGATTCAGTTCGTGATAAATATGGACGTAACCGACTGGGGCAGGGATGTCTGCTGGCTCGCCGTCTGATCGAAAGTGGTGTTCGCTTTGTTGAGGTTATCTCAGGTGGCTGGGATATGCATCGGGGAGTGTTTGAGTCCATGGCCAATAAAGGACCTGAGTTGGATAATGCGGTTGGATCATTGCTTCAGGATCTGAAGCAAAAGGGAATGCTGAAGAATACGCTGTTAGTCATTGGGACGGAATTTGGCCGGAAGCCAAATGTCAACGTCAATGTCGGGCGTGACCATCATCCGGCTGCGTTTTCAACTGTATTGGCAGGAGCTGGAATAAAGGGTGGACAGGTTTATGGCCAAACAGATAGCGAGGCATTTTATGTGGAAGACCAATCTGTTTCAGTGCAGGATTTTAATGCCACAATCGCTAAGGCTATTGATCTGCCCTATGAAGAAGAAATTTTTTCGCCTACTGGTCGTCCCTTCAATATTTCTAATGGTGGAACACCTATTAAACAAATAGTTGGTTAAGTTATTTGTTAAGATAATAACCGCGGCGCAAATCTTTGCTCAACGCCGCGGTTTTTCTACGTTGCCCCTAAAAATGTAAAGGATTTGTTTGATGAAATATAACGCTGTTGGATTAATCGCCCGGATGACATTGTTCATTGCAGTGTGGGTATCAATGACAATGCCGGCAATGGCTCAGAAAAGCGTCTGGCAAAAGGGCGCAGAATTACAGCTTGTTAGTGAGATCGGAGCTGGCGAAGGTCCTGCCTGGAATCCTGAAGTTGGATTGGTTTCAAGTTTTGGGAGTGTTTATATACACGACGTTGAAGATCCGAATCGAGGTGAGCCTAAAGTATATCTCAAAGATCTTGGTACGAATGGATTGTTGTGGGATGCAGAGGGGCGTTTGCTTTGTTGTCAGCCCAGTAAGCAACGGGTGATTCGAATTGAAAAAGATGGCAGCAAGACAGTGTTGACGGACAAATATAATGATGTTCCATACAATCAGCCCAATGATATCACGGTAGACGATCAAGGCCGCATTTACTTCTCTGACCCTAAATATGGCCCTTATGAAAACCTGCCCCAAAAAGATTTAGATGGAAAACCTGTGGAAGGTGTTTATATGATTGATGCCGAAGGGTCCGTGACTATTGAGATTGTCCATGCGGTGGACCGTCCCAACGGCGTGCTGGTTTCAAAAGACCAGAATTATCTATGGGTCGCCGGTAATAATAATAATAACAAAGGCGGAGAACGTGCACTGTTCCGGTTTGAACGGATGTCATGTTGTGGTGGCGTTCTTGTTGATACCAAGGAAGTTATTTTCGACTGGGGCGATGGTCGTGGTCCTGACGGGATGGTGCAGGATTCAAAAGGAAACCTGTATGTTGCCGGCGGTTTGAACAAGGATGACGGAGAATTTGAAACTAATCAGTTCAAAGGTGGAATTTATGTTTTCAACTCGAAAGGGAAGCACATTGATTTTATTGCTGTACCTAAGGATGAGGTTACAAACTGTACGTTTGGTGGTTCTGATTTAAAAACGTTGTACATTACAGCTGGTGGGACACTTTACAGTATTCGCACTAAAAACAAAGGCTGGCTTCCGGTAACAGCTCGAAAATAGCTCGTCACCGTCCCAACTTATCTATTTAGTCAGGTCTCCTATTCAGCAGGCCCGACAGGGGGCAGTCTTGCTTGATTCCCTGCAAAAAGAAAGTCGTATAATGAAAAGAAAAACTGTAATTATTGGTTTGCTATTGTTTACGTTACCAATGATGTCTTCAGCTCAGGATACAGGGGTTTCACAACAAACGCCTGTTGTGGCCGAGTCAGTAGTGCGAGGTGATGATGGTAAGGTTGTGATCTCAGTTCCTGAGAAGCAGTCTCCGGAAATTGATATGAAAGCAGGGCCTAAACCTCAGTGGATTTGGCGTGCTAAAGATTCTTTCAATAACGATCAGATTGTTGTTACCAAAACAATCGATAGCAATAGTGTTAACGCATCGCTATCGGCGTCCTGTGATAACTCGATGGTTCTCAGTATCAATGGAAAGAAAGTCCTGACCGATGAAAGCTGGGAATCAGCTTCCCATTTGAGCATTCAGAAGTATCTGAATCCGGGTGCCAATAAGTTTAGATTTGAATGTAACAATGAAGGATCAGTTGCAGGTCTGGTTGTCAAAATTGGCTTCAAGGACAAGCAGGGTAAAGTTTCTTATATCGTTAGTGACGCCAGTTGGTCTGTCGCCAAGAAGGACAAGCCGGATCAAATTACGGCAGCCGTCGAGCTTGGCGAGTTGGGGCGTGCACCCTGGGGGAATGTTCTTAGCGGCAATGCCGGTTCCAGTGTTGGCTTGCAGAGTGCTGTACCCAACGGTGTCTTTCAGTTGCCGGCAGGATTTCAAGTTGAGGAATTATATACGGTACCTAAGGGTGAACAGGGCTCATGGGTATCGATTGCCTTTGATGATAAAGGTCGATTGATTGCCTCGGATCAGGGCGGGAAAGGTCTCTACCGTATCACGGTTCCTAAAATCGGCAGCGAGGAACCAACCAGTGTTGAGAAATTGAGTATCGGGTTGTCGAGTGCTCAGGGGATGCTCTATGCATTCGATTCACTTTATGTTTCCGTCAATGGCGGGCCAGGAAGTGGTTTCTATCGTCTGCAGGATACAAACGGTGACGATCAATTTGACAAAATGGAAAAATTGGCTGAGTTTCGTGGTGGTGGAGAACACGGGCCGCATGCGGTACGTCTGGGACCTGACGGTAAGACAATTTATGTGATTGCCGGCAACCACACAGATCCGCCCACTGGTTTTAGCAGTAGTACGATTCCGAGAAATTGGTCTGAAGATCATCTGCTTCCAAGGCAATGGGATGCTCGCGGTCACGCCGCTGGTAAACTGGCACCCGGCGGATGGATTGCTCGTACTAATGCCCAGGGCAAAGAGTGGGAAATGTTTTCAATTGGCTATCGTAATCCTTATGACTTTGATTTCAATGCTGATGGTGAGATCTTTGCTTACGATGCTGACATGGAATGGGATATGGGAACACCCTGGTATCGCCCTACACGGGTGGTTCATGCAACCAGCGGCAGTGAATTTGGCTGGCGAAGTGGAACTGGCAAATGGCCAGCATACTATGGGGATAGTTTGCCGCAGGCTGTGGATATAGGACCAGGTTCGCCTGTCGGCGCCTGCTTTGGTTACGGAGCGAAATTCCCTGCTAAATACCAGCATGGTTTCTATTGTCTGGACTGGACCTTCGGTACGATGTATATCGTGCATACAGAAGCTGATGGTGCCAGCTATAAGGCAACACGTGAAGAATTTCTTTCCCGCTCACCGCTTCCTTTAACGGATGCCGCGGTGGGTCCCGATGGCGCGTTGTACTTCAGCGTTGGTGGCCGTGGTACGCAGTCGGCATTATTTCGAGTTACTTACATCGGTCAGGATTCCACGGCTGCAGTTGATGGCCGTGATCGTAAATTTGCTGAACTGCGTCAATTGCGACGATCATTAGAAGCATTTCATGGCAAGCAGGCCGGTGGTGCTGTCAAGAAAGCGATGGCCAATCTGGGACATGAAGATCGGCACATTCGGTATGCTGCTCGTATTGCTCTGGAGTTTCAGCCGGTCGATCAGTGGGCAAGTGAAGTAATTGCGTTAGACGACCCGCGCGGTTTGATCAATGGGATTATGGCGATTGCTCGGCAGGGAGATGAATCATGGCAAATCAGAGCGGTGAATGCCTTGTTAACAGTGAATTATGACAAGCTTGAAAAACAACAGAAACTGGACTTATTGCGAGCCTATTCGCTGGTGTTTATTCGTCTGGGAGCACCGGATGTTGAGACCGCCGGGAAGGTCGTGGCTCAACTGGATGATAAATTCCCGGCCTCAGAAATAGATTTAGATCGTGAACTGGTGAGCCTGTTGGTTTATCTTAATTCGCCAACAATTGCCGGTAAAACATTGAAACTGATGGCTGCTGATGAAGTGACCGCGGGGGAAAAAGTAAGTGATTTACTAACGCGGAACAAAGGTTATGGCGGCACGATTGCAGCGATGCTTAATAATCGACCGGAAATTCAGAAGATTCACTACGCTTATGCTTTGCGAAATTTGCGTTATGGTTGGACCTTTGAACAGCGGAAAGAATATCTCCAGTGGTTTGTTGGTGCGAATGAGCGTTCGGGCGGTGCTAGTTATACCGGCTTCTTAAAGAATATTCAGAGTGAAGCACTGGCGAATATGTCTGACGATGAACGGAAGTTGCTTGCTGGTGAAGCTGTGTTTATCCCTCCAAAAGAAGAAGATCTTCCGAAAGCTGCAGGGCCTGGTAAGATCTGGAATCTGCAGGAAGTAATTACTATGTCTAACCAAGGACTTAGTGGACGTAATTTTGAAAACGGTAAGAAGATGTTCGCAGCGGCAAAGTGCCTTTCCTGTCACCGATTTGACGGCGCGGGCGGTTCGACGGGCCCGGATCTTAGCAATGCTGCCGGTCGTTTTAGTAATAAAGATCTGGCTGAGGCAATTATCCATCCCAGTAAAGTTATTTCTGACCAGTATCGAGCGATGAATATCGTCACTGTAAATGGTCAGGTTCTGGCCGGACGCGTGACAAGTGAAACTGAAAAAGAAATTATTGTGCTCACCGATCCGGTGGATGCAACAAAGTTAGTAACACTTGCTAAAGACGACATCGATGAAATGTTTCCTTCGAAGCAATCATTGATGCCAGAAAAATTACTTAACACACTCAATCAGGAAGAAGTGCTGGATTTGCTGGCATTTCTTAAGAGTCGTGGTAATCCAAATGCGATTGAATTTAAATAATAATTAGCTAGAGAGTTAAAGAGTTAAAACCTATGCGTATACAGAGCCTGCTGCTGTTGTTATTGCTTTTTTCAGGTAGTCTGAATGCTGCAGAGCAAAAACAACCAAATATCCTATTTATCTTTGCGGATGATCAGTGTTTTGAGACACTTGCCTCGTCAGGGCATCCGGTGATTAAAACGCCAAATCTGGATCGATTAACGCGTCAGGGAACGACTTTTACGCATGCTTTTAATATGGGAAGTTGGAGTGGTGCGGTTTGCGTTGCCAGTCGTTGCATGCTCAATACAGGTCGTTTCATTTGGCGCGCCAATGCGATATATCGTGAAACTGGTAAAGAACTGCAGGCAGGTCGCTTTTGGTCGTCTTACCTGCGTAATGCCGGCTATCATACATATATGACTGGCAAATGGCATGTCCGAGCTGATGCCACCAAGGCGTTCGAGACCACGGCCCATATTCGTGGAGGGATGCCGAACCAGGTCCCTCAGGGATATAATCGCCCGCTAAGTGAAGACGATAAAACATGGTTGCCCTATGACCCTCAGTGGGGTGGATTCTGGAAAGATGGAAAGCATTGGAGCGAAGTTGTTGCTGATGACGCTATTGGATTTCTCAATCAGTCGAAAACCGATGACTCGCCGTTTTTTATGTACATCGCCTTTAATGCCCCACACGATCCACGACAGTCTCCCAAGGAATATGTGGATATGTATCCACTCGGGGACGTGGATCTGCCGGCAAACTTCTTACAGGAGTATCCCTACAACGAGGATGCGGCAACGGGACGCAAACTACGGGATGAAATGTTGGCTCCCTTTCCCCGTACGGAATACTCAGTCAAGGTTAATAGGCAGGAGTATTATGCGATCATTACCCACATGGATCATCAGATTGGACGTATCCTTGCTTACTTGAAAAAGACGAAACAGGATCGCAATACTTATATTATTTTCACAGCCGATCATGGTTTGGCAGTCGGCCGTCATGGGCTGATGGGAAAACAGAATATGTATGAGCACAGTGTGCGAGTGCCATTTATCGTGGTTGGTCCCGGGGTCGATAAAGCGGCAAGTAACGATGCGAATATTTATTTACAGGATGTTATGCCAACAACTCTGGAACTGGCTGGTGTCGCAAAACCGGAGCATGTTGAATTCAATAGTTTGTTGCCCTTACTTTCAGGAAAACAGAAAGAAAGTAATTATCCGTCAGTTTATGGAGCGTATCTTGAAAGCCAGCGCAGTGTGCGGGCCTTGGGGTACAAGATGATTCTTTATCCCAGTATCGGCAAGGTGAGGCTGTATGATTTGCGGAAAGATCCGTTAGAACAGAACGATTTATCCGCCGATGAGTCGACCGTCGAGATTCAGAAAAAACTTTTTGCAGAGTTGCAAAAACTGCAGAAGCAAATGGGGGACGAACTGGACCTGACAGAGAAATTCAGTCTTTAGGTGTCACACGCTCTAAATATTCCACATTTTCGTCAAATAGTATGTCGGGGTATTGCTTGAGAAACGCTCGAAGTTCTTCGGTGGTGGACTCAACATGCACTGCCTTGAGTTTTAATTCTTCCTTTCCATTTGATTTGGCGGACTCTTCGGTAATTGTGCCAAGTAGCATACCACGTTGAATTGCTTCTTTGAGTTTGATTGGATTGACCCATCGCATGCCCAGACGTTTTGTTTTACTGTCATAGTGATATTTACCCAGAATGTAGCTACCATCAGTTTCGCCGAAATCGAGTTCCGTTTTAGGAGTTGAAATATAGTTGTCTTCGCCAATACGGGTTACCAGAAAGTTACGCACTTCATTTACCAGCTCGTTTTTTTTGTTGAGGCGTGTTGCGCCAATCAGTGTCCAGCCCTTGTTTTTAGGGTCGTGTCCAATCTTGAATGTCTCATCCTCTTTTTGGATAGTACCATCTTCGAGAATTGTGATATTAACCCACTCACCACAGAGAACATCATCGCGCAACGAAGTTTCCGGCGTGGATGCAGGATGTTCGAATGTTGGCAGGACACAACCGGAAGTAGCTGTCAGCAGAAATAAAAGAAGTACAGGAAATTGATTTCGCATTTTTTAATCCCGCAATAAATGTGGGAATTTTGACTTTAGCTTAGCCAGTTTAGGTCCAACACTCGCATTGCAATAAGGATTTCCCGGGTTCTTTGTGAAGTAGTCGTGGTGATAGGACTCGGCCGGATAGAAAATGTCAGCTGCCGCAATTTCGGTCACCACTGGATTGTGCCAAAGGTCACCGCTGTCTATGCGGGCTTTTACGGTTACAGCAGTTTCCTGTTGCTCGTGGTTGTGGAAATAGATTGCGGACCGATACTGAGTTCCGATGTCTGCACCCTGACGGTTTAGCGTGGTTGGATCATGCACGTGAAAGAGGACTTCTAACAGAGCTTCATAGCTGATCGCCTCGGGTGTGAAGTCGATTTGGATAACTTCAGTGTGTCCTGTCGAACCAGTGCAAACCTGTTGGTAAGTGGGATCTGCCAGTTGCCCATTGCTATAACCGGGCGTCACGTGATTCACACCGTCGAGCTTTTGAAACACCGCTTCGACACACCAAAAACAACCTGCACCAAACGTTGCCAGAGCCATAAAACACCCTCTCCTTCGAAGACAATTTTGAGATTCACATACTACAATATGTGGTGCGTGTTGTAATTTCGCAACCCGCCGGTGTCATTGTGTTTAATTCAATCAGTAATGGAGACATACGTTTTGCGTAGCTTTGTAGTTTTTGCCAGCTTTATTTGTTTCTGTAATGCTTCGAGTCTGCCGGCTTCTGAAGCTGTTTCATTTCAGACTACGCAATTCGGAGTTGATATCCATATTGGTAAACAGCGTGTGGCAGAATTTGTGCATACGGAAGATCCGCCCGGACGGCCGTTTATCAGTAATGTACACACACGCGACGGCATCCAGGTGACTCGTAATTATCCGGTCAAAGAGGATGATCAGGCGGATCATCCTCATCATCAGGGAATATTCCATACATTTTCGCAATTGAACGGAATTGATTACTGGCATATGCATGGAATTACCAGGCATCGGCGATTCGTAAGAGAGCCTCAGGTAGGAACAAAGACGGGGTTTGTAACAGAGAATTTATATCTGGCCAACGACCGGAAAAAAGTTTTGGTTCGCGAGGTGATTTCTTATGAATTTGCGGTAACACCGCTGGGTCTGTTGATCGTCATTGATGCCGTTATTACCCCGCACCAGGATGATGTGACTCTAGGCTCGCGGGAGGAGGGTGGTCTGGCGGTTCGTCTGGCAAGTGATTTGCGGGTCGAATCCGGAGCGGAAATGGTTGACGACCGTGGTCGAGTAGGCGGTGGTGAGATCTGGGGAAAGACTGCCAGGTGGGTCGATAATTCGGGAATGAAGGAAGGTCGCTGGGTTGGCGTGACAGTCATGACCCATCCGGAAAACCAACGTTTATATCACTGGCATGCAAGGAATTACGGTCTGCTGACGGTCAATCCGTTAGGCCCGTTAAACACCGCACCTGACCGTATTTTGAAGAATGGTGATTCGATGCGGTTTAGGTATGGCGTCTTAATTCATTCGTCCGAAAATAAACAACAGTACAATCCGGCCAAAGCGCAGGTTACTTATGAACATCATACGTCAACACAGTCCAGATAAAAAAGAGTTGAGGGCATGCCAAGGCTACTTGATTTTATGCCAGGATGTCGTGAATAACGTTACCGTGCACATCAGTTAAGCGGAAATCACGCCCGCTGTACCGGTACGTAAGTTCCTCGTGATCCAGTCCCATAATGTGTAAGAGTGTGGCATGCAGATCGTGAACATGAACGCGATCCTCCACGGCGGTAAGGCCGAATTCGTCGGTTGCACCGTAGGAGTATCCTGGTTTCACGCCACCGCCTGCCATCCACACGGTGAATCCGTAGTGATCATGGTCACGTCCCTTTTGACCTTCAGAAGTTGGCGCGCGGCCGAATTCCCCGCCCCACATAACGAGAGTATCTTCAAGCATCCCACGTTGTTTGAGATCTTCCAAAAGTGCAGCGATGCCCTGATCGCATGCATCCGCCAGACGTTTATGTCCGCCGACAATATCCCCATGCCCGGTGTCCCAGGCGATATCATAACCATCGATTGTTAGAGACAGTTGCACCATTCGAACGCCGCGTTCAACGAGACGACGAGCCAGTAGGCAGCCTTTGGCGTATTGAGTTGGCCCGTACATATCAAGCGTTCTCTGGGTTTCACGGGTAACGTCAAAGGCCTCAGGAACGGCAAATTGCATGCGGAAAGCCATTTCCATTGCCTGAATACTCGATTCCAGAGCGGCATCTTCTTGCTGGTTCCTTAAGTCGATTTGGTTAAGTTTGGCCAGCAGATCCGCCTGTTCTCGTTGCGTACCACGTGTCAGATACTGGTTTTTAAGATCACTTACAATGCGGTCGGGATGCATTGAATTGATATTTACGTAGCAACCGCTGTAGGCACCAGGTAGAAAGCTATTGCTGTAATTCGCTGCTTTACCACGAGCCTGCGCGTGAGGAGACATGGCAACAAAACCGGGAAGGTTGTCGGTCTCAGCTCCGAGACCGTAAACAAGCCATGAACCTAAGCTGGGTCGGACAGCCTGAATGTGTCCCAGGTTGAACATCAGGATTGCACCGGCATGTTCCGGAATATCTGTGTGCATTGAATGGATAAAGCACAGTTCATCGACCTTTTCGGCTACTTTGGGGAAAATATCACTGACCCACTTACCATTTTCACCGTACTGCTTAAAACCAAAAGGCGATTTCATCAGCCCGTTCTTTGTGTTACGCAGCGATTTACGATCAACCAGCTCTGGCCGCTGACCGGAGTATTTTTCGATCAATGGTTTGTAGTCAAATGTATCAACCTGACTTGGGCCGCCGGGCATGAAAAGCTGAATAATACGTTTAGCGCGGGGAGCAAAATGAGGAGCCTTGGGGGCTAGTGGTGAGTCGGTCTGGGGAGCTGCTGCTGCCTTTTGCGAAAGCATTTGTTGTAACCCCAAAGTACCGAAACCGGCGCCGAAACGACTTAGCATTTCTCGTCTCGAAATTCCAAGAATGGAAGGGTCTATAGTTGGAGATTTTTTATTCATGATCTGAGCTGTTTAGGAAAATACGAAAAATGAAAGTGCTTTCGCGCTTAGGTTTATCTAATGAACATCAGTTCATTAGAGCTTAATAATGTCTGGCAGTATTGTATCCAGCGGTCAAGCTTGTCGTCAGGGCTTTGGTTAGTGGTAATGGTAACGAAATCTGCACCTAAATTTAATTCTTCTTGCGTTGGCATACGGTTGTAGAGCAATGAATAAGCATATTCAATTTTTGCGAGAGGGTCTTGTGAGCGTGTACTTAGTCGGTTGTGGAAGATCCTTGCTCGTTCCACCATGAAGGAACTATTGAGTAAAAACAGGAATTGTTGTGGCACGGTCGTTGTTGTCCGTTTAGCAATTGAGGCACGCGGGGCGGCAAAATCGAAAAGTTTTAGGAAACGATCGGAGGCGAACTGATCGCCATTGCGACTTGTAGAGGCATAAACAGTACGCCGCTTACTGCGAAGGATATCCTGCTGTGGAGGCCCGCCCATTTGCGTATTAAGTTCACCGGTTGCCTGCATAATTGTGTCACGCCATAACTCAACGTCCATTCTGCGAGGCGAATGTCTCCAGAGGTATTTGTTGTCACCGTCAATTGTGTAGTTCATCTCATTGAAGTCACTGCTTTGACGGTACGTGGAAGATAGCAGTATTTCCCGGTGCAGCCGTTTCAAAGACCATTGATTTTCAACGAGTTCTGCAGCAAGCCAGTCGAGTAACAGTGGATGGCTCGGCTTGTTGCCGAGTATTCCGAAGTTGCTGGGCGACATCACGAGCGGTCGACCGAAGTGATGCATCCACAGGCGATTGACAATTACCCGAGTCGTAAGCGGGTTTTTACTGCTGGCGACTGAATCAGCAAGTTGCTGCCGGCCACTACCGCTGTCATAGAGACTCGGTGTTTCGCCTTCAACAATGCGTAAAAAACGACGTGGTGCCTCATCACCCTGCTTACGAATGTCTCCCCGAAGAGCAACTTTCATATTTCCCGATCCGGTGTCGCGAAGTGTGTGTGCTTCGTCAAAACGAGATGGAATCCTGGCCTGTGCCTCATCCCGCTGTTGTTGGATTTGATCGCGTTTTGCTTTTTGTTCGGCGGTAGCTTTGTCCCCCGCTTTGTTGATGGCATCGTTAAGCTTTTTGAACTCATTGTTAAGACGATTGAATTCATTCTGAGCCTGATTGAAGGCATCCACAATTGGCTGAGCGGAGATTGGCGAAACGACTGATGCCGAATTATTAAAGATTCCGGCCAGTGAGTAATAATCGAGCGTCGGAATCGGGTCGAATTTATGGTCATGGCAACGTGCGCAGGCAACCGTCAGCCCCAGTAATCCACGCGTCAGTGTGTCTACCCGATCATCTAAAGTTTCAGATTTGGCAGCCGCGGCACTATCCGGATCTCCACCGTCTGTGCGGAACGTCGGGCCCAATGCCAGAAAACCGGTTCCAATTGCTGACTCAATGTCGCCGTCAATATCACCTGCTATTTGTTGTTTAATAAATTCATTATAAGGGAGATCTGCGTTTAGTTTACGTACCACCCAGTCGCGATAACGCCAGGCGTGTGGATTCGGACCATTGTCGGTGAAGCCCCCGAATCCTTCGTTGTAGCGAGCCACATCCAGCCAGTGTCGTCCCCACTTTTCTCCGTATTGAGGTGAGCTGAGAAGGTGGTCGACCAACTTCGCATATGCGTCGGGAGAATCTGACGCGACAAAGGAGTCAACTTGTCTCTGTGTCGGCTGGACACCCAGAAGATCCATATAGAGCCGCCGTACGAGTGTACGGCGATCAGCCTGATTCGCATGTGTCAATTTGTTGGCATCGAGTTGCGCAAGGACAAAGTAATCAATACCTGATTGTGGCCAATTGGCGGAACTTATTTCAGGCAGGGGTGGTCGTACAACAGGTTTATATGCCCAGTGGCTTTGTTGCGCCTGCTTCCAGTCGACGACTTGTCCGGCGTTGTTGGCTGTCGGGTTATCGCTCGCCGGCCAGGGAGCACCGTTGGCAATCCATTGACTTAGCAGTTCCACCTCCTTTTCAGATAGTTTACCGTCTGGCGGCATTTCATAGGTTTGATACTTCACGGAGGAAATAAGCAGGCTCTCATCCGGTTTTCCGGGTATGATTGCCGTTCCCGAATCACCTCCTTTGATTAAACCTGCACGACTATCCAGTAATAATCCCCCGTTGACCGGTTCCGAATGGCTACTGTGGCATTCATAACAATGTTTGGCAAGCAGTGGGCGGATGTTCGTTTCAAACGCTTCAAGTTGCTCTGCGGTGAATTCAGGCGCGGCTTGCTGTTGAGCTGCTGCCGGCATCGTAACCACGGTGGCAGTAAGCGAGTAAGCAATGCACAGCAATACAAGACCCGACGTCTTATTAATATTGAGAGTCCTTTTCATCTCTTAATTATAGCAAAAAAGTGCAACTTGTCCGATGCTGATTCATGATGCGGACTTAGGTAGTTAAGGCAGGATCTGCGTAGGTAAAGCAGGTGTCGCACCTGCCTGGGAGGCCACGAATGCTCCCAGTGTATTGGCGAGTGCGACTGTTTTCTGGGGTGTTAGTTTCAGCAGGATACCGGCAATAATCCCCGCCGTACACGCATCCCCAGCACCCACAGCATCGGCATTTTCAACGGCAGGGAAAGTGACAGGTGATCCGGTAGTAATTTCATTGGCCGATATCATTGCGGTACCTAAGGCTCCCTGCGTGTAAACAACATACTGCAGGTTTGTTCGCGTTTGAATTAACTGGCAGGTTTGCAGGTTATTGTGCTGAGCAGGTACACCGAGTGCCGAGGCAACTAAGGAGACCTCCTCATTATTGAGTTTTAGGATATCCGCATTTTGGCAGCCATGCCTAATAGAATCGTCGTCATAATAGTGTTGTCGGATGTTGACGTCAAAGACTCGTAGGGCCTGTTTGGCATTTTCTACAAATCGGCGAACGGTTTCGCGGCTAGCAGGACTGCGTTGGCCTAACGTTCCAAAACAAATGACCGCAGTGTTGTTACATAATTGTTCGAGCTGTTGGTCCCAGTGGAAATGGTCCCAGCATACTTGCTCTACGATCTCAAAACGGTGATCATTGCCCTCTCGATGTACTATGGCTGTCCCGGTAGGTCGTTGACGATCGTGTTGGATGAATTCTGTGGCCAGTCCCAAACCTTGCAGTTCGTTTATTGCACGTGTTGCCAGTTCATCATTGCCTACCCGTACAGCCGCGGCACCGCGGTATCCGTGAGCCCTGAGGATTTGATGGGATTGGATGGCGAAGTTGACAGGTGCGCCACCGAGGATTGTTGTGTTATCGATGATGTCGAACAGAAGTTCGCCAAGTCCAACAATATATTTGGGTTTGTTTGGCACGACGGTGGTTTATTTCAGGAGCAGAATGTTGTTCAAGAAGTCGAGTTCTTCAGTCGACCGGTTGTGCGGGGGGGGACTATTTTGAGTTGATTGGTGCGGTCTTACGTTGACGACGGGTCGGGGGAATTCGAGTTGATTTTAAGTAGTTTTGCGGCGATAAACGCAAGTGGAGCCCCAACAAAGCTTAGTAAAGCCCCCATCTTAGCACCATCTAGTATTGCCTGTTCGGACCCTTTGAAGGCGGCTGTGGATACAAACAGGGCAACGGTGAACCCAATCGAGGAAATAATTCCGATCAATAGGATATGGCGCATGTTCATGCCGGAGGGAATTTCCAGCCGGAAAACTGATTTTGCCAGGATCGTGAATAGACAGATGCCCAAAGGTTTACCGACCAGCAGTCCAAAGAGTACCAGATAGGTGCCGGCTCCGAAGGTGTTAATAACGACACCCGCGTTAGCCAGTCCGAAAAGTCCGAGTATGATTTCGATAGGGTTCTTCCACCAATGCATCATAGCATTGAGTGTATCGTCTCGATTGAGTTCTTCACGTGCAAAGATACCCAGATCGGTATGCGCATGCGGCAGACAGGGAATGATAGGTACAAGCCCAAGAGCAGGATGAATTCCTGCCAGATCGAATGATATCCAGCACAGAATCCCCGGTCCGAGCAGATAAGGCCAGAAGTTTTGGATTTTAGCACGTCTTAGTCCCCAGCAGATCAGCATGGCGCTAACGGTCAACAGAAACCACTGTGGTTCGATGGCTTTGCTTGGGTAAAAGATTGCCAGAATGACCAGGCCCACTGCATCGTCAGCAATAGCAAGTAACAACAAAAATGCAATCGCCGGATGTGTTGGCCCAAAAATAAGTCGGGCGACCATATAAGTAAATGCGATATCCGTGGCACATGGAATAGCCCAGCCCTTTCCGTAGGCCTCGGTTTCGCCAAGGATGGCTGCCAGACCGAGGTAAAGCAGAGCTGGTCCGGCGATTCCTCCGACGGTTGCTAAAAGTGGAGTGGCTGCTTTTTTTGGATTGGAAAGTGAACCGCCTGGTAACAGAGCCTCCCAAACCTCGCCGGCCGCCGTTGCAAAGAATAACGCCATGAGGATGTCGTTAATCAGAAAGTGTAGATTAATTCCATGGTTGTGACCGTCTTTGTCGGGACGCTCGATAACACGTTGATAGATGTCGGCAAGGAAGCTGTTTGCCTCATCAGTCTCTTCTGCAACGTCGTGGGGTGACGAGTCCGCGTGATGATGAACACCGCCGCCGACAAGAGTGTAGTGGACAAAATGTTCGTAAGAGTCGTTGTTATTATTGGCCCAGAGCAGGGCGCCAATGGTACCGGCAATGAGAAAGATTGAGTTCTCAAACAGGAAGCTGATTGGCCTTGGAAGACGACTTGGGGCTGCGTGTGACATTGTTGTCCGTCAGTCTGAGAAGGTGGTTGACTATTTGGGCATCGATTATGACAAGTTGTTATTTTGCCAAGATAACGGCTATTTTGGTAGCGGGGTGTTGAAAAGAAGAGGGTAAGTTGTCTATATTCAATGAGGTTTAACTACTCAATTATTTTCTCGACCGACTAATAGTAGACGCATGGCGGTGTGTTTCAGTTCGAGTTGAGGGAATCTCTGTCCCACCTGACAATGCATTTCGAAGATCGAATGTCATTGTTTTGTGCAGGTATGTTGTTGCTTTTTATCGCAACGTCTCTGGACACTTCACAGGCCGATGCTGGCTAGTTTTTTGTATCTTTTTTGATCGAGAAGGAGATGGACATGAATCGTCTATTTCAATTTGGAATGCTAACAGCATTGTTAGTGGTGTTTACTGTGCCGGCGATATGGGCACAGGAAGAAGCGGTAGCTCAGCCGGCGGCTGAAACAGAAGCGGCTGAAACAGAAGCGACCGAAACAGAAGCGGCCGAAGATGGTGATGCCCCTACTGAAGAGGAACTTGCTGAATCTGCTGATCTGGAATCCGTCATGCAGAATGCCGCTGGGCCGGTAGTTGCTGCGGAAGGGTCTGGGGCAGATGTAATCACTGCCGAAGAAAATGACTTCAAAATCGACAACCTCTGGATCATGCTCTGCGGTTGCCTGGTGTTTATTATGCATTTGGGCTTTGCGTCGCTGGAGTCTGGTTTGACGCGTCAGAAAAATACGATCAATATTCTGTTTAAGAATACGATGATCATCTCGATTGGCCTCCTTACTTACGGGTTAATCGGCTTCAACATGATGTATCCGGGATTTCCTGAAGGCGTGCCTAAAGGAGCGGAAAGTGAAGAATTGGGAGTAATTCCCGAGGTCTTGAAGTTGGACGCGATTCCAGATTTTGTGACCGTTGCCGAAAAAGACGTAACGGCCAAATTGACCTACGCTTATGGCGATTACACATGGTATTCTGACTTCTTTTTCCAGGCAATGTTTGCCGCAACCTGCGCAACTATTGTTTCAGGTGCTGTCGCTGGACGTGTTAAGCTGGGCCCATTCTTAGTTTTCTCTACGTGCTTGTTGCTGTTCTGTTATCCCGTGACTGGTTCGTGGCATTGGGGCTATGGCTGGCTGGAATCGTTAGGGTTTTATGACTTTGCCGGTTCTACTCTGGTTCACTCTGTCGGTGGCTGGGCAGCCCTGGTCATGGCCTGGTTAATTGGCCCTCGAATCGGTAAATATAATGCGGATAATTCTTCTAATGCAATTCCCGGCTCTAACATGCCGCTGGTAGCTGTAGGTGTATTCCTGCTTTGGTTTGGCTGGTTTGGTTTTAATGGTGGTTCAGTTCTAAGTGCAGATCCAGCATTGACTTCGCTCGTTCTCGTCACAACATCAATGGCTGCGGCGGCAGGCGGTTTGGCTGCTGGCTTAGTCTCTTGGGTAAAGGGTAAGCCGGATGTCACGATGGCGTTGAATGGTATTCTCGCGGGTTTGGTTGGTGTGACAGCAAGTGCTGATTCAGTAACGATTCAGGGAGCTGTTATTATTGGTGTCGTCTCTGGAGTGCTTGTCTACTTCTCAGTAATTTTTGTTGATAAATTTATTGATGATCCTGTCGGCGCTGTTAGTGTTCATCTGGTGTGTGGCATTTGGGGCACGATTGCCGCCGCGTTATTTGGTGGACACAATCTGGCTGTCCAACTTCTCGGTATTGCTGCCATTGGAGGGTACACAGTTATTTTTAGCCTCATCGTCGGTGGAATCATTCACAAGACATTTGGATTGCGAGTCGATCCTGAAGAGGAAGAAGTGGGGCTTGATGTATCAGAGCACGGTATGAAGGCTTATAATTAAGGTTTGCAAATATCTGTTGCTTAATTGAACCGAAACAGGGGCGGTCAGCAGGTCTGGCCGCCCTTATTCGTTTAAATCGTATGTTTGAAAATAGTACTATTCTGGACCTCAGTGTTCCATTATCACATCAGGCGAAAAGTGAACCCTTCCCAGCCGAGATCGAGTACATGGATCACCAGCAGGGCAGTCAGCAGATGCAATCCCTGTTTGGCATGGCTTCGTCAGACCTTAAGTATTCAAATGGAGGTGGCTGGGCAATCGAACAGATAAAAGCGATTACGCATACCGGGACCCATGTGGATGCTCCCTACCATTACGGACCGAAGTCCGGCGGTTGTTTAGCTAAACGCATTGATCAAGTGCCGTTGGAGTGGTGTTTTGCCCCCGGCGTCTGTCTGGATATGACTCAGTTGGCAGATGGGGTTGAAATAACCGTGCCTATTCTGGAATCAGCACTGGCAGATATCGATCATACTCTTTGTTCCGGTGAAATTGTACTCTTAAGAACTGATGCGGATCAGCGGATTGAAAGTGATGATTATTTCAAACAGCCGGGTTTAGCAAGATCTGGCACGTTATGGCTTGTTGAACAGGGTATACGTGTGATCGGAATTGATGCCTACACCATCGACAGACCGTTCCATGCTATGAAGGCCGAGTTTGAGGCAACGGGTGATGGTGATGCCGTTTGGCCGGCTCATTTCGCAGGTATTACCAAAGAATACTGTCAAATTGAAAAGCTGGCGAATCTGCACAAACTGCCATCCCCCACTGGTTTTTGGGTGAGTTGCCTGCCGGTGAAGATTGAAGCGGCAAGTGCTGCCTGGTGCAGGGCCGTGGCGATCATACCTGGCAAGTCAGAGTAGTCGTTGGATCAATTCGGGTGGGCGGCCAATAACGGCCTGCTCACCGCTGATGATAATCGGCCGTTCGATCAGCCTGGGATGTTCACAAAGTATCTGAATCCATTGCTCCCTGGTAAGTGTCTGTTGATCGAGACCGAGTTCTTTAAACAAGGCTTCTTTTTTACGAACTAGCTGCTCTGCCGTGATTCCAAGTTTACTAATAATAGCTGCCAGTTCATCGGTAGTTGGCGGACTGTTGAGGTATTCAATGATTTCCACATCGTGGCCGGCATTTTGTATTAACGCCAGTGATTGACGGCTTTTGCTACATCTCGGGTTGTGGTAAATCTTCATTAAGTGCTCCCGATAAGGTTCGAAAAAATGGAAAATTGCGATCGAATGCGTTACGCTTAATCCATGGTTGTAACTTTAATGTGCTCTGGGGAATTCGGCTAGCATGATCAATGCTGAAAAGCAATTTAGTGAATCCGAGTTACTGCAGATCGAGACGGCAATTATTCAGGCTGAAGAACAGACTTCGGCAGAGATTGTTTGTGCAGTGGCAAGTGAATCCGGACGTTATGACCGAGGCGAATGCCATTTTGGTGTGCTCGTCGCCCTGCTTGCGTTGATACTTTGCAACATGTTGCAGATACTTCTGGATGGTGAAGACGTTTCATTGTTTGAAGCAGGACTTCCCTTCTACTGGCAACTTGCCATTGTGGTGGTTGGGTATGTAGGCGGCATAGTTGCTGCTTCATTCAATCCGAAGTTGCGGATGATGCTGGGGACGCCGGATGAAGTGGAAGAAGAGGTTTCCAGGGGAGCAAGGCTCGTCTTCCTGGAAGAAGTACTTTCCTCTCAGCGTCAGGGAGGTGCTGTTTTGATCTATGTTTCTTTGGCTGAATGCCGTGTGGCGGTGATGGTCGATGATCTTATTAAGAGTGCATTAGCTAAGGAATGCACCGAATTGATCAATGACGTACAGAAAAGGGTCGCACGTCTTATTAAGGAGGGTCAACTTGCCAATGCCTTGAGTGCCGGAGTTGAGTTGATCGGGAGCCGGTTACAGAACAGAGTTCCATATCGCGAGGACGATATTAACGAACTTTCGAATCATGTCGTACTTATTCATCCTCGTCCTTAGTATTTTCAATCGCCGTTTATTGTTATCGTGGCACCAGTATTTGGTGTCCGAGGGAAATTATCGATGAAGACTATTTCCAAGTCCGTTACGTTATTGCTGTTGCTGGCCAGCACATTATTGGCTCAAAAGTCAGGTTTGCCATCGCGAGTTGAATGGACCAAATCCAATGTCCAAGGTTCGCCTGAACCTCCCGCACCCTATACCCTGCGGATTGCCTATCCTGGCGTGCGTTTTGAAAATCCGATTGCCGGGGTTATGGTTCCGGGCTTACAGCAGTTAATGATCGTTGAGTACTCCGGCAAGATCTGGTTAATTGATGAAGATCGTCAGGCAAAAGAAAAAAAATTGGTAATTGATATGGGAGCCAATACCGTAGGTCTGGCGTTGCATCCCAAGTTTGCAACGAATGGCCGCATGTTTGTCATGACCATTGATAGTACACGTGACGAAGAGGTTGGTTCGCGAGTTTCGGAGTTTGTTGTTCGCGATGGTGAGGCCGATAAAACGAAGGAAATCACAATTATTCAATGGAAGCGTGGTGGTCATAACGGAGGGTGTCTTGGCTTTGGCCCGGATGGTTACTTATACATTTCAGCCGGCGATGGTAGCGGTATTGCAGACGAATTACATACGGGGCAGGATGTCACGGATCTACTTGGCTGTATTATGCGTCTCGACATAGATAATGTCGTTGCCGGAATCAATTATGGAATTCCTCAAGATAATCCGCTGGTTGGTATTAAAGGGGCTCGACCAGAAGTTTATAGTTTCGGGCACCGTCAAATCTGGAAGTTCTCGCACGATCGGCATACCGGGCTAATGTGGGGTGGGGAAGTTGGCCAGGACCTTTGGGAAATGGTTTATGTCATTAAGAATGGGGGGAACTACGGTTGGTCGCTGATGGAGGGAAGTCATCCGTTCAGGCCGGAACGAAAGCGTCATGAAACACCGATTGAGAAACCCATTGTTGAACATAACCATAATGATTTTCGCTCGATTACCGGTGGATACGTATATTACGGTGATCGGCTTAAGTTGTTGCAGAAGCATTACATTTACGGTGATTTTGATACGGGAAAAATCTGGTCGTTTAAGTATCAAAATGGCGAAGCTCAGGATTGGTCAGAATTGGCAGATACTTCGATTCGTTTGGTGTCCTTCATTGAACAATCCGATGGTGAATTGCTATTAGTCGATTATGCAAGTGGCATGTTGCATGAACTGGTCAAGGCACCGCCTCCGTCGCTGGCTGAACATGAGTTTCCGCGTCGGTTGAGTGAGACCGGAATATTTAAAGATACCGCCAAGATGGTTCCCGAGGACGGCGTGATTAGCTACTCGGTTAATTCTCCCTTGTGGTCGGACAACGCAGTGAAATTAAGATATCTTGCTATTCCGGGTAAAGGGACGGTTGATTTTGATGATGTGCTTTATCCGGAAACACCCCCGGCGGCACCTGCCGGATGGCGGTTTCCGGATGGTACGGTTACCGTCAAGACTTTCGCCGTTGAGACTGAGAAAGGCAATCCGTCCAGCCTGCGACGCCTGGAAACCAGGATCATGCATCATAAAAAGATGGATGGGGATGATAACGGGTATGGAGCTCAGGTCTGGAAAGGATATACCTATGTCTGGAATGAAGCACAGACCGATGCGGTACTGCTTGGCAAAGAGGGTGGGGACATTGAATTTAAGGTGAAGGATGTAACAGCGGAAGGAGGGGAATATATTCAGCGGTGGCATTTCCCAAGTCGCGCCGAATGTACACTTTGTCATACGATGGCCTCACGCTATGTATTGGGTATTAATACGCTGCAAATGAATAAGGAACACGATTACGGAGGTATCGTAGCCAATCAGATTGATACGTTTAATCACATCGGACTATTTACAGAAAAACTCGAAAAACCGGCAAAGTCATTACCCAAAATTGTAGATCATCGCGATGAAAAAGAACCGCTTCATCTGCGGGCGAGAAGCTATATGATGAGTAATTGCTCACACTGTCATCGCCGTTGGGGCGGTGGTAACGCTGAATTCTCACTGCTGGCCAATAAGACACTTGAGGATGCAGCGGTGATCGGAGTCGCTCCGGGACAGGGTTCTTTTAAGTTAAACAAGCCGGCATTAATCGTACCAGGCGCACCGGAACGGTCACTGATTTATCACCGCATGACGCTTCAGGGGCTGGGGCGTATGCCACATATCGCCTCAAGCATTAAGGATGAACCGGCGATCGATTTAATTCGAAAATGGATTGAGGGGCTGCCTGAGAAAGACTACCTCAAGGAAACTGGCGTTGTCAGCGGTATCAGCAATCAATAGATTGAATACTTGGTTTGGCTGTGATTTGTTAGACTTCGCGGTGAACATTTAAGTGAATTTACACTAATCAATATATATTTGGACAGACATCAATGGCGGAAGATATCTCGAATCAGGAAGTTGATACAGAATTAACAGATAATGGCGCTGATTTTCAGGCACCATATCTCGGCGATAAATCGATGCCTCAGTGGGATACTGCCGGCCTGATTGACGCTCCCAAATTTACATTCAAGAAATGGATTGGAATGCTTGGTCCCGGTCTGATTCTTGGCGGGGCAGCGATCGGCGGTGGTGAATGGCTGGTTGGGCCACAGGTAACCGCACAGTATGGTGGTGCTTTGTTGTGGTTGGCAACGCTCAGTATCATAGGTCAGGTTATCTATAATCTGGAGATTAGTCGGTATACGCTCTACTGTGGAGAACCAATTTTTACAGGTAAGTTTCGTACTCGCCCGGGAAAGAATATATGGACGATTTGTTACCTGATTCTGGATGCCGGATCGATTTTCCCTTATCTGGCAATGACTGCTGCGATTCCCTTGTTTGCTGCATTGTTCGGCTTAGTTCCGACGCCTGAAGACGGTGAGGCAGTGGTTAATCTGTTTGGGATGGAGTTGTCGCACGCTGCGACGGTAAAGACGTTCGGCCTGTCTATATTTGCTGTCGCTCTGATTCCACTAATTATCGGTGGTAAGATTCACGTTGCCCTGAAGTGGGTGATGGGTTTTAAGATTGTTACGGTGATGGGATTCCTCTTGATTCTGGCAATTGGCTGGAGCAGCGTGGGGACCTGGACTGAAATCTTTTCGGGGTTTGTTAAGGTTGGAACTGTCCCGGTTGAACGTGTCGATGACATGAATGGAAACGGGGTATTGGATGCTGGGGAGGACTGGGACGGCGATGGGGTGCTGGATGTCGTGGAGCCTAAATTCGTGGTCGGTGATGGAGCCGTTGTCGAGAGCATCGAAGTGGATGTGAATCCTGATGATGATATACAACCGGGCAGACTGGAAAATGTCGCTGTCCGGGACGAATCAGGAGAATACGTTGAAAAGATTACGGTTGCGAAATCTGTTGGCGGCTTAGCTGCTGGTGATTACTTTGTTCGTTTTGATAATGATGGTAACGGGTTTGTCGATGTTGATGGCGATGATGAAAGAGATGGAGCGAGTGTGGCAAATGTTATTAGTGATGTTTAAAGCGGGAAAGGTTTTCCCGATATCGACTGGGCATTGATCGCGTCGTTGTCAGCATTGGTAGCGATTTCCGGATCCGGAGGTCTTTCGAACACGCCCATCAGTAATTACACCCGTGACGAGGGCTGGGGGATGGGACACCATGTTGGTGCGATCCCGTCGGTTGTTGGTGGTCTTGAGATTTCCCTGTCACATCAGGGAACGGTATTTAATCCGGATGCCCCGGGTGCAATGCCTCGTTGGCGGCGCTGGTTCAAACATGTAATGCGTGACCAACTAGTCGTTTGGATGCCCGCTTGTTTTATCGGTTTGGCTCTGCCTAGCATGCTCAGTGTCGAATTTCTTGACCGGGGAGTGACCGTGCCTGATAAATGGGTCGCGGCAACCATGACGGCTGATGGAGTTGCAAGTGCAGTTGCCCGCATTGATATTCCGGATAATATTTCGGATCTAAGTGACGCGGAGCGAGAGAGTCTGGATACGCAGGTGCAAGATGCTAAAAAACAGGGCCTGGGAAAAACATTTTGGTTTCTGACGATTTTTTGCGGATTTTTGGTTTTGGCTCCCAGCATGTCGACATCGGCCGACGGTATTATTCGGCGATGGGTTGATGTGTTCTGGACGACTAGCGATAAGCTTCGCAGTATGCCTCCGTCTGAGATTCGGATGGTCTACTTCAAGGTGTTAGCATGCTACGCTACATTTGGTTTTATTATGCTCGGCTTTTTTAAGCCTGACACTCTGCTGAAAATTGCCACAACGATTTATAATTATGCTTTGGGTATCAGTTGTCTGCATACCGTTTATGTAAACCGCTCGTTGTTGCCCGGAAAATTACAGCCGCGTAGATTAGTCTGGATGGCTTTGGTGTTTTTTGGCATCTTCTTTCTGTTGATTGCATTAGTTTCAACTTTGAAACAGCTTGATATGATCTGATTTTTATTTAGAGGTCTTTCATTCCGTTGTAGAGGATCTTCTTCACATCCAGAGTGTCAGGGAGACCGGCAATGATCAGTGGATTCCAAACCTTGTAGGTATTGCTACGCATTTGCTTGATAGCATCCTCCATTTTGTTCAGTTGTGCGGCAGCGACATTGGCGATGGCCTGAAAAACCTTTAAGACGTGTCGATGTGCCAGCGTACCCCGGATGGGCAGGTAGTTTCGGCGTTTGATGTACCCAATTAGCATATGTGCATTATCGACATAATCAGGGATGTCGTGGCAGTGTTCGGAAGGTTCCGCTTTGTTGGTGTATTGTGTTCCTTTGCGGGCACCGGGGTGAAGGTCCAGCAGCATTGTTTGTTCCAGTTGTTCGATGGGGACCATTCGCTCGAAGACTTTGTAGGCAGCCCACATTAGTTGCATTCGCGAGCGTGTCATATCATCGCCATTTTGAATATAGGCTGCGTTACGGGCCATGGTGGTAAGACGTTTTACTTTGGTTGCTGTCCGACCCTCCATCTGGTGTAGCCGACGCAGCGCTCCCTGTAATTCCTGGGCGATGTGCGCTTTCATACGGGCTACGGCCAGTTGATTGGAAGCGACGGCCGTGACCAGGTCACTCTTGGCAACGTTGAGCTTGTAATTTCCAAGTTCACGAAGGAAGTCTATTTGCAGGGCATATACATCGCGCCAGATTTCGAAACGTTCTTTCAGATCCATGAGGTTCTCCTATTAGGAAGTGGTCGATAGAAAGATACCCGTTAGCGGTCCTGGTATTTAACAGACAATCCTGAATCGGGGGGGCTTTGAACTGATGGATTTGTTATCCTTACCGTACCTGTGGCTAGTTGCAACGTGGTCGGCAGAGATACGCAGTCAGGGAACAGAATGGCGATAAAATCGAAAGTATCGACAACGCAAAGACATTTGTGGAATCCCATAGTCGATTTCCTGGGTCTGGGTGGTTTGTCGGTATTCGTAATTATTGGGGCCGTGCTGGTTTTTCCGCCCACAAGTGAATGGTTTGAACCATTTTCTAACTCAATTACCACGCAGCAAGGCACTTCGGTCTTGCGGCCGGTCAATATGCTGACTGCGTTCATGTTGCTCACGATTATTATCAATCACCCTCACTTTATGGCATCGTACCGGCTGCTATATCGCTCTCGGAAACAAATACAGACTTATCGTTGGTCGGCGATCGGAGTACCGGTCGTTTTGGCATTAATGAGCCTTGTCGTATTGATCTCCGGTGCTACTGATCAGACGTTGCTGAACGGAGATATAACCGTTGGATCAGGACTGCTTGAGGCTATGAACATTGCGGTGATGGTTTATCTGGGATGGCACTACAACATGCAAGCCTGGGGAATTATCTGTACCTACCTGTTTTTGGGAGAGATACGACTGGACCCCAAAGAGAAATGGATGATTAAGAGTGGATTGTTTGTGTTGGTGGGCATGCATGCACTGCTTTGGATTGCATCCTCGCCGATGATGGTTACTTATCAATCGATAGCTGTTGCCTGTGTGGCCATTACTCCTTTCGTACCTTTTATAGTCTTTCCCTTTTTTATTGCCGGGGGATTGGGCTTCTACCGGTTGGCCAAAAGGACTGGCCGGCGTATACCCTTAAATGCGTTGGTTCCGTGGTTAGCGGTCTACGTTTGGTACTACGGCGTTTTGAAATACCATGACATTGTTGGGATTACCATCGTTGTTCAACTGGCACATGCCTTGCAGTATCTTGTGGTTACCACGCGGGTTGAAGCCAATGCGGCTGAGAAGAAACATGGCCTAAACGGAATTGTATTTACAATCATGATGTATTTTATGCTTGTTGCGTTAGGTTATGTTGTCTTCGAACTGCCTGGCATTGTTGGTATGCAGGCAAAAATGACAACCGTTTATAAATCCGGTCTGACGCTACTGGTGGTCTCGATCAATCTTCATCATTTTTTCGTTGATGGAGCGATCTGGAAAATTAGTAATCCGGAAGTGAGAAAAGATCTTTTCGCTCATTTGGAGACTAAATAAGTGCAGGAAGAACTGGCAGGAAGGGAAAGAATGATCGTGGCGTTGCAGGCCGAACTGGCTTTGATGGAGCAGCGCGTGACGACAATCGAGCATGAGCTTCATGATGGACCACTCCAACGCGTCATCGCGGCCCGGATGGAGTTACAGGCTTTGATGGGGACTGCTGAAATGCAGGAGAACCTGTTAAAAAATCTTGAAGATCTTGATCAGTCCCTGGAAGCAGCTGTTTCACAGGTGAGAAGTATTCTGAGGGGTTCGCCAGAGCCTGAATTCATTCATGAGACCAGTCTCGATTCGCTTTGCCGTGAGTTCAGTGAACCGACATTCCAGGTCGCGTTAGAAGGTGAGGCATCACTGGAGGATCTGGAAGAGAGTATGGCAGATTCTATTTTGCGGATTGTTCGTGAATTGGTCTGGAATGCGCGCAAGCACAGCGGTGCTGCCGGCGCAGCAGTGCTGGTTCGACGTGGTGCGGGGCAATTGCTGATTGAGGTCAGTGATCAGGGTAAAGGCTTTCTCGCGGATCAGGTTCCGGAAGAATCGTTTGGTTTATGCACTGCGATCCAGAGAGCGCGTATCTTTGATATCGATTTGCAAATCGACTCAGCACCTGGCGAAGGAACTCGTGTAACGTTAAGCAAAGCATTGAAATGAAGTTGATTGATCAGTGCTTTATTCCAGCGGGCGTTCACCGAGTGTCAGCTTGATAAGTATTTCCTGAGACTCGTTATCCACTAATCGCCTCAGTGTTAGCTGGGCATTTTCACCGCCGGGCGTTTCACCTATGGCCTGAATAAACTGTGTGGTCGAAGTGACCGGCTGGCCATTAAATTCGATGATGATATCGTTGATTTCAATGCCTGCCGCATAGCCGGGAGAGTAACTGGGCGCGAAATTTGTCACCTGGGCCCCTAACGAGTTTTGGTCCGGGGGGATTTGGATCTTGTGCAGCGTCAGTAACTCGGTGGTTGGATTGGTAAGTGAAAGTCCGAGCCAGCCACGCGATACGCGACCGTTTTTCTCAAGTTGATCGGAAATTGATTTTGCCACGTAGCCCGGGACGGCAAAGCTGATTCCCTGATAAGCGTCACCTACGATGGCTGTGTTAACTCCAATAAGCCGGCCATCTTCGTTGACCAGCGGGCCACCACTGTTACCCGGATTAACAGCGGCATCGGTTTGCAGGAAGTCTTGGTATAACGTGCCGACTTTAGCTGTCCGGTGAGTGGCGCTAATGATACCAAGCGTGATAGATTGTTCGAGCCCAAATGGGCTACCCATGGCCCAGACCATAGTGCCAACCTGTACCGCATCACGTGGCGCCCACTCGATGGGGATCAGATTTCCTCGGGCGATCTTGATTAATGCCAGATCGGTTTCCTTGTCCACGCCGATAATCTCCGCCGTATGGCGCGATTGATCAGCCAAGTGGACGTAAACCAGATTTGAATCCTCGATCACATGTCGGTTTGTGAGAATGTATCCGTCGGTCGATACAATGATGCCTGAGCCTTGCCCTCTGGAGGGAAATAAGTTTGATTCCGGAAGGATGCGCTGATTTGTACGGGCCCCCATGTCAAAGGCAGCTGTATGAATATGGACCACACTTGGGGCGACTTTGTTAGAGACTAATTCTGAACGTTGGGAAACTGATTCATTTGTACCCGAGGAAAGGTGGACACTCGCTGCGTCATAGCGGGCTTTGATTTTTCCGTATTCAAGAGAATACTGGATTTGCTGAACAAGATATGGAGTGCCAAAAACGAATAGGAGAAGTGTGACTGTAGTGATTACGAGCCGGGCAAATCGGTATTTGATCGCGGCCATGGCCATATCGCCGGAAGTGGCAATGCGTGGTGGTCCCTCATTTGAGACTTCGGACTCGATATGCGTTGAGAGTGTCAATGGTGTTGAGTCGTGATTGTTGTCCGGATGATCCATGGCGTTAGTCGACTCAACTGCATTGAAAGGTTGGGGCGAATCGGTTGTGCTTCGCTTCTGTTATTATAGCTTTAGGGTGCTGAGACGACGAACATAAAAATGCAGCAGAGATCCAAAAGTTAAGCTGGGTGAATTGATGTCAGGCGATAGTGACTACTTTGAATTTCCTGATCCGCGGACGGCAAATTCTGAAGGTGTTGTGGCGGTCGGGGGGGTAATCGATACTGGTTGCGTTTATTCAGCTTATTTGCAGGGGATTTTTCCCTGGCCTGTAGAGTTTGAGGATGAAATGGTTACCGCCTGGTGTAGTCCCGATCCACGGGCAGTGTTCTTGTGGGATCAAATTCATATTCCACGTCGTCTGGCGAGAAAGATTCGTAGTCGCCGTTTTGTAGTAACGAGTGATCAGGCTTTTGATGCCGTGGTTAATGCATGTGCGGGACCGCGGGTTATCGAAGGTGTCGAGGAACACGGAACCTGGATTACCGGTGAAATGCGTGCTGTTTATAACGAGCTTTTTACTATGGGTAAAACCCACAGTGTGGAAGTTTGGGAAGAGGATGTACTGGTCGGAGGTCTTTACGGCGTTTCTGTTGGTGGAATCTTTGCAGGTGAATCGATGTTTAGACGTGTTAGTGATGCGTCTAAAGTAGGACTTTGCGTTTTGCTCAGGCACTTACAGCAACAGGGTTATGTGTTAATGGATCTTCAGCAAATGACCGCTCACTGCGCTTCGTTGGGTGCCGTGATGATTAACAGGCAGATCTATCTTGAAGTGTTAGATGCAAGCCTTAAACGACCCGTCGATTTTGGGGTCATTGATAGTCGTAGCCATTCGTGGTAATCGTTTAATAACACGCCGTTATTACCGGCGGGATTATGTCGTACCATAAAAATTCAACAAGGAGCTCCAGGTGAATCCAACAGCGATCATTCATACATCCGTGGGAGATTTCACGGTCGAACTATTTATCGATAAGATGCCGATCACGGCAGGTAACTTTATTCAATTGGCCGGAGAGGGTTTTTATGACGGCTTACACTTCCATCGAGTGATTAAAGATTTCATGATCCAGTTCGGTTGTCCGCACAGTAAAGATCCAAATCATCCAGGTGCCGGGACTGGTAGTAGCCCCCACGGAAATATTCAGGATGAACACCCAGCAGATGCGCAGTTGTCAAACGAACCCGGAACATTGTCGATGGCTAATACGGGGCAACCTAATAGTGGTGGATGCCAGTTCTTTATTAATACAGTCCATAACCATTATCTCGACTGGTTTACACCTGGTCCGAGTAAACACCCTGTCTTTGGCAAAGTGACCGATGGTATGGATGTCGTGATGAGTATTGGCAATACTGCTACTGCAACCGGGGATCGACCGCTCGAACCAATTCAGGTTAACAGTATCGAAGTTGCCACGACCGAGTAGTTTTCCCGCAAATACCCCTAATTAGGGTGGTGTAAATAGACCCATAAATCTCTTTTTGGAACAGATTGATGTTGTTCTTGGGTGAGAATTTGGAAAATAATTAGTGAAGCTGTTATAGTTAAAGAACCGAGAAAGCGCATGTAGGACGTGCGTTTTGTCGTACACGTAACGTATAGCAAAGTTTCGAGATAACGGAATTTGTTTCCCTCCTACATCCGCTGCAGTGGAATTCCCTCTCCGCTTTGGATGTTTTTGTAAGGACACTACGATGAAAAAGCTTTTTGCAGGCATACTAATAATAGCACTTTCCATTCAAACCGCGTTTGCTGCTGATGGCGAATTGGTGGCACCAGGTCTTGGTGACCCGGGTGATTTGGTAAAGATCACTATTGATACCGGTCGTACTGTGGATGGTAAAGTTCTGATTTCCGGACGTGATGCGGGCCAGCAGCTTCTTATTAACGGTGAATATACTTCGGGGCAAACTCGCGACCTTACGCGCGATGTTGAGTACACGATTACTCCGGAAGGAATTATTAGCATTGATAAAACCGGTTATCTTTCACCAGTTGCCGAAGGGGATGCAACGATTCACGTGAAGACAGCTACCGGTCAGGATGCTTCGGTGCAGGTGACAGTTAGTAATATCGTTGTAGATCTTCCTGTTAATTTCCCCAATCAGGTGACACCAGTGTTCACTAAGTTTGGTTGTAATGGGGGCGGGTGTCACGGTAAGAGTGGCGGCCAGAATGGTTTTCGTTTGTCGCTGTTGGGATTTGAACCTGCTGAAGACTTTGAGTTTCTTGTGAAGGAAGCAAAGGGACGCCGTTTGTTCCCGGCAGCCCCTGATCGTAGTTTGCTGCTACAGAAGGGTGCTGGTACTCTGCCTCACGGCGGTGGTGCTCGTCTGGAACCCGATTCGGCTCCTTATCGACTACTCTATCGTTGGATTGAACAGGGAATGCCTTACGGTAATGCAGAAGACCCAGTGGTAACTCATATTCAGGTTTATCCAGATGAACGATTGATGGGGCGTGAAGCCAATCAGCAGATTAATGTTGTTGCTTACTATTCAGATGGTTCCAGTGAAGACGTCACCCGTACAACCTCATTTGATTCAAATGATACGGAAATGGCTGAAGTCACACCGAACGGTCTTATTACGACCAGCAAACTGACAGGCAGTGTGGCGGTGATGGCACGTTTTCAGGGTCACGTCGGTGTTTTCCGAGCAACAGTTCCACTGGGGATCGAAGTTGAAAACTTACCTAAGTCCAATAACTACGTGGATGACTTAGTGTTTGGTAAACTGCAGCGACTTGGCCTGCCAGCTTCAGGTATTAGTGACGATGCTTCATTCCTGCGTCGTGTCACGATTGATGTCGCTGGTCGCCTACCAACATTAGCTGAATCCGATGCATTTCTGCAAAGCGAAGATCCTGAGAAGCGTAACAAATGGATTGATAAACTACTGGCTAGTACCGACTACGCTGATTACTTTGCCAACAAGTGGAGTGCGATTCTGCGAAATAAGCGGCGTAATGACAACGATAAGTTGGCAACTTACAGCTTCTATCAGTGGATTCGAAACAGCCTTCATGAAAACAAGCCATATGACAAATTCGTTGGTGAAATCGTGACTGCTACCGGTAGCCCGGCGAGCAATCCTGCGGTCACCTGGTTCCGTGAAGTAAAAGATCAGGCAGCACAGGTGGAAGACACTGCACAGCTGTTCCTCGGACTTCGAATTCAGTGTGCTCGCTGTCATCATCATCCATTCGAAAAATGGAGTCAGCAGGATTATTATGGTTTTGCGGCGTTCTTTAGTCGAATTGGGCGTAAAAAAGCGGACATGCCGGGCATGGACCGAGTTTTCCATAATCGTGGTAAAGCGTCCGCCCAAAATCCTAAGACCAATCAGGCCGTACCACCAACCGGTCTAGGTTCTGAGCCTCTGGATATTGCGGATGAAGAAGATCCACGTCAATATCTGGCGGACTGGCTCGGCCAGCCGGACAATGAATTCTTCGCTAAAGCATTGGTGAATCGATACTGGAAGCACTTCTTTGGTCGTGGTCTGGTTGATCCGGAAGACGATATGCGCGTAACTAATCCAGCATCTAACCTGGAATTACTGAACACTCTGGCTCAGGATTTCATCGATAACAACTACGACCTTAAACGTCTTGTAAAGACAATAACAGCAAGTACGACATATCAGTTAAGTAGTGAACCGAACGACTGGAATAAAGACGACAAGCAGAACTTCTCTCGTTATTATCCAAAACGATTGAACGCTGAGGTACTTTTGGATTCAATTGATCAGGTAACCGGTACAAGCACCAGTTTCGCCGGCGTGCCGGTTGGTACTCGAGCCACACAACTGCCCGATAATGGATTTAACTCATACTTCCTGACTGTGTTTGGTCGCCCGGAATCAAGCTCTGCATGCGAATGTGAACGAAGTTCAGAAGCTAATTTAGCGCAGAGTTTACACTTGCTTAACTCCGGAGAGATTCAGGGTAAGCTGACTAGTGGGGCTGGTCGTGCAGCCAAGCTGTCAACTGACAGCGGTCGTGATGATGAAGTGAAAATTAGAGAACTGTATTTACTTGCGTTTTCACGTCTTCCAACGGCTGAAGAAATCCAAATCGCTCAGGCTCATATTCAGAAGTCGGAGAACGGTAAGATCGCCTACGAAGACATTGTCTGGGCTCTGATCAACACGAAGGAATTCCTGTTTAACCACTAGTTAAACAGCTTCACAACATTTTCATTCGT
>PAPJ01000064.1 GCA_002709045.1 Planctomycetaceae bacterium | reverse complement strand
GTTTACTCATACATTAGTCCCTTTCCAATCCGGCGTCGCAATGGGTGAAGATGTCATCATGGATCAGGTTATTGGTTTTGACCTGCGAGTATTTGATCCTCAGGCTAAAGCTGTCACATCGCCAACAGGCGATACAGCTCTTACTCCGGGAGACCCCGGATACGAGTCGGGATTTAGAAATCGGGCGAGGATTGTTGGTATGGGAGCTTACGTAGATCTGGGGTATGCATTCCCTTATACACTGACCGATAATTCAGCAGAGTCTATAGCACAATATCAAGCCTTGAGTACTTTCTCCTGGTTACCTGATCCGCGTTCTCAATTGCGTGCAACAACACTACCAGGAATGCTGGCCACGACAAGTCAGCGGTACTTCCAGTTTGGCAATTACCGAACCTACGATACCTGGACGATCGAATATGAACGTGATGGTCTTAATCAGAATTATGAGGTGAATAATCTGATTGACGAGGGACTCAATGGGATTGATGATAATAACACTGGTGGAGTGGATGACACTCAGGAGTTAGAAACTGCACCTCCCTATCCTTATCCCCTCCGAGGCTTTCAGGTCATTGTTCGAGCTTTCAAAAACGGCCAGCAACAAATGCGGCAGTTCACTGTGTCTCACGACTTCACTCCCGAATAACGTTGCCTTCTATGCACATCATCAGGTTACGTGGTCCCTGGCAATACACACCTATCGCTACTACTCGTTGGACTAAGAATCAACAATCTGAAGAAACCGGTACCGAAGTACCTAAGCCCGGCACGATGAAAATTCCATGCGATTGGGCTGATTCGTTAGGTCCCGATTTTCGTGGTAAAGTCTTGTTTCAACGCCATTTCCATAAACCATCCGGACTGGATGAAAATGACACTGTGCGAATTTATATCGAACAGGTAAATGCCTTGGCCGATATTTTTCTCAACCATGAGGCCATTGGATCTGCAAGCGTTGAAGAGGGAAGTACTTTTTTTCCTATCGAAGACAAGCTCGAGCAATATAACCTGCTGGAAATTATTGTGGATTTCCCACTGGTCAATGACCAAAGTGGACAACTCGTTACAAACGAAGACTTATCCGGTGGCATCACCGGTGAGATTCAGTTAGAAATTGTCACTGCTGATCCATCAGACTAAGTGACTCTTAAAATACGTTCCGTCTTATTCGGTAATAAGCACGCTATAATAGAGATATTAAAAAACTGTATTTCACACATTGTTGAATTGAAACTTAAGGCATGAAACGACTCTTCTTAACGCTGACATTATCGGTGCTATCATTGGCAATCCTTACCGGCTGTTCTCCAGATCCTCCACCAGTCGATAATAGCCGCTCCACTGCTCCAACAGAGCAGGCAATTGATTCAAGCGCAAAATCGGAACAGACCAGAAAGTCACAAGAAAAACAAAGCACTAATGAGTTAACACCGGTCATTCCAAGTCCTGAGCCTATTGCTGTTTCAACGGAAGATCTGCATGAAGGCTGGATCCGTTTGTTCGATGGTGGCAGTTTTTACGGTTGGCATGCTGAAAGTGAAGCCAATTGGGCGGTCGAAGACGGAACGATAACCGTCAGCGAAGGTGCACAAGGTTTGTTACGGACCACCTCTGAGTTCACCGATTACGTACTACGGTTGGAATTCAAAGCAGATAAAACAACAAACAGCGGAATATTTTTGCGTACGGCCGGGCAACCTGCCGATCCCACCAAGGACTGCTACGAATTTAACATTGCACCGGTCGACAATCCTTTTCCAACAGGTAGCCTTGTCGGACGTACAAAAATAGAGAATGCACCCACCTCCGGTGAATGGCAGACTGCCCAAATCACAGTTCTCGGCAACCAAATCAAAGCCTTGATCGATGGTAATCTAATCCTTGATTACACCGATGAAAACCCGATTCCGCGAGGCTTTATTGGTCTGCAACTAAATTCAGGAAAAGTGGCATTTAGAAACATTATGCTTCAGCCACTTAGTCTGGAATCGATATTCAATGGAAATGATCTTACCGGCTGGATCGAATACCCGGAAATGGATAGTACATTTTCGGTCACCGATGATGGCGATTTAAACGTTAAGAATGGTCGCGGCCAGCTTGAAACCGAAGGGCACTATGCTGACTTCATACTACAACTTGAATGTATCAGTTACGCTGATGCTCTGAATTCCGGCCTCTTCCTGCGCTGTATTCCGGGTGATGTCATGATGGGCTACGAAAGCCAAATCCAAAACGGCATGAAAGACGGAAATCCACTGACTCCTGCTGACTGTGGCACCGGTGGAATCTTCCGCAGGCAAGATGCCCGCCGAATCATTGCTAAAGATAAGCAGTGGTTTCATAAAACCATCGTGATGTCTGGCAATCATATTGCCGTATGGGTCAACGGATATCAGGTCAGCGACTGGTATGACGAGCGTCAAGCCGATGAGAACCCACGCCGTGGCCTTCGTACCGAAGCTGGATCGATTATGATTCAGGGTCATGATCCAACCACGAACCTTAGTTTTCGAAATTTGCGAATTGCTGAACTAAAGTAGCGTTTTCAGTTCTTTCGGCAAACTGAAGTGTACCTTCTCTTCACGAATCACACGTGATTCCATTTCAGTCTCGTAATTCTTCTGAATATACTCGACACAATCCTGAACCAGATTTTCAGGCGCGCTTGCACCGGCTGTAATCATCAACGTTTCAACCGACTCGAACCACTGATCATCAATGTCTTCGACTCCATCGATGAGATATGCCTGTTTACCCTCTTCAATTGCAATTTCTTTCAGACGCTGGCTATTGGAGCTATTCTGACTACCGACAACAATTACTAATTGCACATCGTCGGCAATCACCCTCACCGCCTCCTGACGATTCTGAGTTGCATAGCAAATATCTCCCTTCGGAGGCGACTTCGCTTCAGGGAATCGCTCACGAATTTTCGCAATAATCCGATTCGCATCATCGACACTAAGAGTCGTTTGCGTGAGATAGGCGATCTTCGACTCATCGGCAACTTCAATATTATCCACATGTTCTTCGTTCTCTACCAGAATCATGGCCTCGGGAGCTTCTCCCATAGTACCGATCACTTCATCATGACCTTCATGACCGATTAACAGAATCGTAAAACCTTCTTTAGCATATCTAACAGCTTCCAAATGAACTTTCGTTACTAACGGACACGTTGCATCAATGGCATAAAGATCACGTTTTCGTGCCTGTTCTCTAATTTGAGGTGAGATACCATGGGCAGAAAAAAGAAGGTTCGACCCTACCGGCACATCTTCCAGGCTATCGACAAAAATAGCCCCCTTACCCTGAAACGTCTCAACAACATACTTGTTGTGCACAATTTCATGATAGACATAGACCGGTGAACCCAATGTCTTGATCGACAAGTCCAAACACTCAATGGCCATATTAACCCCTGCACAAAAACCGCGCGGAGCTGCCAGGATTATTTTCATTGGATACTTTCTGTCAATCTTGATCCATTTATTACCCGACATTTTGGGTAATCGACCACAAACCTAATATGCCTTAGCCAAATTGGTATGTCTACTACTGCTAAACCTGAACCTGAGTTACAAACGCAATTGCCTGACAACACCTGAAAGAAATTCCGCCAGTCTTTCAGAAGTTTTGTAGGCTGCATTCTTCATCTCCCATATCTCTTTTAGTTGGGATGCCTGTGTAAATAGTCCTTTTGATAACGCTCCAAACTTCCCGGCAACTGAATCCTGATTCATGATCCGGCTCATTAATTCCGGTGGCTTCTCTTCCAAATCCTCTGCAACCACACGCACCACCATATAGCGTTGTTTCGCCTGTCGACAGATCTCACCGACGACCGCCGACTCCATATCGGCCACCTGAGCATCAAACTGCTTCGCCAGTTTTTTTCGTTTCGATGGCGTTTCGAGTAATTCAGAAGTAGAAATCAGAACACCCGTATACAATCCTCGCTGTGGAGAATCATCGTTAATCTGCAGTCCCGTATCCAGTTCGCGTCCCGCAGTATCCCGAATGACCGCTGGCATCACGATCATACCTTTGCGAACGTTTTTAGAAAGAGATGAAGCAAACCCGGCAGAAACCACCCAATTGGGTTTATGCATATTGATAAGATCAGAAACAGCTTTGGCGACCTGACGCCAGGTTTCACCCGCCTCGATCACCACAACCTCGCGACCTTTCCATCGTCCTGCATGCTCGACAAAGCTAGCACACTGCGTGCTTACCATATCTTCCATCTGATCGAGAACCCCAGTGGCCTCCAAATGGTTGGCAAAGACAATCGCCACATCGCAGGGAGGCATTTCACGACCATGTTGCATCTCCTCAAGGTTTCGCACCTGATCAGTTACAACTTCTTCAACCTTATTGCGCACAACTTCCTGAGTCTGTGACTTAATCATATTGGCAACGAGAAATCGAATTAACATTACTACCAAACCAACTAGTTAGGAATCCGAAATAACTGACCCACCTGCGGAGATATTTTCACATCTCTGTCTTCCACCAGAACTCCGTTTAGGACAAGTTCCTGAATCCAGTTCCTGTTCACCCTTTCATCATAACCATAGCTAGCTTGATAACGTGCTAGTTCTTCCCAACTGACATAGACAAAATCAATCTCCCGTTGCCTCAACGCAATACGTTGCTGCTCCGGTGGCCGGCCATCTAACAGATCTGCGAGAACCGAATTGTCAAAGCACGAGTTGTAATCGACCCGCATTCGCAAATCGAAGGGTTCTGCATCACCGACCAGAAGAACACGACCCTTGGATCCAAGCTGTTGATTCAGATAACGGTGAACACGAAATGTCGTCGTATCATTTTCATCGATAACCGGGCCATCACGAAGTGTTTCGAGCTTCACGAGTAGCCGCGAATCGGTCTCCATGCCGGCTCCCAGATACATGACCGCATAAACAGCTAAAGCGATAAGCCACCCCTTTCGCCAACCTGGAAATTTATCCAGCGAAGCAGAAAAACCGAGAGCAGCCAATACGGCCAACAAGGGAATTAGTGGCACAAGAAATCGCTGGAGATGATGTGTGGCAAACCACCAGACAACAAAACTATAGGCTACCAAAGCAAAGTACGACCACAGTTCGCGCCGCCCTCCATATAAGACTAGCGTAATAAGCAACGCACCGATTAACAGCGGACTTACAAGTGAACCCTGCCAGAGAAATTCACTAAAACCATCAACAACCGAATCGCCTACCGGTACTCTGTGAGCGTTATTCCACTGCGTTACCTGCTGATTGGTTCTGCCGGGAGTTTCAAACAACGTTCCCATAAGTGGATAAACCGGGTTGCCTGTATGCACCGCATTCTTAACCAACCAGGGGCCAAATGTAATGGCACAACCAACACTAAAAGCAACTACCACTGGCAGTAACCGCTGTCGGTTTTTCACTAGCAACCAGACCCCGATTGGAACCATCACAAAAACCAACCCGGTGTACTTCACTGCTGCTGCCTGACCGGATAACAAACCGATCAATAATATTTTCGTTATAAAACCAGATTGTTGCTGATCGTTTTTTGCCATCAGCAACAGAGCAATTAACAAAAAGAACGCTAAAGTGACTTCATTCAGCCCGGTCATGCTGATATAGCCAATCCATGGACACGTCAATACAAGCACTGCTGCAACTAATCCTACTTTCGTGTCCGACGTTTTTTCAGCAAGTCTACTGGCTAACGCCCAGGCAGTCAGACTCACAAACAGGGCATAGAAACTGAGGAAGGTCTTACCTATCAATGCTCCATACCACCAGGCTTCTGTTTCTGAAAACAGCTGAGCCCAGGCCATTGGCACGACACTTATCAATTCCGCTGCCAGAGGCATTCCGGCATAGATATTGTGCGGTAAATGTTCAATGCTTCCGGATTGAAACCATTCTTTAGGTACTTGTAAGTGATATTCCCGAACGTCGAATTCCCAGGGGGGTAACATGGCGCCGGCTAAAATTATGACGGCAGGAACAGCAATCAACCACCACTGCATCTGATTCAGCTGGAATACTGATTTGATTCGATTGATTAAGGTTTCGCGACGCAATACGCCCTCTTTGATCTTACATTCAATCAGGACAGCCAAAGCCACGGGGAAAAGGTAGGCCCACCAAAGCTGCAGCCCACCTGCAACTCCTATCGTAAAGGCAAATAGTGTAAAAATCGTAATCCCCAGCGCGAACGATAACACACTAATTTCTAATTTCGAGAGTAAGGAAATCCTGAACGCTCGTAAACTGGCACGGCCTGTCAACATGACAACCAGTAATAAGATAAGGCTACCTAACAACAATGGGACTCGATCCAGTAATCCCACTCGCTCACTTGAATTCTCTGCCCATTCTGAAATCACAGTATCCGGGATAATCAGACGAAGCCAGGGAACCTGATGAGCATTAACGGCAACCTGTCCGGTTTTAGACTGTGCCGGCGCTGCAACAAATGTAAACAAAAGAAAATAGGCTCCGAGAACCAACAGGCCAAATGTTTTTGGTAATCGGGTTTTAGGTTCTTGCTGGGACATTTGCTGAGGAGTTTAGGTATTTGGATAATCGCAACGTCTGCGAAATGTACTCTTAATTACAGCTATCAATACTTTATCAGTTCGATAATCGTTATAGCCGACATAACCGAATCAAATTCCGCTTATTCACTGACCGATACGTTTTAACCAACCACAAAAGTTTGAGTTTTTTACCACTCCGTAAAAGTCGAAAGGTATAGTTTTTCAGAATCAATAAAACTGTATGGATTACGTAAGCCATTCCACTTCTTTACGAAACTAACGCAAACGCGGAATACGATCGGTCATGAGTCAAGCAAAACTATCCGGTATCTTTACCCCTAATATCGTCTGTTTAGATAACGACGGAAACATCAATGAAGGGGAAACCCGACGTTATGTTGATTGGTTGATCGACAAAGGAGTGCATGGTCTGTATCCCAATGGATCTACCGGTGAATTTACTCGCTTTACCGCTACAGAACGAGTGCGAATCATTGAAATCATCGCAGACCAGGTTAATGGGCGAGTACCAATTCTGGCTGGTGCTGCCGAAGCAAATACACGGGAAACAATCCGAGCCTGTGAGAGATATTACGATTTGGGAGCCACTGCTGTGGCCATCGTTTCACCCTTTTACTATCAAATCGGTCCGGAAGCTGTTTACACTTATTTCAAAGAGATTGCCAATAACTCGCCGATTGATGTAACACTTTATAATATTCCACTATTTGCGTCACCAATTGATGTCGACACTGTAACTCGCCTGGCTAATGACTGTGAACGAGTGATTGGGATCAAAGACTCATCAGGAGACATCCCTCAAATGATGCGGATGATCGCCAAAGTTCGACCAAACCGTCCTGATTTTTCTTTTCTGACAGGTTGGGATCCGGTATTAGTACCAATGATGTGGGTTGGAGCCGATGGCGGGACCAATGCCACCAGTGGCGTTTGTCCTGAAATTACCAGCAAAATCTTCCAGTTGGCTTCCACCGGACAATGGGAACTTGCTCGTGATCTGCAATATCGCCTACTAAAACTGTTTGATGCTATGATTTACCAGAGCGAATTCCCGGAGGGATTCCGGGAGGCGATAAAACTTCGTGGCTTCAATACCGGTACAGGCCGTCAACCTCAAGGGCCTGAACTAACCTCTAAACTGCAAGAACTCAGTCGTGATCTGGAAAAGATGCTGCGGGATGAAGGATTTATGCAGGAAGCTGAAACCAATTTCCAGAGTAACCCGTCAGCGGGCGGGATCGACATTGAATCCATTGTTCGCGGAGTTATGGCTGAATTAGCCCGACGGGGTCTGGCACAGTAAGCTCAGTCTAACTTAAGCTGTTTTCACAAATTGCATCGTTGTGGCAACACCATCAGTTAGATTGCTAACACTGATATCACCATGATGTAACTGCATGACTCTCCAGGCCTTGGTAAGTCCAAACCCAATGCCGCGCCCTGCTTCTCTGCCCGAGAAAAAAGGATCAAACACAACCTCCAACTGTTCCTCCGGAATGAGTGATCCGGTATCCGAGATCGTCACGTAGACTTTGGTATCATCGACTCGCCATGCGAATTCGATCTTCCCATCTTCCATCGCATCGATACTGTTCTGCACAATAGCCTTAAAAATTTCAAGACAGGCTTTTTCGTCCGACTGAATCAGCACATCTTCACAATCACAGACGTTGAGTTCCAGACTCAGCGGGTCTGTGAATTCACTCATTTCCCGAGCTGTCTGAGTCGCCAGTTGCTTGACACTTACAGGCTGTAGCGTAAGCGAAGGTGGCTGGGCAAAAATCATCAGGTCAGCAATCATCGATGACGCGCGATGGGCCTGAGTTTCAATTGTCGATAATTCCCGTCGACGTTGCAGATCCTCTTCCTGCTTGACAAGATTTTGTGCCCGGGAAATTATATTCGCCAGCGGATTATTAATCTCGTGACCTGCGCCGTAAGCAAAGTTCTTAATGGCCAGCATCTTCTTATGATGAAGTTGCTGGCTAAAAAACTCCTCCCGCTGCTCCCAATTGAGAGCTTTTTGCCAATCAGCAAACGTAACGACCGGCCCTTCCCGGTTTACTTTCGAGTTCATTTGTTTCATCAGTTGATTAGCAACCTGCTCATCACCCGGAGTTAATTCCGGAGATTCCAATGTCACCAATGCTACTATCGACCGCTCAGTTGATTTGGCCGTACTTACCAGTTGGCAAAGATAAGCCGCTGACGCTTCCGCGTCGGGGCTAATCAGTTCATCGGTTGGATCCGGATCCAGTGCTGCTAGAATCTGTTCGCCTTTCGTGACAAACCAATCAGCAAGATCTTTTTCTGTTTTAAGAAAAACGCCGCGGTTACAAGCCTGAGCGGATAACCAGACCGTAAGAAAAGGATCCATCCGAAATAGATCCTCATACTCGGCGATGCGATTTTCTCTGTCCAGACAGACAATCGCGCGCAACAGTCGATCCAAAGTTGCCGTTAGAAGAGGCAACCCCAAAGATTGATTATGAACGTTTATCGTAGGCCAGTTGATCATACAATTTTCTGTGAGGGACCCAGCAAAAAAGACGCACACCGGATGATGTGCGCCTCTTTGATTTTTTCGCTAACTAGATCCGGGAACTAGTTTTCAAACGCCTAGTTGGCAACAGCTCGTTCCATCTCCAGAAGGTCACAGGCACGATCCAGCAGACGATCCACCGTAAATGGCTTGTGCATAAAGTCATCAGCACCAGCAGCTGTTAGTTCTGAGATCTTGTCCTGTTCGACCATACCGGAAATACAGATAATCTTTACTGCTTCCAGCGTATCGTCATTGCGAACACGGACACACACTTCTTTACCATTGATATCGGGAAGCATCACGTCAAGAACCACGAGATCCGGGCGAAATTCTCGTACCAGCATACCTGCATCAAATCCATTATTCGCCGTTTTAACTTCAAATCGGCCATCGCGTTCAAACACATCGACCAGCAATTCCACTAGTTCAACATCATCGTCGACCACCAGTACTTTACGGTTTCCACTTTCCAATGCATCGGTCGGGATACCATTCTCTTTCATGAATGAAAATAGCTGTTCACGTGGAATTCGTCGAAAGCGGCTCCCTGGAACTCGAAATCCCTTCAAAGAACCATTGTCAAAGCACCGAATGATTGTCTGCTGACTGACCTTACAGATCTTGGCAGCTTCACCGGTGGTAAACACTGTTTTTGCTGAGAGTGACACAGAAAGTCCCTCCTGAATTAATCGGTTTGAAAAGTATGTGAGGAAATCTACTCAAATCCCCTGCGACTTCCAAATCCTGTCCATCACCTTAGTTACTCAGTTGTCCTATCCAAATCCAAATCACTCAGATTCCAAGAACAACGTATTTGATTGGATTCGCCAATCTTTCCAATCTTGGCTAAATTCCCAACGAGACGAATTGTGCCAAATAATGAGAATCGAGGTCAACACCAATCAATGCAGACAATTCCAGTGTTATCTTGAGAAGGGCAGATTGGGGAATGATCAAATCAACTGTTCCGCTACAATGATCGGCGTTGTCGGATTTCAACTAAATCTTGAAGAATCCAGGACTATCCAACAAACGGTGGTGTCTATGAACCCTGAAATCAATCGTAAACTTCGTATGGGACTGATCGGTGGAGGCGGCGCGGCCTTCATTGGTAAAGTGCATGCCATCTCTGCGACTCTCGACAACCGTGCCCGTCTCTGTGCTGGTGTGTTAAGCTCAGATCCCCAAAAATCTAAAGAATCGGCTCCAACATTTGGCATCCGTGATGATCGGGCCTATGCAAACATTGCGGAATTGCTTGCAGGCGAGTCGAAGCTGGATGAGAAAGAACGCATTGATTTCGTTAGTATAGCCACGCCAAATCACACTCATGCCGAGATTGCACAGGCAGCTTTAAAAGCCGGGTTTCATGTGATCTGTGACAAACCAATGACAAACACAGTCCAAGACGCTCGGGAACTCGTTAAGACGGTGGAAGAGACTGGCAGGATTTTTGCGTTAACGCACAACTACACCGGCTACCCAATGGTCAGGCAGGCTCGGGAGATTATAGAAGCAGGTCAGATAGGAGACATACTTGCCATTCGCTCATCCTATATGCAAGGTTGGCTGACAACATTTGATAGTACGATTGCATCTGCTCGCGGAGCCTGGAAATCAGAACCCTCCAAGGCGGGCTCCGGTTCGCTCGGCGACATCGGTACACATGCCTATAATCTATTGAGATTTGTGAGCGGCTTAAATGTAAACAAAATTTCAGCCACCACCGAATCATTTCATCCGACTCGAAATTTAGACGACTACGGGCTGATCCAATTAAGAATGGAAAACGGAGCGTTGGGGTTAATCACCTACAGTCAGATGAGCCATGGCAGGCTGAACGATCTAACACTTGAAATTGACGGGACCAAGGGATCGCTGCAGTGGAGTCAGGAAGAACCGAATCGTCTGATTGTTCGGCGTCAAGGAGCGTCCACAGAAATCATGAATCGTCATCCTGCAGGCGAATACATGCATGAGCTAGCAAGGCTCTCTACCAGAATTCCCGGTGGCCATCCGGAAGGATTTTATGAAGCCTTTGCTAATGTCTACCGGGCGGCCTTTGACGACATCGCAAAAAACATAGCCGACGGATTTAATCCGGGTATAAATACTCTGTATCCCAATGTATATGACGGCCTGGAGGGCGTCAGATTCATAGAACGGGTGCAGTCCAGTTCAGATGCAGCCAATGCATGGCTTGATTTTTAAATAGGTTGCTAGCAACGATTCTGCAAATAGGCCGTTACCAATGCCATATCTGCCGGAGTAATACCACTGATACGTGACGCCTGTGCGACTGTCGTCGGTCGTATCGTGGAAAGTTTCTGGCGCGCTTCGGTGCGTAAATGACTAATCGCATCGTAGTCAAAGTTGTCAGGAATCTGTTTTTCAGCAAGTCGGTGCTGACGATCTATTTCCGTTTGCTGACGGGCGATATATCCTGAGTACTTAACATCATAGGTCACCTGCTGCACAACATCTGCCGGTAATTCACCCAATGCCGGCAGATGTTCGGTAATTTCATCCCAGCTTGTTTCTGGACGACGCAAATATTTCGTCAATGTCGCCTGTCCGATATGCTGGGTCTCCAAAAGCGCCAGGGTTTGGTCGATCCGATTCTCTTTCTTTTGTAGACGGTCGAACCGCTGTTCTGAAACCAGACCATGTTCAAAACCAATCCGGGTTAAACGACGATCAGCATTGTCCTGACGCAACAACAAGCGATACTCAGCACGACTCGTAAACATTCGGTACGGTTCGTCAACACCACAGGTGACCAAATCATCAATCAATACACCGATATAGCCCTGACTACGTTCTATAATTAGAGGGTCTTTACTTGCCAGCTTCAAAGCCGCATTGACCCCCGCAATCAGCCCCTGAGCCCCGGCTTCTTCATAACCTGTCGTGCCGTTAATCTGTCCGGCAAAGTACAAGCCATTAATAAACTTTGTTTCAAGCGTCGGACGAAGTTGATCAGGAGGACTATAGTCATACTCGACGGCATATCCGTATCGCATAATTTCAGCGTTTTGCAGACCCGGGATCAGCTTGAACATCGCATCCTGCACATCCCGCGGTAGGCTGGTCGAAATACCGTTAACATAAACTTCCTCTGTTTCATATCCTTCCGGTTCCAGAAAGAGTTGATGCCTGTCCTTATCCGCAAACCGAACAATTTTATCTTCAATCGAAGGGCAGTAGCGTGGTCCAGCCGAATTAATTTGACCACTATACATTGGTGCTCGGTCAAGATTATCGCGGATAAGCTGGTGAACATTGTCATTGGTATAGGTAATCCAGCAAGGTAATTGCTGTTGCGTGAGATTATCAGTCATGTAGGAAAACGGTTCCGGCTGTTGATCACCGGGTTGTTCCTCTACCTGACTGTAATCGATAGTGCGAGAATTGAGACGTGGGGGTGTACCTGTCTTAAAACGTTCCAACCTAAATCCGGCATCAGTCAATGCCTGACTGATCCCACTGCTGGTACCTTCACCGGCACGTCCGCCGGCGGTCTTTGCTTCACCAGTATGCATCAATGCAGAAAGGAATGTTCCTGTGGTAAGAATTACTGCCTCAGCCCGGTAAATAGCATCACCCTGTACTCTGACACCAGTGACGCTGACAACATCGCCATTTTTTTCTGTAAGGATATCCTGAACAAGCTCCTGACGCAGTGAAACGTCTACCTGCTGCTCAATCAGTTTTTTAATTTCCTGCTGATAGAGTTTTTTATCGGCCTGAGCACGAGGGCTGTGCATGGCCGGACCTTTACGACGGTTCAGCATACGAAACTGAAGGGCCGTCTTATCAATCGCGCGGCCCATCAAACCGCCGAGAGCATCAATTTCGCGAACAATCTGGCCTTTAGCAACTCCGCCAATAGCGGGGTTACAACTCATCTGACCGACCGTATCAAGATTCGTTGTTAGCAGGGCCACTCGAGCACCGGCACGCGCTGCGGCTGAAGCTGCTTCTGTACCTGCATGTCCGGCTCCGACAACCAAAACGTCGTAATCATATATAGAACGGCTCATGTGTCACATTATGAATTGAACGCCACCTTTTGGATATACCTTAGTCCTGCCGGACCTTGTCAGCAGACTGAGACACCTCCCTTATTAAATCTCTGCTTATCCTGAATCATCCATATTAACATCCAGTCACAAAAAAACGCCTAGTGGCCTGCAAATCAAGTCACTAAGCGAGTTTTTCTCTTCGAAGTTGGCATAACAATTCAAAGAAGTTTCTCAACATAAAAATGTGTTAAGCATTACATTTGTACTTTCCGAAATCTAAATTAATCTCTGTCATTTCGTGTAGCTGGGCTGTTCGGACGATTTTGGGCCTGACGAGTTCGCCATTGGCTAAATCGTTCGACTGCCTGTTCGCGAGTAATGTCTCCGGCTTCGACTGCCTTACGAAGTTCCATCCAAATACGTCCACCTTCAGCACGAATGTCAGAAGAAGCATCGTCTGGTCGTGATGCTGGACGCCCCTGTGGTTGAGGACGATCGGGTTGCATACGGTCAAGACCCTGACGTTGACGCCAGGCATTGTAACGCTGCATTGCCTGTTCACGGGTCATCTTACCTGCTTCAACTGCGCGTTTTGTTAGTTCCAACATACGGTCAGCTTCAGAACGGGCATCTGGACGACCCTGTGGTTGAGGACCACGTTGGGGACCTCGATCTGTCTGAGGACGACCTTCTATTGAACGAGGCGCGCCTGGCTGAGCAATAACTGGGACACTATAAAATGCTGTCAATCCAAGGAAAGTGAAAATTGAAATCTTCTTCAACATGACAGAGGACCTTTCTAATTCCGGATCTAAAAACCCCTTTTATCTCCATTTTGAGATCTTCGTTAAACTGCGTTATGGACTCGAAAGTTTCGAATTTTCTTGTTTTTTATCTGAATTGTCTGAAAAAGAAACAGCTCAGAAAGATTAAATCACCTTCTGAGCTGTTGAACATCGTTATAAACCAGGCTTCACCGATCTCCGCCCGGAAACAGTTTCGCTACCTCGGTCGGGGTGAAGGAGCACTTGGACGCGGCGCCGAAGGTGTCACACTCGGTCGGGGCGAAGGAGCACTTGGACGCGGTGCCGAAGGTGTAAAACTCGGTCGGGGCGAAGGAGCACTTGGACGCGGCACCGAAGGTGTCACACTCGGTCGGGGCGAAGGAGCACTTGGACGCGGTGACCTAGGTGCCACGCTCGGTCGGGGCGTTGGTACTCTTGGTCGCGGAACTGATGGCGTCACCGAAGGTCGCGGAGACACATTCGGCTTTGGAACCGATGGCCGCGGACTGCTCGGGTTCACTCGACTAGGAACCGTACCTGAGGGCGTTCGCGAAGGGAAAGTCGGGGAAGTCCCGGGCCGACTCGGCAATCTGGTATTACCGTTAACCCCATTACCAATCGTAACTCGTGACGGAAGGCTACCGGAGGTTCCCGGACGAGGGCTAATAGTGCTCGCACCCGGCGTTCTCGGAATTGACGTGGAAGGTCGACTTACAACACGATTGGTTGTACCCGGAGCGGCTGTCGGAACTGCTTTGGCAATCTGAGAACGCGATCCCAGTTCACGTACATGTCGCTGGGCAGACCCGACCGTCACATTCGTTCCCCGCTGAACCTGAGGCAATGTCCAGGTTCCGGTTTTAGCTGTCGCTGTCGAAGTATTACCTTTCGCCAAACCTGTCGCCACCCGACCTTCCATCTTGCTACGCTCATGACCAAGACGGAAATAACTCGAGGAATTACCCGTGGCAGCATTTCGATGTTCAGTTCCCACGCGAACAAATCGTTGACGCACGTCATCCTGTACCCGATAACGATTCAGGTTATGGGCATAGATCGATAAACCGAAATGTCGCGCACCACCCTGATTATACAAACTCAACTGCATACCAAACGTACGAGCCGGACGGTGTAGGTGATTGGTATTGAAGTAGTTATGCCAGTGGTGAACATGATGATGATAGCTAATACCAAAGCGACTACGGAAATGCACATGGTTGTAGGCAAAGAACGGATCGTAACCGAATCGCATATGAAAATAATGATGAGGATAAATGTTTAGGCTGTTGTAGTAATGTGCATCGTAAAAATCACCAAAATAATAATGACCATACCTTGGACGCACGAACCAATGCATATGAAACCGACCAACGTCAATAACAACACTCGGACGATAGCGTACAAGCGGGGAACGAACTATGACAGGAGCAAACAACACGCCGCGGGCAGCCATACTGTAATCCCAGTAACCGTCAACAAAAACATGACCACCGGGAGTCCAAATCCAATGCGAGGGTGTGTAAACGTAATCAGGTCGATATCGCAGCCAGTAACCCGGACGCCATCGGTACGACTGTCCACGATAAACCCAAACCCCCGGGGTCCAGAAATAATTATTTCCAGGTGCAGAAGCCGACGGTCCGGACTCAAGTGACTCTGGCGGTGCACCACGGTAGTCCATCCGACGACGTTCTGTCTCCTGCCAGAATCCAGAGACCCACTGATATTTACCATCGTTCAATTCATTCCAGTAACCAGGAACCCAACGACGCCCGGCTGGAGGAGTTCGCCAAACACCACTAATCCAGACATAGTCTTTGCGCTCGTCGTCAAATCCCCAGTATCCCGGGATCCAAACAACGTTATCTCCATCAGGCTTATAGTCCGGGGGGACTTCATCCACAACTTCCGGTGGAGCTTTTTGAACAATCATCCCAGGCTCAGGATCGTTATTTACCTGCGTTGCAAAAGCCTCGTGTACCGGCCCTCTTGCCAATGCTTCAATATCTTCGCCATTGCCATCAGTTTCAGGGGCGGCAGGCGGTGCATCCTGAGCATGAATGCTGCCCAGAAAAAACAGAAGCATAAAAAAACTGTAGGATGAGATGCGTTTGGTTCTTCTCTTCATAGCAAGAATCCTATTTAAATATTGCCGATTTCCGTCAGTGTTGTAACCCTTTTAGTACCCACTGACAATAAGTGCAATTCACATGCCAGCGAAAATATCGACAACCTAAATCATACTAAAAAAACACTGTTTTCTAGGTGTTATTGAAAATAATAATCTCTCAAATATTCCTCTCTTTCTATCTTCAGAGATTCTCAAATGTGTGTTCATTTTGAATACATATTGTCAGTTATGTGACATCCTTTTGATTTGATATTTCTAAATCTAATCCTAAGATAATCCCATAAGTAAGAAGAGCGATCATCGCAACATCTGTAAACAAAGACAATCAGGCGGTTCTTTTCCGCCGGGAACCGGAATCAACTATTTTGAATGACACCGAATTGCTTGATTACCTACAACTTAGCTTTACGCCTCAAATAGGGCCGGCAACGGTAATAAAATTGATGAGTGAATTTGGTGAAGCGGGCAAAGTTCTCAGTGCAACTGCTAAACAACTCCAATCCGTCTTCAGGATCGGACAAAAGACCACCCATTTAATTCGGCAAAGTCATGGTAAAAGAGAGCAACTGGCAAATGAGCTGAACTACTGCAAAAAACACGGTATCCACATTATTTGTTATCACAGCGAGGACTATCCCAAGCTACTTAAGGAAATCCCAGCACCCCCTCCTGTATTGTTTTGCATGGGCAATTTGGAAGCACTTACCTGTCTTCCGGCGACTACACTTGCCGTCGTCGGTACGCGGCACCCGACTCTCTACGGCCAGCGTGTAACTCGCGGTCTCACTGCCAAACTCAGCAGCTATGGCTTTACCATCGTCAGCGGACTCGCCCGGGGAATTGATCGAGTGGCGCATGAAGCCACTCTGGACGATTACGGAACAACTCTTGCCGTACTCGGTTCCGGCCTGCGACACATTTATCCATCCGGTCACACATCATTAGCCAAGCGAATCCAGCAGGACGGGCTGGTCATCAGCGAAGTCATGCCTTCGGCTCCACCACAAAGTCAGCTCTTCCCTCGCCGCAATCGCATAATCTCCGGTCTCAGCTGTGGTACGCTCGTGGCGGAAGCGGCATTAAGATCCGGAGCTTTAATTACGGCGCGTCATGCCACAGAACAAAACAGAGAAGTTCTCGCCATTCCCGGCATGATCGACACAGCTGTTGCCAGCGGTTGTAACAAGCTCATTAAAGATGGTGCGCAACTTGTCGAGTCAATTGATGACATCCTGGAGGCACTTCCCTCGCATCTAAATTCCAGAGCAAGTCTGACTACAGTGTCCCAGCCATCGTTTCCCGAGTCAGCACCGCAAATCTATCCGGAAGAATTATCCACTTATGAGCTTCAAATCCTTAACACGATCCCCGACACACTCACATTTATCGACATGCTTGAAATACCTCAGAATTTCACAACTGAAGCATTACTCTCGACACTCACAACACTGGAACTGAAGCAATTTATTTCGCGACCGGCTGGCAATGCTGTCGTCAGAATCAGACCTGACCGTGAAGCGTAATTCCGTTACCAGCAACATCGGGATAATAGCAAACACCCTGTCTGACTTCACAACCGCTGGCAATGTCACTTGCCAGCAACGCCGCTCCATCCATATCGACATAGTCCAACATCGGTAAAATCTGAGCAATTGCTGATATTCCGACTGTGGATTCTGTCATACAACCAACCATTACCCGTAATTCAGACTGACGCGCCTTTTCGATCATTTTGCGGGCAGGCGTCAGGCCACCACATTTAACTAACTTAATATTGATGCCATGAAATCGGCCGATACAGGCATCAACATCTGCCGGTACCAGACAATTTTCATCAGCGATAACTGGTAACGCCGACAGATCGAACACTTCTTCCATTTGCTCAATTTGATCCGCCGGAAGGGGTTGTTCAATAAATTCCACACCGAGATCCGCCAAAGGCTTGGATAATTCAATTGTCTGCCGGGGTGTCCAGGCACAATTTGCATCAACACGGAAACGCGCGTCAGTATGCTCTCTTAACTGAGATACGATTTCCAGATCATGCTCTGTGCCAAGTTTTATTTTGTACACAGGCCAGTCACCAAATTCCTGCAGCTTACTCACCATGACATCAATTTTATCAATGCCAATGGTATAGTTACTGGGTGGATTATTATCAGTGGTCAGCCCCCACAATTCATAAACCGGTTTCCCAAGACGTTTTCCCCACAAATCATGGGCTGCCAAATCAAGCGCACATAACGCGAAGGTGTCATCGGTTCTCTCACCAGCCATTTTCCACAACTGTTGTGGTTCATGCCAGACTCTGTTCTCTACAAGCTCTCGACATATTTCAAGTGATTCGCGTAATCGTTCCCTCGTCGCACCGTAATAACTATTGGTTGTCGCTTCTCCAAATCCCGAGATCTGACCATCGCGTAATTCAACGATGACCGACGGCTGGACCGTAATGGTTTCACGAGAGATCGTAAACGGATGTAAAAGTGGCAGTTCAAAATCGTGAATAATCAGTTCCATCGTCACACCTTATCGAGCAGCAGAGTTCAGTGATTGCAGATAGCGTTCTCTGGCAGCAATCACTGCGTCCACCAGTTCATCACGCCCAAATCGAATAATATCAGTAATCGGCAATCCAAGTTTTTCCGCTACGCGTTGTCGTTCCAACTGTGCTTCATCTTCACCAACTCTGCGACTGTTCATAGAGATACCGATCACTTCGCATGGCTGATGAACATTGGACATCACTTCGAAGATCCGGCGGATTTCTGAAAGTTCCGGTATTGCAACATGCTCGACTCCGGTCACCTTATCACGCAAAACTTCATAACAAAGAACTAAAGCCTGGGGAGCTGAACCGTGTAAAATCCCCAGTGTGACGGCTGAATAACTGGGATGCACCAAGCTACCCTGCCCTTCAATCAACAATACCTCATGATGTTCATTTTCCAGAACCAGTTGTTCAGCAGCTCCGCTGATAAAATCTGCAATCACGCGATCCATTGGATAACCGGAACCTTCAAGCATAATTCCTGTCTGCCCGGTCGCACAAAATTTTGCATCCACTCCGCGTTCTTTCAAACCTTCGGTCAGTTCAACGGCTGTTAGCATCTTCCCGATACTGCAATCGTGTCCTACCGTGTGAACCCGAAAACATTCTTCACGAAATCCGGGACGCCGAGCGATCGTGGTGAAATCATTTTTGCGAACATCAATTAACTCGATACCCTGTTGTTCTGCAGCCGCCACAAACTCAGGATCGTCGGTGATGAAGTCGTGCAGGCCGGAAACAATATTCATCCCACATTCAATTGCACGAAAAATAATCGAACGCCAGCTTTCAGGGATTTTTCCACCCGGAGGCGCAATCCCAATCAACAAACAATTTGCTTCAGCAGCGTCATCAATGCTACCAATAAATTTCAATCCCTCTCCAACTCCCAAATATTCGGACACCGGCTTGCCACAAAGCGTGTTGTCGAGGACAGCAACAACTTCTTCGGGACGATAGCGTAGAATACTACATCCTGTTTTCGCAGTATGCGGATCAGAATTTCCCTCAGTCAGAATTATCATTTTTCGTTCAGACATTTTTCTCTCATCCATATTAAACATTCATTAGTTGTCAAGAACATGTTTTTCAACCCAGCGGTTCAGTTTTTCTCGTGCGGGACTAGGGCGCAAAATCCAGGCATCATTGTGATTTCTGAAGCCGGTCGACAGGAATGTAAAATTGCCCGGGATCGCCGTTCTTTCTAAATATTCTTTTGTGGCGTTCAGGGTAGAGCGTCCATTGTCTTCGTGGCAAATCAACTGCGGCGTCCCGCCAAGGCGTTTAAGTCTCAGGCGAGCAGATAGCATATCGCTTTGGGGATATTCCCAACGTTGCACACCGTCATAATGACTATAGGGAATCATTGCCTTCCACAACCCGGCAATTTCTGCGTCATAGAGACCCAGATAATTGCAGGCAATAGCTCCACGCGAAAATCCAACCAACAGGATTCGTTTCCGGTCACCACCATACATTTCACAAATCCAATCGACTGTTTTCTTGCAATACTCGACAGTCGGACGAGGGTCATGGGAAGTCGGATTACCCCACCATTGGGTTACGTTTTTAGTACCAATATTATTCAAGTACGGCATACAGATCCAAATGAACTTTTCGCCCCGGCTGATTCCAATGCCCATGCGGCTACCTTCGACCAGACCGGTACTTACATCTCCAAAGCGACTTCGAAATGGTCCGTTTCCTGCGAATTCAATGATGACCGGATATTTACTGTCTTGTCGCCAATCGGTCGGTAGATAAGTAGCATGATAAACCTCGGTATGTCGGTAATCCGGATGGGTTTCACGAACACGGGTGCCGGCTGCGGGCAGCGATTGCACCATTGGCGGCAGAATTACATCCTGTGGAATGCTGCGGAGATCGCTGGGGGGGTATGTGACCACCTGTCCGTATGTAGTGGCAGGCAGCCAGGTCAATAAACTGCACATGCTAAAAAGCCGCGCGATAGATTTCGTATATATCATCATAGGATGCAGGTCGTGGGTTAAGCCAAAACAGCCTTTGAATCTTCATTGCCTTTTCAGTGAACGATTGAAGCTGTTGTTCTTTACCCCCAATATCTCTTATCCGGTGAGCAATGCCAATCGACTCTCGTAGTCTTTCAACTGCTTTCACGGCATCTTCTGCTGTCGGTTCCGCCTCACCTGCCGAGCCAGCGCCTAGCCATTCGGCAATATTGGCGAAAGTGTCGCGTCGTGATTCGATATTAAATTGCATCACATATGGCAGCAATAAACCGTTGCCAAGACCGTGCGAACAGTGCAGTTCTCCACCCATCGGGTACTCCAACGCATGCACTAAAGCGACACCGCTATTTGAAAATGCCATCCCCGCCAAAGTTGCTGCTAATGCCATCTGATCTTTGGCCTGAAAATTATTTTCTTCCAACACCGCCGGTTCTAGATAACGTCCACAAATCCGAATAGCTCGCTCGGCAAGTGCCGCAGTTAATTCATATCGTCCGTCATAAGCACAGGTTTCCCCTGGAGGAATTTCCAATTGATCAAATTCAACGGTGGTGACGGCTTCGATAGCATGCGTAAGCGCATCAATACCGCTATCGGCTGCAACCTGCCGCGGACATGAGTATGTAAGTTCCGGATCCACAATCGCCCAGTCTGGACGAAAAAATTCGCTCTGCCCGGAAACCTTAATCTGCTGTGCTTTATCAGTGAGCACCATCGAATGAGAAACTTCACTACCTGTTCCCGCCGTGGTCGGAATGCATACTAAAGGCAGTGTTGGCCCGGGTACTTTATCGAATCCAAAGTAATCAGTCGGATGACCCTGATGAGTAAACGCAGCGGCAGTGTTTTTGGACAGATCCAGATTAGATCCTCCACCGACACCAACTATAACATCCGGTCTGAAATCCAAAGCACATTTTAAACTTTCTTCGGCAGCCAGAATTGACGGTTCGGCCTCGCCTTCGCTAAAGACCTCCATCATCGCTCCACCAGCGGCTAACGCTGTTTGTACAGAATTGACAACACCGGCGTCCAACAGATTTTGATCTGTGACAATCAACGCCCGTTGCCAGCCAAAACGAGTGGCTAGCTCAGCTAGTTGGGCAACGGACTTCCGTCCAAACAACAACTGCCCCGGTGTTCCAAAACTCCAAAATGATTTTGCCAATACCGACTCCTTATCGGCCTTTGGAAAGATTGGTCACAAAATTGGCAACGACTTCTACATTATCCTGACTGCGCAAATGATCAATCGTAGCCTGAGGAACTTCCAGCTTTTCCAAATGGGTAGCCAGTAAATCCCACTGCCTTTGCTTTTTTTTACCTTCTGCCAGATAGAGTTCAGTAACTATCTCCTGACATCGCTGTAACGCAATATTCTCGCGATTGTCATAATAGTTTTTAATGATTTTGTTTTGATAATTGGATCGTTCAGCCATTTTGAATAATCATCCTTCTCAATCCCTGCCTCAAAGGACAAATTCCTATGTTTCTTTGGTTAGGTGCACTTCCTTATTACGACACGATTGCCATAATAGTCGATATAGGTTAAATAAGGAGCCCCAACTGTTCGATTGGTACTAACGGCTAAATTAATCTATAAACATTCGACCTGTCACATAGTTTGAACCGATGCCTAAAGTTATATTCTCACAGGAAAAACAGGAAATTAGTGTGCCGGAAGGTACTACGATTCGAGATGCGGCAAAGCTATTGAATATCAGTGGTATTAAAGGCGTTAATTTATTGGCAGCCTGTGCTAAATGTTTAGCTTGCAGAGGTTTATCGTCTCATGGTGCGTGCCGGGTGATTGTAACCGAGGGGCACGGAGAAAACACCAACAGCCTAACACTTTGGGAAAAAATGTGCTTTATGTCGCCTTTTCCAAATCCTGTTATGGGGCTCTCATATCTGGAGAATCCGGAACAAACACGACTTGCCTGTGAATGTAAAATAACCGGTGATATTACAGTCGACACCAACCCCGATCTAAATCTGTTTGGAGAGAACTTCTTTAGTTAGTTCTGTCTTTTCCGCTGCGTTTTTTTTTGAGGAATTTGACGATGAAGCAGATTGTTGCCATCGTTCGACCTTTCCTCGCAGAAAAAGTCCTCGAAGGCCTAAAACGTGCTCCTTTGGAAGCGCTCAATGTCCGCGAGGTTAAAGGCTACGGCCGTCAACAAGAACGTCTTCAGGAGTACAACGACAACGAATATGCGACAGCATTTCTTCCTAAAGTGGAGATCACGCTTTGGGTTGATGAAACAAGAGTCGAGGAGATTGTTGAGAAGATTTCCGAGATTGCCCGGACTGGCAGGATGGGAGACGGTAAAATCTTCGTTATGCCAGCTTCCGACGGTACTACTGAAATCCCCCTGTAATTTATGCCACCAGAAAATTGATGATTCGCACTAAACCGACTCGTGAAGAACTTAAGGATGGGGAAGTCCTCTGTGAATACTGCACCGCCAAGTGTTGTCGATACTTTGCGCTTCCCATCGAGACACCCGAGGATGCGGAAGACTTTGATTTTTTACGTTGGTATTTAGTTCACGACCGTGCCAGCATCTTCAGTGACGACGACGATTGGTACATCATGGTTCACACTGACTGTCGTCATCTTCGTGATGATAACCTCTGTGGGATTTATGAAACGCGACCACAAATCTGTCGCGAATACACAACTAATAACTGCGAATACGAGGATGACTGGACCTACGATCGTTACTTCGAAACGCCTGAGCAGGTTCACGAATATGCAGAGGCCGTCCTGCAGACTAAAAACAACGGCAGCATTCGCAGCCCTCAACCAAACCCTCTGCCTGTCATTGTTTAACGACTGATCATGAGCAATTCAGATAAACCTAAAAAACCGCAACTCATCCAACCCCGGACTCTAAAAGGCTTTCGGGATTATCTTCCGGAAACCATGATTCCGCGCGAGCAGCTTATTCAGACTGCAAAAGAAGTTTATCGTAGCTTTGGATTCGGCCCAATCGATACTCCCACCCTGGAATACCTGGAGATCCTGACAGGTAAAGGTAGCGATGAAACGGATCGGCAACTGTACAAATTCCAGGATCATGGTGGACGTGATGTTGGAATGCGTTTTGACCTGACCGTACCACTTGCCCGTTTTGTGGCTCAGCATATTAACGATCTGGGAACACCCTTCAAGCGTTATCACATCGCTCCTGTCTGGCGCGGTGAAAATACGCAGCGGGGACGGTATCGGGAATTCATGCAGTGCGACTTCGATACTATTGGCACACTCTCTGTAGCCGCGGACATTGAAACCGGACTGGTCATCAACGCTTTATTATCTGCCATTGGCTTCGAACGGTTCACAATTCACGTAAATAATCGGCAGATTCTCAACGGACTGCTGGAAAAAGAGGGCTTATCCGAGCAGGCAACTCCGGTCCTTCGCAGTCTGGACAAGCTCGGTAAAATTGGTGCGGAAAAAGTCCTGACAGAAATGGTAACAACAGCCGGTACCACTGAACAACAGGCCCGCGCTGTACTGGCCATGGCTGCCCTGGAAGGTACCCATCAAGAAATTCTTGAACAACTCAGACCCCTCGTGGCAGATAACGAGTTGGGGCAGGAAGGCGTCGAGCGGCTCGAGCAAATTCTAACCGGTATGCTGGCAGGGGGTGTTCCTTCCGACCGCATCAAACTCGATGTAGCTATTGCCCGGGGATTGGACTATTACACCGGCGCAATCTTCGAAACCTTCCTCGATGACCTGCCGGGTATCGGTTCGGTATGTAGTGGAGGTCGATATGACAATCTGGCTGAACTGTACACGAAACGGCAGCTACCAGGGATCGGAGCTTCACTCGGATTAGACCGGTTACTGGCTGCGATGGAAGAACTAGGCATCATTGCCAAAGTTAAGACACCGGCTGACGTACTGATCACTTATTTTGACAAAAGCGCTCTCGGCAAGTATCTGGAGATCGCTGCCAGCCTGCGATCCGCAGGAATCAATGTCGAAGTTTATCCGGATACCAAAAAACTGGGGCAGCAACTCAAATACGCTGATAGCAGAGGCTTTGATTATGCGATTATTGCCGGTGAAGATGAATTAGCTCGTGATTCCGTACAAATCAAAGATCTGACAACTGGTGGTAAGACAGAGCACCTTATCACCGATGCAGCATCCGTATTAGCCGCGAGAATTAAAAAAACAGACCCGCATTAAGAAAGTCTTAACGCAGGTCTGTTTTCATGAGCTGCAAGCTAACGGCAGTTGATTGTTGCATCCAGCACTTAAGCTGCTCGTCGCTGTGCGATCGCGAAGAACTGCTTCACCTGATCAACAACAATCTTTATTTCGTCCGCTTCGAGTTCCGGGAAGATCGGCAAACTTAAAACTTCCTTGGAGGCTTTAAGCGTTTCCGGCAAATCTTCCGGTCGGTATCCCAGTGACTGAAAGCACTTTTGCATATGAAGTGGAACAGGATAGTAAATTTCACTACCAATATTCTTTTCTGTCAGGAACGCCTTCAATTCATCTCGCCTCCCTGCATGTACCCGAATCGTAAATTGATTCCAAACATGCCCTTCCCCGAACTTTGCGACAGGCAAAGTAATTTCGTCGCCGAGCCCGGCCAGCGAGAACAATTCCTGATACAAATTGGCGTTTCTCTGTCGACCGGCAACGGCATCATCGAGGTGAGTGATCTTTACATTGAGAACAGCTGCCTGCATTGAATCCAAACGGCTATTGATTCCAATGACTTTGTGATAATACCGAGGGCGCATACCGTGACCGGAGTACAAACGCAGTCGATCTTCCAGTTCTTCATCATTGGTAACAATCATTCCGCCGTCACCCATACCGCCCAGATTCTTGGTTGGGTAGAAACTTATACAACCACAGTGTCCCCATGCTCCGGCCGGCCGGCCATTGATATTAGCACCAATGGACTGCGCTGCATCTTCGATCACCACTAAACCTTGCCGGTCACAAATGGACATGATCTCATCCATGTCAGCACATTGTCCAAACAGGTGAACCGGGATAACAGCTTTGGTCTTCTCAGTAATGGCAGCCTTAAGTGCAGCAGGCGCAATATTAAAAGTTGTCGGATCAATATCAACAAAGACCGGCACACCTCCAAGGCGACTGACAGCACTGGCTGTGGCAAAGAACGTAAAGCTGGGACAGATTACTTCGTCCCCTTCTCGCAACCCGACAGCCATTAAGGATAAGAGAATTGCATCACTGCCAGATGCACATCCAACACCGAAACGGGCATTGGACCATCGAGCGCATTCCTCTTCAAGTTTCTTTACATCCGGTCCAAAAAGAAAACGACCGGAATCAACGACATTTGCCAGCGCCTCAAGAAACTTCTCCCGCATTGGAGCATTACCTCGAGGTACATCCAGCAAAGGTACAGGACGATTCGTATTCATTATTCAAAATTCAGCTAGGAAACCGAGCAAATTATTTTATTAGCGAGTTGGAGAATACCGGTAATTCAACATCTGTGGCAATAGCAGTGCAAACTTTGCGCGGGAAAAGAAAAGACCCCGTCATGTTTCCTGACGGGGCCCGATCATTTCTGAACAATCATGAGGAAATGACAGCTTAGATGACGTAAAGCCGTTCTGCATTATCGTGCAACAGCTTTCGTTGTTCTTGATAGGGACGCTCTGAAATTATCTCCTTCAAAGCATCTACCCAATGCTTGTAACTGGCAACAATACGACATACCGGCCAGTCACCACCAAAGATCACTCGCTCCGGTCCGAATGCTTGCAAACAATGATTCACAATCGGTGCAAGTGTTTCCGGTCCCCAGTTATCTTTAGGAGCACGAGCAACGATCCCTGAAATCTTGCAGATGATATTATTTTTCGTTGCTAATAGATCGATATCTCGCTTCCACTGATCAACTTCATGCCATGGTTCTTCACTAGGCTCTTTCAACCATGCTTTTGGATCGGCGTTACCACAATGATCAACAATCAGTCGGGTATCCGGAGCTTTGTCAGCCAGTGCTGCACCATCCGACAATTCAGTCGGGCGCATGCAGAGATCAAAGCTCTTGCCCATACTGCCTAACAACTGAACCGACTTCACATACTGGCCGCTAAGACAGAGCCCACGGGGAGCTGAATCCACGTGCAGAACCTGACGGACCCCTTTGATATATTGGCTATCTTTATATCTGGAAATATAAGGAGCAAAACTTTCTTCGCCGGGTCGACCGGAAATCACAGCAGCCACCGTAGGATGACGAGGATCTTTCGACAAAGCGATTAAATGCTCCGCCTCTTTCACCTGATTCTTAGGATTGACATCCACCTCCATATAAACCGCTTTGACAAGATTAACAGCCCGTGTCGCCTTCTTATAGTCACTCGTAACGTAACTACGCGCTAGTACATCAGGAGCTCCTGAAAGCCAGGGAGGCTGAAACAGATCCAAATCCCACAGATGCTGGTGCGTGTCAATCAGTGGAAGGCGTTTTGCAGATGCCTTGGCTGTGGCTGACACTGCCGGTACGATTGCTGCAGCCGCCGCTGCTGTTGTAGTTTGAATGAACTCTCGTCGACTGAATGCCATTCGTAGATCCTTAACCAATGTGCTGATGAATATGAAAAGTACCTCTTCATGTTAGCTGAAACGACAGGCCAAAACCAACTAAGGCATCCCAAAGAACTTGTAATAGATGCTGGTTTGCCTGAGCATTTGATACGATATATACCACTATGAAACCAAACGACTTCCTCTCGGCAAACTCCCGCTATCAATGGATGGGAGCAATCTGCGCACTGCTAACGTTTAGTGTGCTTTGCATATTACATCTATCTGTCACCAGAGAGACGACGACGTTCGAAGCTCTGGCGATCTCAATGGCCGGATTAATTTTGTTTTTTCCGCTGTTGAAGATAGTTCCTGCCGAAAGCCGACACGGCCAATACCACCGAGCCTATACCAAAACGCTACTCGCACTTCTTGCTACGGCAGCGACGGTTACGTGTGTCAGGTACCTCACAATCAGCCGGGAAGCTGTGGGGGGCGTGGATTGGTATTACTACCTCTGCTACAGCCGCGATATGGTTAATAACCACCCTGTGTCTGAAAATATTTACAGCTATTTCCCTGGTGTCTATGCCATCTGGACATCCGTAATGCGTATTTTCGGACAGGAGTTGACAGCATTACAGTCTTTCTATCAATCCGCGCTGATCATGGTGTGTTTGTTAACCGGATGGGTTGTCCGGCAACATACGCACTGCAAAGTTTTAACTTACTTCAGCATCTTTTGGACGTTTGTACTGCTAACAAAATTTGATGGACTGACCGGAGTAACAGAAAGTCTTGCAGTCATTCCCTGGCTTCTCGGGCTAATCCTATGGCGTGGACGTCCTGTAAATAACACCGAGTCCCTCTGGGTATTAATTCTCTTTGGAGCAGCAATCGGTCTGACAGTCTTCACCAAACAACAAGCCGGGTTACTCAGTCTGGGTTTCGTATATTTACTCGCCGAGCAACGTCAAAAAAAATCCGGACTACACTCATGGAAGCGACTGTTGCTCATTCCAATTACCGCTATTGTGACTCTGGTTCTGGCAATACTTTGTATGGGCAATAGTCTGGTCTGGTTAACTGAGGGATTAAAAACTGCCGGGCAGTACGGTACAGAACAATCATGGATACTAAACCTCTATACTCAGGTACGTCACGATGAATCCCTATGGATTAGCACGCTTATCACCGTAATACTGTTCAGTAGGCGTGGTAAGTGGCTAAAGACAGCGACTGCAACAAACGTGCCTTCCTGGCGTTTGGCAGGTTTTTCTCTAGTTGCCGCATTAGCCACACTACTGCAATTTAAAGCGCGCCCTTATCATCACTACATGTTGTTAAGCATCCCGGCAATGGTGATCGCCTGTTCACTGATATATCACCACTATCGTTCCTGGCTTCAGGAATCCACGTGCAAACGTATCGTGATTGGAGCGATCGTGATACTGCCATGTATTTGGTGTGCTCCCTACAATGACAGTTACCACCCACTACGGCTGCAGATTTCCACGCCCCATCAGTGGGGTCGGCAGTATAGTGCGATGCACCATGCGACCATACAATCGGTCATTGAATCGCTCAATACACAAGTACCGGCAGACTCCAGAATGCTGATCCTGCCCGGACGCTACAACCAAATTCACTATTACAGCGCAACTCTTTCAGATCAGGAAACCGGCTACAACTTCCGCACTCGTCAATTTGCCGCTTCTGGTGACAACTGGAAGAAACCGCTTGAACAAACAAGTGCCGACTATGTACTTCTATTAACCGGTTCGATCATCAGTAAAGCAGAACAGCAGAACTGGACAAAGCAACGCCTTTTCGAAGCAAACAGTATCCTGCAAAAACGCGGGTACACATCCGTTCAGGATGGTCTACCTCAAGCTCGGGCAAAGTTATTCCGGAAACAGTAATTCCAGTAACTTCTCTTCCTCACTTTTTGGCATCAGTTTTAACAGCGATAATTTCTGGGGATTCCGGCCGGACTCTCCTATGGTAACGACATCCAACTGAGGATTATTTAGCCAGCGATCAGCATGATGCCGTTCCAGATAGTCCAGCCACTGTTCACTATAAAACTCAACCATTCCCCGCCTGCGGTTAAAACGCTGAACGAAATACTCTCCATCATCGGGCGCAATCGCAAAACCAGCAATCAATTCTGACCCGGTAGCAAAACCCAACTCGTTCAAGATTCGATAATAGCGGGGAGATCTAACTTGCCACCCGGCCGGAACAATCCTTAGATCCTTACTGTCATTTATCCGCGAAAACGGATGCACTCCCTCCCAGCCCGGCAGAGCACCGACTTGAGTTCTCAATAATGTCACCGGTTGGTTCAGTTCTGCAATAAACGACGTTGCGTCTGTTAACGCTGTCTTCTGCTGGTACGTATCATCCCACTGTTGTTTTACAACTAACCAGCTCCCCCCTAACCCTATGACGATCGGGATAAAGGCCACAAAGTGAATCCAAGTAAGGTTCACCTTTTGCCCCCAGCCTGCAAAACCATCTATCGTTTCCTCACTAATCATCCATGTATTCAAAAGACAGAAACCATAGAGAAAAATCGGGACCAGGATTCTGGGTTTCAGTCTGAAGTAAGCGAGAAACAAAACGGGAATGATAAACAGGGTGACAGCAAGCAGCTTACGCAATAAAAGTGGATCATCCAAACAGGACCTGATTCCCAACAGGACAATCGCGATCCCGATTGGCAGGAATGCTTTGAGCAACGATGAATTTTCGCGAAGGTTATTTTCGATTTGCTCAGTAATAGTTGCTCCGCCTTGGAGGGCAACAGCATTCATAAAAGCATTCATTGATTCTTTAGATACCAAGTTTTCATCGTACAACATCCAGGTATCACGAATCAGGCGATAATCGTTTTCGTTCCATCCAGCAGCCTCCAGAGGCGCCGTCAGTTCTCCTCCGACCCGCCCACCAGGCATATCAAATAACTTAGCACGGGTGTCATAAAACTCGATGTATTGCTTCCATACCGGGGATGCAGTCATATGATTCACAATCCGATCACAGGCCACAATAGAAAGGACGATTAAGAGAAGGCCCAAATATTGACGTAGTTGGTGAAGTTGTACAACTACCAGTGGCGCAAAGAACACAAGGCAATAGATACCGAATTTCCAACGCCACAATAGAGCCCACAGCAGAAGCAGAGCCAGGCCTCGACGGGTCTTAACCGGCCAGGGATCATATGAATATCTTGAAGCAATAACTGCCGCAACGCCAAAAATCAAAGTTAGCGTTGCCTGAGTAAAGGTCACCATCAGTAACGTGTAAACACTGAAAATCAGAAAGAAAGGAAAGACCAGTCCCAACCAGGGAATCTCTCTGATCTTAGCAATCAAACTATAAAATAGCAGTGAAAGACCAACCGCCTGAGTCGTCACCAGCAGCAGACCATACCAGGAAACGGCTGGAATCCAGCGATACAGAAATAACAGGACATAGTTAAGTGTCAGTGACAGAAAAGGGACTTCAGCCGCCGGTGCAAAACCATCCTCGCCGGCAAGAACCATCTGGACGCCAAGATCATCTACTGCCGCATAAGTCGACGGCATTACCATTACTACACCGAAACACAGGATAACTCCGATTAGAACGGTCAACCAAATCCGGCGAGCTTCCTGCTGGATAGTAATTGTTCCAGACAGAGCTTCACTCATCAGGAAGCCTCCGAATCAGTCGTTTCCTTAACCATGAATCGCGGTCGCCCCCGAACTTCATCCATGATGCGAATGACATATTCTCCGAGCAGTCCCACAGAAAGCAAAGTCAGGCCGCCGAAGAAGTTGATCAGTAGTACTTGAGTCACAAACCCTTGTACGTTCCCGATACCATCACCTGACCAATAGCGATACAAATAGTACAGAGCAAGTACAACACTGCCAAACGCAGCTAGCAATCCAATGGAAGTAACGATTTTCAATGGTAAGGTGGAGACACTCAGAATATTATCTGTCATCAGCCGGAACAACTTAAAGATTCCATAGCCACTTCGTCCCTGTTTCCGGTCTTCGTGTCTGACACTAACTGACTTAAGTTTTCTGGTCGTCTGAAAAATCAATGGGTTGATATTTGGATTGACCGTGGAGTACTGGCAAATCGACTTTACCAGTTGCGGACGTATTGCTCGAAACGTCGTACTACGAATTTCCTTCGGCTTACCATAAGAAAGGCGAAAGAGCATGTTCATGACAGCAGAGCCGAATTTTCTAAACAGACTATGCCTTTTCTCATTATATTTCGCCAGAACAGCATCAAGATTCGCGTCAGCTTGCAGCGCACTGACCAACGCCGGAATCTCTTCGGGGGGTTGTTGTAAATCGTCATCCATCGTAACAATCATTTCACCTGTCGCTTGCTGCAGGCCACAAAAGGTGGTTCTGAATTGTCCGGTATTAAAGGCTAGATTGATTCCCCTCACGCTTTCATCCGAATCGGCTATTTCCTGAATTACCTTCCAAGTCGCGTCTGGTGAACAATCATTGACAAGAATCAACTCATACGTCCAATCCCGGGTACCCATCGCCGACTTAACGCGACTTGCCAGCTCAGGCAACCAGTCACCGCTACGGTAACAGGGAACGACAATCGATAGATTTGGCTTCGGCATTAACTCGCTCCTCCCGTTTTCGGTTCCCGAAAGATTGGCTCAAAATCCATACCTCGGATCATTTCCAAACCAACCTTCACAACAGCCGGGTCAAACTCATCCTCATTCTGCCAGAGCATCACTTTGACAAACAATTCAGAAAAGTTAATCCCTGCCTGGGTATACAATAATGGACGAAATGCCTGCCTAGCATTGATCTCAGTTACCTTTGGGACACCCAGATTATCTTCTTTCAGATCCACCGCATAGATACCGTGTGGTATTTCGTCTGTCAGGCGGACGGCTTGGCTTGCAATCGGTGTTACTGTGGAGCTATCCACTAATTGGCAATGGGATACATTTCCCGTGACACCACTAACGGCAACCTGAGAGAGAAAATACTTCAATCTTTCTCCACAAGCCGCTGCAATCAACTCGCCATCGCGCCACACCGATGTCCAGTTAAGATTTCTCCCCGGCAGGTATTCATGAGCCAACCAAACATCGTCAGCTGCATCGCGCCGACGCCAGTAATCCATCCAAAACATACCATCATCGGCATGTTCCACTATCATACTGCCCCGACCACGCGGACCTTCGGCACATCGCAGCCAAAACGGAATTCCCAAAGTTTCGATCGCCCGCTCTAAGTCTGCCTGATCATGAACCACCATCGTTGCGGCAGTTAATGCACGACCGGCTAATCGATCGTGCAGGACCTGCTTATTCAAACAGGCTCGTAATCCATGTTCTGCCGGGCAGGACATCACAACACCAAACTCATCACGGCTATCAACAATTGCTTCGAGCTCAGGTTCAGTATTGATAAACACCAAATCAACTGATTGCTCTGCGATTGTCTCTTTGATCGACATCAGGTAATTTGGATCATTACCATGAGGAAGAATCAGCACTTGATCACAATACTGCTGAGCCACCCGCTTTCCCCACCAGGAAACCTCTGTCCCGATAACTCGAATCGGAAGATTGGCCTGATGCAAAGAACGTAGAACTTCCAGTCCGATCGACGAACCGCAAGCACTTACCAGTATTGTCTTTTGCTCAGTCATGAATTGTGTAAAAGTAATTACTTATCAGTAAAGAACCGCTAAAAAAGATGTCTAACTAGAAGATCTTCATTTAATCCTAGTACGGCACCTGCGCAGGCAACGTTCGATAATCAGGTCCGGATAAAGATAACCTCTGAGCGAACATCATCACGTTCGGGCTCTAGCGATTAAGACGGTTATGAGTCTAGAAAACTCCTGATTTCATCCACGACTAACTGCTGCAAATCGGATTCAAGATTGGGATAGATTGGCAACCGTAACAGTCGAGCACTAATCGACTCGGTGACTGGCAGGCTGACTTCTTTTCCGGCAAATCGAATTCCGGCAGGTGAATTGTGAAGCGGGACATAATGAAAAACCGCATGAATGCCCATTGCATTGAGGTGCTTTAGTAAAGCATCTCGTTGTTCCGGCGTCGGTAGCAAAATATGGAACAAGTGATAATTACTCTGACAATGCTCCGGAATAACCGGCAGTTGCAGTAAACCTTTCTCCATCAGTGAAGTTAGTTGCTGCTTGTATGTTTGATAGCATTGTTGACGCCTTTGAGTAATCACGTCCATCGCTCCTAACTGTCCATACAAAAATGCGGCGGCCAATTCTCCCTGTAGGTATGATGAGCCCCGATCGACCCAGGTATATTTGTCGACATGTCCCTTGAGAAACCTGCTGCGGTTCGTCCCTTTTTCTCGAATAACTTCCGCCCGGTCAATCAACGACTCATCGTTGACACAAAGCGCTCCGCCTTCACCACAGCTGAAATTTTTAGTTTGGTGGAAACTGAATGTCCCCAGATTACCGATCGTCCCTAATGCTTTCTGGTCGTAAAACGAATTTAATGCCTGTGCCGCATCCTCCACAACCACTAAGTCATGATTTCGGGCAAGTGCCATCAAAGCGTCCATATCGCACCCAACTCCTGCATAATGAACCGGCATGATGGCGCGTGTCCGTTCTGTGATTGCTGACGCAACTTGTAGCGGGTCGAGATTCAATGTTCCGGGATCAACATCAACAAAAACAGGCACACCACCGGCTAAGACCACAGCATTCGCGGACGAGACAAACGTAAACGAAGGGAGGATAACTTCATCTCCTTCAGCCAGATCCAAAAGCAACATGGAGATTTCCAATGCCGCCGTACAGGAAGGTGTCAAAAGCACACGATGAGAATCTAATCGTTCTTCGAGCAATTCACAGCATCGATGTGTGAACAGACCATCTCCAGACAAATCTCCATTCTCTATTGCCTGAGACACGTAATCCAATTCGTATCCAGTTAGATAGGGGCGATTAAAAGGAACTGTATAGGTCATCTGAAATCAGTTGCAAAAAAGCAGGGATATTGATCTGTGGAACTCTTCCGGTGGTTAGCTACAATAACTTAACAATTGGGAAGTCTTCCTACACTTCTATTTATCATGCAACTCGATTAACGAATCAACCAGACCATGAAAAATCACTTCGCAGCGATGACAGTAATTTTTCTACTGCTCGCATTATTCTCTCCCTCGGCTTCCGCCGCCGACCCCGCTCCGGAAAACATTGTCATAGGCACTTGGAATATCGAATGGTTCTTTGATCACGACCAGTCTGACAACGAATCTGCTTTAGCAAAAAAACTCTCTGCACCCACGCAAAAGGACTGGGACTGGCGTGTGACGGAAACGGCTAAAGTGATTGCTGCCATCAACCCTACAGTGTTAGCCCTGCAGGAGATAGAAAACGAAAAGGTCGTTCAGGAACTAACAAAACAATTACGTGACGGGCATGACCAGAACTATAAAGTCGCTTTTATTCAGGGACGCGATACATACACCGAACAAGATGTGGCTTTGATCTATAAAAGCGGGCTTATTCACAAAGAACGTCGAAACCAGACAGATGAGATGTATGAAAGTAAGCACTACTACAATTTGTCTAAACATCTGTTTGCCACTTTTCAATGGACTCACCAAGGCAACACACATGAAATTACCTTATGCAACGTGCATCTTCGAGCAGGTACGCGTGGGGAAGAACCCCGACTGCGGCAGTGCCGGTTGATCAACTACTGGATCCAGCCTCATATTAAAAAACAGGAAAATATTATTGTTCTCGGAGATATCAACACGCTGTGTGAATGCCATGAATATGCTCTGGATCAGGATCTGGCAGTTCTTTGCGGTAAAAAAGGAAGTGATCAAGTAGGCGATTTGATCGATTTGCATACCAAACTGAAAGAGTCCGAACGTGCCACTCATATGATTGGCACTCAGTTTGATCATATTTTGGTTAGTCCTGAACTACTTAAAGACTCCCGTGAACAATCTGATCTTTCGTTTCATTCTATCGAGCGTCGTAAAGATTTAGTTTTACGAGGTAAGCAGGATGAAGATCACTACAATATTTTCTATCAGATCGAAGAAAGTGAACGGGATATCAGTGATCACTACCCCGTTATCGCCACTTTCAAAATTAAGTGACTTATTGGAAACCATGGCCGATACTCGACACACGAATTCTCCAGAACATCCAGCTGAAACACAGCAGTATGTACGTCTGGACCACTTCCTCAAAATTCTGCAGTTTGTTCAAAGCGGTGGTCACGCCAAAGTATTAATTCAGGGTGGCCTTATCAAAGTTAACGGGGAAGTCTGCACGGCTCGCAAGCGAAAGCTATACAATGACGATGAAATAGAAATTGACGGCGAGCAGGTAACCGTTAGTATTGATTAGCCTAAAAAAAAGCTGTTAATTTATCATTTCCGGAAGGTGTTATAGCGAATCTTATCGAATCAGATTACGTTAAATATCTATTATCACTGTAAACATTCCCAATCCTTTCCAGGATTCTCCTTATCGAGACTCTCCTTATGAAATTTAAATTGTTGAATATTCTCTCTTTGATCCTATTTGCATTCCAGCCGGTCCTCGTACAGGGACAGGATAATAAACAAGATGTGAAACCAAATGATGGACCCGCACAGGAAGGTGCTAAGGCCACTGACGAGAATGAAGAAAACACAGCGGGGCCGCTTGCCGGACATTCGTATCATGGTGAGGCATTCAACGAAGGACCACGTCAGCAGGCCTACCTTATTCCCGGAATGGCGAATGTCGATTTCCCTATCACCACCAAAAATGAAGAAGCACAAAAGTTTTTCAATCAGGGCGTATCTGCACTTCATGGTTTTTGGTATCTGGAAGCGGAGCGTGCTTTTCGTCAGGTCAACAAAATCGATCCCGACTGTGCAATGGCATTTTGGGGCATGTCTATGGCTAACTTCAACAATTCCAAGCGGTCGAAATTCTTCATGGAAGAAGCACAGAAGCGAAAAGAAGGTGTCACCGATATCGAGTCGCGATTCATTGAAGCATTAACCGCCTACCAAAATGCCGATCCGGGGAAGAAGAAAGAACGCGCTGAAAAGTACACCAAGGCACTTGAAGAGATCTGTATTAAATATCCGAAAAATACTGAGTCGAAAGCATTTCTGGCATTGCAACTGTGGAGCAATCGTTACAGTGATATTCCCATCACTAGCCATGTGGCGATTGATTCGATTCTGCAACAAATTTTTACGATTAATCCTAAGCATCCTTCTCATCACTACCGAATCCACTTGTGGGACTATAAAGATCCGTCAACGGCTGTCACTTCGGCAAGTGTTTGTGGTCAAACCACTCCTGGAATAGCTCATATGTGGCACATGCCCGGACACATCTTCTCACGACTCAAACGATATGAAGATGCCGTTTGGCAACAAGAAGCTTCTGCCCGAACCGATCATGCTCACATGATGCGTGACCGCCTTTTGCCTGACCAAATTCATAACTATGCTCACAACAATGAATGGTGCATCCGAAATATGCTACACATCGGCCGTGTCAACGATGCCATCAATCTATCCAAGAACATGACGGAAAACCCTCGACATCCAAAATACAATTCATTAAGCCGGCGAGGCAGTTCTTACTACGGCAGAGCACGACTGTTTACAACTTTGTACATGTACGAACGTTGGCAGGATATGGTGGATCTCAGTCAAACTCCTTATCTGGAAGAAACAACAAACGAAACCGAGAAAGTAAAACATTGGAAATATGTCGGCATTTCTTATGTCATGTTGGAACAAAACGATAAAGCTGATGAACTCAAGGTTAAGCTCAGCGAGCTTTTAGCTCACAACCAGACTGAACGCACAAAAGCCGAAGAAGCTGCCGAGAAGAAAATAACCGACGAGCAAAATAAAGACGACAAGAAAAAAGAAGCTGATAAAAAGAAGGCAATCGATAAAGCCAAGAATGATGCCCGACGACCCTGGGACGCAAAGGTTCGCGTATGCGAACAAGCTCTGGCCGCAATCACTGGTTACCAGCATTTGGTCAAAGATGAAACAAAAGAAGCTGAAGCACAACTCAAAAAGGGTGGAACCATCGATCGCATGATTCTCGCCAAACTTCAACTGGCGAATGGAGACAAGAATGGTGCCCTCAAAACCGGCCAGGATCATGTCAATTCTCATGAACATGAAGTTCAGCCTCTCTGTCACTGGATTGAACTGCTTGTAGAATCTGAAAAGATGGATCGGGCAAAAGAAGCATTTGATTCTCTGCGAGACATCTCCGGTTCCATTGATCTCCAATCCCCAGTCTTTGATCGGGTATCCGCACTCGCCGCCAGTCTGGGATGTGACGGGCAATGGAAAAAAGAAGCTGTCATCCAGGACGATGTCGGCGAGCGGGTTAATCTGGATGATTTAGGACCTTTTCGATGGAGCCCTTCACCTGCCGAAGAGTTTACATTACGGGATCACCGTAACAAGCGTTTCATCAGTGCCAAAGAATTTAATAACAAACCCACGATCGTGATTTTCTATCTGGGGGCAGGTTGCCTTTCCTGTACGGAACAAATTCAGAAATTCATCCCTAAAATTGCTGATTTTGAAGAGGCGGGATTCCAGGTAATCGCTGTAAGTAGCGATGATGACGAAGGCCTGAAGCAGTCAATTAATAACTTTGACGGAAAAATCTCCTTTCGGATTGTTAATGACCCGGAACTAAGTGTATTCAAACAATATCGTGCATACGATGACTTTGAAGAACAACCGCTACACGGAACATTCATCATCGATGGAAACGGTCTGGTCCGCTGGCAAGATGTCAATTACGAACCATTCATGGACCCGGATTTCGTTCTGCGTGAAGGAAAACGACTTCTGGACGTAGAAATTGCCAATCAATAGGTCGAAAATAATTCCCTACATTTCCATTTTGGGATGTTAAAACAGGCAAATTCGTAGTGCGTGCAAATAGCCATTTTCGCTAGAATCATAGCGTTAGAAGTTAATTCGGGGGGAATAGTAGGTTGCCGTTAAGGTAATCGGCTACCTCGCTTTTCATATAAAGTGGCTATTGATGGATCGTGATCAGCTGCTGACGCTCTATCGCAATATGCTGTTAGCGCGCGGAATTGATCGTATTGAGCAGGAGCTCACCAGTCGAGGGGAAGCCTTTTTCCACCTCTCTGGTGGAGGCCATGAAGGCACCGCTGTTCTGGCTAATCATCTGACCACTGAAGACTGGCTGCATTGCCATTACCGCGACCGTGCTCTCCTTGTCGCCCGGGGATTATCTCCCAGAACATTTTTCGATACGTTGCTCTGCAACGAATTTTCACCTGGCAGCGGAAGGCGCATGAGTGCGTTTTTCAATGACCCTGAACTGCACATACTAAGCATGGTCACGCCGACCGGAAACAATGCATTACAGGCTGTTGGTGCTGCTGCAGCCATTAAAGAAGTGGAAAATACTCCGCTGGTTTACTGTGGCGTGGGTGACGGAACCACCCAGCAAGGAGAATGGCTGGAGGCAGTCGGTGAAGCGGTTCGGTCCAGTCTACCAGTGCTATTTATGGTGCAGGACAACAAATGGGCTATTTCGACGACAACTCAAGGCAAAACATTCTATTCACTACCGGACGGAAAACAGGCTACCGATTTCTTTGGCATGCCGATTCACTACATCAACGGAACTGATGTAGTAACGGCTAACCGGTATGTTGGCGAAATTGTGGCTGAAATCCGGGCCACCAGCAAACCGGCACTGATTGTCTTTGAGGTGGAAAGACTGACCAGTCATACCAATGCCGATGATCAAACCGTCTACCGCAATCAAGATGATATCGACGAAGCACAACTCAATGGGGATCCAATTCGCTCAGCAAAACAGCAATTACTGTCGATGGGATTGACCGAGTCGGAATTGAATATTATTCAGTCTCAGGTGGATGACCAGCTGGCAGCTGCGGAACAGGAGGCCCTCGATGCAAAAACACCATTAGCATCTCTGGATGCATCCCGACAACATCCTGTTGAAGTGACGCATCCGTCCAAAGAAAAGTTTGGCTCGGATGACCTCCCGCAAATCAACATGAAAGAAGCTCTGCGGGAAGTTCTCACAAATCATCTTCTCGATGATTCACGTGTAACACTTTATGGCGAGGATATTGAAGATCCCAAAGGCGACGTCTTCGGAGTTACCAAAGGATTAAGCACTCGTTTCCCTGGTCGGGTAATGAATTCTCCGTTGAGTGAGTCAACGATTGTGGGAGCAGCGATCGGACGAGCCATGGTTGGCCAGCGTCCTGTTGCATTCATCCAATTCGCTGACTTCATGCCCACGGCCTACAATCAAATCGTCAACGAACTGGCGACCATTCACTGGCGTACAGACGGACAGACTTCCGTTCCTGTCATTGTGATGATTGCCTGTGGCGGCTATCGCCCCGGCCTCGGCCCTTATCATGCTCAAACTCATGAATCTGTCATGGCTCACTGTCCGGGAGTCGATGTGGTCATGCCATCGTCCGCCCATGATGCAGCAGGGTTACTCAATGCAGCATTCAAGTCGGAACGTCCTACGATATTTTTCTATCCAAAAACACTCCTCAATGACTCAAAACAATCGACTTCAGAGAATGTACACGATCAATTTGTCCCTCTGGGAGTTGGTCATAAAAAACGTTCAGGAAGAGACATTACCATTGTTGGCTGGGGTAATACTGTTTCAGTCTGTGAAAAAACTGCGGATGCCTTGGAACAAGTCGGCATCGAATCCGATGTTATCGACCTTCGCTGCCTGACTCCCTGGGACCAACAACTGATCCTGTCGTCTGCTGAAAAGACAGCCCGTCTGATTGTAGTTCATGAAGACAATCAGACCTGTGGATTAGGCTCGGAAATCGTGGCCACGGTTGCTGAAAATGCAAAGGTGCCGGTTGCTGTTCGACGAGTTACACGACCTGATACATTTATCCCCTGCAACTTCGAAAATCAAACGGAAGTACTGCCGGGATTCAAACGCACATTAGCTGTGGCTGCCGAATTACTCAATCTCGATTTAGACTGGGAAGAAATTCCTGTGAAAGAAGCCGGTGTTGAATATATCGAAGCCATCGGTTCCGGACCGGCAGACGAATCGGTAGAAGTTATCGAAATCCTTATCCAACCTGGCGAAGAAATCGAATGCGGAGATCCTGTTGCCACGGTGGAGGCCACAAAGAGCGTCTTTGAGATAACCAGTCCGGTCGATGGCGTCGTCAGTGAAATCCTCTGTCAAGTTGGCGAAACCGTCAAAGTAGGAGCTGCAATGTTGAAGCTCTCTACCGATGCCAGTATTCGGCCCAAACCAATTACTCAGGAACAACACGGCAGACCAATCCTGACTCGGCGAAAATCGGAAAACACCATTGTCCTTACTCATTCACTTCCTAAACGTCGTGCCTTTGAAGTGGGACTGTCACAAGTCCAGTACAACCAAGGAAGTAAACTGATCACCAATGAATTCCTACTTGGCGAAAACACTGAGATGACCAATGAGGATATTATTCGCCGTACAGGAATTCGCCAGCGTTATTGGGTGGATCAAAACGAAGATGCCATCAGTATGGCGGTCGGATCATGTCAAAAGGTTCTGGAACAGGAAGGCCTGCTGATTGACGATATTGATCTATTGATTTGCTCAACAACCAGCCCCATGTCGATGACTCCATCAATGGCCTGCCGTATTCTTAATGGGCTCTCAACCGGCAAGGAAACAATGATTCAGGCCTATGATATTAGCGCGGCCTGTAGTGGATACCTGTATGCTCTGCAGTCGGGATATGATTTTCTGCAAAGTACTCCGAATGGCCGAGTGCTGATTACGACAGCAGAGGTTCTTTCACCATTATTGGATCTGGACGATTTCGACACTTCTATCTTGTTCGGCGATGCAGCCACTGCGACGGTTCTATACGGCGAAAGCCATTTCGAGAAATCCGCTGCGAAGTTACATCGTCCGGCATTGTCGGCCAAAGGTGAGGATGGCACTACCCTATCTGTTCCACTACGAAATAGCGGATTTATCCAGATGAAGGGGCGACGCGTCTTTCAGGAAGCCGTCCGTTGTATGATGAGCAGCCTTAATCGTGTTTGCACGCAGGACGAGCTGCAGATTGAAGAATTAGATCTAGTGGTTCCCCATCAGGCGAACCAACGCATCATCGATGCGATTCAACATCGCATCTCGCCTACTGTGTTCTCAAATATTGCTCAGCACGGGAATACTTCCAGTAGTACCATTCCACTCTGTCTCAGCGAAGTCCTGCCAGCTGCTGAACAGGACCAAAAAATTGGACTCTGTGCTTTTGGCGGCGGATTTACTTTCGGAGCAGGCATCATAAAGACGCTCTGATAAATTATGAACGCGGCAATTGGTTTTCTGGAGACAACCGGTTACACTCCGGCAATGATCGCTCTCGATGTCATGTGTAAAACAGCCCATGTGGAAGCATTACAATCGGAAGTTAACGACTTCCTTGGCTTCATGGTTAAAATCTCAGGTGAAATCGATGCGGTGCAATCAGCCATCGAAGCGGGTAAGCAAATAGCAACCGAATTAGGTGGAAAACCTGTAGTTAAGATACTGGCGAACCCGGAACATCAAATTCAGCCCGTAATCAATGGGCCTGAAGAATACAACGGACTACTAGAACAAAATGTTGTGCACCATCCTGTTACGGATGAGATCAATCAAGAGGAAGAGGAAATGACTACAGATAATTTGGATGCACTAGGATTCATTGAAACTCAGGGGTTCACTGCAGTCTTCAATGCCATTGATCAGGCTTGTAAAGCTGCAAACGTGGAAGTGGTCGGTAAAGAAAAACTTGGTGGCGGTTATGTAACCGTCATCATTAAAGGTGATGTGGCAGCTGTCAAAGCGGCGGTTGACGCCGGGGAGGCTGAAGTCTCCAAATTAGGAAATCTAATTGCAGCTTATGTTATCGCACGACCCAGCACGTCAGTTTTGTCTCTGCTTCCCTAAGCACTCAAATTGTCTTCGGAACAGGCAATTCCGGAATCTGTTTTGAATTCATTGTCCCTATCAACTTGTGATACAGCACATAGAAGGTCGGAATTAAGTACAGAATCAATACTGTTCCAAGAATCAGCCCAAAGCAAAGACTGGTTGCCATCGGAATCAAGACCTGAGCCTGAAAAGACGTTTCCAATAAAAGTG
>PAPJ01000063.1 GCA_002709045.1 Planctomycetaceae bacterium | reverse complement strand
TATGCCAATTCGTAACTTTGGATGCGGGAGACAAGTTCTTGGGCGCCGGGTCGGGTTGCCAAGTGCTCGTGATTGAGTTGAGCAAGCAGATCTAACTGACGCCGTTGTGCTTTTCGGTCCAGATGGTTTGGGCCTTGCAGGTCGAGGATGGGATTGCCTGTTGGACGAAATAACGTACCTTGAAACGTAGATGGCATAAACCCTGACGAATAGTTGGGTTCCCCGGAAATGGGGCCTCCCCGTTTGTCCATCATAACGACGTATCCCGGTAGGCTCTGATTGTTCGTACCCAGCCCGTAAACCGTCCAGCTACCGAGAGACGGCCGGCCAATAAAAGTACTGCCGGTGTTCATAGCCACAAGTGCACTGCCATGGGCATGACTGTCCGCGTGACAGGAATTAATGAGTGCCATCTTATCGGCATGTTTGCGGACATTTGGGAAAAAGTCCGAAATCATCAGTCCGCTTTCTCCACCAGGTTTGAACGGTCTGAATTCAGGCGTAAGGAATCCTACCTTGCGGTTCCCTGAATTGATGTATCGTTTGTCCTCCGGTAATGACTTACCCGCATATTTTTGCAACTCCGGCTTGTAGTCAAATGTATCGACCTGACTGGGGGCGCCATTCATCATTAAAAATATTACATGCTTCGCTTTAACCGGAAAATGTCCTGTTCCTGGGGCGCTGGGACTTGTATTTTCCGCCGAATTAAGATGTTTATTAAAAAAGCCATCATTTTCGAGAAGGCTACTTAATGCCAAGCCGGCAAAGCCGCCGCCCATCTGCCAAACGAATTCACGCCTCGTTTGACCGCAGGGAAAGAAGTTCTTTGTCATCTTTAATAATCCTTTTAGTCAATGTAAATAAATTCGTTGGTGTTCAGCAGAACATGGCAGAGAGATGCCAATGCCAAACGTCGAGGACTCTTACTATCGGTCTTCAAGGCGATACTATATTTTAAAGATAGATAACTCCAAACCTGGTTTAATTCGGTACGACTTAGTGCACGCTCATATACAAGGAGTTCTGCGATATCTCCGAGCCAGTATTCACCATTTATATTTCCCTGGGTACCGATTACATAAGGCCCAGCCAACACGCGACCTTTTAGCGGTATCGATGATGCCAATTCGGCTCCATTCAAATAAGTATTCGATGATTTATCGGAGTTGAACCCAGTCAATATGAAGGGAATATTACGATCCGGTATTTGACCAGCAGAATTGAACGCGTCACTTAACCGGATCGTGCCGTTGCCAGTGGTACCAAGAAATAATGAATTAACTGAACGTCCACGCGAATTCCAATTGCTAAATATTTCATGATGTCTATTGTCGTCGGAGGCATCGCGGGCCACTGCGATGATCGTGAACGCCTGTTTAGATAGCGGTGGTGCCGTTAGTTTAAGATACTGATTTTTCCCATTGAATCGGATGGCAGGTTTGCCATTCAGACCGTTACTAACGTAACTAGGGCGAATTGTCGGTTCCCCCTGCACGGCATCTATTGGCTGCTGTCCGTCAAGTGATGAACCCGACGAATCACCCCACGAGATCACTCGTTTGTCCGCATCGAGTTCCAGTCGTTGCGTAGCATCTAGCCAAACCGAAAGACCGCCTTTTACCGATAGTGCGTCCGTGCGCTCCGCGCCAAGTTGAACCGTATTGTTAAAGTAGTCCTGCTGTTCTAGGACGTGTTGCTTAGACGCGTTGACCTCTAAATCGCTCGCTGGACGACCGATTGCGAGTAGCCACGCGGACTTTATTTGTTCATCGAAATCATCGGGATGCAAGGTGAAGAGGCGATCGGCAAAAGCGGCGCTTTGTAGATGGACAAATTGATTGTTAAGTAAAGCTAATGCCTGAGGCGCAACGGTTGTTACGTCGCGCTGACCACAAGGTAATGTGGTATCTGTGAAATTGAACGTTGTCATTAGAGGTAAAAGCCGGGAGCGTTTTGTCATCATGTAGATACTGCGCCGATTTCGTTCACTCAATGGCGAAGTCCCCCAAGCGCCGGCTTTTTTGGAAAGTCCTTCCAATGCTTCGGGACTCATTTGCGGAAAAAAGCTGGGACCGCCTAGTTTAAGGTTTAACTGTCCACTTGTTGCAAGAATCGCGTCTCGAAGTTGCTCGGCGTCTAAGCGTTTACGGTTGGCGCGCCACCAGGTTGTATTCAGAGAATCCGTTTGAGAGTATTCCAGTTGGTTCACATTGACTGACGCCTGCCTATAAGTGTTGGACATAACTATCAACTTGATAATTGATTTCATACTCCAGCCGTCGCGGCGGAGTTTTGAAGCTAGATAATCAAGAAGTTTTGGATGTGTGGGAAGAGCCCCCTTAAAGCCGAAATTATTCGGGGTGCGTACGATCCCCTCGCCCATCGTATGTTGCCATAACCTGTTAACAATTACGCGCGAAGTCAGGGGGTGCTCTTTATCGGTAAGCCAATGGGCGAGCTGCAACCGTTGTGTCGTTGTATTGGACTCCTGGGGCGCTGTTTTATAGACACGCTCGAGCCGCGGAAGAGTGGAAATTGAGGCCGGGGCTACTAGTTCCGCGGGCTTTCCGCGTTCTCCATTGATTAAAAGATGTAACGGCGCTACCTCACGACTACGGTCCGTCCAGCCGAAGGCGGTGGACCCAAGTTCTTTTTCCGATGGTCCTCCAAGGTTGGATTGACCGACAAATCCAGACCAAAAGGCATTGGCAAATTTATAATAATCGGTTTGCCTGATAGGATCGAATTTATGGTCATGACATCTTGCACATTTAACTGTCAGGCCAATAAATGCTGAAGAGGTGGTATGCACCATATCCTCAAGCCGTGTGTATTGGTAATCAGCGGGATCATTCGGTTCATCATTCCAGGTTCCAGCGCGGATCATCCCCGTCGCGACAATACTCTCTTCGTCTCGATAAGGAACCTCATCGCCGGCTAACTGATCCGTGATAAACCTGTCATACGGCATGTCGTCATTAAACGCTGAAATCACCCAGTCACGATATTTCCAGATATTAGGCTTTAGTTGGTCTCGTTCGTAACCACAAGTCTCTGCGAAGCGTATCAAATCGAGCCAATGACGCGCCCATCGTTCGCCAAAATGTGTTGATGCGAGTAACTGGTCTACAAGTCGCTCGTAAGCGTTGGCTTCCTGACTGTTTACGAAGTCGTCAATCGCGACCGGATTAGGTGGCAAACCGGTAAGGTCAAAATATAGCCGACGTATTAACACCTGTTTTGTTGCCGGTTCCGCCATCGTAAACCCGTGTTCGGTCAGTTTGGCCAGAACGAATGAGTCGACCATATTGGAAACGCGGTGATCTGTCAGTGGAATAGGTGGTTCCGCGGCAAGAAGTGGCTGAAACGACCACCAATCTCTTCCCCCCCTGATATCTGTCGTCCTTTCATATAGATCGAGTTTACGACCGGCGGGCCAGACGACGGATTGATTAATCCAACGGACAAGGACCTCGATTTCTGCTGCGGGAAGTTTTTGAGTCATCCCCTTAGCTGGTGGGGGCATCAATCCAGAATCAATTAGATCGATGAGTACACTGGTAGATGCAGAGCCGGGCGTTACGACGCTGCCAGATTCCCCCCCAAGCTTTAAGCTATCCTGCGTTGTTAAATCGAGCCCGCCCTTTTTTTGTTTTGAGTCGTGGCACTCAATACACCGCTTGATGAGTATGGTCGCAACATCTCGATCGAAATCCACGGCAGCTGACAGGCTGTTAGTCAAGCCAAACAAAGTAGCAAAGATAAGAATTCGAAAAATCATGTTGTTTTTAATTTATTTATTTAGGTTTTAAAATCAACAGCCTATACTCATCCAGATCAAGCGATGATTTCGTCGATGACATGCCCGTGTACATCCGTTAGTCGAAAATCCCTACCGGAATGTCGGTAGGTAAGCTTCGTATGGTCGATGCCCATGAGTTTTAGCATGGTCGCATGAAGGTCATGCACATGCGTGCGTTTTTCGATAGCACGGTAGCCGAATTCATCCGTATTTCCATAGCTATATCCACCTTTAACACCGCCGCCTGCGAGCCACACTGTAAAACCGTGGTGGTTATGATCACGGCCGGTGCCAATACCGCCACCGATTGGGATTTCGGTCGCGGGTGTCCGACCGAATTCGCCACCGCAAATTACCAACGTGTCATTTAGGAGGCCCCGTTGCTCGAGGTCCGTTAATAATGCGGCGACTGGCGCATCAGCCTGCGATCCTAAATTTCGAAGGCCATTCGCTAGATCACCGTGCGTATCCCAGGGTTGCACATCACCATGGAAACACTGAACAACTCTGACTCCTCTTTCGATAAGTCGTCGTGCGATCAATAGCTGACGACCATGAACAGTTGAGGCTCGATAAAGATCCTGCGTAGCTTGCGTTTCACGACTGATATCAAAGGCGTCAGTTGCTTCCATTTGCATTCGATAAGCCAGTTCAAACGACTGAATCCGAGCTTCCAGATTTGGGTCGTCCGTTCGTGCCAACTGGTGGTCCCGGTTTAATTTGACAAGTAGATTTAATTGCTGGCGTTGGGTTTCGGGTGATAGGCGGGAGTTTTTGATATTGGCGATAAGCGTTTCGACTGTTTCATTACGTGTATCAAGATAGGTACCCTGATAAATCCCGGGTAAAAATGAGCTTCTCCAATTAGAACTATCGGCGACAGGTAAACCCGGGCACATAGCAACATAACCAGGCAAATTCTGATTTTCTGTTCCCAGTCCGTACGTAAGCCATGCCCCGTAACTTGGTCGTGATAAACGCTCGTCACCGGTGTTCATTAAACGCATACTCTGCTCATGGTTCGGGGTGTTAGCGTACATTGATTTGATGACACAAATCTTATCCGCGTGTTTGGCAGCCGTCTTTTGAAAAACCTCGCTACACCAGATTCCGCTTTCACCGTATTGCCTGAACTTGAATGGCGACGGCAATGCGACGCCAACCTCCCGCTCAGTGGGATGCGATACTGGCAGCGGTTTACCACCAAATTCCTTAAGCCTTGGTTTGTAATCCCATGTATCAACCTGACTGGGGCCGCCGTTAAGGTATACATGAATAATATGTTTTGCTTTGGGCTTAAAATGAGACTGTTTGATGGCGAGCGGATTTGGAGCAGCATCAAGTAAATCCGGAAGTGTAATAAGTCCCAGACCAGTACCAAATCGCTGGAGCGTCGCTCGACGTGAATATAGTTCGTTCATGCTACTCATTCTAATCGATAAACCAGAGTTCATTGGAAATTAATAACACCTGTGTATAATCCCTCAATTGACCGGATTGTAAAAATGATGTTCCGAGTTCTTTCTCCAACGGCGTGGGTGCACGACGTAATACGTATTCATATAAGGCCTCAACCTGTTCTATAGGTTGTTCAGTATCAATACGATCTGTCAGTGCCATTGTGATACGTTCCATGAAGGGACTATTTAATGCAAACAGAGCCTGTTGAGGTACGGTTGTTGACGGGCGTTGTGAGGTGGACGAGTCAGCATTTGCGGCGTCAAATACCTGAATTATCGTGGGAAGATTTTGCCGTTCAACAAATGCGTAAACCGAACGCCTATTATTATTTTCGTCAGTTATACCTTTAGGACGACCGTACATCGTTGGATCAAGCAAACCACTCACTTCAAGCATCGTGTCCCGCATCTGCTCTAAATCGATTCTTCGCCGATTATAACGCCAGTAGTACTTATTATCGGGGTCATGTATGAGTTGTTGTTCGATTAAATGGTTGCTTTCGGTAATTAAGCTACTGCGCCGATAAGCAGCACTGGTAAGAATCATCCGGTGCAAGGGTTTGGTCTGATAATTGTTGTTAAGAAGATAACCAGCAAGGTAATCCAATAGTTTTGCCTGCAGTGGCCTAGCATTGCGCAATCCAAAATCACTTGGATCGTCTACCAGGGGAGTCCCGAAATGATGCATCCATACACGATTGGCCCATACGCGTGGTGTAAGAGGGTTGGAGTGGTCAGCAATTGCCTGCGCCAAATTAAGTCGCCCCGATCCATCGGTAAAAGGTTTACGAGGTTGAGTTGATAAAAACTCCAGAAATTGACGTGGTACCGGATTTCCCCTTTGAACAGGATCACCACGTTGGAAAATTACAGGGTCATACAGCTGTGGTTTATCGACCATGATCATGGCGCGAGCCGCGGCATCTGGATCACTTACGGCAATCGAATCAATGGAAGTTAATAAACCACGATATGCGTCTTTATCTTGTCGATCCAGATAGAAATAAAGCTTTCGCTTGGGAAACCAGACAGGGCTATCGGTGCCGAGAAGAAGTTGCGCCAATTCATCGGTCAATGGATCGGGTAGCGACTCAAGGTCGGCCTCTAGTGTTGCGATCCTCTCTTGCAAATCGTCTTTACGCTGTCGTAACTGCTGTTGAAAAAGCGGATCAGCGCCAACTTCGAATCGTGGATTCCCTAAAACCCCCTGATCGTGAGAGATACCATCCTTACCTTCAGTAACGAGAATCGTGAGAAATCGATCGCCAGAACTAAGGGGAATTGATATTTCCGTACCAGCCTCCTGAGCTTTAACGGCTTGCTTTTTGAAATGAGATTTGCCGTCTAGGTAAAGCGCGAAACCCACCGTACTCATCCCGATAGCCCCGCCATGACCGATAACTGTTTTAAATACCCCGGTATTAAAAGAATGTCTTTCACGTACTTCGTTCAAATCTATAGTGAAGCCTTTATTGGCATGCACGCCAAGCATGTAATTCGGGGGCTTACCATAATCCACTCCATCTATTAACGTCGTCGTTGCCCCTTGGGACGGTCCGTATTTGATATAGTCCCAACTCGCTGATTTACCATCTACAGGCGCATCAGTAATTTTGATGCCGGTGCTGCTAACTACCTGGGTGTTAAGGTCACGAGGGATAAACACGCCGTCGACATAGCGATTCTCAGCGCGAAAGTATGTATCATACTTATCGGCATCAATTCCAGAAGTACTGCCCTTGACGGTACTACCATTGGTGGGATGTACGGCCTCGCCGGCCTCGCCGCTACCAAAGCCATCACCGCCGGAAATCATGTCTGCCAGATTTATCGTCGCGGTCTCCGTTCGTGAAAGTTCGGATCGCAACGATTCTATTGAGGTTTCTAAATCAATGCGAGCTGACCAGGCCTTCGTGATTAAATCACCATAGATAGTCGCAATTTCAGCAGGCGTTGTTGGTTTGTTCGAGACAATCGCGTCGATGACCCGAGGTTCGATATTTTCCTGACGCCACTTTTCGGCCTGCAAAACCGGATTGGCGATCAGGTCGGCCCAAGGGCCAAAGATTCGATGCCCTGAAATTGCGTGTTCCGCTAGGTATTCTCTCCAGGAGTATGTAATCTGAGGACGAAGTTGGCCCTTAATCAACGAAAGGAAGAATATAGTGGTCTCCAGATTGTCAGGCTCCGTTGTAGCGGCCTTAACAAGATGTCGTGTTGTGCGATAACGCGCATCTTGTAGAGTTTTCGCGTATAGGCTGGTTTGTCGGTTTTCAATTTCCTTGAGCTTATTTGTGTATGCAGTTTCAAATTTCTTAGCGGTTTGTTTAACTTCCTCAATTCGAGGTCGATTGTATGGCTCTTCGCTACTGGCGAAGACACCATAAAGTGAATAGTAATCGGCTGTGGGAATGGGATCAAACTTATGATCATGACAGCGTGCACAACTAACGGTGAGCCCGAGGAACCCGCGGCTGACGACATCAATCTGATCGTCAATCACATCGTGCACGTTATTATCAAATAGTCTTCCCAGTGTGAGCAATCCCATCGCTGCTAATCTAGGCGAATCGGGTGCTAAATTAAGTTGATCTGCAGCCAATTGTTCAATAATAAATTGATCAAACGGGGTGTCCTCGTTAAAGGCGCGTATTACATAATCCCTGTAGGTATAGGCAAAGGGCCGGATCCGTGCGTCACCATACATTAAAACGCCGTCCTTGGCATCGGAGTATCTGGCCACGTCGAGCCAGTGTCTACCCCAGCGTTCTCCATAGCGAGGAGAGGCCAGATAATGTTCTATTAATGCCTCCAGCCCTTCACGGTCTGTAGATAACTCTTCGACCGTGGGCGGTAACCCAGTTAAATCATATGAGATCCTACGGATTAACGATTTTGTATCCGCTGTCCCAAGTGGAATATATTGCTTTGCCGCGAGGTTTTGTCCAAGCAGATGGTCGATTGGATGTACGTCCGGCGGGATCTCGTGCTGAGCTAGCGGCTGGAACGCCCAGTGTTTTTTTGAAAGTTCTGTTATATCGTTTTCGAACGTGCCGTCGCGAGGATCGGGCGCACCAGCTCTAATCCAGTTTGCGAGATGACTAACTTCCGTGTCCGTTATTTGCCCGCCGGCTTCCACCGGAGGCATTTTTAATTGTGAATCCTTATAACTAACTGCCTTCAGCAGTAGGCTTTTGCTTGGATAGCCGGGAAGGATTGCAGGACCCGTCTGACCTCCTTTAAGTAACCCCTCTCGTAAATCTAAACGCAGGTTTCCCTCTGCTACGTCAGCGTTATGACAGTCGTAGCATTTGTTAACAAGAATTGGCCGAATATGTTTTTCAAAGTATTCATAGTCGGCGGCGGGAACAACTACTGGGAACCCAAACGTTAAAACGATAATCAAACGGCGCATTATGAATTACTATCAACTATAGGGACTAATACTAATACACTTAGTTTAACTAAAGTACAGGCCAGTCGCATACTGCATTTAAGAGGATATGGCGTTAGCAACAGGCAAGTCTTTGATTGATATATTAGGATATTAGAGTCCCTACCACTTTCTGTACGAGGTCGAAGAGTGACGGAGAAACCGAGTCAAGTAAGATATTTTGTAATCGCTGCGCTGATGCTGATGGGCGTCATCCTCTATATCGATCGATATGCATTTCAAATTGCACAGCCTTATATTCGTCAGGAATTAGGCCTATCAATTACCGAGTTTAGTTTTGCAGTTAGTATTTTCTTTCTGTTTTACGGCTTTGGACAGATGCCTGCAGGATGGTTGTCCGACCGTTTTGGTCCAAGGCTACTTCTTACAATCTATATATTAGTCTGGTCTATTTTCGCCGCGACAGTCGGATTAGCTGGTTCATTAGTGATGCTTTGTGTTGCTAGAGCTGCATTTGGTTTAGGTCAGGCGGGAGCGTTTCCTACCGCATCTGCTGTGGTCAGTCGATGGATGCCGGCAGCTCAACGGGGTAAGGCGAGTGGGTTTGTCGCGCTCGGCGGGCGAATTGGTGGAGCGGTCGTACCAATTCTCAGCGCGGCTTTACTGATGGCATTTTTACCGGCCGATCAAACCTATTTGTTAGATTCGACACAAATTATTGATGTCGACGGGCTAAATAGCCTATTAACAATTGAGGAGACGGAGAACAACCCCAACCCGCGTTACGTGTCCTATCTTACGAGACGACTCGATGAGCAATTCCCGAACGTAACCACCTACAGTTTAAAGCAAATAACTAGCGGCCTAAATCATTTGATTGAGGACCCGGAGTTCTATGTGCCGGTCGAATTTGATGCGTTAAAAAGCCTGGATAAATATGCCGCCAATCAACTTGTGAGACTTAATAACGGAGAGGAACTTGAAACCCGAGCCTACATGCGTCTCAACCGACATTTATTGGAATCGACTTTGCCCGAGAATCTTCAGGGATTGTACGTTGCCAGTTGGCGACCGGTTCTTTTTCTTTTCGCATCGCTGGGAGTAGCCGGGGCGCTGATCGTTTGGTTTACTTTACGTGACCATCCAATAGAACATCGGTTGGTAAATCAGTCTGAACTCAAATTAATCAGTTCAGAATCCACAAACGGTAACAATAACACCGAGAATAGGTTGCCAATCAAGTCGTTGCTTCGATGTCGGAGTGTATGGATGTCAGCTGTGAGCCAATTTTGCGTAAACATTGGATGGTTATTTGTCGTCACGCTTTTTGTCGACTACCTTATGCTGGAACATCGCGTCTCATTAACGGAACGATCGGATATGGTAGCTATTCCACTTATGGTTGGTTTTGTGGGAATGCTATCAGGTGGATGGGTAACCGATAAGCTTACGCGTTTGATCGGTTTTCGTTTTGGCAGAGCAATTCCATGGTCAATTGCAATGCTGATAGCCGCCAGTTGTTTTTTCCTCTGCCCTGTTTTAGCTGACCCGTGGAAAATCACATGGGCCATGGCTTTGATGGCATTTTGTGTCGACTTCTCCGTGCCAAGCATGTGGGCATTTTCACAGGACGTAGGCGGTAGTTATGTCGGGGTTGTTTTAGGGTTTGGAAATATGTTTGGTAATTTTGGTGCTGCACTCTCCCCTATACTACTTGCCTTCATTTATAAGTATGTGGGTTGGGATGCAACCTTTGTAATCTGCGGCGTTTGTTTTGTTATTGCCGCGATTGCCGCTTTCTTTGTAGACGCGTCACGTCCTATAACCGATGACGTAACAATTAAAGAGATGAAGTCCGCAATTAAGCAAACACTTTGATATTGTCGCAACGGCGCGATTGTTTATCTTTAATAATGTAGACCATAAAACAAATCCAAAAGGAGTAGTAACAGATGCCCAATATCATCCATTGGCATTATCACCGCGCTGGCTGAACCAGTTGCAAAAAAGCGCAGGAGTTTCTTGCGACCATTGGATTAGAGCCTGTGATAACAGAAAAACCCTCAAAGCCACCATATCAAATGGAAAAGGCGATATCACTACTCGATGGCGCCACCCACTTGTATGCGGCGAAGGGTAAAAATATGCTCCGCTTAAATCTTGAAGAACAAATTGCCGATGAAGATACAATCGCGAGGTTCATGCTTGGTCCTACCGGAAATTTACGAGCACCAACTATGATTATTAATAACATTGTGCTTGTGGGCTTCAATCAGGAACTGTATGACGAAGTGCTCGGATAATCGTTAGCCCATGCCGCAAAGTCAATGATGCAAGTCATAAAGATATTCGTGCAATCATCCCATCTCTTAATGGTCGGGATCGGCGTTTGCTTGCCTTTGGTGGTGATTCTGTTAAGTCGAAAAATCCACCAGCTTACAGATGATCGCCATTGCTTCGCCGTGTGGAAGTTTTGCCGCGTGTTGTTAAAACATAGTGTCATTTTAATCCTGATAGGTTCTTTCCTGGGTTTTGTTATGGCTGGCATTCTATGGTCCGATGCTTATCACGAACGCTGTCATTTAGTTATGACAAAATTTAAATGGGCGGCAGTCGAATGGGCGACCTCGATGGCGATCATAAGTATGGTGTTGGGATCTTGGAGGAAGCAAGCCGGCGGTCGACGTGCGTTCTGGGTGAGAACACTTTTTCTTTTGATTGCCAGTTTAAATCTTCTTTACCATCTCCCGATCCTATTCATGGTGTTAACATCAATCCCCGAAACGCAAGTACAGATTTTAACTGAATTGAATCAAGAGTTACCCCGATCCGATTTTGTTTCAATTGCATTTTCAGGTGAGACTCTTTCACGATGGCTGCACGCAGCGTTAGCAATGATTGCAGCATCGTTTGTCTATACTGCTTTACAATCAATCAAAGTTGCCAATCAACATCAACAGGGAGCTAATCGAGATTCAGCAATTTCGGTGTGCCGCTGGGCTTCACGCAATGTGCTGATATTATTATTTGTTCAAATTGGCCTCGGGATTTGGGCCGCACTCGCAATGGATCATGGGCGGGCACAGGATTTGATGGGTAACGTATGGCCGGCAAGTCTTTTGTTTTTGATCAGTATGAGCCTATTATTCATTCAACTGCAACAGTGGACGGGGTTGATGTCGGAACAAGTTGATCGCAAAAAATTAGTGAAAGCAATCGCGACGTTTATCACAATGTTCATATGTATGACTGCCGTATCAGTTTTAATTTAACGTTTTTTCATCAGGCACTTTCAATACAGAACGTAATCGCAATGAAGACCGTAGTAATAGAAAGCCTTTGTGGATCCACGAAGGCATCAATATACCCCGATAAAGGATTTAACCTCTATTCTTTATCTGTTCGAAATGATGAGCTTTTGTGGGCTGATCCGGAATTCCTTAACGGAACCTCCAGTTGTTCAGGTAGTGGTACGCCTATCCTTTTCCCATTCCCGGGTCGTCTCAACGGAAGGTCCTATGAATATGCAGATAATAAATATCAGCTAGCTAGTGATGATGGGTTGGGAAATGCAATTCATGGCTTTGTACTTGATCGCCCGTGGCGATTAATAGAATTAGCGAGCGATCGCGTCACCGGTGAATTTCACGCCTCTATCGATGATCCTCAGATCCTGGAGCAGTGGCCAGCGGACTTTAAGATTCGTTGTACCTATTCAGCAGTGGAGAACGGTGTAAACGCATGCTACGAAATTGACAATCCCGGCAAGACGGACCTGCCCTGCGGATTGGGAACACACGCCTATTTTCGAGTTCCTGTCGGGATTGGCGATGCGAATTCAGCCGTGATTTCATGTCCTGTATCCGAGCAATGGGAATTACAGAATATGCTGTGTACTGGGGAGGTGCGCACACTGCAAGAACCTGAGAGGCCGAGCGAGGGTATGAAGTTCGGTAATTTAAAGATGGATCACGTGTTCGGCGGCATTACCTTTGTGGATGAAAGAGCGACGGCCAGCATCACAAATCCGACAACTGGTCGCAGCCTATTATTCCGCTGGGATGCAACATGTAATTTCTGTGTGATTTACACCCCGCCCCATCGAGAAGCAATTTGCATGGAACCGTATACCCTGGTTCCCGGGGGACTAGCCTTTGATACCGGCCATCACGGTCTCATAGTATTGAAGCCGGCTGAATCGTTTCGCCATGAGATGGAAATCCTATATGTGTGAACACAATAAAAAAACCCCGCCTTGGTCTAAGCGGAGTTTATGGGCGACTGAGAGTTGCGGAAATTATTGCTCGACAGTTCCAGGTAATTCGCCATTTTCAATACGAGACTGATACGTTTTTCCAGCGGGGTTTTTTTCCGCCAGGATCTTTTTCAAGCCCACATCAAATTCCTTTTTTACGGTAGCTGCCTCTTCTCGGAAGCGGGTGGAATTGTAGTCAGTCCTCTTGAGGTGTTTAGCAAACGTTTTACCGAAGTCATTCTTGTTTCTCTTGCTCGTACCGAAATGACAAAGATTGCACTTCGCTTGTTTAACGGCTGTGACAAATTCAGCATTCTTACTGGTATTAACGTAACGTTCTGTAAATGCTTTCGCAAACGCTGGTATAGCCTGAGACTGTTCAGCAGTTGAAGCGAGAGCCACGACAATAATAGAGAATACGGCGATATTCTTCATTAGTTGATCTCCAATCTAATTACTAAAGTATTGTTGTACGTTAAACACCGCAGATAGGTACATTGTTTCGCGACCTCTGTGAGGAAATTTCAGTCCCGCTTTTGATATCGGTCCGCACAGTTTTGCCTGGTTATGTTAAACAGAATGTGTTTTCCGGTTTATCTAATCAGGTAACGCGAAAAAACCTTCGATTTACTAGCAGAAACGAGCCTCGGGGACGTTAATCCTGTAAGTACGTCGTGCCCTTATATCTTCGAGCAAATGGGACAAATCCAATTGCTGTCAAAAACATCATCGCTGCGAAAAATAAATAATACTCAGTGTCGGTCAATGTCGAACCTGCACGTCCACTATTTAGGTTTATAACATCTATGGCTTCGCCATTTTTCGTAGTTAGTGACCATTTGTATCTCAACGCATCACCGTCAGGGTCAAATGCCATCAAGAAATCCAATGGAATCTCCTCTTGGGTATACACACGTTGCACTAGATCGGCGTGTTTCTCAAAAAGAGGTGATAAGTTCGTCGTCGTCGCCACGATACGTTGCTGGGCCACGACACTTTCGGAGCCAACCCGGTAAGATAGTTCGACAATATATTCGCCCTGCTCGTCGGTGGTAAGCGTGTTATATAAACCACCGTCATAGCTTAACCTAGGTTTGGAGGATTCTGACGGTTTGCTAACAACCCTCCATAGATATTGAGTTTCACCCTTAGCATCGCCGGGATCCGAATTCGCGAATATATTGATAGATTTTCCGGGCTGAACGCTCGTGACCCGACCGAGAGAGAGGGAAGGTTGTTGGGACGAAGACAAATTGCCATGTTGCCCTTTGTCTATCTCATTAACCAGATGGAGGGAAATCGTGTTTTCCGCGGTATTTATTCCATCATTTACTTCTAACTTAACGGAGTAGATACCGGGTTCCTTTAATTTCACGGTAGGCCCAGGATCCTGTATGAAAATATTGACGCCTGCTACGAACAGGTTTCCGGCACTTACGGATACTAAAAACAAAGCCATAATAATAGATTTAAGTTGCTTAGGTGCCTGCGTGTAACTGAATTCAAGGCAAGTAATACTTACAAGTACTTCCGCCGCAGTAATAATTACGTAGGAAGCAAGTTGCCAGACTATATTAACGATTTCACCTGATTCGATCCTGTATTGGATCCATGCCGGTAAGAGAAACGCTGGCACGGTGAGGAACAGGCCGATAGAGATTTTACGCATAGGTGTAAGGGTAAATATGCGATTAATTCGAGGATAAATGAATAGGCTAAATACAGGGATAAACACCAGAATCATAATCGGATTAACGGCCTGTACCTGTGATGTTAACCACTGCATGCCGAGAAAGTCGCGATCCATTTCCCCAGCTTGCAGTACCCAAGCTGAACCAGTCTGGTCAAACAACGCCCAAAACATTGCCACGAAGAGATAAAGAATGGGCAATTGCAATAATGCACTACGTGCGGCCGGTGTCTTCAATTCAGCAATGATCTCTTTTGGCCGTGCTGGGATATGAATGAACTTCGTTCTCCCCAACCAGAACACCAGAGTAGCAATTCCCATTAAAATACCGGGGATACCGAACGCTACGGCCGGTCCGTAACTTACAAGCAATATCGGTGTTAATAAGGTCGACGTAAATGCTCCCAAATTAATAGAAAAATAAAACCAGCCGAATACCTTTTCCAATAAATCTGCATTCGATTTACCAAATTGATCACCTACATGAGCACTAACGCACGGTTTTATCCCGCCGCTACCTACAGCAATAAGGGCGAGTCCCCAGAACAACCCATTTCGAGTTTCATCGATAGCTAGCATTGCATGGCCGGCGCAATACACAATGCTTAGCCATAGGATGGTCCTATATTTTCCTAATATCAAGTCCGCTAAAAGAGCACCTGCCAGTGGAAATAGATATACCCATGTATTAAATGAATGGTACCAGACTTTGGCTTCTTCCGGACTCATTACGTCTGTAACACCAGCATGATCCATTAGATGTTTCGTCATAAATACGATGAGGATGGATTTCATGCCGTAAAAGCTGAAACGCTCTGCCGCCTCGTTCCCGACGATGTATGGGATTCCCGAGGGCATATGCGTAACGTCGTCGGGTCGGGTTTTATAGGTGTGAATCATTTAACTTTTTTAAACACGCTAAATGTGGATATCAATTAGGGGGCTATTTTAAGAACCGGCTATATTACAAGCTCTAGCTTAGCGTCTAATTATCCTGTAGTGCTATTACTTACTCGCTTTTTTCGAAGCCGCTGCGCAGCACGCCGCCCGAAAACAACTCTGAGTTATCCAAGAGGTAATCGGAGATATCCTGCTGAAATATTGGTTTGTTTTGTGAAGGAACCTGAGCCTGTTCCCAGACGACAGCTGTGGAAACCTCTGTGAGATTAAACCAAGGTAGCCGCGTTCCCTCTTCCTGGCGTTGTAGCAATTCGCTTAAGGTGAGTTGTTGAGTAGCGTCGAGTTCGGCTTGCGTCCGTTGCTCAAGTACGACGACCGTATTATCAATTGCTAGATTGTTTCCGACGAACACGAATGGAATTGGTTTACTAATTTCTGGTTGTTCTAACAAAATGAGTGGTTTGCCAACTGCGGTGACAACAATACTATCCTGCATGTTTACTTTCACGACGGTTGATTTGACGGTGCTATCGTCCTTGAGTGAGATTACCCCGGCGCCGCAGTACATCGTGACATTTGCGAACGATACTTGTATGGGGGCGAAAGACTCAGCGTCAAGCGATTGCTTGTACAGCCAGGTGTTTGAAATGAAAAGCCCATTGTTCCAATGAAAACGAAAGGCCGTCTGACGGGGATTGCTTACCAACGTAACAGGGCCTCTGACTATGGCATTATTAAAAGTCATATCAATCGCTACGCTATCGTCCGCATCGGCCGACAACATGGGTTCTGTCGGACCTGATATCATGCGAAACACTGATGCGAAAGCTTGCGAGTCTATTCCGTCAGCTACGGGTGGAATGACAGTTATTATTGAGTCATCGAAATCGAAGTCGATCATATTATCGAGCGCGAAAAGGCTGCAACTTTGACGGACCTCAAGTGGTAATTCAAAACGCAGTTCAAGGCCTTGAAACGATAAATTCCCACCAGTTATTCTCACGAATTCGGTGTTGTTCGCTTCCAAGGCGTTTTTTGTCATTTGCAGTGTGATTGCCGGTATAAAACCGGGTTTGCCGCGAATCGTCAAGTGTTGCCCACGGTCTTGACCGAGTTCCAAATCGAAATTGTCGGAATTGATTGTCTGGTCATCCCAAACCTCTATTACGGAAATATCAGGGTCTAACTTTAACAGACCTAACGCCCGTTCCAACGAATCAACCGCCACCATATTATCCGGAAGGCTATTAAGAGGTTCACCCACTATAACCGTCTGATAATCCGATGTTTGTTCCTGCTCACCGGAATCGATAACAGCACCCTCAGGCCCATAACTCTTCGGAACTTGTTCTTTAGACGGTTTATTAGAAGTTGGTCGCATATCTACTCCCGCGTCCGGCACTCTAATAGGAAGGTCGTAAGGCGCGGCCCTGAACGTAGGTAATGCAATTACGAGTTCAGCTTCCGTCGTGCCAATCCGATTGATTACAAACCATGCGGTGATTAAGCATAGTAAAGGCACTATCCAATTAACCTGATTCAACCACTGAAAAGGTTTACTGCTATCTAGCGCGGCCCAATTGCGTCCATCTAGATTGACCGTCAAGCCAAGTTGGTTCGATAATCTGACTACGTCTGTTATGATATCCGCTGGTCGTTGATAGCGATTTTCCGGGCGTTTTGCCAGCATCTTATGTAGGATTTTTACCGACCCGTCATCCAGATCATTTCGATAGATTAATGGATTTGGTGGTGGATCACTGCTGTGACTTAATAGTTTTTGAAGTACCGTTCCCGTTGGGTAGGGTGGAATACCGGTCAGCATAAAATACAACGTGCAACCTAAAGAATAGATGTCACTTCGCACGTCGGTACTACGCGGATCTCGGGCCTGTTCGGGCGAAATATAGTCAAATGTTCCCAGGGTTACTCCAGACGCCGTTACATCGCTATCTTCATTTTCAACCTGGTCAAGTCGTGCCAAACCCATATCGACCAGTTTTGCATTGCCCGCGCTTGTAACCAGGATATTGGAGGGTTTGATGTCTCTATGTACAACATCTCGTTCTGACGCATGTACTAGTGCATCGGTAATCTGCAGTACGTAGGACCATGCTTCATCAAGCTGTAGCGGTCCCTTATGCTCCACTAGATCACGAATATTAACTCCATTGATGTATTCAAATACGATAAAATGCCAGCCGCGATCTTCGCCAACGTAGTAGACGCGAGCGATATTAGGGTGATCAAGGCGGGCCGCACTTTGAGCTTCTTTGCTAAAACGCCGTAGTGACTCGTTGTCCGTCCGGTTCCGGGATAATACTTTAACAGCGACAGTACGGTCTAATTTACGGTCAATGGCTCTGAAAACAGCACCCATTCCACCTTTGCCCACGAACTCTTCAAGCGTGAAATGTTCTAAATCTGTGCCTACCAGTGCCTCTCCGACAATTCCCCCCGGTGTTTGGCCTCCGGTTGGAAGTTCTCCAGGTTTGCTGCTGATCACGGTTTGCTGACGTTCGGGATCTCCCGGCAGTGCTTGATATCCTCGTTCATCGTCAATATGAGCCGTTTCTATATCATCCTTTTCGGCGTCAGGCATTTTATTAGTTAACCACGTCGAATCGTCCTGGGACTGTTCAGAGTTAGATAACGAATCGTCCGGATTGTTAGACACACTAATACTCGATTAATAGCGATGAAGTTTTAGATTAGCTAATATTATTTTCGTTTGACACCCAACGTTGGTCAACACCTACTAAGGTTGCACATCTACTCTAGCAGGTGGTTGCCAGGGAACAGCACCGCCACGTTGCACCTGTATACGTAGAGCGCGTGATAATTCCTGAAATTTCTGCGGGTGCTTATCGGCCAGGTCCTCCGATTCTGCCGGATCTGTTTTTAAATTGTATAATTCCAGGGGTGAAAATGGACTGTTTCGTAATATCTTCCAATCACCACGTATGAGAGCATTCGTAATGAAGCCCTGATAACGCTGATTTCCTTCTCGACGGTGAAAAAAAAGATCTCGCTCATAATTGTCTAGAGAGTGTCCTCGCAGTGCTGGTAATAATGATACGCCGTCTATACGGTGTTTAATCTGAATCCCTGCGGCATCACAAAGCGTTGGATAAAGATCCATAGTTAAACCACGTTGACTAGTTTCAATTCCAGGCTTAATTTGACCGTGCCATTTAAATACCGTTGGTACCCGAATACCACCTTCATACATACTTTGTTTGCCGTCTCGCAAATTGCCGTTTTGGCCACCTACATTTATCTGTCCGCCATTATCAGAAGTGAAGACAATCAGCGTATTCTTAGCTAAACCAGTTTTTTCAAGTTTATTCAAAACGGATTGAACACCAGCATCCATATGCTCAATCAATGCCACGAGTTTTGCACGGGTCTCGGAAATCGCCTTCTCTCTGCGGAACACATCTTGCAACCATTTTTCGGGCGGTTGAATTGGCGTATGGGGCGCATTGTAGGATAAAAAAAGGAAGAATGGATTGTCGGCGTCTTTTTGTTCTTCCAGATACTCGCAGGCCCATTCCGTAAACAGATCAGTGGCATGACCGGCAGGATCCACCTTTTCGTCATTAAAACGCATGTAGTTTATTCCATGTCTTTCGTGCAAATAGTAATCATCCATCATGTCACCCAGCCAACCCCGAAAATAGTCGAATCCCCGGTTGTTAGGCCAATGCTCTTCAGTAAGACCCAAGTGCCATTTACCGATCAATGAAGTCGAGTAACCAGCTTCACTCATCTTCTCCCCGATGGTCACAACGCTGGGTGTCAAATAACCCCAGTTATCTTGCGGATAGGTTCGTATTACACCTGGTACGCCCACGAGTTCCGGGTACCTGCCCGTAATGAATGATGCTCGACTCGGAGAGCAAACTGGACAATTCGCATAAAACTGAGTGAATTTGATGCCGCCGTTAACAATCGAGTCAATTGCTGGCGTCCTGAGGTCGTTGGCACCATAGCTGGCAAGATCTCCATACCCCAAATCGTCGACCATGATAACAAGAATATTAGGTTTCTTGGCAGAGACGACGTGTGTTTGAAATAATAATACGATTAACGCAGATATTGTTATAGAAACAATGTGTTTCATATTCATCGGATTGCTTGTCCGCCATTTATAATTCAGCACGTATTTGACAATAACTTTCGTAGCGACGTAGGTCGAGTAAACCTTCGGCTACGGCCTGTTTAACACCGCAGGGCATTTCATGTATATGCGAGCAGTCCGGATATTTGCAGAAATTTATATAGGGGCGGATTTCGCGAAAATAACCAGCGACTTCTTCGGCGATCACATCCCACAACTGGAACTGTCGAATCCCGGGTGTGTCGACGACGTAACCGCCTTTGCTTAATTCTATCAGCCGGGCAGCCGTTGTCGTATGCCGCCCCTTTTGGTTATCGAAACTAACCGTCTGTGTACGCAAACCGAGATCGGGGTCTAAAGCATTCAACAGTGATGATTTTCCGACGCCCGATTGTCCCACTACGACATTCTGTTTGTCCTGAATGATATTTTGTAGTTGATCAATACCATCGCCGTTAGGCACTGAGGTGAAAAGCGTGTGGTAACCAAGTTGGCCGTATACACCGGCGAGTGGTTGTAATTCACTGGCATCGATAAGATCGACTTTATTAAAACAGATGATCGGACGACAGCCGACCTTTTCTGCTGTGACCAAGAAGCGGTCTATTAAATTTGGTTTAATATCAGGCTCAGCTACACTTGCCACTACGATAAGTTGATCGACGTTGGAGACTAGAACATGTTGTTGTCCGTTGCTGGAACGGCTAATACAGCCATATCTAGGTTCAATTCGTACAATTAATGCCTCATATCGATCGCCTGCGTCAGTATTGGCCTCCGGTCGCACCATCACAATATCACCGGCGGAAATTACATTCCTCTGATCAGTACTTAAACTTTTAAGTAGCCCCCGCACTGCGCATCGATATTCCCTGCCGTCGTCCGCAGAGACAATACAGTCGAGTCCATGCACGCTAAGAACGCGTCCCTTTAAGCAGTCAGTCGTATCGATCTCCAGATGGACCTGTATCGCATCATGGTCGTCGGATACCGCTTCGCCGATAATTGTGCGATGTCTTGTTAGAACGCCCTTGCCGTTGATCCTCTCGCTACTGAGAGTATCTTTGTCCTTAAAACCATGCTCTCGGTATTCCCTCGTGAAGTCACTTCTACGACGACGTACCTGATGGCCCTTTTTTAACTGAGTTCGGATCTTTTTAGATTTATCTTTCGCCATTCGGCCTACTTTAAGAACACAACCTCAGAGCCCGCCGTTCCCGCTATCGACGTCGTCAGTATCCGGTACGGAGAATTGTTGAGAAGCGACGGTACCGTTTTGATCTGCTGATACAGGGGAAATCTGCTCGGAATCTGAGGAGGCCTGTTGTTCCGTTATTGGTTGCGTATCGTCATCGTCGTCACCCGTGGTATTATGAGTAGGATGAACAGATGGTCCGATTACGTCCGCAATTTGTGATTCGGATAGTTCTTCGGCCCCCATTAATTCCTTAGTAAGCGATTCCAGTTGATCGCGATATTCGACCAAAAGTTTGTCAGCACGTTTCTCAGCCACATGAAGGAAGGCGGCAACTTCACTGTCGATTACCTCCATCGTATGCTCACTAAACTGGCGTTGTTCGTGGATTTCGCGACCAAGAAATGGATCTTCATCGGAGAGTTTATAACTAACAGGCCCAAGTTTCGTACTCATCCCCCACCGAGTTACCATGCGTCTAGCCATGGAAGTTGCCCGTTCCAGATCATTTTCAGCGCCGACTGCCGTTTCCTTATAAATTAATTGTTCTGCGGCTCTTCCGGCGAGCAGGACCACAAGGTGATCCTTGAGTTGTGTTTCCGACATGGAAACCCGGTCTTCCTCAGGCAACATTTGTGTAGAGCCAAGCGATCGCCCGCGCGGGATGATAGTAACCTTATGTACTCTATCAGCGCCTTTAAGGAACCATGATGCGAGAGTATGGCCAGCTTCATGGTAGGCAGTTTTCTTCTTATCCTCGGCCGTAAGATGTTCCTCCCGCTTGGCGCCCATTAGGATTTTATCACGCGCATAATCGAAATCTTCCATTTCGACGGCATCTTTATCACCACGGGCCGCCCACAAGGCAGCCTCATTGACCATATTCCGAATGTCAGCGCCGGTTAAACCGACAGTACCTGCGGCGAGTCGTTCCAGATCCACATCATCTGAAAGTGGTACCTGGCGAACATGCACTTTAAATATATCGCGTCGTCCCTTTTGAGTGGGTCGTCCGACGGTAACATGCCTGTCGAACCGCCCTGGTCTTAATAGTGCCGGATCCAACACATCGGGACGGTTGGTAGCCGCGACGACAATCACAGAATCGTTCGTTGAAAATCCATCCATTTCTCCGAGGATTTGATTTAGGGTCTGCTCACGCTCGTCATGTCCTCCACCAACACCTGCTCCCCTTTGTCGGCCGACGGCATCAATTTCATCGATAAAAATAATGGCTGGTGACGCTTCCTTTGCTTGTTGGAACAAGTCTCTTACGCGACTTGCACCTACACCGACAAACATCTGGATAAATTCTGAACCATTGATGGAAAAGAAGGGCACGCCCGCTTCACCGGCAACTGCTCGAGCGAGTAGTGTTTTACCAGTCCCCGGCGGGCCGTTAAGAAGAACACCCTTAGGCACACGCCCACCTAATTTCTGAAATTTATCAGGATGTGAGAGAAACTCAACAATTTCCTGAAGAT
>PAPJ01000062.1 GCA_002709045.1 Planctomycetaceae bacterium | reverse complement strand
GCCTCATGAAACTGTCTATATGCTGGATGAACAGCGAGACCAGTACGAACTGGAATTAGCTCGGCAGGTTCTGGCATCCGATAAACCTGTCTTTGGGATCTGTCGTGGTATCCAAATCGTAAACGTCGCTTTGGGAGGCACCCTGATTCAGCATTTACCTGATGTGAAAGGTGATTTGGTGAAACATAGAATGCCTCCGCGTGAACCGATTGACCATCCAATCTCAGTCAAAGCTGGTTCACGTCTGGCGGGCATCGTAGAAGAACTTACTTTTTCTGCCCCTTCCTGGCACCATCAGGCATTAGATGAAGTGGCAGATCAACTGAACGTGGTTGCCCATGCTCCGGATGGAACCGTTGAGGCTGTTGAAATGGCCGGGCATCGCTGGTGCATTTGTGTACAGTGGCATCCTGAATTAGCAGGTTTAGATAACCTGATACAGCAACGATTGTTTAGAGATTTTGTAGTACATTGCCGGCAGACTTATTTTGAAGCTTAGGAGAACAAGATGGGACGATTGCAAGATAGAGTAGCTTTGATTACCGGAGCTTCCGGTGGTATTGGACGAGCAACAGCATTGTTGTTTGCAGAAGAGGGCGCGAAAATCGTGGCGGCCGATGTGAATGACGAGGCTGGTCAGGAAACCGTTGAGCTTGTCAAACAGATTACTGAACACGTAGTGTATGTGAATACTGATGTATCAAAAGCCGACGCTTGTCAGCAAATGGTCGAAGTGGCTGAACAGTCCTTTGGTGGTCTGCATATCCTGTTAAATAATGCCGGGATTATGCATCCTGACGATGGCAATGCGATGCAGACCAGCGAAGAGGTTTGGGACCTGACGATGGATATCAACCTGAAAGGAGTTTATCTTGGTTGTAAATTCGGGATACCAGCAATTCTGCGTAGTGGTGGCGGAACGGTTATCAATACAGCCTCTTTTGTAGCGATCATGGGAGCCGCTACTCCTCAATTAGCCTATACGGCAAGCAAAGGTGGTGTGCTGGCGATGACACGTGAACTCGCGATTATTCATGCTCGGGAAAATATTCGCTGTAATTCATTGTGTCCGGGCCCGTTGCATACAAAGCTGTTGATGGATTTTCTGGACACCGAAGAAAAGAAACAAAGGCGATTAGTGCATATTCCGATGGGTCGTTTTGGGTTGGCCGAAGAAATGGCTAAGGCAGCTCTGTTTCTGGCAAGTGAAGAATCTAGTTACGTCAACGGCGCGGACTTCGTAGTGGACGGCGGAATAACATCGGCCTATGTAACACCTGAATAATCTGTTAGATACCCCTGACTTTAATCCTGCTTACAAGGTTCCCGTCATATTCCAGTTGAACTGTCCAGCCGTCCGCTTCCAGTGCGCTGATTTGTCCTTGTTTATTACGCTTGAGTATTACCTCCTCGACTTTCAGATTGCCTCCGACACCCATCTGATAAAATCTGACTGAATTCTTTTTTTGGCTTAGATAGTCTGCTATCAGTAGAAACTGATTGATGCTGGATTTATGACCGTCCTGCCAACGCCCGATCCCGAGTTCCAGCATAAGTTGGCTATCGGTGAAATACTGATTTGCCAATGTTGCAAATGCTTCCTGGGGTGATTGGATAAAGAAATGCAGACTGCCGCGTACATGCGCGCGCGAAAACGGTTCACTTTCAAGATAGTCTTTCCAGGTTTGCTGCCAGGATGCATCCTGACCATCCCAGATGCCTTCCCGGCGAAGGTTGGACTTTGTTACTTCCCAATTTACGCCACGCGATTTTTGAGGATGAAACTCAACAAGTTCACCGGCTGCAAATTCCAGTTGCTCATACTTAAGCTCAAACAGTTCAGGACGCAGTTGACGACCGACAGTGTCGAGCATATTGTGAGCGATTTCATGGGCCAGACAGATCATAAATACATCGGTTACTCCTTTTCTCGGAGCATCTGCCGGAAAACTGTTTTCAGGACGTCCTAAGGGCAGTGAAAAAATATTAACACCAGTCCTGGAACTGATCCCCTGCTGCTTAAAACCATCCCCCAGCCAGCCTCGAACCGTGATAGTCTCGACATCCCAAACTGCCCGAGGCATTTCAGCGAGCAATGTTGCCATCTTCACGGTCTGTTCTGTTGTTGCCGTATTATTGTCAATGAAAAGGACGCCCAGATTTTCGAGTAGCGTTTTATAGCCATCATCGAACCCTGCGAGTTCAGCAAGCTTTCGCCGGTTTTCTAGCGAATCGGGATAAGCTTCAAAAAGTACGATCCACATTTGTGCCGCCAAAGCGGGCAGGTGAGGTGTCTTTTTCAGATCCCATGTCTGGCGTTTGAAGTAATGTGGATATTGAGCAACTAGTAAGCGTAAATCTTTGACCGTTTGAGCCCGATAGCCATCCGGGACAAGCCTGCTGTTAAGCGCTGCCTGCATGCTGCTAAGCAGGCCAAAGCACTGGCCGCGAAGATCCTGATCATTCGCTATTTTTACCCCCAGTTGCTCTGGATACTCCTGCAACAGGTTCTTTAATTCAGACAAGTGGTCGGTAATTCCAACGCCTGTCATGATAAACACTTTACCGTTTTTACCGCCGCTGACCAGATCTACAACGCCATCGTCGTTGAGATCGGCAAAGTCAGGTGTCGTGTCATCGCCATTGAATGATCGCAGGTTCAGTGCTCCACCCCGATCAGCCCAACGTAGTGTGGTTGGTCTGGCAAGCTGCGGTTTACTGGTGGTCCCTGTATTTAGATAAACCTCGATGGTTCCCCAATTTACGCCGAGAACTAAGTCAAGCTTGCCGTCCTGATTGAAGTCGATGATTCTGGGTTGCGAGTTGTAGGCCCGGCTAATTTCATGAAATGATCTTCCCGTACTAAAAACAGGTTTCTGTTTTGTTCCGATATTTGGATACCAAATTACAGGTCCACCAAAACTGCCGGTTATTAGATCCGCAAGCCCATCGCCATTCCAGTCCGCCACGTCGAATCTTCCCTGGCAATTGTCCTGGACTTTGATATCGATGGATTGTTCGCTAAAGATCGGTAGACGATCATTACCAGTACAGGTGTGAATGGAGATCTTATTGGATGAATGAGCAACCACAAGGTCAGCGGCTTTATTGCCGGCGATTTCGGCTAAGACGACTCCAGTGTACGAATTTCCCCATCGTGATTTGCTACCGGCTCGTAAATTAATAGGCGCACGGAATTTAACACCTGTATCCGAATTAGTGCCGCCATAGGCGAGAAGATTACCCCTGCCATCACCGGTTAGTAAATCAAGGACACCATCTTCGTTAAGGTCGAACAGCCGGGTCGTAACGTGACTCCCCAGTTCAACTACTTTATTTTCCACCTTGATTTGTTCAGCTTGCCGAAAGGACATGGTAAGGATGTCGGTAGGCTTGGCAAATGTGAAACGGCTGGTGAGTATTACAGCCAGAACGGATATGGTAAATGAGACTTTAGACATGCGATTAGTCGCCTAAGCGTGGTTTACTAATGAATGAATTCTGTAAACAGACGGTTTAAAGCGTTGGTTTATTTTAGTTTTTCACATTTTTGATTCAATCGGTAGGACTGAACTTGCCAAAAGCTGGACTTAGAAATTTTGATATTTCGGTGTATTATGATTGAGGATGCAATTTAATACATACAGTCTACTTTTCGTTTCACGCCTAGTCACTTAAATGCTGCATTGCAACAAGGTCATTTTCGTCGTCGTGCCCCTATGTTTCTTAGGTATGACACCTGTATTTGCCGAACCGAATCCCGGGGAAGAGCTCTTTGCTATCAAAGTATTACCCCTTTTAAAGCAGAAGTGCTTTCAGTGTCATGGTTCCGGCGAAGATCTCAAGGGTGGTTATGATTTAACAACGCGTATGGGGCTGCTTAAAGGAGGCGAATCCGGTGAGGTATCTGTCATTCCTGGCAAACCAATGGAAAGTTTGCTTGTAAGTGCATTGAAGTGGGAAGGCTATGAAATGCCTCCCAAGGAGAACGACAGACTTTCCGAACAGCAGATAAACTGGGTGGAAAAGTGGATTCAGGCGGGAGCACCTTGGCCGGATGCTGAGATAATCGCTGCTTATCGTAAGAAAGCCTGGGGTGAACGTGTTACGAAAGAAGGTGTTTTAGTCGATACCAGCGGTGGTCTCGATGATGAGTGGACCTACCGCAGATATCAAGCGGAAGATATTTGGGCATTTCAGCCGGTAGTAAAGTATGAAGTACCTGACCGTAGTCATCCAGTCGATTATTTTGTGCAGGCGAAGCTGCATGACCATGATTTTGAATTAGCGCCGATTGGAGATCCCAAAGTTCTTCTGCGTCGTGCGTATTATGATCTCACCGGTTTACCGCCGACTCCTTTCGAGACAAGTCAGTTCGTGAATGCGTGGCGAGAAAATCGGCAGCAGGCCTGGAACTCATTAATCGATAAATTGCTCGCTTCGCCACATTACGGTGAACGTTGGGGACAGCACTGGTTAGATGTGGCCAGATATGCGGACTCCGGCGGTTACTCCAATGACTATGAAAGAAGTAATGCCTGGAGGTATCGTGACTACGTGATTCGTGCTTTTAACGAAGACAAGCCTTACAACCGGTTTGTGCTTGAGCAATTGGCCGGTGATGAACTGGCGGATAATTCTGTCAGAGAACGAGTGCCGCAAGCCAACAGCGTTACGACTGCCCGACGTTCAGGCTCTTACAATCAACAGGAAGCTGAGTGGCTGGTGGCGACAAGTTTCCTGCGAATGGGGCCGTTTGATAATGCAATGGTGCTGGCTCCTCAAGCCCGACAGATCTATTTGGATGACGTTGTCAATTCGGTTGGACAGACATTTTTATCAACGACGATGCGTTGTGTGAAATGTCATGACCATAAATTTGATCCCATTCCGACGCGTGACTATTATCGCTTCTATGCGGCTTTTGCAACGACCCAAATGGCAGAGCGTCCGGTAGCTTTTCTACCGCAGGAAAATCAAATCAATTTTGAATCCGAACAGGCTCATGTTGCTGTCATGCTGAAGAACGCTGAAACCCAGCGAAATATTGTTTACCACAAGCAGGAAACTGCGGCGCAGGCCTGGTTTGCTGAAAGAGAGCTGGAATACAAAGACGAAGGTGCGCGGCAAAAGTTACCGGATGATAAAAAACCTCCGCGCCATGTGGGGTTAAATGCTACCGATAAAGGGCGATATAAAGTTTATAAACAGGATGTCTGGATTTGGCCCCGCCGTCAGGAAAGATTTCAGCCCATGATTCAGGGTGTATACAACGGGATGGATGACCCATTCCGGTATCCAGGGTCGCGGAAGCTGAGAATTATTGAAAAACAGGATTCGCAATGGCAGCCTGCAAGCTTCATTCTCACCGGTGGTGCATTGGAAGCGCAGGGTGACTCGGTTGAACCCGGTGTCTTGAGCGGTTTGGGTTTACCTGTCCGATCCGATCTTTCCAACCCGTACTTGTTGCCTAATTCGATTAACGGCCGCAGATTAGCTCTGGCAAAGTGGATTACCGACGATCAAAATGCTCTTACGACGCGTTCGATCGTGAATCGAATTTGGCAATATCACTTTGGTCAGGCCATTGCCAGAAATCCGAATAACTTTGGTGGCAAGGGTGCCAAGCCAACGCACCCCAGATTATTGGATTACCTGACGGCAGATTTTGTTGAAAATGGCTGGAGGATTAAGCGGGTTCATAAATTAATTATGACATCAGCGACTTATATGCAATCCGGTCAACGATCTGATCTGGAAAAGTTGCAGCAGGCCGACCCGAACAATGAACTGTTGGGTGTTTTTCAACCGCGAAGATTAACGGCTGAGGAAATACGTGATAGCCTGCTTGCCGTTACGGGTGAATTAAATCCAGAAATGGGAGGTTTACCTATTCGCCCGGAGATTAATATGGAAGTGGCGTTACAGCCTCGAATGATTCAGTTCTCTTTGGCACCGGCCTATCAGCCATCTCCGGAACCGGAAATGCGAAATCGGCGTACGATATATGCCTATCGGGTGCGAGGGCAGGCCGATCCATTTTTGGAATTGTTTAATCAGCCGAATCCTAATGACTCCTGTGAACTACGAGATTCTTTGACCGTTTCACCTCAGGCCTTAACGCTCCTAAATAGTGACATGATGACTGACCGTTCAATTGCCTTTGCACAACGACTTATCGATGAACGTGAGACACTAGAACCGCAGATTAAGAGAGCATTTTGGCTTGCCTATGGCCGTGACCCTGTGAAGTCAGAAATGAATCGTCTGAAGAAATATGTAAACGAAATGCAGGAATACCATCGACAGGTAACACCGGGCTCGGTGAAGTATCCAACTGAGATTACACGTTCATTGGTTGAAGAATTATCCGGTGAGCCATTTAATTACCTGGAAAAGTTGCCCGTCTTTGAGAACTATAATGCAGACGCGAAGGCCAGCGAGGTAGCTGCAGAAACCAGAGCTTTGGCTGATTTGTGTTTGTTGCTGTTTAACAGTAGTGAATTCATGTACGTGTACTAGGACGAATTGAGGATTAATAAGTTGAATACGACAAAACTAAATCCCAATCGACGTGACTTTCTATTCGGTTTGAGCGCCTCTTTGGGGTCTGTGGCATTGACTGATATGCTTCAGGCTCAAGATTCATTGGGTCCGCTGACCCCCCAAAAACCAATGCATGAGCCAAAGGCCAAAGCTTGTATTATGTTGTTTATGGAGGGTGGCCCCAGTCAGATCGATACTTTCGACCCCAAGCCGAAGCTTAATGAACTTCATAAATCAGAATCCAAAAGTACTGCTGGTTTAGCCGGTGGTTTCCGGTTTTATGTCGGTAGTCCCTTTAAATTCCGGAAAACAGGACAGTCCGGTATGGAGATGAGTGATCAATGGCAGTTCATGGCTGATCCGGAAGTCGCTGATGAACTGTGTAATTACCGCGGTTGTCAGGCTGAATCTCTGAATCATCCGGAAGCACTCTTTCATATGAATACCGGTAGTCGATTAGGTGCGGATCCGGCCATCGGTTCCTGGGCAACGTATGGATTAGGTTCTGTTAATCAAAATCTTCCGGGATACGTGGTGATGACTGAACTGGCCGCACCGCAGGGCGGAGCGAGAAACTGGAGCAACGGATTTCTACCGGCTCATTATCAGGGGACGCGGTTGCGACCTCAGGGTTCGCCGGTTCTGGATTTACAACCTCAGTCTTTCAAAGATCGTAAACATCAGAGACGTGCTTTGGATGAACTCGCTGAAATGAACCGCCGTCATGCCCGGCTTCACCCCGAACATAAAGATCTCGAAGCTAGAATTGAAAACTACGAATTGGCATTTCGTATGCAGATGTCCGTTCCGCAAGTAATGGATTTGTCCGGTGAGACATTGAAGACTCAGCAAATGTACGGGATGCATAATTCAGAAACCGCTGTTTTTGGCAGGCAATGTTTAATGGCTCGGCGTTTGGTCGAAAGCGGCGTACGGTTTGTACAGATCTTTGCCGGCGGCTGGGATAGTCATGATTATCTTGAGCGAGGCCACACTTCACGTATCAAAGCAGTTGATCAACCGATGGCTGCCCTGATTAAAGACCTGAAAGCCCGTGGTATGTTGGATAACACGCTAGTGGTCTGGACAGGAGAATTTGGCCGTACGCCGGATAATAACCGTCGTGGCGGAGTCTATTCGTTTGGACGTGGGCATAATGTCGATGCCATGACGATGTTGTTTGCCGGTGGTGGTGTAAAAAAGGGTACCATTGTCGGAGGTACCGATGAAATTGGAGCTACCGCCGTTGAAAATGTCCACCCTATTCGAGATGTCCATGTGACGCTGCTGCATTTGCTGGGTTTGGATGACAATAAGCTAACTTATTTTCACGGTGGACGTTACAAACAGCTTTCACAATTTGGCGGCGAAGTTATTCAAGAGATGATTGGTTAATGCGTAAGTTTTTCACCCTGTTCTTTAGCTTGTTGTTGTTTCACGGAATTTCTTCAGCCCAACAGGCCGTAGCTCAACCGGCGGGCAAACCAAATATTGTTATTTTCCTTGCTGATGACATGGGAGCTGGTGACAGCAGTGCCTATCAGGACTGGGCTGAAAACAGCGATGGCGATCAACTTTATACTCCGGCGATAGAGGAATTGGCCAGACGCGGAATTCGTTTTACCGATGCTCATTCGCCGCATAGTCGCTGTACGACAACCCGTTATGCGTTGATGACAGGTCGTTATTGCTGGAGGACCTCTGTAAAGCACTGGGTGTTATTTGGTAATCATGGTGATCCGCTGATTGAACGGGATCGTTTGACCATGCCGGAAATGCTGCAACAGGCCGGCTATAAGACAGCAATGGTTGGTAAGTGGCATTTAGGTTTGACCTATCGTAAGACAGATGGCACGATTGCCGAAGGTTTTGAGGATGCTGATCTGCGACAGCCAATGGCCAATACACCGGTTGACCATGGTTTTGATTTTTTTTACGGAATTTCACGCAGCCATCCGACTTCGGGACCCGGTGGGCTGAAGCGGATGAATACTCCGGACCAAAAAACAGGACCTGGTTGGATTGATGGACGGACGGTTATTGGTGCAACGGACAATGATAAACAGCTGAAAAAAGGCTCGTATGACTATTGGCAGGGTGGCAATGTGATAGACCGTGAGGCATTCAGATTTTTGTACTCGATGGTTTCTTCAACTCAACCGTTTTTCCTTTACTTTGCCTCCCCGGCCAATCATGGGCCGTACACACCGTCAAAAGAAATTGCCGGAATCAAGATTGAAGGTGCAAGTCAGTATAAAGACGGAACTCCAACGGAAAGTCTGAGACAGGACTTTGTGTATCAGAATGATGTTCACCTGCAACGCGTACTCAACTACTTAAAAGAAACAGAGGATCCACGTCGTAAGGGGCGACCACTGCTGGAAAATACGATTGTGATCTTTACTAGTGATAATGGTGCTGAAAAGAATGATAAACGATTTACTGGACCGGTTCGTAGTAACAAAGGATCTACTTTTGAAGGTGGTCATCGCGTCCCTTTTATTGCAAGTTGGCCCTTAGGTAATGTTGGTGATGGAAATGATAAGACTCCGGGCAAGACTCAGACATCACTTTTGGCTCTTAATGATTTGTATGCCACATTTGCCGAAGTGGCTGGCGAAAACCTGCCTCCGGTTACGGGTACCGGCTGTGGAGCGGAAGATAGTGTGAGTCAACTTAAGGCAATGCGCGGGGAGAAGGATTTTACCCGTCCGGGTGCCATTTTTCCCAACGATCATCAGCAAGCGAGTAGTAAACTGGCAGATGAACGAGCGGTTGTGGCGGTTCGTTCAAATTCAGGTCCGTTGCAAGGACAGTGGAAACTGTTTCTGGATCATCGTTATGCCTTTGAAGGACAGCTTCACGCCACCGCGTTATATGATCTATCCAGAGATCCAAAAGAGACTATAAATTTACTGGAAAATCCAAAAATGAAACGACAGGTCAGTTATCTTCTGCAACTGGCTCGTGATGCAGCGGGAGAAGACGGTTCATCACGATAATGACATATATTTTTAAGAGGACACGCTATGAATCTTAAACGACTTGTTTGGACTATGACGTTGTTGTTCATGGCTGCTTTGGGTCAAGCCAAAGAAGTGAAACGTCCCAATATCATCTTCTTATTTACAGATGATCAAAATACGTATTCACTCGGGTGTTACGGTAATGATGACGTGCTAACGCCAAATATTGATAGCCTTGCCCGAGATGGAGTTACCTTCGATCGGCATTATACGGTTACGGCTATTTGCATGGCATCTCGGGCCACGGTGATGACCGGACTCTATGAATATCGTCACGGCTGCAATTTTGGCCATGGTCCACTTCATGAGGATCTGTGGAAACAGAGTTATCCGGTGATACTTCGGAAGCATGGTTATCTGACAGCCATTGCGGGCAAGATCGGATTCGAAGTGCTACCTGAAGGTGAACAGAATGCCGTTCTCCCGGAGGATGATTTTGACTGGTGGGGGGCCGGTCCCGGACAGACGTCTTATCGAACTAAACAGAACAAAAGTATGGTTAAGTATGCTGACCAGTTTCCCCATTCATCACGTTCCTACGGTGCATTCGGCAGGGATTTTATTGAGCATGCATCCGCTCAGCAGAAGCCGTTCTGTCTTTCAATAAGCTTCAAGGCTCCTCATAAACCTGACCAGGTAGATCCGATGTTTGATCAGGTTTATGCAGGAAAGAAGTTCAATAAACCAGCTAATTACGGGCGGCAGTTTAGCGACCAGTTTTCACGGCAAAGCAAGACCGGGCGTCAGTATGAGCGTTTCGAAAGTTGGGGTTATAAGGATGACTATGACAATCAGATGCGTTTGTATAACCAGTTGGTTCATGCGGTGGACTCAGCCGTCGGGATGATTCGGCAGGCGGTTCAGGATGCCGGCGTTGCGGAGAATACGGTTTTCATTTTTACGTCAGACAACGGATTCTTTTGCGGCGCTCATGGTTACGGTTCCAAAGTGCTCCCTTATGAGGAAGGTTCGCGTGTACCACTTATTATTTTTGATCCGCGTCATAACAACAGTAGCAAGCAACTACGAGTGGATAGTCTAACCGGATCGATTGACTTCGCACCGACGATTCTGGGACTGGCTGGCTTGAATGCTCCACGTGGTATCGATGGTCGTGATCTTATGCCACTTTATGATGATCCCCAAGCTTCGATTCATGAATATCTGGAGCTAATTAATGTCTGGGGGCCACGATCCTGTCAGAGTTTTGGTGTGGTTGGCCAGGAGTATAAATATATTTACTGGCCCTATGAAACGGGAGATTTTGAAGCGACTGAAGAGTTATTCAATATCAGTATTGATCCTCTAGAATTGAAGAATCTGGTCCTTACTGGTGAGGCTCCGAAGGATCTGAAGCGCATACAGAAAGCCTATGATGCTCGAGTGAGAACATGGTCTGCTCAGGCCGTCGATTACAATGATTATGTTCCGTACGGAAAGATTTTTGATCGCAGTATTCCCTGGGTTCCTAATTTCGCTCCGGGTGAACCTGCCTGGAAATAACAGCTTCCAGTTGTTTTGCTAATCGTTGCTTCAGACGAACCGACGTGTCCTCGACAACATTATTGGTTTCCAGAGGATCAGTTTTGTGGTCATAAATTTCTCTGGCGATTACAGCATGTGAATGGAATTCTCGCCACTCAGTATAACGATAACGATCTGTCCGAATGGAGTAACCCATGGCTTCCGGATCCTCACCATTAGGTGGATAGGCTGGCCGGCAGTGTTGCGTCAAAGCCTGATGTTTGACCGAGGCTTTAGGATTGCGAAGAATCGGAAGAAGGCTTTTCCCGGCAAGATTATCAGGGCCTTCTAGCTGGCAAAGGTCGGTTAGAGTTGGGTAAATATCCAGTAGCTCGATCAGAGAATCAGTTTTTTGTGATTGGTTAAAGTTTGGTGTTGAGATAATAACGGGTACTCGGGCATCAAGTTCAAAATTTGATGTTTTGGCCCACAAGCCATTTTCTCCAAGATGGAATCCGTGATCAGACCAAAGGACGATGACCGTGTTGTCACGTAGCTTGAGGCGATCCAGTTCATCAAGTACTTTGCCAACCTGAGCATCCATATATGAGATGTTTGCATAATAGCCACGTCGCATTTCCCGAGCCTGATGGTCTGTTGGATACTTGTTGGGAGCGTTTTTGTATGCGCGCAGAATTTCCTGGCCATTGTGCAGTGCAATTTCAGGAACATTGCGAGGGTTTTGTCGATTCACCGGCAGCTTTATTTCTGACGGTTTGTACAAATCCCAATACTTCTTAGGAGCGTTGAAGTGTGCGTGAGGTTTCCAGAATCCAACAGCTAGAAAGAATGGTTTGTCTTTGATTTGATTGAGGACTTCGATAGCTCGTCCTGCGACGCGACCGTCGAAGTAGGCTTCATCAGGAACATCACGGATGACACATTTAGGAACGTTTGAAATATTTGGTGGTAGTTTTCCATTAACGATTGCTTTGTCATTCCCGTGTGAGTTGTAGTGTAATTCTTCCGGTGCACTCCAGGAAACAGCATCGCCTTTGTAATCATCTTGCCGCCAGTTATGGAAAATCTTGCCCACACATCGAGTGTGATATCCGTTTTGCTTGAACAGTTGCGGTAATGTAACGACTTCGGCAATCCTTTCGCGGAAGTGAGTTGGTAGATCCCACAGGTGTAAAGTGTCCAGGCGGAGTCCGGTTAGCAGTGAACTTCTGGAAGGATTGCAGACAGCTTGTTGACAGTAGGCGCGGTTAAAGAGTGTACCCACTTCGGCTAACCGATCAATATTTGGTGAGTGAATTTGTGGATTACCGTAGCAATTTAAATCTGCTCTTAAGTCATCGATGGCAATGAACAGCACGTTGGGCTGGCTCGCCTGTAGCGGAGAATTGATTAAGGAGAGAGTAAAGATCAGGAGTATACGTTTCATTGACAACTACTTTGACTTGTTAAGGACACCTCGTAGTTGGAAATTGTCAAAGTCGCCGGTGTCGTCAAAGCTTCCAATACCGACTCGACCATGAAGAAAGTGCTTATCTGTTGTGGTCATAACAGGTTTCTTCATATTGTCAAAGAATACTTCAATGGTTCCTTTTACTGTATCACGTTTGACACGAACGTGGTGCCAGTCCTTTGACCAATTAGTACCGTCCGTCCGTTTCTCCGCAATGCTGACACGCGGTTCTCCATGAACCAGAAAAATGGAATTCGCATGCGCATCAGCTTCACGACCCAGGTGGACGTAATAGAAATGCGATGCATCCTGATAGCCGAAGAACAAACAAAGATCCTGGTGGCCGTAGACTTCCTGAGTGGAACGCATATCCACGTCCAGTATGAAGTCTGTTACGGAGATGTCTTTTAGTAAGGCAAAGTTAACGGGAGATCGAACTTCCGGCTTGTAGTTGCTGTCTTTAAACATGGAAAAGAAGCTCTCCGAATCCTGTTTGACAACTTTCCAGGCAGATGGGTCTTTTGGTTCCCAGTTATCCGACCCTTTGGTGAAATCTTCTTTAGCTAGGACGGTAAGATTTTTTTCACCGGCCTGCAGAAAACCTGAAAAAATAACTAGTGCAATGCACGGGAAGATTAACACCCCGAGCACGATCGGCTTTTTGAATTGGGTGAAATTTTTCGTTGGATGGATGTATGGTTTCATTAGGTCTATTTTTCCAGGAAGATTTGTAACCACAGAGATTTCAGCTCCGCGTTTTTCTGATGACGGTATTCCATTTCAGTTTTAACCAAATCCGATACGTTTTGAAGTACTTTTTGGAATTCCGAAGAGCCTTTTAGCTTCGCTCGTTGTACACGTTGCTTAGTCTGAATCTCTTCATTGGTTATAAATAGTTCGGGAAAGGCTTTGGTCAATTTCTCGGTAGCTTCAGCCTCTTGTTCCTGAAGTTTGACGAAGATGGCATCTTCGAGTACCTGTTTGCGGCGTTGGGCAAAGGAAGCTGCGAATTGACTAGCCGGCAATGATTCGAGTTCGGGAAATCGTTTCAGTATGAATTGTTTTTGCGCCTGTCTGGCTTGATTAACCTGCCGGTTCAATGATTGATACTGCTCATTTTCAGCGGCCAGTTTCTTTTTCAATTCGGTAAGAGGCTTACGCACCTCTTTGATTGAGCTGAAAACCTCCGGGAATTGCTGGTGTTGCCTTCGTTTGGCAAGGGCTAATTGATCGACAATAGATTTGTACTGAGGATCTGTGCGATATAGCAGGTCATGAGTATTTGTTTTTAGCATTTGCCATTTGTCCCGAAGCGACATTTCAGGCAATGGACGTTGTTGTTGACGTCTGACATACTCGTCACGATGATCGTCCCAGTCTTTCAGCTTAAACCCTTGCAAAAGTTGAATATTGTCGAGGATGACTCCGGGAGATGCTGTCTGAAATGCGAAGTAGGTTCGTGTTCTGTCGATGATCGGATGTTGTGCGTGGACAAAATGTTGCTGATCAATGTGAGCTAAGACTTCGTCCCCCGCAATCTCAACGGTCATCGTGTACCATTTGTCTTGCTTAAAGTCGAAAGCGCAGATCCCGTGTATTGCGGGGAAGAACGGCACGGTTTGGTCGACGGCTGTCTGGATGAAGAATCGATCACGATGAATATGAACGACAGCATTGTACTTGCCTGGTGTACCGGTCAGGAATCGAATGTCTTTTGTGCCTTGGAATTGGAAGTCAAATTTAATCACCGCATTTTTATATTCCGGCTTTTGTAGGAAGATGCGAGCTTCTTCTTCCGAATGGCCTGTGCGGACAAGTGTTCCATCATTGACAGTATAGTCCTCTGTTCTTGACCAGCGATCGCTGACGAGTTGTGGTGAAAATGCGTCTTGGAAAATAGCATTTCCGGTACGTGTCATCTTTAGTGATGAGTTGGTGCGAGCATCGACTCGATCTCGCCATTGAATAAGACGTGTATAAAGACTTTCGACCAGTTGAGGGTGTTTTTGGGCGACGTTTTTTGTTTCCCCAAGATCAGTTTCCAGATTGTAGAGCTCGAGTTCACCGGTTTCAAATAATTCGACAAGCTTCCAATTCCCGGAACGAATGGCTCCCGCAGAGACACCACCTAGAAAGTGAGGTTTTTCAAGTGGATAGTGCCAATGCAGGTCACGAGCGGATGACCTTTGTTTTGCTCCCCGCCAATCAGGTAAAACACTGGTGCCATCAAATCTGTAATCTCCTCTGGTCTTTAATTTGCAGGCTTCCACGAGTGTAGGGAAAAAGTCGGTACTGGTTGTATAGGCATCGGTGGTACCCCCGTTGGGAATCTGTTCCGGCCAACGAACGATTAATGGCACGCGAATGCCACCTTCATACAACTGGCTCTTTCCACCACGTAACGGAGCATTGGAAGTTACATTAACTTCACCACCGTTGTCACTTGAAAAGATAAGAATCGTATCATCTGCCAGGCCCAGTTCCTCGAGCTTGTCCATGATCAGCCCGATACCGTCATCAATGGATTCGAGCATGGCAGCCAGATGCGGATTATGGTGTTGTGCCCAATGATGCAAAGCATCTCCCTGATGTCCATTGTCCTGACACAAATAGCATCGATCTCTTGAACTAGGGCCGGGAGGATGTTTAGCAATGTACTTCTTTACTTTATCTGGTCGGCCATGAAGGATTGAGTGAGTTGAGTAGTGGCTCAGATACAGAAAGAATGGCTTGTCTTTATTGTTTTCAATAAATTCAACCGCCTCATGGTTCATGCGATCAACTAGATATTCATCATCGCCGAGCTTGTTTTCTTTAAAATCGAGCCAGCGGATAGGCTGATCCCGGAATATATACGGCCAGAAGTTGGCTCCGTTGCCAACACCTTTGATCTCTCCTCCTGTTTCTGTATCGAACCCTACATCTGTAGGTCGAACTTCAAATTCAGAGTCGTGATATTTGTAGCCTGTCAGATGCCACTTTCCAATGAAACCAGTTCTATACCCATTTGCCTGAAAGGCACGAGGAAGTGTGTATTGAGCTGGTGAGATTGCGAAAGCGGAATTCGGACGTAGATAGTCAATAATACCGACTCGAGCCGGATGTAAACCGGTCATCAGTGAGATGCGGTAGGGAGAACAAACGGGTGCTGCGGCATAAGCATCGGTAAAACGCATTCCCTGCCTGCTTAGCTTGTCGAGAGACGGTGTTTCATTGAAGTCGTTGCCATAACAACCAAGCTCGCTGTAACCCAGATCATCGGCAAGGATGAAGATCACATTAGGTTGACGAGCCGAGCCTTCAATAGTTATCAGGCATAACAAGAGAACAACCCAGTTTCGCATTTTCTTACTCCCTATTGGTCAATGCGCTCAAACATCAGCAGGCGAAATTCAATACCCTCATTGCCGGGCATTTCCGGTACAGTCAGAGTTAAATCCCCTGCACCAGCATCCAGTTGCATATCACCGAGCTCGATTTCTTTGAAGAACTTTACATACGATTCCACTCGCTTGAATCGATCTTCTCCGGCACCGATTTCCGGAGGATTGTGTGCTTTGCCGATTTTTGTTGAGATTGTTGCCCCGTTAAATCGCAATTGAACACGACAGCCCACATTTTCTTTTTTACAGGTGTAATGCAAATAGACCCGGTAACGCCCCGAATGCTGGACTTCTGCTGGCCACGTGATTTTGTCGTCTGTACTGATCCAGTTCAGAAAGTATGAACAGTTGGGAAATTTATTGGAGCGGATAATATTCCCATCAGCGATTCCATCCCGGGCTGGCACCTGAGTCCATTTGTAGTCTTTGTGACAAATCACAAAAGGACGTCCCTCGTTACTGGTCTTGTAGTCCTGTAGTGCACCAGATTTAAAATCAGCTACTGCCTGACCGAGCATCTCTGCAATTTCAGGTTGCTGTGCCACGATATCTTTCTCCTGATGAGGATCATTGGTGATGTCATAGAGCCGCCCAACATTGTCCAGACGATATTGCTGATTGCGAGCACTAATTTTGCCTTTCCAGGCATTGATGATGATTCGCTCATTGTGTGCCTTTTGAGGGTTGCTAATCCACGATGATAAATCGATGCCATCGAGTGGCTTGTCACCAATTAGATTAATGCCTGCCATATTCGATAGTGTAGGTAGTAGATCTGTAACGGATGCAATTTGAGTCACGAATGTATTTTGTCTGACTTTACCCGGCCAGCTGATAAATAGCGGAGAACGGCAGCCACCTTCATCGGTAGACCCTTTACGACCTCGCATGCCATCGTTCCAGCGGCTTCCATTAGGGCCATTGTCATGGAAGAAGACGACAATCGTGTTATCCGCAATACCCATTTTCTGCAGACTCTTCACCAGTCGCCCGACGTTCCAGTCAACGTTTTCGCACATTGCGAGTGCTGCTCGGCTGTGTTGAAGATTTTCCTTTTGAGGATCACGATTTCGCATAACCAGATCCACACCATCGAATTTCTTCCAGAATCTATCCGGCACCTGCATCGGTGAGTGAGGAGTGTTATAGGGTAAATAAGCAAAGAATGGTTTGTCTTGTTTGACACTCTCTTCAATAAAATCGATCGCTCTATTGGTGAAATCATCTACACAGAATCCCTTGCCTCGCGTCAAAGCACCGTTGTGTTCAAGCACTGGCGAGAAATAATGTCCCCAGTGCCCTGAGGTAAAACCGTAGTATTCATCAAATCCGCGACCATTGGGATGATAAGGGTACTGCATGCCGTTGTGCCATTTGCCGAAAGCACCGGTTACATATCCGGCGGCTTTAAATGTGTCGGCGATTGTTACTTCATCAAGATCGAGTCGTTCGCCACCGGCGCTGGTACTGAAGACTCCACCGCGTGGATGATATCTTCCGGTAAGGAATTCAGCACGGGTTGGCGAACAGACGGCACAAACATAAAACCGGTCGAAGCGGGCACCAGACTTAGCCAAAGCATCCAGATTAGGTGTGCTGATATTTTTATTGCCATGTAGGCTTAAGTCACCCCACCCCTGATCGTCGGTAAGAATAACTACAACGTTGGGTTGTTTCGCCTGAACCAATTCGGTAGTCAGTAGTGCAATCAGAAGAAGAGCTAGTTTTCGCATAGTGCTTATAAATTCGAAAGGTAAAAAGATTTTTGTTTAGAAAGAAACAACGACGCTTAAGTCGTACTCAAGAGCAGGATTTACCAGAGGCATATCCTGAGGAATAAAATGCATGGCTAATGCTCGACGTGGAAACTCACTCCGGTTTTCCGAGGATTGATGAAACGTGCTTCCATGATGCAGTGAAATCCCTCCGGCGCTGACAGGTGCCGGAGTCATGGGATATTGTGCAGCAATTTCTGCGGGGACCATTAGATTGAAGGGCTCATCCGGCGGAGCGATATGCTGATGGACGCCTGTGTGGTGGCTGCCATCACCGTAATAGAGACATCCGTTTTCCAATGTTGCGTTATCAATGGCCATCCAAACGGTTAAGACCCGATCTTCGTCTTCCGGACCAAAGTAGTAGTTATCCTGATGTACGGGTTTTGGTCCGCCGTACCTGGCAGGTTTCATAAACACCTGACTAAAAAAGACAGTTAGCCCTTTGCCGATCAGTTGTTCAGCGATACTTAGTAGTTTGGGCGTGACGATCAACTGTCGTAGAATGGCACGATTGTAGATTGGATTGTCGAGTTTTCGAAACAGGGAAACACCCGCGGGAACGTTTTGTTCGAGATACCAACGCTGGTCGTTTTCACCAAGTTCGGCCCGAGTTTGATCCGCCCAGTTATTTATTTCATCGATGATTAGGGTAACAGTTTGGGGGCTATAGAAGCCATTGATGGTGAGATGGCCTTTGTGCTGATATTCCGCCAGTTGGGATTCATACAACATGTCCTTAGTCTCCTGCCACAACCTGTTGGCGACGAAATTTCTCGGCACAGTTTTTAGAGCAGGTGTTATGTTCAGGTTGTTCGGAGCATTGTTGGCAGATCACCATTGCCGTATCACAGATTGTACACTCTGATTTGAGGTCGCCGGGATCTCCGCAGTGAGGACAGAATTTGTAACGTCGGGAAGGAGCCAGTTGATTGTCGACCGCGACGCGACCGTCAAAGACGAAACACTCACCCTCCCAATGGCCCTGAGGATATTGAGCAAGATAATCGAGAATACCTCCTTTAAGCTGGTAAACATTCTCATACCCTTCACGTTCCATAGAGATGAGTGCTTTTTCGCAGCGAATCCCGCCCGTACAGTACATCAAAACTTTTTTATCGCGGGGAATACCACATTCGCGCACCCATTCAGGAAATTCCCCGAAGCTATTTAGTCCTGGATCGATTGCGCCTTTGAACATTCCGATATCCGTTTCGCAGATATTGCGTGTGTCGATTAGTACGACATCTTCTTCGGAAAGTACCTGATGCCATTGTTGTGGTGAAAGATGATTGCGATCGCCATCAGGAAAAATCGATTTGTCTTTGATTGCCACGATTTCGTCACGGATCTTTACCAGCCATCGTTTGAAGGGACGGGAGTCACTGTAACTGTCCTTAAAGCTGATGTCGCCAAATCGCCCCTGGAGGTATTGTTTAAATTGCCCGATGCCTTCAGCTGAGCTTGAAACAGTTCCATTGACTCCTTCAGTAGCAAGGAGCGTGAGTCCCTGTAGCTTAAACTTATATCCCATGCGCTGTAGTTCGCTGCGTATAGAAGCAATTTCAGCTTCTTCTATATTCAGAAACTTATAGAAGGCAGTGATAGTAAACGACTTGTCTGACATGTACGTTACTCGACGATTTCAAAAATCGCTTCTACCTCAACAGCAGCTCCGGTTGGTAATGCAGCAAAACCAAGTGCACTACGTGCGTGGTAGCCGTCACCTTGTTTCCCAAAGATTTCATGGAATAGATCAGAGCAACCATTAATAACTAGATGTTGATCGGTGAAATCAGGAGCAGAATAAACACAGCCCAGTACTTTGATCACTCGCAGATTATCCAGTGTGCCGTGTTCGTCATGCACGGACTGCAGGATTTTTATGCCACAATCACGTGCGGCAGTATACCCGTCTTCAACAACCATGTCTTTGCCTAAAATACCTTTGGCTGTGCTGGTGTGACCTGAGGTAATTAGTTGGCTTCCGCTGCGAATACATAGGTTTAGATAACCTTGTTCGATAGTTTCAAATTGAATTCCCAGTTCTTCTGCTTTTTGTTGAGCACCCATAGGTGATTCTCTCCGGTTTTCTATTGTTTTTATGCTACTTTGAACCCTGAGGCGGGACTCTGATTAGTTCATTTTATCACCTCCTGACGGGGATGGAACCGGATTATTAATTGGAAGCGGAATGTGGTGAGTTTTTGTGCTAAGATTAAAAGTAATAAATGTTTGAAAATTACTATCCCCCCTTTGCATAAGAAACGGACAAGAAGATATGGCTAGTCAAAAGCAAAATCGTCGTAACTTCCTGAAGACGACTGGAGCTGGTGCGACTGTATTGTCAGCTGGCGTTTTTAGTGGAACTGAATTAGCAGCCTCCACGTCGGCTAATGAAAAACTGAACATTGCCTGTGTTGGTACGGCCAATCGCGCTGCAGCTGATATTTCAGGTGTAAAGGGTGAAAATATTGTTGCACTTTGTGACGTCGATTCGAATTACCTGAACCGGGCTGCTACTGAATTCACCAGTGCTCGTAAATATGCAGACTACCGTGAAATGATTGATCAGGAAGGTGACAGGATCGACGCGGTCGTTGTTGCAACAGCTGACCACTCACATGCACCGGCATCTTTGCTGGCAATTCGTGCTGGCAAACATACATATACCGAAAAGCCATTGTCGCATACTGTCTTTGAAGCTCGTTTGATTGCTGAAGAAGCTAAGAAGCACGGTGTTGCTACCCAGTTGGGAACTCAGATTCACGCTGAACCTAACTACCGACGAGTTGTCGAAGCAATTCAGTCAGGCGTTCTTGGTAAGATTACCGATGTTCACGTTTGGGTCGGCAAAGGCTGGGGCGGTGGAGAACTGCCAACGGCTGATCAGGTTACCGAACCACCAAAGAATCTTGATTGGGATCTTTGGTTAGGCCCTGCCGAAGATCGTCCCTACGCTCCCGGACGTTACCATCCGGCCAACTGGCGACGTTGGTGGGAATTCGGTCAGGGAACACTTGGCGATATGGCCTGCCACTATATGGATCTTCCGTTTTGGGCTCTTGGGCTTCGACATCCACTGTCCTGCAAAGCCACCGGACCGGAAATTCATGCAGAAACCTGTCCACTGGGACTAAAAGTTGAATATGTCTTCCCGGCTGCTGACAGTAGTGACACAATTAATCTGACGTGGTACGACGGAAATATGATTCCGAAGGAAATCGACGGGCAGCGAGTTCCAGGTGCCGGAGTTATGTTTATTGGCGAAGAAGGAATGATGTTTGCTAATTATTCCAGTTACCGACTGTTCCCAACGGATAAATTTGAGAGCTGGGCTCCTCCTAAGAAGACCATTCCTCCATCGATTGGTCATCATGCAGAATGGATTAAAGCTTGTAAAGAAGGTACGCCGACCTTGTGTAACTTTGATTACTCAGGTGCTCTGACCGAAAGTGTTCTGCTGGGTAACGTTAGCTATCGTACAGGTAAAGCTTTGGATTGGGATGCTAAAACATTGAAAGCAACCAATGCTCCGGAAGCAGATAAGTACATTACCAAGCAATATCGCAAAGGTTGGGAAATCGTCTAAGCCGTTTCTTTACTACTCATCAAACCATTACTGCGCATTACCAAGATACTTTAATTGAATCTCGGTGGTGGGCAGTTTTTCTTGGAGTGACTTCACACCTGCTTCAGTGACAGCTGTACGGGTGACTTTAAGGTCCTTGAGTGTGGTAAGTCCTTCAAGATGTACAAGTCCGGCGTCTGTAATCGTAGTCGAACCAAGGTGCAGGAATGTAATCTTGGACATTTCCTGAAGATAAGTTAGGCCGGCGTCTGAAAGTGATGTGTTATCGAGATTGAGCCAATCCATTTCTTTCAATCCGGCCAGTTTTTCAACACCGGCGTCACTTAACGCCACGCGCCATAGGTTGAGGCGTTTGAGCGTGGTAATTTTTCCAACGTGCTCCATTCCAAGATCAGAGATGATACTGTTTTCACTAAGATCCAGGTCCGTTAGGTTTTTCAGGGCAAGGAGTTCCCCGAGACCGACATCCGATATTTGAGTTTGTGAGAGACGTAGTTTTCTGAGTTTTGGGTGCTTCGACAGAACGCTAAGTGAGGCATCATCAATGAGTGTCTTGGCCAGGTAAATTTCTTCCAAATTTTTGAGACCGGACAGATCGTTCAGACCGACTTCACTAATCCACAGATGATCCAGTAGAAGCGCTTTGAGTGATGTCAGTTTGCCAATACTTTTCATTCCGTCATCATCAACAGTTGTCAGTCCACTTTCACCGGACAACCGTAATGCGCGAAGATTTCTCAGACCTTCAATTGCCTGCATGCTCTTGTTACTAATCGAGCAACCACGTAAGTCAAGATTGGCAAGATTGATTAGTTTGCCAACAGTCTCCATCCCCGCATCTGAGACCTGAGTTTCGTTGAGCCGCAATGATGTGAGCTTGGTCAGTTTTGTCAGTTGAACTAAATCGCCGTCAGAGGCATTGGTATTTATCAGGCTGACTTCAGTGACCAGTCCGTCCTTGTTCTTTCTGAACTGAGCTCCGAGATTGGTCAGTTGCGTAATGACGGTTACATCATCGGTTTCTTCCGGTGCGGCGTCCGATTTTTCGTCATCCTGATTTACGATAACGGTGGATTCTTTTTTTGATTCCGAGCAACCAGTCGATATGAATGTGACAATGCTTAACAGTATTAATAAGTGATCTTTTTTAGCCATGATTCTGAAGTTGAGCTGATTCTGAGTGTTATTGAATATCTCACACTATAACATCAGCCAACTGAGACCTCTAGTTATCTAATACTGGAGGGATAATCAGAATGGTAGGATTAGTATTCACGTGCGGGGACGAGCCACGGGATACTGCGAAGAAAACAAATGAGACTGGCCCCCAGAAGTGACCAGCAGAGCCAGTTTGGAAGAATCACTGTATAGCGTCCCGAAAAAACTGCATTTTTTTCAAAAGGTTGTTTGTTTTCTTCAGTAGTATTTGTTGCCCCTTCGATAGCATCAGATTGAGTTGATAGAACAGGCGGTTGCTCAGAATTTGCTTTTGTCGTTGAATTGTCTACATTCACTGGTGGAATGTCCAATTGTGAGGACAAGGCTGTACTAGCCTGAGGTGTCAGGATGTATGAATCTATATACAAACACTGAACTCCCATCACAAACAGAATGATGGATGCCATCAGGTATTGTGGTCGTTGTAACTTCATATTACGTCAGCAATTTTTTATTTTTTAACGGTGTCACGATATATTAAGAAGCAATAATTCTGGCTTGTTCGATGATGCCGATAAGTTGAAAAAGTGCTATTCTTTTAATGTGAAACACTGAGATGTCATTGATTTTTGAATCCTATTAATAAGCTTCGCAATTTCAATATGATTTGCTTGAAGCAACTTCCGTTCAAAGGCGGATTTTAATGAAAAGTTTCTGAATGGAATGCGATGACATATGCAATGAAGATTGAGCCACTTGGATGAGTCAGATAGCTACAACAAGCCTGTTACCAGAGGGAAAATATAATCTCTTTTCTAAGAGTTTTATTTCTCTGTGCCTGACTCAGTTATTGACCGGGATCAATGATAATACCTTCCGCTGGCTGGTTATTGGTATTGGTAAGCAGTATGTCGAATATCGATCCGGTGATATTTGGGGTCTCTCTCAAAGCTGGGTATTAGGCTTAGGGCTGATTTGTTTTGTGAGTCCCTATATTTTACTGGCAACACATGCCGGCTATGTATCTGACCGGTTTTCCAAGCGGCGAGTGATTGTGGCCTGCAAGATGGCCGAGATCCTGATTATGGCGATGGGGAGTCTGGCGATATTCACGGAGTCACCATTGTTTATTTTTACAGCGCTGACGCTGATGGGTGCCCAGAGCGCGATGTTCTACCCGGCGAAAATGGGTGCCATTCCGGAGATTGTTAAACCGGAGAAACTTTCTCCGGCCAATGGTTATTACAATATGATGACTGTGGTGGGAACCTTGGGTGGGATGTTCCTTGGCGGGTATCTGTCTGATTACTACGGCGGTGAGAATGGAAACTTTTTGGCTATTTCGGACAGTTTTTCTGGAACGCACCCGATCCTGATGATCGCTCAAATGGTTGTCGGGATCGCTCTCATTGGAACAATCATCAGCCTGGGTATTGATCCATTGCAGATTGCTAACAAGAAACGGACATTTCCGTTTAATATCGTAAAGTCAATGCGGAACGATTTACGGATTCTGCATAGCAATCGAGCTTTGTTTCGAATTGCTATCGGCATCATGTTCTTCTGGGCTGTTAGTGCCGTTGCTCAGAATAATATCGACCAGTTTGTTGTAGAGGCAGGTGCTGGATCGGAGACTGATCGAACTCCGTTCCTGGTAGTTGTCGTTATAGGAATTTGCGTAGGCTCGGTACTGGCTGGATTGATGTCAGGCGACCGGGTCGAGTTGGGAATCTTACCGATCGGGGCATTTGGAATTGCGGTTTCTACGATGCTACTGTTTACGGTTAACAGTACGATCTTTGACAAAACACGATTGGGAATTGCGGTCAAAGAGATCCATCAGGAAGGAAAGGATTCGGTTGTTCGCGTGGAGAGGCTGGCTAAAGATTCGCCGGCATTTAAATCGGATTTGCACCTGCATGATGAGATTTTGGAGGTGGACCATAAACCGATTAGCTCTCGAGATCAATTTGACAATTTAGTGGTGGGCTTTCAAACAGTCAATCAGAGCCAATTGTCAACGGCTACGGTAGATATCCTCGTTCGTCGTCAGGCGATAGATTCCATCGGCGTCAAGGATGTCAGGCTGGAATTGAAATTAGAACCCAGCAGTGAGATCAAATGGGAGTACTTTCTAGCGTGCGTTCTTTTGGCAGGTGTTGGCTTTAGTGCCGGTTTGTTTGAAGTCCCGCTAACAGCTTTTTTGCAGCATCGAAGCCCACGGGAGAATCTGGGAGCGATTTTGGCCGCGACAAATCTGCTGACATTCTTCGGTATGCTCATCATGAATGGAATGTTTATGGGCTTGCGAATGGAAACGTCAGAGGGCCTGCCTTTCTTCTCATCCCGCGATATCTTTCTGACACTTGGGGTTTTGACTATTCCGATAGCGGTTTATATCGTTGTTCTGATTCCATCTGTCACGATTAAGTTTGTTGTTTGGACACTCAGTAAGACCGTATACCGAGTACGACTTAAAGGACTGAAGAATTTGCCTGAGACCGGTGGAGCCTTATTAGTTCCAAACCATGTTACCTGGGTTGATGGGATCCTGTTGCTGCTTGCCAGTGAGCGTCCCATCCGGATGGTCGTGTTTTCAGGTAACTTTAAAAATAAGTTGATCAATGCATTCGGACGTTTGTTCGGTGTCATTATGATTACTCCCGGCCGCCGTTCAGTCATCAAAGCTTTGGACACCGCGGCCAAGGCTTTAGATAATGGGGAATTGGTTTGTATCTTCCCGGAGGGAGCACTGACCAAGTCCGGACAAATTCAAGCATTTAAGCCGGGTATGAAGAAGATTCTGGATCGTTGCAAGAGTGACGTTCCGGTGATCCCAATTTATCTGGATGGATTATGGGGTAGTGTTTTCAGTTATTCTGAAGGAAAGTATTTTTGGAAACTTCCCCGTCAAATCCCTTATCCTGTATGGGTGCACTTCGGTAAGCCCGTCTCTAAGGATGCAGAAGTTTATGAGTACCGACAGACAGTATCACAGTTAGGAGCCAAAGCAGTGAATCAACGCATTCAAAATGAAAGTCAGATGACTTGTCAGTTTATCCGTGAATGTAAAAGAAATCGCAAGCCCAAGATTTCCGACTCCAGTGGGAATTCTTTAACAGGAAGTGAAGTATTATTGCGTTCTCTTATTTTGCGAAAACTCCTCAACCGCCACGTATTGTCTGAAGATGAACAGTATGTCGGTATGTTGATTCCACAAAGTGTGGGCGGTGCGGTGACCAATATGGCGTTGGCTCTGGATCGCCGAGTCGCTGTGCACCTGAACTACACAGTTAGTCCTGAAGTGATTAACGCCTGCTGTAAGCAGGCAGGCATTACGACAATACTCGGTAGTCGACTAGCGATGAAACGTTTTAATTTCGACGCTGAGGATCTGGACGCCAAAGTTTTCTATCTGGAAGATCTGCGTAAAGCCCCTTACAAGCAAACAAAGATAGACGAAATAACAAGCTTATTTGTTACTAAATTCAGTTCGGCAAATTCAATTATTAAGTCACTTCGACTCGATGAAATCAAGTCTGACGATATTCTGACGGTGATCTTTACTTCAGGATCCACAGGTGTGCCTAAGGGCGTGATGCTGACACATGCTAATGTTGCCAGTAACGTGGAAGCAATTAATCAAATTGCTAAGCTTAAACCGGATGATATGGTGATTGGTATTCTGCCATTTTTTCATTCCATGGGTTTTACGGTCACAATCTGGACTCCGCTTTGTCAATCCATAGGCGTGGCTTATCATACTAATCCACTTGAAGCTAAAAAAGTGGGTGAAGTTACGGAGAAGCATCAAGGCACGGTGATGGTGGCGACGCCGACATTCGTGCGAAGCTATCTGCGTCGTGTCGAACCGGAGCAATTCAAGTCGCTCGATATTGTAATTACGGGAGCGGAAAAGTTGCCGGGTGATGTGGCAGATCAATTTGAGGAGAAATATGGTGTCCGTCCGGTTGAGGGTTACGGAGCTACGGAAACATCACCATTAGTATCTGTGAATGTTCCTCAAAGCCGTCAGGCATCCAATGACCATGTCGAATCCAAGGAAGGTACTGTTGGACGAACTATTCCGGGGGTCGCTGCTAAGATCACCGATCTGGACACCGGTCAGGAACTAGGTGAGGATCAGTCCGGCATGCTGTGGATTAAAGGCCCTAACGTTATGAAGGGTTACTTTAATCGCGAAGATCTGACTAACGAAGTTATTGTCGATGGTTGGTATAAGACAGGTGATGTGGCACTGATCGATAAAGAGGGCTTCATTAAGATCACAGGACGTATGAGTCGTTTCTCAAAGATCGGAGGTGAAATGATACCTCATATCAAGATCGAAGAATCTCTCAACGAAATTCTTGGGGCTACTGAAGAGATGCTGGCTGCTGTTACTGCTGTGCCGGATGCCAGAAAGGGGGAACGCCTGATCGTCCTTCATCTGCCCACTGAAATTGAAATTGATAACATTCGTAAGTCATTATCAGAAGAGCATGGGTTGCCCAATATCTTTATTCCCTCGGCAGACAGTTTTCTGCTGGTCGACGAATTGCCCGTACTTGGGACTGGCAAGCTTGACCTGAAGGGACTGAAGACAAAAGCGGAAGAACATTTCGGTAATTAGCTTTCAGCTGATTTATAAAAGGATTGCGGTAACCGGGAACTAGAACTGGTGCCCGGGTCTTGGCCCCGCTTCAGTGATCGTGAGGATTTCCGGACCATCTTCGGTCATTAGCAGAGTGTGCTCGAATTGAGCTGATAGCTTGCCGTCTATGGTGCGAACGGTCCAGTGGTCCAGTGGGTCAACGATACCTTGATAACGCCCCACATTGATCATCGGTTCAATCGTAAAGCAAAGTCCCGGTTCGAGAGCAACCCGATTGAACCGTGGGTCCGGGTAGTGCGGGATCGAAGGATCTTGATGGAACTCTGTTCCCAGTCCGTGACCTACATATTCACGCACGACACTGAAATCATATTTTTCCGCTTCAGCGACAATGGCATGGCCAATGTCTGTGATCATACTGCCGGGTTTGATTGCATCGATAGCTCGATAGAGACTATCGAATGCACATTGAGTAACCTTGCGAGCTGCTTCACTGACTTGACCAATTAGGAAAGTTTCGGACTGATCGCCATACCAGCCATTGACGATTGAGGTAATATCTACGTTGATAATGTCTCCGTCCTTTAATTCATATGAGTCAGGAATGCCGTGACAAATAACTTCATTGATGCTGGTGCAGCAACTCTTGGGAAAACCGTGATAATTGAGTGGGGCCGGGATATGCCCGTGGTCACGAGTATAGTCGTGACACAGTTTATCAATAGCCTCAGTGGTTATTCCGGCTTTTATATGCGGACGTATGAAATCGAGTAGCTGAGCGTTGAACTGACCCGCTGCACGCATCTGATTTCGTTGGTCTTCGTTAAGCAGCAGGTCTTTGAGTGATCGTCGCATGCAAACCGTGTCATAGTAGTGAAAGGAGCGGGAAGGTGAATCGAAACACCTCCATCGAAGTGATGATGAGTCTCTCTATTTTGGTCAGAACTGCGTCGAATGTCCACGCCTCCCGAATTGCCACGTGCAAAGAAAACCGATAGAATCGGCGGTTTGGAGCCCAATGTTTTATCCAACCTATAGGGCACCGACAGCGACTAAAACTCTGGCGGAAAAGCCTCTGTGGAGAGTTTTAAGACACCAGTGAGATACAAAACTTATGCCACGTTATAATCCCGGTCAAATTGAATCCAAATGGCAGGCCTATTGGGAAGAAAACCAGACATTTAAAACCGCAGAGATGCCCGACAGTGAAAAACTGTATGTCCTAGATATGTTCCCCTACCCTAGTGGCAATGGTTTACATGTAGGTCATCCGGAAGGGTATACGGCGACGGATATTACCTGTCGCTTTGAACGCATGCGGGGTAAGTCAGTTTTGCACCCGATGGGTTATGATGCGTTTGGTCTTCCTGCGGAAGAACATGCCATTAAAACAAATACGCCTCCTCGTGAGTCGACCGAGAAGAATATCGCCAATTTCACTCGTCAATTGAAAATGCTGGGATTCAGTTATGACTGGAATCGTTGTCTGGCAACGACAGATGTTGGTTATTTCAAATGGACGCAATGGATTTTTCTGGTCTTGTTTGATACATGGTTTGACAGTGAACAGAACAAAGGTCGTCCCATCAGCGAACTTCCGATTCCTGATGAAGTGAATGCTGTTGGTGAGATAGCGGTTGCTAAGTACCGTGATGAACATCGCCTGGCCTATCTGGATGATGCCCTGGTGAACTGGTGTGCCGGACTTGGTACAGTACTAGCCAATGAAGAGGTTATTGATGGTCGCAGTGAACGGGGAAATCATCCGGTACAGCGCATTCCACTGCGTCAATGGATGCTGCGAATTACTGCTTACGCGGATCGTCTGGAAAAGGATCTGGCTGATGTAAATTGGTCGGAAGGAATCAAAAAACTACAACGCGATTGGATCGGCAGCAGTACCGGAGCCGAAGTCGATTTTTATATTGGTGATCCAGCGGCTTATGACAGCTGGAAGGAGGCACGAGCAGAGTTTGGTTTCCCTTCAAAAGCAGAGGAGCACACCTTACGCGTTTATACAACCCGGCCTGATACGCTTTACGGAGCGACTTATATGGTGATCGCTCCGGAACATCCGTCTGTTGACGTGTTGACGACAACTGAGCAGGCCGAGACCGTAAAGTCCTACTGTGAAAAAGCTTCTTTTAAGAGTGATCGAGAACGTACAGAAGATTCAAAGTCCAAGACTGGTGTTTTCACCGGTGCCTATGCAATTAATCCAGCCAATGGTGTCAAGGTTCCCGTCTGGGTCGCTGACTACGTGCTGATTAGCTATGGAACGGGTGCTATTATGGCTGTACCTGCTCATGATGAAAGAGATTACGAATTTGCTAATAAGTATGAGATCGACATTCTGGCTGTAGTTGATCCTGGCGACCGAAAAAGCGTCGATCGTAACGCAGTGCTTGCCGGTACTCAGTGTTTCTCCGGTTTTGGAATTGCTGTTAACTCCGGTGATTACAACGGTACTCCGACCGAACAGTTTAAAGAGACAATTCGTGAGGCCTTAGCGGTTCAGGGAACAGGAGCATCGGCGGTTAATTATAAACTGCGAGATTGGTTGTTCTCACGTCAGCGATTTTGGGGAGAACCATTTCCAATTCTTCATGAACTTAATGCCAAAGGCGAACCTACGGGCGTAATTCGCGGAGTTGATGAATCTGATTTACCGGTCGATCTGCCCTACCTGGAAGATTACAAACCCCATGGCCGTCCCGAGCCACCACTGGCCAAGGCTGATGATGATTGGCTTTACCCTGTGATTGACGGAAAGTCCTACCGTCGTGAAACTAATACGATGCCGCAGTGGGCCGGATCCTGCTGGTATTATCTGCGATATATCGATCCAACGAATGAAGATTGCTTTGTAGATCCTGAGAAAGAAAAGGCATGGATGCCTGTCGATTTGTATATCGGTGGAGCTGAGCACGCCGTCCTACACCTGCTGTATGCCAGATTCTGGCATAAGGTACTTTATGATCGAGGGCATGTGACTACGGTGGAGCCCTTTCAGCGTTTAGTGAATCAGGGAATGATTCTGGGCGAGATGGAATTTTCTGTGTTTCAGGATGAATATTTGAATTGGGTTGGTGTGGATAAAGTAAGTCGTGATAACGACGGCCTTTATCGTCAGGAAGATGGATCCGAAGTGCAGTTGATAAAACTGACAGAAGACCAGGTCGCTAAACAGGGAGATACATTTGTACTGGCTGATGATGAAGCGGTCCGCGTCGATGCCCGCTCGTTCAAAATGTCCAAGAGTCGTGGAAATGTAATTAACCCGGATGAAATTGTAGAGAATTACGGTGCTGATTCATTACGTCTTTATGAAATGTTTATGGGACCTCTGACAGCTACGAAGCCGTGGAGTATGTCGGGCGTTAATGGCGTCAAGGGATTCCTTGATCGTGTTTGGCGTATGATCGTCAATGATCGTGCTGAATCATTGGAATTAAATGAAGCAATTAGCGATAAGCAAGCGGAAGCTGATGCTTTGAAGATGCTTCATAAGACGATTCAGGCTGTGACACGGGATACGGAAAATCTTGATTTCAATACCGCCATTGCCCGTATGATGGAATTTGTGAATTACTTCACCAAGCAAAACGTTCGTCCGCGCAGTGTCATGCAATCGTTTGTATTACTACTCGCTCCGTATGCACCTCACATTGCTGAAGAGTTATGGGAATTGCTGGGTGCAGAGGCAACGCTGGCTTACGAGCCATGGCCCGAGCTTGATGAGTCACTGTTGGTGGAAAGTACGATTGAAATTCCGATTCAGATCAAAGGTAAAGTAAAGAGTCGAATTTCAGTAGCAGCAGATATTAGTAAAGATGATCTTGAACAGGCTGCGCGGCACGATGAAAAAATGCAGGAATTACTAGCCGATAACGAAGTCGTCAAGGTAATTGTCGTTCCAGGACGACTGGTGAATTTTGTTACGAAGTAAAATATTCAGTTCTGCTACAAGCTGTTACTTCGAGTTTGAGGCAACGCGTTGGTAATGAGTGTTGGCGCGTTCAATAAGTCGGTTGAATTGCTCACGGATCGGAGTCCTAACTCGGGTGAGTCGACCTGAGAGTCGCTTCATACCCGCAGCATTGTTTTGAATGATCTTATCTATCTGGCCGATGAATTTTGTCGTTTCGGAAAAGTTCATATCTACCATTTTTAGAAACAGACCCTGTAAGGCCTTCACGATTACCTGATTGGTCGACTTGTCGAATTGGATGAACATATTCAAACGATGAGAGATAACAGGTTTATCTTCTTCCATGGTTTGCACAGTTTCCAAAATCAGAACAACTTTTCCCTTACTAGTCATAGGAATGATGCTTCCCTTGTAAGCACCTTCCGCATAGAAAATATGCAGGTTTTTGTTGCCGTAAACCAGTTCAAGCTGACTTTGTGTTCCGTAGCCATCGTTGATGTTGATGAGATATTTTTGCTCACGATCCATTCGGAGCCGAGAAATTCCCATCAGTTCCCAGATGTTGACGACCACTTCCGGGTGGCGAATTAAATGCAGGTAGACGTTGTGGTCACAGGATGTTTTTTCGAATGGTGATCTGTGGAATACAGAGGAATCAGTGACAATGTCATCAAGCCTCTGCCTAGCTTCTGTTGTTAGTTTTTCCCAGGGTATTGATGCTTTTGCTTGTTCTCTGGCCGAGATCTTGTGCGGTAGTGATTCTTTGACCTGCGGTGTATTCGGTGTGGTTTCACCGGCAAAAACGAATCCACACAATAACATACAGATCGCCCCGACGGGGATGATTGTTAATCTGCGTAAAAGTGGATGTTTAGGCATTTTCTATTCGCCGAATTATGTAGTCATTCATCTCCTTCTTCGGTATTTAACACAGATTGAATCGAGTCAAAGGTCACATATGTTGTGAGGTTGTAAAGCTAGGGAAACTTGTAATGAAGAATGTCGCTTAAATTGCTTTTGGCCATAAACCTTTTGAGTGTTTATGAGGTTGCCAAAACTGCTTTCAATACATTACTTTTCCCTCTGCAAATTCTTACAGGAAAAAAGCTAATAATTCAGGGTTAAGTTATGAAAGCATTTCTAGCGTGTGTATTGTCATTGCTTTTGTCGGTGATTGCATTCGGCCAGCAGGCTGAGCCTTATACTGCAACAGTCGGCGATAATCAGGTACCCGTACGGTCAGCACCGTTTCGGGATCAATACATTAGCGCTTATCTCAGTGCCGGAGATAAAGTGCAGGTTTATCGTGAAACCAAGAATGGATTTTTGGCAATTCGCCCACTTAATGATTCCTACAGTTGGGTGGCAGGTGCGTATTTAGAACTTCATGCAGACGGAGAATATGCCAGTGTGCGTCAGTCGCGAGTTCCTTCATGGATTGGCAGTTATGATGATCGCAGCGTTAATTATGGCTATACGGTATTGCTGAACAAGGGAGAGGTTGTTGCCTTGCTTGGACAAAAAGAGATGGCTTTAAGTCGGGGTAGTCGGCCGAAAACTTATTACAAAATTAGTCCACCAGCCGGTGAATTTCGCTGGATTCACCGGCAATATCTGGTCGGTGTTTCAGAAACTCAATCACGATCATTGGTCGATGTTGTGCAGCAACCTGGTAATCATTCTGAAGTAGCTCTAGCATCTTATGATGATATCCCTTTTGACTCACAGATACTGACGACAACCAGCCCGGCCAATTATGTTCCCCGCTGGAGCAAACCATCAGGTCGATTAAAGTCCGGTCGATTGTGGGAGAGACAACCTGTTGTGCAGTCTCCTCCTGTGCAAACACGAGCTGAAACCAAGACACCTTTTCGGCAGACAAGTTTTCCTGTTCAGAAGTTATCTAGGGCAGGCATTATGTCGGTTGCTGAACTGGAATTTGCCATCTCTCAGATGGCAACCCAACCATCGGATTTATGGGATATTGGGTTGTTACGTGATCGTGCTAACCAACTTCTTTCAGATAGTGATGCGGCCGAACAGGGATTGATTGAGAGGATTATTGAACGACTTAATCAGTATCAGCAGATCAAAGACGAACGCCAGCGGGTTGAGGCGATTGATAATTTGAACCTACCACCACGTTCTTCAGATTTAAATATTCGCAACTTGCCGTTTAGTGAATCGGATTTGGATATGGCTGAAGTTGGCAGCGGGGTGCTAACACGTGAAGCCCGACGAACTGCCTATGAAGAAACGGGGTATCTGGTACGTGTTCGTGCCTCACGTAACGACGCACCTGAATATGCTATTGTCGATGCGCAAGGGGAAGTACAGGTATTTGTTACTCCGCAGCCGGGATTAAACCTCAGTACTTATCTTCGTCGTCATGTTGGAGTATTTGGCCGTCGAGGATACCTTTATCGTCTTAAAACGCAGCACCTGACGGTCACCAGAATCGTTGATTTAGATCGTCATAAAAACTAAACAATCCTCGCTGTTCTCGTAGCAAGGATTGAAATGAATATTGGCATCGAACCTTTTCAACGCCAAATATTGTTACTTCACGGCTTCTCTAAGGTGCCAGCAATAGTCGGCTTGGAGCCTGCAGGTAACCGATTATTTCATTAAGAAATCGCGCAGCATCTCCACCATCGACGATACGATGATCATAGGAAAGGCTCAGCGGCATCATTTGACGGATCTCAACTTCGTCATCAACTACAACCGGCATCTTACGTGTGCGACCTACTAGCAGAATTGCAACTTCAGGAACATTGATAATCGGCGTGGAATAAGTTCCCCCGATCGCTCCCAGATTGCTGATCGTGAAGGTGCTTCCTCGAAGATCATCCAGTCCGAAGCTGTTATTTCTTACGTTTTCGGCGAGCGTACCAAGGTCACGAGCGATATCGGAAATACTGCGGGTGTCAGCACTGCGTAGTGAAGGTACAACTAAACCGCGTTCACTATCCACAGCGATACCAATATTAACGTAATTTTTGTAGATGACCTGACCGGCCTCCATGTCTAAAGCAGCGTTCAGCTTTGGATTATTTCGCAACGCCAGTGCAACTGATTTGATGATAAATGGCATCGAAGTCAATTTAATACCCTGATCCAGATAGTCCTGTTTGGATGACTTGCGAATCATTTCCAGATCAGTTACATCCGCATCATCAAAGTTTGTAACGCGGGGAGCTGTTGACCAGGACTCATGCATCTTAGCTGCGATCGTTTTGCGAATCTTAGGCATCGATTCGATATGTACGGGACCGAATGCATCTGTACCGGGTTCTCCCGGTGTTGTTGATGACGGAGTCACTGCTGATGACTCACCAGTCCCGGTAGCCGGTACTGACACTTGTTGATTCACCTGTCGTACAACCTCGAGAATATCTTCTCGCGTAATCCGTCCCGCGGCACCGCTGCCGGTTACATTATTGAGATCAACACCAACTTCTCGTGCGAATCGTCGGATAGCCGGACCTGCTGCAATATCGCCGTTGTCAGTGATAAGTGTGGGAGTTGGGGGAGTTACCTCGGGAACCGGTTCTGGCTTAACAACAGGAGTTTCGACAATGGGTTCCGGTTCCGGAGTTGTATGGTCTGCAGTAGCGGGTTCCGGCTCAACTTCAGGCTCAGGCTCAGCAACTGGAGCGGGAGTTTCTGGAGCAGGAACCGCTTCGCCTTCGACCGTAATTAATACGGCTCCGATAGCGACGGTTTGCCCGGGTTCCACCTCGATACTGACAATGGTTCCGGAGAGAGTTGACGGAACCGGAACGGAGGCTTTATCCGTTTCCACTTCCACGATGTCATCACCTTCAGAGACGGTGTCACCAACGTTTACGAATACTTCTAAGATATCTCCTGCCTCGATTCCGTCACCAAGTTCAGGGAGTGTTATTGCAGTTGCCATGTTTTGTATAAAACTTCTAGTGAAAAGAAGAATGTTGTTTAGTTATGCATAGAGTGGGCTGATTTTGTCGGGGTTAATCCCCAGTTCTTTTACGGCTTGAGGAAGTTTACTTTCATCAAACTTTCCGGCCTTTGCCAGTTGGGTCAGCGCTACCAGTGCTATGTGCTTACCATCCACTTCGAAGTGATCTCGCAGAGTTTCACGGGTTTCGCTGCGGCCCATGCCGTCGGTTCCCAGAACGAAGTAATCGCCGCCGGGAATCCATGGGGCGATTTGTTCGCCAACCGCTCGTACATAATCAGAGGAAGAGATGAATGGCCCTTCCTCCTTCTGGAGTGTTTTTTCGAGGTAGGAAACTTTGGTTTTTTCACCAGGGTGTAAGCGATTCCAGCGTTCATATTCCTGAGCTTCACGGCGCAACTGGGTGTAGCTCGTTACACTCCAGACTTTACTTCCGATACCATATTTCTCACTCAGTATCTGTTGGGCATCGTTGGCTGAGCGAAGGATAGCACCACTCCCAAACAGTTGTACTTTTGGTTTGCCTTTGTCAGCTTTGACCGACGGGAAACTGTACATACCTTTGACAATCCCTTCTTCAACACCTTCGGGCATAGCCGGCATAACGTAGTTTTCGTTTTCCGCAGTGATATAGTAGATTGCAGTTTCATCTTCTTGATATAGCTTTTTCATTCCATTGAGGACGATGACGGCCGTTTCATAGGCATAGGCAGGGTCGTAGGAACGTACGGTTGGGAAGGCGATCGTATTAAGCAGACTATGTCCGTCCTGATGCTGCAGGCCTTCACCGTTGAGTGTCGTTCGTCCGGCAGTACCGCCGATCATAAACCCTTTCACCCGGGTATCCGCTGCCGCCCAAATCAAGTCACCGATTCGTTGTAGGCCGAACATACTATAGTAGATGAAAAATGGAATCATATTGATTCCGTGCTGAGCATAGGAGTTGCCTGCCGCAATGAAGGAAGACATACTTCCTGCTTCAGTAATACCTTCTTCCAGGATCTGCCCGTCACGAGCTTCTTTGTAGTACAGCAGTAGTTCCGAATCAACCGGTTCATATAACTGTCCCGCATGCGCGTAAATACCAACCTGCCGGAACATGCCCTCCATTCCGAAAGTACGAGCTTCGTCAGGTACGATTGGAACGATGTACTTTCCAATTTGTTTATCGCGGCAAAGTTTAGTCAGTAGACGGACAAAGCCCATGGTCGTTGACATTTCTTTGCCTTTACTATCACCCAGCATATCTTTGTAATCTTCCAAAGACGGAATGTAATCCATCTTCGGAGCTTCTTTAGGTCGAGCAGGAATTGGTCCTCCCAGAGAATTTCGCTGTTCGGTTAGATAATTCAGTTCAACACTACCTTCGGCAGGCTTGTAAAACGGAGCATTGGCAACATCTTCGTCAGAAATTGGAATTCCAAATCGACTGCGGAATTCGAGTAATTCCTGCTCGTTAAGCTTCTTCTGGTTATGAGCAACGTTACGGCCTTCACCAGCTTCACCCAGACCGTAACCCTTAATGGTCTTAGCAAGGATAACAGTCGGTTTGTCGGTACTCTCCATCGCAGCCTGATAAGCGGTATAGACTTTCTTGGGATCGTGGCCACCACGGTTGAGTGATTCGAGTTGATCGTCAGAATAGTTATTTACCAATTCGAGCAGTTCCGGATATTTCCCGAAGAAGTGTTCGCGGATATATGAACCAGGCATACCGGTATATTTCTGATACTGACCGTCCACTACTTCATTCATGCGTTTGGCCAGCAAACCAGTCTTATCTTTGGAGAGCAGGTCATCCCAGTCGCTTCCCCAGATAACTTTGATGACATTCCAGCCGGCACCACGGAACGTAGCTTCCAGTTCCTGAATGATCTTACCATTACCACGAACAGGTCCGTCGAGGCGCTGCAGGTTGCAGTTGATTACCCAAATGAGGTTATTCAATTTCTCACGTGAAGCAAGCGTGATCGCCCCAAGTGTTTCCGGTTCATCTGTTTCACCGTCACCAAGAAAAGCCCAAACTTTGGTGTCAGCGGTATCTTTGATTCCACGGTCGCGCAGGTATTCATTGAATCGAGCCTGGTAAATCGACATGATTGGACCGAGTCCCATCGATACGGTTGGGAATTCCCAGAATTCTTCCATTAACCAGGGGTGAGGATAGGAGGAGAGACCCTGAACGTCGCGTAGTTCACGGCGGAAGTGTTCTAGATTTTCTTCATGCAAACGACCCTCGAGGAATGCTCGAGAATAAATTCCTGGAGAAGCATGCCCTTGAAAGTAAACCTGATCACCGTTGTAGCCGGACTCACCACGGCCTTTGAAGAAGTGATTAAAGGCGACTTCATAAAGAGTGGCGGCGGAAGCGAAAGTTGAAATATGACCCCCGACCCCAGGGAATTTCTTGTTGGCTTGCTGTACCATCGCCATCGCATTCCAGCGGATAATACTTTTGATGCGGCGTTCTATTTCCCGGTTACCGGGATAAGCAGGCTGCTCGTCCGGTGGAATGGTGTTGATATAAGGCGTATTGGAAGCGATAGGAAGATCAACACCGTTACGACGGGCTGTGCTGTCGAGCACATTTAATAAGTATTGCACACGTTCCGGGCCGGCTGATTGCAATACGTATTCGAGAGAATCAACCCATTCGTGAGTTTCAGCAGGGTTAGAATCGACCTGACTGGCCACGGCAGGTTCTTCAGAAGCTTGAGAAGCTGTCTTCGCTTCGGACATTCGACTATACCTTACACGTTTTTCTGGATAATGAGTCAAACCGATTTAGACTCATCTTAAATTTAAAATAACATTGTATCGGGAGAAAGATGTCACACCGACATTCAATTATCATACCCTTTTTACCGTAGTTTTGTTTAGAGGGGATTTGGTATATCGACTCGTGAGTCCGGGGAAAACAGTGAAAAGAAAGCAACAATCCGGCAATTGTAGGTGATTCAACAGGCAAAGGCTTATCGTCTGCAAAGAATCGCTATACGCTAGCCCCGTTTTTTCTTGGGCTTATACATTTCTACGGCTGTTCCGTAATAGATTTCGCCGGCATTCATGACGGTTTCACTAAGCGTTGGATGAGGATGAATCGATTCAGTAATATCTTCCACTTCACATCCCATTTCGATCGCCAAAACAGCTTCAGCAATTAATTCGCCAGCTCCGGGACCTACCATCCCGCAACCAAGGACTCGGCTAGTTTCCGGATCAACCAGCAGTTTAGTTAGTCCTTCCGTGCGGCCTAGTGCCTGAGCACGTCCGCTGGCCGCCCAGGGATAACTGGCAACCTCATAGGCCACATTATTGGCTTGAGCGTCATTTTCAGTCAGACCGGCCCAAGCGATTTCCGGATCGGTAAACATTACAGCCGGAATGCATATGTGGTCCCAGACTTCATCATGTCCGGCAATATTGGCAACCGCCACTTTCGCTTCGTGCGTGGCTTTATGAGCCAGCATTGGGTCACCGGCAATGTCGCCGATAGCATAGATGTGGGGATCCGCTGTAAGTTGTCGTTTATCACATTCAACAAATCCACGATCGGTTACCTTGACCTGTGTATTCTCAAGACCCAGATTAGCCGAATTCGGTCGCCGTCCGACAGAGACTAGTACGCGATCGTAGCGACGAGTGTCATATAACGCAGGGCCTTCAAAGGTTACTTCGACCTGATCATCGGTAACAGTCAGTGAACCAACTTTGGTATTTGTGTAAATACGCTCACCAAACAGTTGATCAAGCTTCTTTCGAAGCGGTTTGATAATATCGCGGTCAGCCATGGGGACCAGACCGTCAGCAAATTCAACGACGCTAACGTCTGTTCCCAGATTGGCGTAAACTGTTCCCATTTCAAGGCCGATATAACCGCCGCCGATGACCAGCATGGTTTTTGGAATATCAGCCAATGTCAGAGCACCGGTTGAATCCATGACGCGGTCTGAGTCAAGTTTCCATGGGCCGGGCATGGCCGGAGAAGAACCAGTCGCCAGAACACATTTGTCAAACGTGAGCCTGCGATCCTCGGGGATCGAATCATCATCGCCTTCTAGTAGCAGTGTTGTTGAGTTTTCGAAAGTTCCACGCGCAGTAATCACATTGACATTTCGGCGTTTGGCCAATTGGCTCAGACCGCCGGAAAGTGTCGAGATGACTTTGTCTTTACGCGCCCGAACTTTGTCGAGATCAATGGCTGGTTCGTTATAGGCCACACCCCAGTCATTTGTCAGTTCCTCAACCTCACTCATCACGTTGGCAACATGAAGCAAAGCTTTGGAGGGAATGCAACCACGTAACAAACAGGTGCCTCCCAGACGGGATTCCATTTCTACGAGGGTGACATCCAGCCCCTGATCGGCTGCCATGAATGCAGCCGCATAACCGCCGGGACCACCACCGAGTACAACAACCGGAGCGTGCATGAAATTCCTATCGAGACATAAATTCGACAACCGTATTACCGTCTACCGGTAAACTGACATCGGAAGCACCCGGGTTACCAGCAACGGTAATTCGCAGAGTTTCAGTATCTGCTGCCAGCCAGTCACAAGGTTCACCTGTGGCGAGACTGGAAACACCTTGATACACCTTCAGAAGGTTATTACGGCGACGCACGGTGATGACGTCACCTGCTCGCACCTGATAGGAAGGTTTGTTGGTACGAACACCGTTAACCAAAAAGTGACCGTGAACTACGCCCTGCCGAGCTTGTGGTCTGGTCAACGCAAAGCCGGCACGACGAACAACATTGTCTAATCGGCGTTCACAGTGCAATAACAGCAATTCCCCGGTGTTACCTTTCTTGCGAGTTACGTTATTAAAGTAACGACGAAGCTGGCGTTCACCAATGCCGTAATAATGCTTAATTTTTTGCTTTTCCTGTAAACCCTGACCGTAGTTGGAAGGTCGGCGGGGCCGTGTATGCATCCCGGGAGGTGAAGGACGACGATCAAATGCTCTTGCAGCACCTGCATCTTCATAAACGAGGGTACCGAGTCTACGGTTAACCCGAGCTTTCGCACCTGTATAGCGTGCCATTACGATGTCTCCTATTAGGTTATTTCAGAAGACAAAGCTGTTGAGCATTACTTCTGATTGGACGGCTGACGCATCGTCTGTCTGTTAAATGCCGCCCGTGGAGGTAAATTAATGTAAATTGTCAATAATTATGATGAGCCTATTATCCGACATTCTCAAGGGGGAAAGTCGAAAACTAAAGATTTACTGGCTAATAAAACATTGGATTGTTTCTGAGCCGTAAATATTCGGTTGGAGAGCCTGTTTTGACAGAGATTATCGCGTTGATGGAGTTACCCGAGAGCATTTTGTGGTGGGTAAGAGTAACTTAAAACATAGTCAGTTCTTTGAAGCAGTCTTTCAGATTGCATGTTTATTTGTGATAATAGTAGATGAGGATACCTTAGAAAAAAAACATTTTCACGAATCATACCGGAACGGGTTCTCGTGCCTAATTACATGAACCGTTCTTTGCATATTCCCATCAATCTTTGCAAACCCGGCTGGAAGCATAAATAAATTTCCAGCAGGTTTTAATTGAGAACATGAATAAGTTTGTACTGTTAGTTGTTTCGCTATCCACTATCGGACTTTTGCAGGCAGCATTGCAAGCTCAGGATTTATTACCTTCTGAAACCACCATTGAAGAGGCGGTGGACCATTATATTCAGGCTGAGCAGGCTACAGGTAATATCCAGCCGGCGTCTCAGGTAGACGATTATATTCTGCTAAGACGAACTATGCTGGACTTGATTGGTCGCATTCCGACCGTTGCCGAAGTCGAAGCATATGTAACCAGCAAGGATCCGCAGAAGCGCGTGAAACTGGTGGATCGTTTGATACAGCAGCCGGAATTCATAGAGCAACTAGCTTACGACCTTAACAATATTCTGGCTCCTGCCGGGAAGACGGATCTGGAACTCTATCTGGCTGATGCGTTAGATAAGGGTAAAGGTTGGGACCATATTTTTACCGACATGATTTACGGTAACTATGAAGAAGAGATGCCAAAGCAGGCGATGCAGTTCGTTAATCTTCGTATCAACGATCTCGACAATCTCTCCAATGCTACCAGCGCCCTGTTTTTTGGTGTTAACATTAGTTGTGCAAAATGCCATGATCACCCTCTTGTCTCGGAATGGACACAGGCTCATTTCTACGGGATGAAGTCCTTTTTTAACCGTTCTTTCTCTAACGGTGATTTTGTCGCAGAACGAGCTTATGGCGAAATCAAGTATGCAACCACGAGTGGAGAACAGCTCGATGCCCAACTGATGTTTTTGACCGGCAGTGTTATCGAAGAACCGGAACCTGTGATTTTGGATGATGAAGCCAAAAAGAAGGAAAAGGCTGACTTCGAACAGCTTAAAAAGGACAAAAAGCCAGTACCGGCTCCCGAGTTTAGTCGCCGGGCCCAATTGATCCAAATTGCACTTCGTGAAAATGATCGTGATTACTTTGCTAAAAATCTGGCGAATCGAATGTGGAACCGAATTTACGGATACGGTCTGGTCATGCCGTTGGATCAGATGCATCCTGAGAATCCTCCGAGTCATCCGGATTTGTTGGATTGGCTTGCTCGCGATACTTATGCAAACGGATACGATATTCAACGATTAGTGCGTGGGCTGGTATTGTCCAAGACTTATAGTCAGAGCAGTGTTTACCAAGGAGCAATGCGTCCGGCAGAATTTTGGTTCGCGACAGCAAACGTGAAACCAATGTCACCTCGCCAGTATGCTGCAGCGCTGGCATTAGCTTCCAGAAATCCGGCTCACTTCGACGATCCGAATGAAGCTGCCAGTCGTATTCAAAATGAAGTCAAAGCACATCGTGGCTGGGAAAGAAAATTCGTAGTACCTGGTGAGAGGTTTCAGGTGAGTGTCGATGAAGCTTTATTGTTCAGTAACGCGAATGAATTTAAAGATAAAACAAAAGTGGCTAACGACCGGTTAGGTGGTGAACTGGCTGCGATCGAATCCAATGAAGAAATGGTGCAACGAGCCATTAAAGCTGTTTATTCACGCCCTGCAACTGCAGAGGAACTGGAAGCCATTTCAGCTTATGTTGAAGCCCGTGGTGACCGCCGCGAAGAAGCGATTTCACAGATTGTATGGGCTTTACTGACCAGTAGTGAATTACGCTTTAATCACTGATCTTTTTCGGGGCATTGAGGAAGGTTTTTAGTGGTTTGGTAAACCGATAGTTATAATAGAAATACTTAAAGTGAAGCATTCCCGCTTCGCTTAGATGAAATAAAGAAAACTGGAGTGAATATGTCTGTGAATTCTGATCGCCGACGATTTCTTGGTGGTGCGGCAGCTGCCGGAGTGGCCGCTAGTTCCATGAATTTGGATATTCTGAAAGCGGAATCGCTTTCCAATGAACTCAAGAAAAGTGGTAAGCGGGTACTGCTGTTGTGGCTTGCCGGTGGGGCCAGTCAGCTTGAGACCTGGGATCCTAAACCGGGACGCCTGACCGGTGGTCCTTATCAGGCAATTCAGACTAGTTTACCGGGGGTTCAGATTTCTGAACTGATGCCCAAGATGGCAACTCGCCTTCACAATACGGCAATTATTCGTTCATTGAATACTCAGATAGGCGACCACGGTGGTGGTGCCCGCTTGATGCATCTGGGGCGACGAGATGAACCTAATCTGACGTACCCCGACATGGGAAGTGTGCTGGCTCGCGAACTTGGGCGTTCTGATCTCCAGGTGCCGGACTATGTATCGTTCTATACAGCGACTGAAGGTCGTGGAAATGCGGTTGGACAGCCGGGATTTCTCGGAGCTCGTTATGCTCCGATGTTTCTGACTACAGATAACAAACCGGCGAATCTTAGCCGTCTTGAAGATATTACTGACCTTGATCATAAAGAGCGGGCTGATCTGCGTCAGATGTTGAGTAATCGGTTTGCTAAAGGACGAGTTTCTGAATCACTGGGAAGTCATAACGTTGCTTATGGTCGTGTAAGAGGACTAATGAGCAGTGAAAAACTGTTTGATCTTTCAGAAGAACCACAGAAAGTAAAAGATCGTTACGGTAACAGTCTCTTCGCGCAACAGGCATTGGTCGCTCGTCGGTTGATTGAAGCAGGTACGCCGTTTGTTAAGGTTGCTCGTGCTTGGTGGGACAGCCACGGACAGAACTTTGAAACACACCTGGAAATGGTAACCGAACTTGACCATGTGATGTCAACGTTGCTGGAAGATCTGGAAGAACGTGGACTGCTTGAGGATACACTGGTTGTAACACTTGCTGAATTTGGACGGACGCCGACGATCAATGCAAGTTTAGGTCGAGATCATTTTGCCCGTGCCTGGAGTGCTTCACTGACAGGTTGTGGAATTAAAGGTGGAACCGTTTTTGGTGCCACCGATGAAGATGGTCAGCACGTGAAAGATAATGAAATTGGGGCAGCAGAAATGTTTGCCACGATCTACAAAGCTGTTGGTATCGATCCTCATCACGAGTATTTCGTAGGTTCACGCCCGATTCCTCTCGTAGACCCCGGTACGCATGCAGTTGAGGAAGTGCTGGCTTAATTAAGTATTAAGCTATTGCGTTTCTCACAAATAAAACTCAAACCAAATACAGGTTCAATTAAATATGTTTCAGGCAGATCCCAAAAACTTCAGAGAACTTCGGACAACAAATCGCCCGGACATCATCCTGAGAATGACTCGTAATGATGACACTGGTGAAATGTTCGTCGGTAGTTCTGACGCCAAGGTCTATCAAGTTGATCCAATGGTTGAGCAGCCTGAGTTTGTACCCATGGAAGGTCATACGAGTTATGTCATGGGTTTGGTGGATACCGGAAAGTACATTGTTTCCGGTAGTTATGACAAAAGCCTTATTTGGTGGAACAAAGAGACAAAAGAGCAAGTACGCCGCATTGAAATGGCACATGATCGTTGGATTCGAAATCTGACAGTAACTCCGGATCATAAGTTCGTACTTAGCGTCGCAGACGATATGGTATGTAAAATTTGGGATGCTGAGACCGGAGATTTAGTGCGAACTCTCGATTCTCACATCAAGGTGACCGAACACGGATTTCCAAACATGCTTTATGCTGTGGCTGTATCGCCCGATGGAAAACTTGTTGCCACTGTGGATCGCATTGCCAAAATAAAAATTTGGGATTTTAAGACCGGCGAAGAAATCAAAGAGTTAGAGGCACCAAAATGTTATACCTGGGATCCGAAAGCTCGGATTCACTCGATCGGCGGTATACGAAGTGTGACTTTCTCACCCGATAGTACAAAAGTTGCTGTGGGAGGAATTGGTCAGATTGGTAATGTGGATCATTTGGCAGCTGCAGGTCGAGTCGAGTTGTTTGACGTTGCCTCAGGTGACAAGATTCACATGTTTGAAGGTGACGACAAACATAAAGGTTTAGTGGAACAGATTATATTCCATCCGTCCGGAAAGTGGTTGATCGCTGTAGGCGGTGATCATGGTGGCTGGGTTCAGTTTATGGATGTGGAAAAGAAGGAAGTTATAAAGCAGCTGAAAGCTCCAATGCATGTTCATCAGATGGTCTTAACTTCTGATTTCAAGACAGCCTTTGGAGTCGGTCATAATCGTTTAGCAGTCTGGTCATTTGAGGCTGAAGCGCCGGTCGAAGAAAAAACTGAAGAAGCTGCCGGCTAGTCATACTATTGACTGAATAACGAAAATCCCCGTCATAGCTGCTGCCGTGACGGGGATTTTTATTATTTGAACAGTAACGGCTCTATTTCTCTTAACCACGACCTACATAGAGTTGTTGATGAGGTAGTACGACAGCGTCAAGGATTTCCACATGTTGTGGAAGTGTAGCCATTAGTAGAGCGACTTCAGCCAACTCGTGGACTGTCATCATGGGTTCCTGGTCTTGCACAGCCTCACTGGCCTGACGCCTTTCGGTGGCAATATTTCCGGGGTGCAATCCGCAGCAGGTAATGTTGTATTCACGACCTTCCAGTGCTGTCACATGAGTCAGGCCCTGAATCCCAAACTTGGAAGTTGAGTACGGCGCTGATCCCGGACGCACTCGGGTTGCTGATATGGAACCAACATTGATGATGCGACCATTGTTCTGAGGTTTCATGATTTGCATGGCAAGTTTGGTACACATAAACGGACCACGTAAGTTGGTGTTGATGACATGATCCCAATCTTCCAGAGCCAGTTGATCAATGGGGCCGCCATTGAACGCGCCGGCGTTGTTCACCAAAAGGTCCATGTAGTCGAAGTTCATTTTGAATTTTTCAAACATCGCGTCAACACTATCGCTGCAGCCTACGTCACCGGCGTGCGTGATAATTTTTAAGTCGTGTTCGGCTGCTTCCTTCGCTTCTTCCACCATACGGTCAAGATCATCCTGATTGCGGGAAGAGATAAGCAGATCACATCCTTCTTTAACGAAGGCAAGTACAATTCCTCTTCCAATTCCTTTACTGCCACCGGTAATAAGTGCTGTTTTTCCTGAAAGTTTGCCCATGGTGAATTCGTCTCGTTATTGAAGCTTGATTGTTTAGTTTTCTAGAACTGAATCTAACGTATTGCCGGATGATTGGATACATTCAGCTGTCAGTACATTGTCTCGTTTTTTTCCGGTATAAACTGTATATTCTGTCTAAATATTAGTTGTAGTTTATTAATAACTCGACAGTTTTAACCAGCGGTGCAATAATATTCTGACTACCCATGCCCTTTTTCTGAGGGGTTATGCTCGTCAAACGTGTTCTAGTTTCTATAACAGGATTTTGCATATGCGCACTATTGCCTGCATTTTTTCATTACTAGCGATCTTTGCTATTGGCTGTGGCGATGATAGTGGAAGTTCAGCTTCGTCTTCTTCCAGTGGGGAAGTTGCTGCTAATTCAAGTTCTTCGGACGGCAGCAGTGGTGGCGGCGCATCTGGTGGTGGCAGTACGGGCGGCTCAAATCAAGGCGGCGGTATGGGCGGGCCTGGTATGGGCGGTATGGGCGGCATGGGCGGTATGGACGGTATGGACGGTATGGACGGTGGCATGGGCGAAGGCATGGGCGAAGGCATGGGTATGGGTGGTCCTGGCATGGGCGGCATGGGCGG
>PAPJ01000061.1 GCA_002709045.1 Planctomycetaceae bacterium | reverse complement strand
TGGTGTCCGCGATCGTCATGACCCTGGTGGTGTCCACGATCGTCATGACCCTGGTGGTGTCCACGATCGTCATGACCCTGGTGGTGTCCGCGATCGTCATGGTCCTGATGGTGCCCGCGATCGTCATGGTCCTGGTGGTGTCCACGATCGTCATGGTCCTGGTGGTGTCCGCGATCGTCATGGTCCTGATGGTGTCCACGATCGTCATGGTCCTGATGGTGTCCGCGATCGTCATGATCCTGGTGCAGATCTCGTTGTATTTCTTCAGCTATCTTTATCGTATGGTGAGCCAGTTCTTCAAGTCCTGCCGCTTTGAGATGTTCAATCGCAATATGCAAATGTTCTAAACGCCCCTCAATACCGTGCCCCCGTTCATGATGCTCACCCCGGTCATCGTGATGTTCATGATGCTCACCCCGGTCATCGTGATGTTCATGATGTTCACCCCGGTCATCGTGATGTTCATGTGAACGTTCTTGTCCGCCTAGAATTGACTCCACTTCACGCAATTTCAAGAAGAGGCTTTCCTGATGCTGAGCCAGTTCATCCACGGCGCCTTCGTCTCGAGCCTTTTGCGCTTCACGTAATCGACTTTCATTTTGTTTTAGCTGATCAATCAACACCTCTCGAAAATACTCAAGTTTACGAAGATCATCTTCGTTATTATGACGTCCATAATCATGTTCTTCACGATGCTCATGGCGCTCACGTTCATTTATCTCATGTTCAGCATTCTTTAGTTTTCCGAGATCCTTTAGTTTTCCAAGTAATTCATCAAAGTGTCGCTTCAATTCGCGAACTTTTTCTTCGTTACCTTCATTTGCTGCTGCTTCGATATGTTCCTGAAGTTGCCCGAGTTCATTTCGCAATGCGTTACGATGCTCTTTTTGTTGATGCTCTTCTTGTTGATGTCCATTCTGGTGCAGTTGATGTTCAAGATGTTCAAACTTTCCCTGCAGTTCATCAAAGTGCCGTTTTAGTTCATGAACTTTCTCTTCATTTCCTTCATTCGCAGCGGCTTCAATCTGTTCTTTAAGTTGCGCAAGTTCACCATGCAGAGCATCGCGGGATTCTTTAAGTTGATGGATGTGAGCGTCTCGTTTTCCATTGTGTTCTTGACCATGCTCTTGACGCTGATCAGATCTCAACTCACCTTCAATATGCTTCAATTCCCCAAGTAATTCTTCGACATGGGCTCTTATTTCTCGGGCCTTCTCTTCATTACCCTCCTTACGGGCAGCAATAATCATTTTTTCCAGATGACCAAGTTCACGACGTAAATCATTCTGATGCTCTTCAAGCTCTAATCTATTTTTATCTTGCTGCTCACGCTCACCATCTTCTAATTCGCGTTCAATATGCCCTAACTCTTCATGCAACTCGCCCAGTAACTCACCAAACTTTCGGGTTTGTTCCTCGTTGCCATCTTCTTGAGCCTTAGCAAACTGCTCTTTTACACGATTGATCTCATTACGAATCTCCTCAGCATGCCTCGCTATTTCTTCACGATGACCATCCCGATTATGAGACTCTTCACGGAAATCTTCAGACTCAATTACTTGGTTTTCAACTTCATCCTGAGCGAGACTTACACCCCTGAAAAAACCAGTGATCATAAGTCCAGCGACGGCGGCAGCGACAAATCGCTTCATCGATTTCATCCTTTATTTACTTTTTAGTGTAGGCATAATCTTCTTTAAAATGAGCATATACGCAAGCTGGGAAGTTTGCAACGACTTGCCCTAATCCCACCACCAAGTATTGCCTGGCAATTTTACCTCTCGATTGCCTTGATACTCTGCATTCAAAATTCCATAGTCGTCAACTCGTATATTTTTTAACGTGACTAGAGAACGCGGATCAACTAAGACTCCGCCTGAAATAGCGGCCAAAACAACACGATTCTTTGTTATCCGATGACTTATCAGCGGTTCGACAGAATTCGCTGCTTTGGCGCGGGCAGGTTGATATCCGTAAGGCTGAGTATAGAAATTCGCATCCCAACCAACTTTTCGATCAAGTTGCTGAGCATTAATCAACATAGAGACCACCGCTAGATCAAATACGTTTCGCAACTCCAGATACACGGGATAACGTTCTGCAATTTCTTCGAAATGACGTGTAAATTCTGCAGCGAACTGTTGCGAGAGAGGATCTGAACTACCAGTCTGTCGTCTATTACCAAGCTTATCGACGATCTCGTTTTCGCTAAGGACTTTGATGGCCGGCCCGACTATTTCGTAAGCCAAGCCGTCTTTTGAGGCGTGTAGTGAATGATAATTGGTCGTAAACCACCAACGCAACATATTTACAGTCTGAGCTGGCTCGTCGGATTGTGCAGCGTTATCCAGGTAGCTGTTCATACCGGCAATGCCTGCGACCTCTCCAAGCCCAATCAACTTCATATGACGATCAGCCTCGACTAAGACCTGCGCTAATTGGGTCTGATTATCCGTTCCAAAGACTTCAACATCCTGACGCCCTACTAATTGTCGCAATCGCTCCAGCCATGCATCAGTATTTTGAGCGGTCAGGGATTTACCTTTGCGATTCGCTAGATACTGCTTAGCTTTCAGCAGGTTGTCTGATCGGGGAGTAATGGAACAACCAAACGTTGGATTATCCGAATACGCATTTCGCATTAATTCCACCAAGTAGTCCAGTTTCAATACCGGCTTGCCGTTATTGATATTTACAACACGACCGTTAGCATTCTTTTGCCACGGACCAGCCGGTCCTGCGACCACGATATCTCCCTGCTCGGGGAAAACCAGCACATATTGTATTTTGTAGATCCCAGCTAAATTACGCATAGATTCATCCGGACGTTTACCTTGCAACTGCAACAGTTCTAACTGTCGTTGAAGCCGCACTAGAGATACTTTACGAACCGATGAATGCTCTCGAATATCTTGGCCTTTATCACTAAACATTCCTTCAAATTGCTCTCGATGAACTGCTCGCAATTCTCCGTCCTGCCCCAAATTAATTGGCACCATCAAACCGTCCTGATCAACATAAACACCACCAGGAAATGGAGTGATCGTTCCTGCGCCTCCCAAATCATCCCAACTATCCGGAGCTACAGTAGCTTTGATCAGGTCAATTAGCGTATCGAAGTCTGCCATCGCAGCACCACCCTGTCCCCCAGATACCGTCGACTCCGTACCGGACTGCCCTCTGCCAGCAGACAAGCTTGAATTGCCAAGTTGTTGCAGCAAGGAAATCGAACTCAATGCACCAGATGGAACACCGGACGCTGCCTGATGCCGTGCAATCCGAAACATTTGCTGTCGACGCAAACCAACGTTCTTAATCACGCTGGCCTGTTCCAGTGCCTGAACATATTCTCCAGATTGGAGTAATTGCTGTAATTCGTCAGCTTCAACCTGAGTTGAAGTATGCAGAACCGGTAAACAAAGGCTGATCACAAAAGAAAACGTTCTATTTACCATCTACTCTATTCCACGCATCCTGAATTCTAGACATGTGATTATTATAGACATCTTCTGCTTTCGAATTGTATTTTCATATCATAATTGACCGGTAACTCATCTCCTGTTCGATTCATATTCTGTCGGGATGCTGCTGCATCTCTGCGATAACGCAAACTATCATATATTGCTCGTCGAAATATCATTGTCGGGAGGGTCTCTGGAAAATACGGGATCGTCAGGCTAAGATCAATGCTCCCGCAAAAATCAGACCTGAAGCACTGAAAGTCGTAATATGAGTGTTGTTCTCCGCTATGGAGCATCCAATTCGCTGAAGCTTGATTTCGCAGATCAACAAGTAATAAACTCAGCCAGTATCAACATCGAATCGATCGACGAAATCCTACAGGATATTGTTCATACAACTCTGAACCACTCTATCCACTTCCCCGCATTTCGCGAAATCGTATTTCCTGAGGATACTTTATCTATTGCTGTTGGCGAAGGGATTCCACAAATCGCCGAAATCCTAGCCTGTATTATCGATTACATACAAACCTTTACCGAAGTCGCGCTGGAAGATATTACTATTGTCTTCCCTAATGCAGCAGCAGCATCTTCCCGAGATCAACTGAAAGAGTTGCTTGATGAATTCGTCTTTAGCACTCTGACCTTTGAAGTGCATAACCCTGATACCCCGGAAGAAATGGCCTATTTGACAGCAACCGAAGAAGGTGAGCCTATTCGCCTCAACAAAAGACTTGTCGATTCCGATGTCGTCTTGCCGATCTGCTTAAATCTGCCGGAATCGATTTTGGGATATGCCGGATTTTTTCATGACCTCTTCCCGCTATACACCGAGAGTGAGACTATGGTTCGCTTTCATTCGGACGATAACACGGATATCTTAAAGCGTGATTCTCTGGAAGCTGCCAATATGCTTGGTGTTCAATACCTCATAAAAGTTACTCCTGCAAACGGTGAAGAGATTCACAACATCACAGCCGGCGATATTTTCACACTCCAGAAATCCATGCCAGCAATCGCAAAGACTATCTGGAGTCATTCATTGAGTGACAGTGATCTGAGTATCGGTACGCTCGAAGGATCTCATCAACAACAAACTTGGGATCAGATCGCTCGGGCACTAAATACACTTTCAGAGTGCACCATGCCGGGTGGCTCCATCGTCATCTGTAGCGAACTTTCAGGATCGCTGCCGGAACCTGTAAAACTATTAGCCGGCAATAACGCCCAAAAACAACTGGCCGAGCAAATTAAACAACATCCCGATACGAACAGTCAGGCTGCACAGCAAATCCTCCAGCTACGAAATGAATACCGCATCTACTTTCTGAGCAATCTATCCGGCGACGATGTGGAATCTATTGGACTGGCGAATATTGAATCTCCATCACAGATCAATAATCTGATTACAGCCGCAAAAAAAATAAATTGTCTGGGAGATGCTCACCGCATCGCCGTTAACTAAGCATTTAAAATAAGTCGAATAAATATATGGGGGCATCATATCAGTGAAATTCGATTCTCCTTCAATGTGGAATGCATCGAACATTGCACTCATCACATTACGTGGTGAGGACCGCATCAGTTTCCTTCACAACTTCTGCACAAACGACATCAAGAAACTAGCCGCGAATTCCGCGATAGAAGCGTACATTACCAACGTTCGGGCCAGATGTCTGGGCTACGTTACGGTTTTTCATGCAAATGACGAATTGCTGTTAGTTACCAATAATTACAAGATTGAAGATCTTGTGAATCATTTAGATCGCTATATCATCACTGAAGATGTCGAGATCTCCTTTGAACTGAATCCAAATTGCTCGCTATTGACTGGTAATGGCATAGAAGAGTGGCTGGAGGATGAACAGTTGACAGGCACATTAGTTGTTAATCATTGGTTCCACCAATCGTCCTATTGGCTCTTTGGCAATTTATCCGATGCACAAAAATCCTCTCTGGGCAGCCTCAACGATAATCAGGTTCACGCTGCCCGGATCAGCGCTGGCACACCACTATATGGAGAAGACATCCGAGAAGAGAATTTAGCTCAGGAGGTAAATCGAAATCAACAAGCAATCAGCTTTACGAAAGGCTGTTATCTGGGTCAGGAACCTATTGCCAGAATCGATGCTTTGGGCAACGTACATTGGTATTTAGTTCGGGTCGATATTCAGAACGTCAATGCTGAGCCTAATATCACTCTTACACTAGATGGCAAACCAGTCGCCAAAATCCGTTCAGTATCCTCTGTGACCCATCAGGCATTAGCATACGTAAAAAGAGGAACTCATGACTCGGGAACGAGCATTATTTCCGATCAGGGCGAGTTAAAGGTTCTGTAAATAAAACCGTACCGGTTAACCTGCGACATTGGCTGCCTCAGCGATTTGGATTTCACTTGCATGCTTTTTAATCCAAACTGCAATCTGGCTAACTAGGTCTTGCTCCGTACCCTGCTGTACAACAGCGCCGACTATCCTGTACTGTTCGCTTTGGAGATAAGAGTATAGTTCTAATAAATTCTGTTGCATTTCTTGCACAAACGCCACAGTCTGTTGATCGCTGTAGTCACGCCGCAGCAATATTAATTGCTCACCTTTACGAGTCCTGACTAACTGCACAATCTTACCTTGCTCAGCCTTCAGTATCGTATTCTGATAGTAGCCACGTCTAAATGCATGGCGACTATTAAACTGATAGACCGGTTCTGTATCAAAGAAAAACGAAATTGCTCCATCACGACGAAAGCCGACAAACACCGATTGCGGTGAATCCGTGTCTTGAAAAGACTGCAATTCAACTCGATTGACCAAAGCAGTCGCTTCACGCAAAATGTCTTCTTTATCCTGCTGCTGTTTTGCCACTAACTATCTCCTGGTACTCGCACTTGTCCGATAAGATATACCTTGATAGGTATAAATTCTACAAATCTAATTTGAGCAATCCCATAAGCCATCTTATGTCTGATCACGAAACTCACTTGTTATCCACTTCACGATTTGATGTTGTTCAGGTCCCCGCAGACCCGGCCAATCCCAATGGCAAGCAACGCCAGGTCATAAGGCATCCAGGTGCTGTCGCAATCCTACCCCTGGTTGATGATACACACCTCTGCCTAATCCGTAATTACCGCGTCTCGGTGGGCAAGGAACTGCTCGAGTTACCGGCAGGTACGCTGGAACCTGAGGAACCTCATGCTGTCACCGCAGAACGTGAGCTAATTGAAGAGACTGGTTACCGTCCCAGCAAATTAGAACTCGTACATAGTTTCTATCTGTCTCCCGGCATACTCGATGAACAGATGCATCTGTATGTAGCCACCGGTTTGACTCAGGGTGAAGCAGCCCGAGAAGAAGGTGAACTTATCACCAACTATGTCGTCTCATGGAAAACGGCACTGCAACTGGTCAAAGAATGTAAGATTTGCGATGCCAAGTCAATCGCCGGCATCCTTATGTATGACCAACTCAAACGTTCAGGAGAATTATAGAATGCCCGATTCCCGATTAATAAAACTTGCAGATGTACTGGTAAATTATTCTGCTGATGTTGGTGCCGGTGACCTTGTAAGACTTGTAGGTAGTCCGCTATCGGAACCATTACTGCTCGAACTCTACCGGGCATGTCTCGAGATAGGGGCCCATCCTTATATAATTATGCAACCCGATGCCTGTGGTGAACTTCTATTTGAATACGGAACCGACTTACAAATCGGTTATCAAAGTCCAATCGGGCAGCATGAAATAGAAACAATTGATGTGACTATTAGCCTCTGGGGCAGCAGTAACACCAAAGCGTTATCCCGGTTTGGCCCTGACAAACTGGCGAAAAAAAGTCAGGCACGTAAAACCTACATGGAGACTTTTCTTAGCCGTAGTGCCTCCGGAGACCTACGCTGGACGGGATCTCAGTTCCCTTGCGCGGCTTCGGCACAGGACGCTGAAATGTCGTTACGCCAATATGAAGACTTCGTATTCAAAGCCGGCTTATTACATCTTGAAGATCCGGTGGCAGCGTGGAAGGAGCTAAGTATCCAACAACAAAGGCTGGTTGACTACCTAAATGTAAAACATGAAATCCGATTTGTGACTCCACAAGGAACTGACCTCACGCTGGGTGTTGAAAACAGGCTCTGGCTAAACAGTGATGGCAAAAAGAATTTTCCCGACGGAGAAGTCTTCACTGGCCCTATCGAGTCAGCAACAGAGGGTACCGTGTGTTATAGTTTTCCGGCAGTGCACGGAGGCCGTGAAAGCGACGGGATCGAACTGAATTTTGAAAACGGGCGTGTCGTAGATGCGAAGGCAAGTAAGGGGGAACAATTCCTGATCGACATGCTGGATCAGGACGAAGGAGCCCGGATACTTGGAGAAATTGCAATTGGTACAAATTATTCAATCACCGAATATACAAAGAATACTCTCTTTGATGAGAAAATTGGTGGCACATTTCATGCGGCCGTGGGAGCGTCCTATCCGGAAACCGGCGGGCACAATGATTCAGGTCTGCATTGGGATATGGTTTGTGATCTAAGAAAAGGCGGCCAGATTTTTGTCGATGGTGAACTTATCAGCGAAAACGGGAAATTTCTTAATGCCCAGTGGCCGCAACCATAACACACAAAAGTTCCAACTGACACAGTTCCTGACACCTCTCAAACATATGACCTAATGCCCCAGTATCCCTGCTTATCCGAAGTCAACCTGCCACTTCTGGTTACCGGTATCGCCGGAGTCGCGGGATATAATGCTTTCCAATACTATTCCCGTCTTTACCCGGGACAGGTAATTGGGATTCGCCGTGATGAATACTGGCCGCTTTCAGGTGATGGTATTGTCGGCTGCGACATTATCAATAAGCAAAAACTACTCTCACTATTCGGCAAATATCAATTCCGTTCGGTGATGAGTGGTCTGGGAACCTGTCGTCTGAAGTCTTGCGAACTCGACCCAGCCATGGCTCAGCGGATCAATGTTGAAGGTATTCGAAATTTACTTGCTGCGATCGAAAGCCTCTCTCATCCCGTCAACCTGGTTCATCTGTCAATTGATTTAGTCTTTTCAGGCAATGGAACCGGTGATTACACAGAAGATGACCTTCCTGATCCGGTTACCGTTTATGGCAAGACAATGCTTCAGGCTGAGGCACTTATAAATGAACAGGTCTCGACTGCCTCTATCTTCCGGATTTCACTTCCGATGGGTATCAGTTTTAGCGGGCATGCTGGAGCGATTGACTGGATACAGTCAAGATTCATCAAAGACAAACCAGCAACATTGTACTTTGATGAAATTCGAACTCCACATTACACCGACTGTCTCAACAAGCTGACACACTGGGCATTAACTAATGAAGTATCCGGTCTTTACCATGCCGGCGGACCGCGGGCACTCAGTCTGTATGAGATCGCTCAAATAGTAAACCGCGTAGGTGGTTATAATCCTGATAACTTACAGGGTTGCCAAAGAATTGACGCCGGCCCCGTACCACCACGGGCGGGAAATGTTTCACTTAATAGCGATAAACTTATCAACCGACTGGGGTTTCTGCCTTTCGATGCCTGGCCTACCAACGAACTCTATGTCCCCACAGATCGAGACTGGCATTACGATATTGATACAACCATCAAAGGTTCGCCAGAGTTACTAAAGGCTGTACTCTACAAAAACCCAAATCAGAAAAACTCTTGCTAAACCTTTTTTCTTTTAATCGCTTTGTTTAAATGCGAAACCTATAATTATGAGAGAGAGGATTGGGAGTAAATTACTTTGGATTTAGCGACCAAATTAAAGCATTCACTGTCTTACTCTGGTGTCTTCAACCAGCGCACCGCACAACTTATTAAACCTAAAAAAAGTATCTAAGATTGACATGGGTATTCGATTCATCTGCCCCCGTTGCGACAAAAAGCTAAACGTAAAAATGTATCTGGCTGGCAAACGCGGTATTTGCCCAAAGTGCGAAGCACGGATCCGAATTCCGGTTGATTCCGAAGTTGACAACCAAGCAGCGGACTTTGCCGGTGACAAACCGCGCAGGGCTAAGAATATTACGTCCTGCATTGCTGAACGTCCAAATTTGAAGTGGTATGTTCGCCCTGCTGATGGTGGCGAGTTCGGTCCGGCTTCGGGAGAGATGCTACAGTCATGGGTACAAGAGAAACGAATTGATCACCGAACACAAGTACGACGTGACGACTGGCTCAACTGGCAACCAGCGGAAAATATCTTTACGGAATTCCAACAACAGGCCGGCTCTTCATCAACTAATCATGCGGAACTAAACCATGAGTTCGCACAAACCGAATTGCAACAAAATCATTCCGTTGCACTGCTGGAACGACCACCTGAGTCGCTAGAAAAATCGAGCACAACAGCAACCACATTAGACGACGGGACTTTTTTTGAAGTACTGGAAACAAGTACTGTTGGTGGCGGCTCGGGATCACCATTTGCCAACTTACAAGTGGATCAATCGACACTCGCTCATCACAGCATTCGCAGAAGTGATCCTTCCAGCAACAAAATCAAAGGAATCATTCTGGCCTGCCTTTCAGTTATTTTGCTGGGATCTCTGGTGGCGGTCGTCATCCTTTCCCAGTAGGATAAAAAAAAACAAGAACGGGTTTGGGGCATAGCTAGTTTCCAAAACCCGCTAAAAACTCCAAAGGAAGTGATCGAACATGTTGCGTCTTAATAAACTAAATGTTTTAACTCTTGCTCTACTTTTGACTGTTACCGCACTGCATGGAGCGGAGAAGACCAAAAAGGTCGCGGCCAAAGATATTACCCTTAATGTTCCAACTACTTGGAAACAGTCACCGGCAAGTAATAATCTTCGCACAGCACAATTTGCAATTCCCAAAGTCGAAGGTGACAAAGATGACGCTGAGTTAGTTGTTTACTTTTTTGGTGGTGCCGGTGGTGGCGTGAATGCTAATCTGGAACGCTGGTCTGGCCAATTCCAGCCGGGTGGCAAGAAACAGAAAATCTATAAAGGGCAGTCTAAGCAAGGTGAATACTATCTGCTGGATGTTACGGGTGTCTACAACAAGCCTATTGGTCCGCCAATCAACCGTCAGACTAACCCCACACCTGGCTATAAGATGCTGGCGGTCGTGCTAATGGTCAAAGATAAAGGTAACTACTTTCTGAAGTTGACCGGTCCGCAAAAGACTGTTAGCTCAGTTTCTAATGCTCTTCGAATAGCTATTGATGCTGACTTGAAAAAAGAAGCCGAAGTTAAAGCCGAGCAATAAGATCCTCAAACAGGCCTCGGCCGTTGATCATCGACAGCTTTGGTTTGAACCAACGCTCTTATTAGGAAGCAAACGCCAAAAATGGCAAATGCACCCGAGCAAACCTTACAGTGGATGGGTGGTCCCCAAGGCTACCTATCTCTCATTGACCAAACGCTACTTCCCACGCAATTACAAAACATCGATTGTCACGATGTGGAAACTGTTTGGGAGGGGATCAAGTTACTGCGAGTCCGCGGTGCTCCCGCGATTGGTATCGCTGCAGCGTATGGTGTTTGTGTCGGTATACAGACACTTGATTTTACCAACACATCGAAAGGCCAACTGCGCCAGCGTATTGAAGAAATCTGTTCCTATCTTGCAACCAGTCGACCAACAGCAGTTAACTTGTTTTGGGCACTCGGCAGGATGGGTGACAAAGCCGCTGCATTGCTTGAAACAGAAATCACGGTCGCGCAGGTAGCGGAAATGCTTTTGCAGGAAGCTAAAGATATTCATAATGAAGATCGTGCCATGTGCCACGCAATTGGCCGACACGGTGCCGTACTGTTAGCAGACGGCATGGGTGTCATTACTCACTGCAATGCTGGCGGTTTGGCGACGAGTGAATATGGTACAGCACTCTCACTCTTTTTCACCGCACAGGATCAGGGTAAAGATGTCACTATTTACGTCGACGAAACGCGTCCACTGTTGCAGGGAGCCCGGCTGACCGCATGGGAATTATTAAGGCGAAACATAAATACCGTTCTCATTTGCGATAACATGGCGGCACAAGTCCTGCGCGAGGGTAAAGCACAGGCTGTTGTAACCGGTGCGGATCGTATTGCCGCAAACGGCGATGCTGCTAACAAAATTGGTACCTATGGTCTGGCAATTCTGGCCAAACACCACGGCATTCCATTTTATATTGCAGCCCCGAGCAACACATTCGATCTCAGTTTGGATTCAGGCGACGAGATCCCGATCGAAGTACGGTCTGCTGACGAAATTACCAACGGTTTTGGACGCCAAACCGGTCCCGACGGAGTTGAAACCTACAATCCCGCCTTCGATGTAACTCCCGCAGAATTGATTGCTGCTATTGTCACTGAGAAAGGTATTATCAGCCCGGTCAATAAAGATAATTGCCTGAAAGTTTTGCAGAGTTAAGCTAGTGCTGGAAATACATCCGGCAATCATTTCGCAGCCGAGCTAGAAACTCAAGCAGGCTGGCTTTAAGTAACGCATCGGGATTTAGCCGCTAGACAAACGTATTGCAATCGGCAGCAGCCGAGCTACTTAGACTGGAACTGTTTGATCCGCTTGTCGACGCTGGCCGAAGCCTTTTTCATAACTTCAGCAATCGAAATCGGAATACCACCCCGGCGTTTTGATTCATCAGCAGCTTCCATAAATGCGTAGATTTCCAATGATTCCTTTGCATCAACTGGGGGCTTACGAGTTCTGAAGAATGCCACGATATCGACGACCAATGGTCGGTAACCCTGATAAGGGCCGACCTCAGCCATTCCCTTTTCGCCGTACGCGGTACCACCATAACCACCTTTATAACCACGAATCCCACGGAAGGCTCCAATGCGACCACCTTTCCACGTTCCCGTTACAAAATCGGTATCTTCTGTCGATACACGTACGACCTCCTCACAGCCAACTCCCATGACGGTAAATAACGCTTCAACACCGTGAATTCCATACCAGAATAAATCCGGGTGAGAAGGTTCGAGGTGAGCCGGGCTGAATGTTTCGGCTCCGTGAACTTTACCGATCGATCCGTTCCGTATCTCCACTGCACCTTTGGAATAACGGAGTGAAGAACTCGTGAAGACTGGCACGCCTTTTTGATCTGCATAGCGGTAAATTGCAATCGCGTCTGTAAGACTGGCCGAAACGGGCTTATCGATAAACAATGGCTTCCCGGCATCAATTACTGCTATTGCTTGTTCAAGATGCGGTTTTCCATCATTAGTTTCCAACAACACGACATCCACTTCTGCCAGCACTTCATCAATCGATTCCGCGATTTTAACACCCATCTCTTCCATCTGTTCGGTATAGCCGGGGATCCGGGAATAGCTGGACTCTATATCACGACTACCGTAAGGATAGGCAATTGTAACTTTGCAATGTGCAACTTCTTCGGCGGGACTATCAGCGTTTAATTCTTTTGTAAATGCAATACTATGCGAAGTATCCAGACCAATCATCCCGACCTTAAGCTCGATTGCATCTTCCGCTGCAACTGGAAAAGCAATAAGAGAAACGATTACTAGAGTAACTAATATTTTGCTGCATTTAAGCATGGATCCACCTTCTACCTATTTATGGGCATAGTATTCTGAACTGATGTTTTCATTGTACAACAGGTTAAACCAGACTGCTTATTCTGGGGCACTGAAAACTCGAACCACATGGTTATTCGTATCACCAACATAAATTCGGCCTCGTAAATCTATACCAATACCATGGGGGCGATCCATCGTTGCTGACGTAGCCGGGCCACCATCTCCTGTAAATCCCATGTCACCATTGCCGGCAACCGTTGTAATTTCATTTTTGGACAAATCAATCATTCGAATGGCATGGTTTTCTGTATCAACCACAAAAATACGACCTTGTTTATCGACAACGATTCCCTTGGGTCCATCGAAGGTCGCTTTCGACGGTATTCCGCCATCACCTGAATACCCTTTAGTTCCGGTACCGGCTATATGCTGCAACCGTCCGCTGGCAAGATCCAATCTCCATACACTGTGACCTTCTCGCAAAGCAATCCAAAGAGTATCGGCACGATAAAATAAAGCGCGTGGCCCAAGAATTGAATTCCCTTTGGCCAGTTGACCATCCTTTGGCAATGCTCGCTGAGTATTACCAGCAATCGAGTGGATCATACCTGACGTCAGATGAACCTTTCGAATTCGATGATTTCCAATATCAGCGATGTACAGATTACCTTTATCATCGAGCGTAATACTGTGGGGGTTATTGAGCATGGCGTTGGTAGCGGAGCCACCGTCGCCGCTATAACCTTGGACTCCAGTACCAGCGATCGTCGAGATAACTTTTGTTCTAGCATCAACCTTTCGAACCAGATGATTCTTCATTTCCACAAAGAACATATCACCGTTTGCCGCGAACCTGACTTCATATGGTTCATTTAAAGCGGCATCTGTCGCTAAACCGCCATCACCTGTAAGGCCTTTTCTGCCGTTGCCTGCCACCGTTCGAACTTTTCCGGTCCGGGGCGAATACTCAATTATTCTGTGATTTTCAACCACTGTAATGTACATCGCGCCGTTTGGCCCCACGTCGACTCCAAACGGCTGGCCGATATTGATCGAAAGAGCAGTACCCGTATCACCATTGTTTTCAGAATTGCCCGTTCCAACGGGTGAATTAATCGTTTCAGCGGCTGCCAATGGCAGTGTAAAGACTATTAATATTCCTGTGATGACAGTGTGAAACATAGTGACTTCTCCTTTTGAATCAATGCATTGTAACTGATCATCTGATGTTATCAGCCGTCTGCATACTTGAGTTTGGATATTAAGAGTGCTAGGTTGGGAACTTAGCCTTAATTAATCACCAAAAGAAAGTACACGCATGGCTGTAACACAGGAAGTACTAGACAAACTCACAGAATTTGATTCACCAACGATCTGCAACGTCATTGAACTATTTGACGTTCGCCCTCGTAATACCGGCTATATGGATGGTCGTATCAAATCGAACTTTCCGGAGTTCAAACCGATGATCGGCTATGCAAGTACTGCCTGCTTCCGGTCCGATGCCCCTCCGGCCGGTGGTGATGCCTATGGAAGTCTTCAGGCTCAGTTAGCTCAATTCGAAGAGTTACCAGGACCGTCGGTTGTCGTTTTTGAGGACATCGATGATCCACCAGTTTCTGCTGTCTTCGGCGAAGTTATGTGCAGTACCTATCAGGCATACGGCTCGGCAGGATTGGTGACCAACGGTGGCGGACGTGACCTAGAGCAAGTTAAAGCCCTAGGTTATCCTGTCTTCACCGGCAACACCATTGTTTCTCATGGCTACTGTCATATGCTTCACCTCGGCTTACCGGTACGTGTAGGTGGTTTAATGGTCAATCAAGGTGACCTGCTACACGGAGATGCCAACGGCGTAACTAACATTCCAATCGATCTGGCAACAGAAATTGCTGATATCACTGAAGAATTCCTTAGTGCCGAGGACATTATCATGGATTACGTGAAATCCGATGAAGAGAAGACTGTCGCCGGATTTACTGAACGCCGGCTGGAATTTCAGGATGTCGTAGCTAAACTCCGAACACGAGTTTCCCGCGGATCCTAAGTAAGGAGCAAACTATGACTCCGGCAGAAGTTCTCCGGTTATGTCGTGAAAATGACGTTAAGGCGGTCGACTTACGGTTTGTCGATCTGCTGGGAACATGGCATCATACGACGATTCCTGTTAAAAAACTCGATGAGGACGTCTTTCAAGACGGACTTGGATTTGATGGATCGAGTATCCGTGGCTGGCAGGCGATCAACGAGAGCGATATGTTAATGATTCCGCAGGCAGAGACCGCCTTTGTAGATCCGTTTACGGAATTACCAACGCTCAACCTAATTTGTAATATTCAAGACCCTATTACCGGGGAAGATTACTCTAAGGATCCGCGGCATGTAGCCAGCAAGGCTGCTAACTACCTGACTGCTACCGGCATTGCCGATACGGTCTATTTCGGACCGGAAGCTGAGTTTTTTATCTTTGATGATGTGCGATACAAACAGACTGCCAATGAAGCATTCTTCTCGGTCGACTCGGTCGAAGCAGCCTGGAATACAGGAAAAGACGAAGGCCCAAATCTGGCGAACAAAGTACGGCAGAAGGGTGGTTATTTTCCTGTCCCGCCGACCGATCACTTAATGGACATTCGCAATCAAATGATGCGGACCATGATCAAATGCGGACTAGACGTCGAGTGCCAGCATCATGAAGTTGGTACAGCGGGACAATCTGAAATCGACCTGAAATATGATCAACTCGTCACGATGGCTGATCAGGTTATGATTTACAAATATGTCGTTCGCAACGTGGCTCGTGCGCATCATAAAACGGCCACGTTCATGCCTAAACCGATTTACGGCGATAATGGATCAGGCATGCACATCCATCTTTCGCTGTGGAAAGACAATGAACCTTTATTTGCCGGAACAGGCTACGCAGGGCTTAGCGATACAGCGTTACATGCTATTGGCGGTATTCTGCGGCACGCCGGAGCAATTCTGGCGTTTACTAATCCAACGATTAATAGTTACAAACGACTTGTTCCGGGATACGAAGCTCCGGTCAATCTTGCCTATTCACAACGTAATCGTTCGGCAGCCTGCCGAATTCCAGTTTACAGTAACAGTCCACAATCAAAACGCATCGAATTCCGCTGCCCCGATCCAAGCTGTAATCCGTATCTGGCATTTGCGGCTATTCTGATGGCGGCTATTGATGGAATTCAAAACAAAATCTCACCAGGCGATCCGCTGGACGCGGATATTTATTCGCTCGGTACCGATGAACACGGTCAGATCCAACAAACGCCGGGAAGCCTGGAACAATCGCTTGCAGCACTAGAAGCAGATCACGACTTTCTTCTACGTGACGACGTGTTTACTTCCGACCTGATAGAGACTTGGATCGACTATAAATTGCGTGAAGAAGTGGAGGCAATCCAGTTGCGGCCACATCCATACGAATTCAATCTTTATTACGACTGCTAAAAAGCAACCGGCCAGCGAAACTAAGCCAGGATATCTCGTTCTTCGAGCAATGCAATAATACGGTCAACACATTCTTCCACAGACAAAACAGCTGTGTTGAGTTTCAAATTTGGATCAACCGGTGTTTCATACTCAGAGCTAACACCCGGGAAATTAGCGATCTCACCAGCATCGGCTTTCGCATAGATACCCTGATCATCTCGTTCCCGACAGATTTCCACCGGAGCGTCAAGGTGCACAATCAGCAGTTGATCTTTACCAATTGAATGCGCTGCTTTCTGGCGGACCTCTTCGCTTGGAGCAACAAACGCACAGATAGCAATCAAACCCGCCCCGTTCATAAGCTTTGCGACTTCAGAACTACGTCGCAGATTTTCACTACGTTCTTCAGCTGTGTAACCAAGTTCCTTAGTAAGTCCGCGTCGTATATTGACACCATCAAGAACCGCTGAGGCACGGCCCATATCAAACAAACGGCGTTCCAGAGTATATGCTACTGAAGTTTTACCTGAACCGGTCAGTCCCGTAAGAAGTAAAGAAACAGCCTTTTGGCCGTAACGCGCCTCACGTTCCTGTGCCGTTACAGTACCGCGTTTCTCGCTTTGATCACTTTCAATACTCCAAAGATCATCGACTTCGTCATCACTGTCGCGGTCAATGATCATTCCAGCTGCCACAGTTACATTAGTAATACGGTCAACAACAATAAAAGCTCCGGTACCGCGGTTCTTCTTATAGCTGTCAAAGATCACCGGCTCACTCAATGAAAGTGCCACTCGACCGATTTCATTAAGATTAATCGTTGGTGCATCCTGACGATGAAGCGTATTTACATCAACCTGATAACGCAAAGTGGAAATCGTACCTGTGGCAACTTTAGTTGTTTGCTTAAAGAGATATTGTTTACCAGGCACCATCGTTTCATCAGACATCCAGACGAGCATTGCATCAATCTTCTGGCGTTGTTTGGGCACATTACCCGGTCTCACAATCATGTCTCCACGCGAGCAGTCGATTTCATCTTCCAGCGTCAACGTAACCGATAGTGGAGCATGAGCTTCTTGCAGATTACCATCAAAGGTAACAATTTCCTTCACCTTACTCGTTTTACGTGAAGGGAGTACCATGACCTCATCACCCTTGCGGATAATGCCTGATGCCACCATACCACTAAAGCCCCGGAAGTCCAGATTAGGACGTAATACATATTGAACCGGGAAACGGAAGTCTTGCAGATTCTTATCTGATCCGATGTAGACCGTTTCCAGAAAGTTCATCAGTGTCGAACCATTGTGCCAAGACATGTTTTCGCCTGGCTCTACCACGTTATCACCCAAGAGAGCGGAAATTGGAATGAAGTGCAGATCAGGAATATCCAGCCGTGAAGCAAACTGCTCATATTCATCACGAATCTCTTCGAAACGCTCCTGACTGAATTCGACCAGATCCATTTTATTAATGGCAACCAGTACATGCTTAATACCGAGCAGCGACACAATAAAGCTGTGACGTTTTGTCTGTGTCAATACGCCGTGTCGAGCATCCACAAGAATAATAGCCAGATCGGCTGTCGAAGCTCCGGTAGCCATATTGCGTGTGTATTGCTCATGCCCCGGAGTGTCGGCGATGATGAACTTACGTTTTTGTGTTGAGAAATAACGATAAGCTACGTCAATCGTGATTCCCTGCTCTCGCTCAGCCCTGAGGCCGTCGGTAAGCAATGCAGGATCAAAATCACCACCCGTCGTTCCATGTACCGCACTGTCTTTTTTCAGCTTTGCCAGTTGATCTTCATAGATCATCTTAGAATCGTAAAGCAGACGTCCGATTAATGTACTTTTACCATCATCGACACTACCACAAGTGATAAAACGTAACAGTTCCTTACGTTCATGCTGCTCGAG
>PAPJ01000060.1 GCA_002709045.1 Planctomycetaceae bacterium | reverse complement strand
GGATCAAATACTCGCAGGTCAAAACCAATAACCTGATCCATGATGACATCTTCACCCATTGCGACGCCGGATTGGAAAGGGACTAATGTATGAGTAAACGGATATGGGAATTTTGTATCAACATTGTTGTTGATAGTACCAGCGGGAATATGAGCAACTCGGTTCTGCCGTAATGTTAAGTCTGCGAGACTATTAGCACTAATTGTATTGTTGGGATTAACTCGAATTGAAATGTCGTTTAGGTTGAGAAAGAAAGTTGCGGAAGAGGCTGGGTAAGGTGTCCCGTTTGGCTGCATTAAGATACCCTGTGGACCATTTAGATCCGGTCGGATGAGCAGTGCTCGCCGTCGTAGAGTAGCCAAAGGCATTCCGTTGTAATTTAGGGTTCCGAGCTGTCCCTCAGCAAGCTCGTCGACCGTTCCGTCTGAATTATTATCTAATCCGTCCCGCAGATACTCTGTGTTGCGAGGCTCCAGCCAGTAAATCACTTCAGCGTTGGGTGACTCAATGATCTCGAAGGGACGGGTACTGTCCAGTAATCTTCCTTCGATTCGGCCGGAAAAAGGATTGTTCAGTCGACGCGATGTAAACATAACAACATCATCAGTATCGCCAGATAAATTATCGACAGCTGCGGGTAGGGTATTAGGAGGTGTGATAACAAAGTCGTTATCGACACCTTCGATGATTTCAAAGTATCCCATACCGGAACCGGCAGAAGTATTAGGGATGGCCTGAACAGTAATTCCCTGAAAGTCGGATCGCATCAGATTAGTGATGTTACGCAATTGACCGGAAATTTGTACTGTGGCGCGACCCTTGGTGACAGAATTAGTGATTTGGCGAAATGCTTCCAGCACACCAATGACCAGCACTAGGCCAAGCGTGGAGGCAACCATAAGTTCTACTAAGGTAAGACCGCGACGTTTAAATAAACGATTTGTGTGATTCATCAATGTTCCGGATCATCAGTGCATAACTGGAAAGCAATCTACTGCCCCTCTCCATAAATATTACTCAACTAAGCCTTTTCGGGGAATATTATTCCATCAACTTCCTCGCAAGAGGATACTTTTGACCGGAATAATAACAAACTTAAGGCTAAGTAATATGGACACTACCTCAAACAATAGATTTCAATACGAGACATGAACCGTGGAATTGGAAAGAGCGAAATGCTGGCGATTGTCGTTTTAGCGATTGTCGGTGTCGGATTATTGTGGCCCTATATTTTTGGTCGGCGAGTTGAAAGCCGTGGCAATATGTGCGATTTCCGGCTGACACAGCTTGGATTTGCCATGCAGTATGCTGAGGCTAATGCTAATAAGATCCCCAATTATCGCAATCTCTGGCAGCCCGTACAGAGTATTGAAGAACAGGGAATTCAGACAAACCGGATTATTGGTTGGCCATTGTTGGCGCTCCCCGCGCTTGGATTGGAGCCGCAGCTTGAAGTGGAAGGATATTCTCTTCAGACAGATACTCGTACTGGTGAGTATAAGAAGCTATTTGACAGTTTTACAACCGACTATTCCGAGTCTGCTCAGTCCCGGTTACGTGAGACCTATCTCCCACAGTTCGTTTGTCCGGATAATCCGCCAGCTGAACTCGATCAGGGTAAAGCTTTGCCCGGAGGTTACACATCATTCGTGGCCAACGGCGGTCTCCCGGATGTTGCTCGAGTCAATACAAGTGCTGTTTTAGTGGATTACCCGGCCAATGGACTGTTTGCAGATGACCCTCGTCTAAGTGGTGACCAAGCGTATTGGGAGCAGCATACATTTCGTTCTATTTCCGAGAAAGACGGGCTGGATCATACCTTGATGCTTAGTGAAAATGTGGATTCGGGCAACTGGATAGATGGTAAGCCAGCCGGCTTATTGTTTCATTGGCGTCCTGTTGACCCGCTTCCGGAAAACGTACAGGTTCCAGCCGTTCTTGGTGTGAATGAGCAGCGGGGTGCCGGCCGCGGTAAAGACGATATCACGTTTGCCAGAATTTCCAGTTATCACCCCGGGATTGTGAATGTCGTATATGCAAGTGGCCGCACCGACAAACTGCATGAGAGTATTAATCCGCGAGTGCTACAACTGTTGATGATGTCGAGCGATCAGGAAGGTGTTTGGCCGGGTACGAATATTCCAATTGCACCATCTCAAAAAAACAACTGAACGCACTAATTAAATTAGCGAGTCGCGAACGTCGCTGATGATCTGATCGATATTGTGTTCGTTGGGATCCCCGATCATGTTTTGGATTCTTGTGAGATCGGGAACGCGGCGGCGGATGTCTTCAAATGATTCATCGTAAGCTTCCGTGTATGTCTGGAACTCGATGGTTGAATTAGAATCGCAAATCTGGATAACCCGTTTTGCCAGCTCTAAAATGGAGATAGGCGCGTCACTGCCGATGTTTATGACCTTGCCAAATGCGTCCTGAGTTTCCATTAGTTTGGTTATCGCACGTGTTACATCATAAACGTGTGAGAAGCAGCGGATCTGTTTCCCGTCATCATGTACCTTGAGTGGCTCACCAGCCAGAGCCGCCTGAACAAATCTGGGTAAAACCATTCCATATGCCCCGGTCTGTCTCGGACCAACAACATTGAAGAAACGACCAATCACAATCGGCAGGTTGTACTCCTTCACACACGCCAATGCCAGAAATTCGTCGATAGCTTTGGAGACTCCGTAGGACCAGCGGGGACGAGTCGTCGCACCAAAAACCAGATCGTCTTCTTCCGTCCAGATCGCTTTGGGATTCTTCCCGTAAACTTCACTGGTAGAACTGAAAAATGTCGTAACTGCTTCTCCACGTTCAATTCGCTGGCGAAGAGCAGCCAGTAGTAACTGAGTCGGATAGATGTTTCGCTCAATGGTTTCAATGGGCTGTTTGGCGATCAGTGCCACGCCGACGGCTGCTGCCAGATGGTATACCTGGTCTTTATTCTGGATTACATCGTTAACCAGCTTTTGATTGCCAATGTCGCCGTCGATAAAGGTCAGTCCGGTATGCCCTTCAAGATGTTTTAGGTTCGCCGCAGTGCCTGTACTCATATCATCAACGATGGTGACAGAGTGATTGCGTGTGAGCATTAGTTCGGTGAGGTGAGAACCGATAAATCCGGCACCGCCTGTTATCAGTATTTCACTCACTTTCGAATCCCTGAGTTATGCCCAAGTGGCTAAAAAAATCATTAATAGTGACAAATTGTCGTAGTTCTTATTATCGGAATGTTTTGGGGGTCAAAATCAGGGTAATCCGTTTCGTTTACGGCGATAAAACTATAATAACCAGCTGCTTTTAACCGAAAAATGGATACTTAACCTACCCATTCTCACATGGGCTTCAGGTTCTAGTTTTCTCGATTCCCTCGAACCGCTAAACTGATAGTATTCGTAGAGGTTTCAATCAGGTGATTGAAACTCAGGTAGATACGGGAATAGAGAAGAATATGTTCAAAAGATACGAAGCCAGGCTTCTTGTTTTAGTTGTTGTGCCGGTAGTCATGTTGACGGTAATCCCGGTATATGCCCAAGCGCCGGCTGCCGAGGCAGTTATTAAATTAAAGGCCGAGTCTTCAGAAGATGCACAGGATGTGTATGCCGATGGTGCGAGTTACCAAAATGGTGGTAAATTCGAAATCGCCATTGAGGAATGGCTGAAGTTCAGAGATACCTATTCAGATGACCCGTTGGCTCCAAAGTCGATCTATTATCTGGGAATATGCTCACTGCAACTGCAAAAGTACGATGATGCAGCAGCGGCTTTTGAATTTACAGCCACACGCTATGAAAAGCATGAAAACTCAGAAACGGCTTACTTCTACTGGGGACGTACACGTTATGCTCAAGCACTGGGCGCAAAGGATGCAGAAAAACGAAATGCACAGCTCAGTACGGCTATCTCCGCCTTCAGTAAACAATTGGAATTATTTGAGAAGGGACAGCTGTCTGATCAGGCGCTCTACCTTCGCGGTGAATCTTTCTACAACCAGAACGAAAAAACTAAGGCGATCGCTGATTATCGGGCTGTGGTAACAGGCTTCCCGCAATCCGGCTATCGTCAGGATGCGATCTATGTTTTGGGAGCTACGCTCGAAGAACAGGAAAAGTATAAGGAAGCCGGAGTTGCTTATGACGTGTTCCTCAAAGAGTTCCCTGAAAGTGAGTTACGCACAGAAGTGCGTATGCGTAAAGCTGAGACCATGCTCCAGCAGGACAAGTTCAAAGAGGCAGCTCAGATCTTTGCTGAAGTTGCTGCCGTGGAGGGGTTTCCACACGCCACTCGATCCCGCCTTCGTCAGGCACTTTGTCTTGTGAATCTGGAGCAGTTTGATGATGCCTCAACGATTTATCATTCGGTTTTGGAAGCCACCGAAGATGCAGACCATAAGAAGACAGCTGTCACTCAGTTGAATGTGCTCTGTCGAAAGTATATTGATAAGGAACTGTTTGATAAGTCTCTGGCACTGGCTCAGCAAATGGTGGACAAGGCAGACACAGTTGATCTGAAGGTTCGATTTAAAATGGCTGCTGCCGATTCTCTGGATGGACAGGCTAAATATAATGAGTCTCGCTCACGCTATCTGGCAATTGTCAATGATCATGCAGAGCATGTCTTGGCTCCGGATGCGTTGTACTTCGCAGCTTTTGCTGCATTTAAGCTGAAACAATACGACGACGTCTTTAGCGATTCGTCCGTTTTCGGTGAAAAGTACGGTGAGCATGAGTTTGCCAAAGATGTTACCAAGCTTTTGGAAGAAGCACGCGTATTAAAGAGTGTTGACCTGTTTAAGGCAGAGAAGTTTGCTGAGACGATCGAGATCTTAATGGCGGTTGTTAAAGATAACCCAAAGGGAAACAGAGCTGCTGAAAGCCTACTGCTACTCGCCCGAAGTCAGGCCCGATTGGAAAAGCATGATCAGGCTAAGGTGAGCATTGCTCAGTTGATAGAAGGATTTCCTGAGAGTAATCTTTTGCCGGAAGCCACTTACCGACTTGGAGAATACCATTTTGTTGGCAGTGACTATGATGTGGCGATTACACATTTTACATCAGTGATTGAGAAATATGCGGACTCGACATATGCGAAGGACGCAGTTGCTCGCCGAGCGGACGTAAAATTTGAAAAGGGGCGTAATCAACTGGCAGATAAACAAGTCGATCAGGCCATTGCCACTTGGAAATCGATTCTGGATGAATTGGAAGATTATCGTCTCGCACATGCTGTGCTTTATGAAGTAGCCTTTGCCTTGCGATCTCTGGATAAGCATGATGAAGCTCGTGCAGTGTTTACTCAGTTAGTCAGTAAGCATGCAGAAAGCGATTTGGCTGCTGATTCGTTCTTTCGGTTAGGCGAATATGAGTATGACGATAAAGACTATACCAAGGCTCTGGAACAATATGCGAAAGCATTTGCCCGTTCGCAGGACGGTGATCTTCAGGAATTGATTTTGCATAAATTGGGCTGGGCCAGTTTCCGTAATAATGCGTTTGAAACAAGCGGTAAGCACTTTGCTCAGCAGGTGCAAAAGTATGCGCAAGGTGAACTTGCCAATGACGGGAAATTTATGCATGCCGAAAGTCTTTTCAAGCAGGATAAGTATGCTGAGGCGTTGGTGGTTTTTGAGCCTATCGTGGATAGTAAATTCGACAGTGAACAATTCTCAGTCCTCGTATGGCTGCACGCAGGACAATCGGCAGCTCAAACCAAGAAATTTGAACAGGCCCGCGGGTTACTGCAACGTGTAGTTAACTCGGAATTGGAAGAAGCTGATTCTTACCGGCATGAATCGCACTTTGAGATTGGCTGGTCCTATGATCGTGAAATGAAATATGAAGAGGCACTTAAGAGTTTCGAGGCAGCCGGTCGTAACCGTGCCGGGGTGGGAGCCCGGGCATTCTTTATGATTGGTGATGTTTACTTTAAACAGAAGAAATTCTCCGAGGCGATCAAGCAATTTGATCGTACCTTACTGCGTTTTGAGACAGACGATGCAAAACCCTGGCAGGCACTGTCAGCTTATGAAGCCGGGCGTTGCAAGGAAGTATTGGCCGCAGAAGCCGAAGATCCGGAAGTGAAGAAAGAGCTCATCAGACAGGCTATTGATTACTATCAACAGATTGTGGATGTCTATTCAGAAACCGAACATGTAGTAATGGCCAAGAGTCGTATTGAAGAATTGATGAAAGTATTACAGTAGTGGGGATTGGGAATCTCTGTCACAGAAGTCGTTATAGGAACAGATGAATCTAGTGAACTCAGGATTAAAGCAATGCAAGTCCGGTAGTCAACGGCTACTTACAGGAGCACTTTTTTTTGTGATGCTGTTGGGGCTAATGCTTTCGGCAATACCCAATAATGCTTCTGCTCAGGATGACGTAGCGGGGCCAACGGCCGGTGGTGATGCGACAAGTAATGAAGCTTTCGGTGTCGAACAGGTAGACGATGGTGTCGTCGATAACGTTCAGGCCGAGGGGATTAATATTTTTTCGTTGATCGTACAGGGAGGCCTTTTTACGATCCCTATCGGTTTGATGTCCCTTGTAACGGTTACATTTGTAATTGAAAGGTCAATGGCTTTACGCCGTGACCGGGTGATTCCGTCTAGTTTAGTCGCTGAGTTAGGATTGTTGGCCGATGAGCAGGGACAGTTTGATCCCCGGGCAGCCTATCGGTTATGTCAGCGGTACCCATCGGCGGCAGCCAATGTTATTCGATCGATGTTGGTGAAAGTTGGTCGTCCGCAATCAGAAGTCGATCGTTCAACAACTGAAGCAAGTGAACGTGAAGCCGACCGACTGTACTCCAATGTTCGCTGGTTAAACCTGGCAGCAGCAGTCACACCTCTGATGGGTTTGCTGGGAACAGTTTGGGGAATGATTCAGGCATTCCACGATACGACAGGACTGCCTCAGGGAGTAAATAAAGCTGATTTTCTCGCCGAGGGTATTTATGTAGCGTTGGTAACAACATTGTGTGGATTAATTGTAGCGATTCCTGCCGCCGTTTTTTCACATTATCTGGAAGGTAAGTTACAACGACTCTTCCATGAAATCGATGAATTGTTATTTAGTCTGATGCCACAGATTGAACGCTTTGAAGGACGAATGCGGTTTACCTCAGTGGATGAACAAGAAGAATCCGAAGACGAAGTAGATGCAGAAGGATAGATAAAAAGCTGATAAGAACCAGTTTGGATTAAATAATGGCAGTCAAGATTAAGAATAGTCGAGCCTTAGGCACTTTGAGCCTGACACCACTGATCGATGTGGTGTTCCTGCTGCTGATATTCTTTCTAGTTGCTACGCGGTTTGCACAGGAAGATCGTGAACTCGATGTTCTCTTGCCGTCAGCTTCGACTGCAGCAGCAGTGACGTCCGAGCCCAATGAAATGGCAATTAATATTACGCGAGATGGTCATTATTTTGTTGGTGGCCAAACGCTTGATGATACAGGATTACTGCTGGCCTTAAACCAAGCCGTTGCCTCTAATCCGTTGGGGCAAACAGTGATTATCCGGGCAGACCAACGAGTCCCTTTTCAATATGTAGCGAATGCCATGAATCTTTGTAATACCGCCGGGATTCATGACTATACGATTGCCACTGAGGAATAAAGAGTATCGATGAACGAGCCATCGCCATTCGATGATATTCGTAGCGAAGAACGTGCTCAGGTACGCAATAAAATTGTACGCCGGTACATTCCCCGAACACGTGTTGTTTTTGATGAGCAGCAGTGGCCGGTGAACATCGCACTGGTGGTGCTCGGTGGATTTCTGGTTGGTGGTATTTTTGCCTATCAGCCGTTCGATCCGGAGGCGGCATGGTATGCCAGTCCCTGGGTATCTCTGCTGATTGTTCTTTTGTTGATCTGTAGCTCGATTCTGACTTTTCGTTACATCGATAATAAGAAGTTCAAACGTACGATGCAGTTTTCTGTTATCGTCTGCGCTATTATTCACCTTATGATGCTGGTGTATGCTTTGGAGGCTGAAGTGTTTTCAAAGGGCTGGCGTGGTGATGTTGCACAAAAGCAATTGGTTAAGAAGAAACCTAAGAAACGGCTTGAATATCATCCGAGTCATCAGCAGCAAAATGTTGAAAAGCCGGATTTCTTAAAGCCTGTTGAAACGGAAGTTCCTGATCCGCAACCACCTGAAGTTGATCGTCGGCAGGAAACCCAGATGACAGAGAAGGTGCAACAGCCAACGGTTGAACAGAATGAACCACAGCCGATACCGGAGATTGTTGAAAAGAGATCAGAGTCTTCAGATTCATTGGCCCGCCAGGCAGACGCAACATCAAAGCTGAGTCGTAATTCAGTACAGCTTCCCAAACTCAATAATCCGGCAACCGATGTTGTGCAGCCCACAAGGAATACGAAAGCCACTCAGCCCCGAGTCACTCAAGCTCCGTCAAGAAATGTTGCTCGTAGTCAGGCAGCAGATAATCTGCGAAAAATGACGGTTCCTGTCGAAGCAGATATTCCGCTCAAGGCAGATGCAAATAATTCACAGCGAGCAGAAAGTCAGACAGCTCAGGTTACCAATGACGCGCAGCAAAAATCAGCTGCCCGACAGGAAACAAAACTAACCGATTTACCGAAGACTCAGGCGACACCGGTTCCAAATCAAACGGTTCAAACGCAGGCCAAAGAAACTCCACTGGAGACTCCTAAAAATACGCTTGCACAACAACAGCGAACCGCGACACCTGATCGTAATCCAGAAATTAAAAACCCAACCCCCATCCCGGTTCAGGTTGTAGATTCTCAAATGGTAAATCGAGAATCTCCCAGTCGCGAACAACAGAACATTGCTAAAGTTCCTACACCGGCAGTAAATCCAAGATCTCAGCGAGTGCCACGTGATGTTCCTGTAGTTCAGCCGGTTGAAATAACTCAAACGGCCACGACCGAAGCTCCGTCTCAAGTCAATCCTCGTACCAATACGGCAGTTCAACGGGCGAATACTGACAATCCTCAAATGTCTCCGTCGAAAGCTCCGTCAGAAAGTACAAATCCGGTGGTGTCTTCTTCCGTAAATCGACAAAACAGTACTCAGCCTAATCCTCAGATAACTGCAGATTCGTCTCGGCCAAATCGTCGCTCAAGTGAATTGGCTGCAGTCACGCCTCCTACGCAACCGGTTGAAAATGTAAAATCAGGTCAGACGAACAAGCCGGCACCCACACTCACCGCTTCGGCTGTTGATACACCACAGAAACAACAATCACCAACCAGAACGACGAATCAGTCCAATGCTCAAAATGCAGCCAATGCGACGGTTAAAGTTGCGGCTCAGACGACCAATCGAGCAGTTACTAGCCGCGAACAGTCAAATCCAAATGCTCAAAGTGCTCAGAATTCACCGATTAACCGTCAGCAAAGTGCGGCTGCCAGCATCCCTAATCCCACCACCACAGCGACAGATCTTCAACGCCCCACTCAGTTAGCTCAGGCAAGCCCCAATCCCAATGCAGCCAAAGGAAATGTGGCGCGGGAAAACACAAATCAAAGCACAAATCAGCAGCAGCAGTTAGCAGCAGTGGATAATAACGCAGCTGATATTGCCTCCGGTAGCAACTTGACACAACGCCGGGAGTCTCAGCAGACAAGTCAGTCGGATTCGGAGAATCAAAATAGTGCTCCCCAGCGATCGTCAACCGTTGCCGCTGCGTTGGCATCACCGACCAATGCTGATAATCCTGCCAACGCCTCATCCTTAGCTTCCAATGACTCTCCTTCATTAGAAGCATCGCAACGCGTGACTTCACGAGCAAATGATGGACAATCCGGAGCAGCATCCGGGCAAAATCTTGCTGAACTGGCATCAGCTGCTGACAGTCAAACTCAGGTGGCCGATTCAGCTGCAGCGCGGGCAGAGTCAACAAGAAATCAGGATGCGAATTCCGATAATTCGAGCCAATCATCTCAGGTTCAGCGTAATCGTACTCAGACAGATATAGCCTCTGCGATTCGCACACCTAATAAAAAAGCAGATGCAGCTGTTCTGGCTGCCAATCAACCAAGTCAGGAAACGTTGGAAGCATCAGCGAGTCCTAAAACGAGTGCTGCGCGAGAGGCTGCCACCGGTGACTTAAATGCGATGGCGGGTGCTGCGTCGGCAGATACCGGTGAGCCTAATATTAAGTCCGAAGAGAGTTTCAGTCGGGCAGCCGGCGGTGGCTCAAAGCAGTTGAGCAACGAATCTGATAATTCAGAAGTCTCCAGAAACGTGAGTGGCAGGAACCTTGAATCACTGGCAACTAATACCAAAGCAGAAACAGCAGCATCTCCGGAAGGTGCAGGTGGAACACCGGCAGCATCAACCTTGACGTCTAATGAAGAGGCTGCAGCCAAAGCTGAATCCGGTGAGTTGGCATCGTTGGCAGGGGATCGATCAGAGAACGAAGCGGATAATGAAGATCAAGAAACGTTGGGGCAGATTGCTCAAACAGATATTGCTCGTAAAGAAGATTCCAGAAGTGGACCGGAGGGAGCTTCAACACAACTTGACGAGGCGATGACCTCATCGGGAAAAGCTGTCGGAAGAACAACAACTATCGATAATGCGATTGCTCTAAATGCAGTCGATGTTGATGTGGCCGCGGCTGCACCACAAGCAGGTGAAGGGGAACCGGTTGCATCGGCAACCTCTGACCCTGGCGGAGCAGCAGGCGAACAATCCGCTGTGCAGCGAGCGTCCACTACCGGTACTGTGGCTGCTGCCGAGCAGTTGGCCGAGGCTGGGGGACCAGATGCACCAATGGCAGAAAAGATTCAACGCGCGACCGGTGCTGCCAGTGCGAATGACGCGAAAGCCGGAGCAACAGCTGCCGGCGGAGGGACAGCGGCACCGATGCGAACCAGCCGGGGAGCTCCATTAAATGCTCTAGCCGACGTGCCTGAAGTGATGGTTGAAGGAGCAGCAACATCCGGAGGTGCTGAACAAGGTAGTCAACTGGTTGCTCAGTCAGATACAGCGGCAGATGCTCCAGGAGGTATCCGGGCTCAGACAGATACGGCAGAAACCGGTGGTCCGGCAGGAGACACAACTGTAGAAGGACAGGCTGAAGTCTCAGGAACAAATATTGGCTCACGCAATGAAAAATCCTCAGACGCTGAAGGTGATGGTCAGCAACTTGCTGAGTCGGGCGGAAGTAATGTCGGACGTACTGAACGCGGAGGGCCGTCGCTTAGTGATTTTGGACCAGTTGCGGTAGAGGTGGCTGACGCAGGTAATCCGTCTCCCGGGGAAATGGAAGATACAGAATTGGCCGGCGGGTATACCGAAGGGCCGGTTGCTCAACCGTTCGCCGAACCTGTACCGGTGAATGCGACCGCCGAAGAAGGTTTAGGGGGCTTGGGAGAACAATTAGCTGCCGATGCCGGAATCACTGATCGTCGTGCCAGCCAGGATAGCGCAACAATTCAGTTGCGTCCCTCGCGGTTCCAACGCGACGGGATGGTTGATTTGCCAGCATTGAATACACATGCAACGGTGGCGAAAGAAGGCTTTGAGGGGCGGCGCAATCGAGCAGGTGGTAACGGAGCTGCAGAACCGGAGACAGAAGAAGCGATTGAAAAGGGGTTAGCGTTTCTGGCTCGCTTCCAACGTCGTGATGGTAGCTGGTCGTTACAACAGTTCGCTGCTTTTGATGGTGTAAGTGTTATTGACAGTGATACGGCAGCTACCGGGCTATGTATGCTGGCCTTTCAGGGAGCAGGGTATAACCATCAACAATATCAGTACAAAGATCTGTTACAGCGATCTGTGAATTTCATACTGGCAAACCAACAGGCTAATGGTGATTATTATATCGCACAGGGCAATGCTGGTAATCAAGTGGCACGCCTCTATAGTCATGCGATTGCTACTCTGGCAATGTGTGAAGCTTATGGAATGACCCAGGACCCCCGTATTAAAGATTCTGTACAGCAGGCGCTCAACTTTATTATTGAATCCCAACATGTTCAACGTGGCGGTTGGCGATATATACCAGGTCGCGAAGCTGACCTGTCCGTCACAGGCTGGATGCTGATGGCTGTTGAAAGTGGTAAGCGTGCAGGTCTGGAAATACCGGATGAAACGTATGATGGTATCGGAAACTTTCTCGACGCAGCTCAGAATGCCAAGAAGCCATATTTGTACGCTTACAATCCATATGCTCCGTCAAACGCACGACAGGGACAGGGCCGAGTCCCGTCCAAGACAATGACCAGTGTTGGGCTGTTGATGAGACTCTATACAGGTATGGATAAACATAGTGAGCTTGCCGAAAGTGGTGCATTGTATCTAGGTGAAAATTTACCTTCAATTCGCCGTACGAAAGATGCTTCACTGCGAGACACTTACTATTGGTATTACGCAACACAGTTTATGTATCACATGGGTGGTGAACATTGGAAACGCTGGAACGATCGCTTGCATCCATTACTAGTTAATGGACAAGAGCCGGAAGGGGACCTAGCTGGTAGCTGGGACCCAAGACGTCCTGTACCTGACCGCTGGGGACCTCATGCCGGTCGACTTTATGTTACCACCATGAACCTCTTAAGCCTTGAAGTACACTACCGTCACTTACCCCTTTATGAGAATAAAAAAGACTCGGATAACAGCGTGGTGCCTGATCAGGATCAACAGTAATCTTTGCTGGTTTCTGCAGAATGGATTTAAACGTGAAAAAGGCCCGGTTGGATGCGGGAATCCAATCGGGCCTTTTCATTTGTAACCGCAGAAAACTGGATCAACTGCCCCCACTTGGGACTCTTCTTTCAGCTATCATACTCTGATAGCAATTCCTTAGATCCACGGTACATCGCCAACAAATTTCGCACCAGGTTAGCTGGTGGTGATGCTATCAGGGAAGCTCGGCATGTCTCGCTGACAGATCATTTGTTCTCTGTGGTTATTAATAAGCAAGTGGTGTGCCAAAAGTGTTTTCATCGAGGGTAAAAAAACAAAAACGAACTAAAGGCCTGGAATTAGCCCCTTTTTTTATTTGGAAGAAAATTCAACCAGATTGAAATTGTAATTTTTACATCAGGTTTGAAGACCTAAAAATGTAAAAGTTACAAGAATCATAGAACCCAAAGATTGGGATTCAGTTTTGCTCGAGAGACTTGGGTGCCAGAAGGCTAAATGCCATTGCCCCGAAAACTGACTCATTCTCTTCAAATTCTCTATCTTCTGCCTCAGCGACAAACAGATAGCTATATCCGTCCTTTTCGATTGCGGTGGCAGTGATACAGAGAATAAAGTCCATAAAGTTGAAGTACATTCGGCTACCGATCAGTTCAAATTCTCCGGCCATTTGCCGGTATGGTTCAGACTCTTCGTGGTCGTCATATTCCATATGCATGGCCCGAATCGTCTCTTCCACAAGTTGCTGTAAGTTTTCTGAGCCAGGAAAGATGAAAACGGTCCACTGAGTAGAACTTTCGTTTTCCAGTGAGATGCTTTTACAGTGTTTAGTATCGAGCTGAGTTTCACTTATTTTCCAGTTATCCGGGTAAATGAAACGGATGTCAGACTGGTCAAAAACATTAGGCATACTTAGGGAGCTCTTTGGAGAATGGAGACAATTCTATATTGTTCATATCAACGGATTCTGATACTTTCCGCAACGAGCCTTTTCAGGGCTTTCCACCATTTTTACCTAAAAATCAGATCTGACAATTAGAGATTCATTTAAACCGATGAAAACGATCTCGGACAAGTTGTTTTCCAGCTTACTTGTAAGTGGTTTGCTGGTTTGTTCGTTTGCGGGATGTCAATGGTTGAATTTTCAGTCCTCCGTTGGTAATTGGGAAAGATCCCGATCTTTTATGCATGCCGGTGATTCGGCGATGAAAAGTGGGCAGCATGCAAAAGCAATCAAACAATTTGAAGAAGCAGCTAAGCTAACTCCTAACGATCCGGTAATATATCAACGATTGTCGGAAGGAAATCGGAAACTAGGTCATTCGACAGGTGCTATCAATCAGCTGGCTCGAGCCGTTGAAACATCTGATTATGATGCTCAGCTATTGTTTAAGTTTGCGAGTTTGAATTATCAGTATGGTAATCTGCCGCAAGCATTTCAGGCTGTTAATCATGCCATACAAGAGGATCCTCAATTAATCGAGGCAAGAATTCTGCGAGCTGATGTTTATGTAGAGCAGAGTGCTTATTCTAAGGCACTTCAGGATCTGCATTTCGTTTTAGGGGTACTGGGCGAAGAAGATATTCAACGTCAGGTTGAAATGCAGTTGAAAGTCGCAGAGATCTATATTCAGCAGCAACGTTTCCAGAGTGCTTTAAGTATCGTAACGACAATTGCGGTCACTAAGATTGAAGACGAGCAGGTTATCAAGGTCTACCAAATACATTCCTTGATATTACAGCAATTGAACCGTCTTAAGGATGCTCAGGAAAAATTGGAACTGGCACTCAAACTCGATGGTGACCATGTCGAGACTTATTATCGACTGGCCGAAGTCCATACAGCTGCGAATAATATGCCGGGCGCAGCTTTAGCGATCCGGCAGACTCTGGCTCTTTCTCCCAGTCACCAAGCAGCGTTGCAATTGAGCCAGCGAATCTCAGATCTGCGATAAGATTTGTGATGTGAAATTGGTCATTTTGTTATACTGACCGTCTGCTGGAATCAATGCTTGATTTAAGGAAGAGGTTCATCGACTGATTGTGTGGGCTGAAGTCATGCCATGGCTGATTGCGATGGCGGTTCTTATCGTGCTTTCCGGATTATTTTCGGCCAGCGAAGCTGCCTATTTCTATTTGCAGCGCAAGGATCTTCGTATTCTGGCAGCCGGCAATACTGCACAACGCACCGCTGCAAGACTTATGGACCAGCCGGATCGTCTGTTGTCTGCGGTCCTGTTCTGGAATCTTGTCATCAATATGATTTATTTCACGATTTCGGCACGTGTGGGAATTAAGCTGGAGGCGCATGAAGATGGAGCGGGATGGGGGGTGCTTTTTGCGATTGGAAGCCTATTACTGATAATCGTCTTCAGCGAGATGTTCCCGAAGAGTTTTGCCGTATTGAGGAGTCGCAGTTATGCAGGACTGGTTGCCTTACCATTGGCTCTTGCCGTGCGTGTCGTCGATCCTTTGTTGCCCTTATTGCGATTTGCGAATCTCGTTCTTAAGCGACTGTTCTTTCCCAGAATGAATCCAGAGCCGGATCTGGAGGTTTCAGATCTTGAGAGAGCCGTTGAGTTGTCTACTGAGGATGCTGAATTAGATGAACATGAATACCGGATGTTAAGGAATATCGTCCATTTGTCTCAACTACGTGCTGATGAATGGATGCGCCCACGCAGACAGTTTGTGACATTTCAGGCTCCGGTTACGTTTGCTGATATGAAAGGCATTTTTCCGCCAAGTGGGTTTGTGTTAGTGACAAAAAAAGATTCGGAGGAAATTCAGTATTCGATGGATGCAGGCGATTTGCTGGATATGCGGCCCGGACAGTCACAGATGGGTAAACGGATCGTTGCTGTTCCGTGGTGTGCAAGTGTCGCGGATGTCTATGACAAGCTTCGTTCCACAGATCGACACGTGGCAAATGTTGTTAATGAACATGGTGAAACGATTGGTATTATTACGATCGACGATATTGCTGATGCAGTATTTGTAGAAACACCCAGCCGAACCAGACGTATTATTGACGAACAACCAATACGTAAGATTGAACACAATGTTTGGCAGGTGATGGGATTGGCCACCATTAGACGTCTTGCCAAACAGCTGAATGTTGAATTGCCTGAAACCAGAAATGTGACTATTCAGGGCGTTCTTCAGGAAGTACTGCAGGCATTACCGACACAAGGTGATCAGTGTATTTGGGGGCCACTTCAACTTGAAGTTCTGGAAGCTGCGGAACGCGGACGTTGCCGGGTAAAAGTGCAGATCATTGCGGAGGAGAATACTGCATGATCTGGGCCATTGTTATCCTGCTCCTGCTGGGATTGTCACTGAGTGCATTCTTTAGTGGCAGCGAGACCGGATTTTACCGCGTTACCCGCGTACGATTAGTATTAAACGGTCGCGACGGTGATTTTATTTCGCGGCGATTGCTGTGGCTGACAAATAACCCGTCTGTGTTTGTGGCTACCACGCTGATTGGTAATAATCTGGCGAATTATTTGGCCTCGTTTGCGATTGTACTTGCCAGTCAGGCAATGTATCCGGAACAGAACACCGAGCTTTTGGTTTCGATTTTGTTTACACCGTTTTTCTTTGTGTTCGGTGAGTTGCTTCCAAAGAGTACCTTTAATGATAATCCGAATCGCCTGATTCGGATTATCGGTCCACTCTTCCTGTTCTTCGTTGTCTTGTTTGCCCCGATTGCTTTTGTCCTGTGGTGCTTCGCTAAATTACTGCAACTGGCAGTTGGAGAAACGCCGCTGCGGGTGCAGTTGACGATGGCACGTCAATCGTTGCAACGAGTGTTTCAGGATGCTGAGATGGCCGGTCTGCTGACAAACCGACAACGGGATCTTACCCGCCGGCTTTTCGCCTGTAGCAATGCCACCGTTAACTCTCTTATGAAACCTCTGGCTCAGGTCAGTATGGTTCACGCAGATAGCAGTGTTGAGGAAATTGAACGAGCCGCAAAAATTTCGCAGACTACAACACTTATGGTTTACCAGGGTCACCGTCAGAATGTTATCGGCTATATCTCCGTGATTGAAATGCGAATGCGAGATCAAAAGAAGATCGAACAATACTGTGCATTACCGACCTTTGCTGCGACGTGTCAATTGACCGAAGCATTGAGCGAAATGAGAGAAAACAGAATACCTGTGGCCGGAGTTACCAATTCGCGAAATCAGGTGATCGGTATTGTCTATCATGACAATCTGGTGCAGACAATTATGACCTGAGATGAAGACAGTGAGATTTGCGGGGCTAGTTGTCAGCACTTTTAGTGCGTCCCATTGCGACATCAAATTCTCCAATTGCAGGCATCATCATTGCTAACGTAGTAAATCCATAAATGACGGTGAGTACCATCACACTGGTCAGGTGATGCTCGATGAAGAAACTGGTAATAGCATGGAAAGTGGCGAAGGGTAGTAATAGTGTTGACCAAAATATGGCCGAGGACGGGTTTCTAAATCCTAAAGCTACATAGAGTCCCACGCTGCCACCAAGAATGAAAGCCAGAAACGGTGCGAGTTGCTGTTCAAAGGAACCGCTGAAGGAAATCATCACCATGATACAGGTGATGACACCAAGAAACAGAAAGAAGACGCTCCCCATACTGATGCTGATGGCAGATTTACTACTGGCATAGTTAAGTCCGCAGTGAATACCTAACATCGTGACGAAAAACGTCAGTACGGTTAAACCGGCCAGCAAAAATGTGAATCCTTCAAAGTCAATACCGCCGCGAATGAGCAGATAAATTGACAGCAGTAGTGGAAGCACAATCATTTCCTTGGTGACGTAAAAGACGCCCCAGAGTTTCCCGAAAACGAACTCAGCCGGTGAAATGTCGGTAACCAAAAGCAAATCCAGTGCCTGGCCGTCTCTTTCATTGGTAATCGAGTTCACCGCCAATGCATTGATAATGACCAAACTGACTAGAAACAGAGGAGCCAGCGATGCGGCTGCCGCCGGAAAGATGGAACTCAGTCCCGCTCGTGGTACTTCATTGGCCAGATCAGAAAGGGATTGATTTAATCCAAGCAGAGCCAGAATTACCATCAGCCCATAGGTAACGCGAACAATAACAATCTTGCGACCATAAGCCCAAGTGCAAATTTCACGCCACATTACCGGGTTATCCCAGACCCGGCGCGATTCAGATTCTGTTTCTGCATAAGTACCAGCACGACGTATGGCATCGACATGAGAGGCCCGGGCTTGTTCAGCGATTTGCTTGATCTCGACATCTGAAAGTTGTTTGTCCAGAATCGATGCGACGTCATCTTCCTGTTGCTGTTGTTGGCGAACTTCACGAGAAGGATTCCAGATTCGAACTTTAGCAATCGCAATCATATTCAGGATAACTGTGATCGTGATGGCAAATATCGTGAAGCAAATAGCCGGATCAGATAGTGACCATGCTTCTTGCTCGCCAATCGTCGGAATGATGGCTGCTGCAATTCCGCGAACGGGACTTGCCCAGTTGGCAATAGATTGCCACAGACCATTGGCCGAACCTAATGCATAGATTCCTTCCCATAAACCCAGCCATAAAACAATCGTCAGCGTCGTGATCGAAAGTGTTTGGAATGTCTTCTCTCGCCAGAGGGCAAAAGTGCTCCCAAGAGATCCAGCGACTAGCGTGGCAGCATAGGTAATAATCACTACGCGTGCCACCTGATTAACTGAGACTCCGCCGAATAACTGTACTGACATCAAAACCGGAATCGAGGCAAAAATAAGCAGTAATGGTGAAAGTAATGCCGCAAGCAGCTTGCCAAGCACTAACTCTTGATTGCTTAGTCTGGTCAACAATAGTAGAAGGATCGTACGTTTATCTTTTTCCTGACTGACAGCACTGGCCGCACCGAAAGCAGCTAAAAATATTAGCAGTGCAAGTTGGAGTGGGGCCATGATCTGAAAAAAAGTGGAACCAAAACGAGCTAGATCTCCTAGGTTTTGTACTTCCTGAGTTCCCGCCAGAATCATCCAGCAAGTGCTCATGAGAATTAACAAGGCCGTAACATAGACAGCGCGGAAAATGTAATGCCGCGGTCGTCTGGGCAATGAGATTGCTTCTCGGTTAAATACTGGTCCGATCAAATGGAGCGTTCCTTTTATTTGTGGTTCTATACTTTTATTTTTCGGACAATTCAGTGCAGTAAAGCGCCTTGAGCTCGTTCAAATAAGCTGAAATTGTACAAAAAAACGATTCTTTTGAAATTGTTTAGTAATTTAGACTTCATTGAGTTAATTTGTGCCGTGAATTACACTATTAAAATAGTGCAGAGAGTGAAATCGCCGAATTACTAGTAGATGCTTCTGTAAATTAGATACATCTATAATATGTATTGCTTGATGCGTAATAAATATACGGTTCATAGTCGTTTGAACCAAAAGGAGCTTTTTATACGATGAAACACTCGTACCTGTTTATACTGCTGACCGCACTATTTGGTTCGATTTCAGAGGTATATTCTGCCCAACCACTCCAATCGCTGGATTACCGTTTTCAGGATTTGAAAACGGACGAAGTTCCGGATTTTCAGCGTCATGTTGTGCCATTGTTGAGTCGTCTGGGATGTAATGGTCGAGCCTGTCATGGTTCTTTTCAAGGACGGGGTGGATTTCAACTTTCTCTGTTCGGTTATGACTTTGCGGTGGATCACAATGCTCTGTTTGATGAAAACAGCATCCGTGTGAATATTGAATCACCGGATGAGAGCTTGATTATTTCCAAGCCGACTGATGAGTTGGAGCATGAAGGCGGTCAACGTTACCAAAAAGGTGGATGGGAATACAATGTGATCCGCCGGTGGATTGCTGGTGGTGCTAAATTTGAAGCGGACTCAGTCTCAAAACTCTTGGATGTTGAGATTACTCCGAATGAAATTCAGTTTTCCAAGATGGGCCAGAAAGTACAACTCAAAGTGGTTGCTGTATGGAGAGATGGTACTCGTGAAGATGTTACTCCTTTGGTTCGTTATGACACCAATGATAATTTGATTGCCGACATTGATCAGGATGGGCTTGTAACCTCGGGCGAGTCAAAAGGTGATACACATATTGTCATTTCATATGACAAAGCGGTGGTGCCGATTCCGATCCTTCGTCCTCTGACAAAACTGGCAGGTAAAAAATACCCTGCGATAGATACTCCAACACGTGTTGATGAACTGGTGGTTGAAAAACTGAAAAAACTTGGGATTGTACCGTCAGACCTTGCATCCGATGCAGAGTTTTTACGACGAGTCTCGCTGGATATTTCAGGCACGCTGCCAACCGCACAGGAGGCAGCGGAATTTATTCAGGATAATTCGCCGAACAAGCGGGCTCAGAGAATTGAAGAATTATTGAATAGCCCCGGCTATTCTGCCTGGTGGGCGACAAAATTAAGTGACTTTACCGGAAACAATGATCAACAGCTCGTGAATACTTCTCCAATCCGAACCGGGCCCGGTGAAATCTGGTATCGCTGGATTGAGCAACGAGTAGCTCAGAATATTCCTTACGATGAACTCGCTGAAGGTATTATTCTTGGAACCTCATTTGATAATGGTCAGTCGTATGAAGAGTTCTGTCTTGAAATGACAAAACTTCATAAGAAGGACGAACTGGATGTGTCAGGGATGAAAACGATGCCTTATTACTGGGCACGACGTGAATTCCGTTTGCCACCTGAAAGGGCCATTAGTTTTGCCTATGCTTTTATGGGTATTCGTATTCAGTGTGCTCAATGTCATAAACATCCTTTTGATGTTTGGTCCAAACAAGACTTCGCCGAGTTTTCAAATTTCTTTACAGGTGTGCGATTCAATGCAGTTCCCCCTGCAAAAGAAGACCGGGAAATTTATAACAAGATGATTGCGGATCTTGGATTAAAAGGATTACGGGGCGGAGACCTTCGTCGGCAGATTACCTCTGAAATGCGTAAAGGATCGGTTGTTCCATTCCCGGTAATTTATACGATTCCCGGACGTAAGGTGGATGAAAATGGTCGTGCAACTCGTGAAATGGTCGAAGAGGCTACGATTTTGGGTGACACTAAAATCAGTTTTGAGCGTGGGCAGGACCTGCGTCAACCTTTGATGGATTGGTTACGTGCTGAACAAAATCCATATTTTGCGAAAGCGTTTGTAAATCGGGTCTGGGCGAATTACTTTGGCCGCGGTATTGTCGATCCACCGGATGACCTTAGTCTGGCGAATGCCCCTAGCAATAAAGCGTTACTGGACTATCTGACGGAAGGTTTTATTGACAGTGGGTTCGATATGAAGTGGGTTCATCGCGAGATTGTGATGAGTCGTACTTATCAACAGACCTGGGTTTCCAATGAGACCAATGTACAGGACAAGACAAACTTTAGTCATCAGTTACCCCGCCGCTTGCCGGCTGAAGTGACGGTCGATGCGATTCAGTTGGCGACTGCTTCCGACGTCGAATCAGTACGTATGCAGTATGAAATGGATCGCCGGGCAATTGCTATTCCGACGTCAAGCGAACGATATCTTCAGGGAGCAACTCCGGAAGCCTTTCCTTTGATGGTCTTTGGAAGATCGACCCGTGAAAGTAACTGTGAATGTGACCGCTCAAGTGACGCCACATTATTGCAGACAGTGTTCCTGCAGAATGATGAGCTTGTTTATAACCTCATGAATCGTCGTAATACCGGTTGGCTTGAACAGGTTGCCAAAGATTACGATTTGCCTTTTAACCTCCAGGATCGGCAGCAATCGAAGCTTCCGGAGGATTATGAAGAAAACTTCATGAGGCTTGAGGCACGTTTGAAAAAAATGAAAGCAGATCCATCTAAAAAGGCATCATACGATTCATTAGTCAAAACCCGACGACGTATGATCAGTCAGTACGGTCTGCCTGAGTACCTCAGGAAACCGACAAAAGAAGTAAATTTGAGTTTAGAGCAAAAGCAAGAGATTGTTGAGCAGGCCTACCTGCGGACGCTAACCCGATACCCAAACGAAACAGAAATTAGCCGTAGTATTGAATTTATCGATCAGGCTGATGACAAAATTAATGGGGTTCGGGGTCTGTTATGGGCTTTGGTCAATACCAAAGAGTTTGTTTTGAATCACTAAAGTATTCATCGAATACAGAAATACCGCACAGACAGAATTAAAAAAGAAAAAAGGATAGTTATAGATGGCAGTTCACAAGACTTGTGACGGCGTCGCACGACGTGATTTTCTTCGCGTCGGTGTAGCCGGAATGACAGGGATGAATTTGGCTAGTTATCTGAGTATGGCTCAGGCCGGGCAGTTCGCTCAGGCAGAAGGCAAAAATGCCATCTTTGTTAATTTGAACGGCGGTCCGTCGCACATGGATACATTTGATCTCAAGCCGGATGCACCAACTGAGTATCGCGGTACCTTTAATCCGATCAAAACAAATGTTTCCGGAATTGAAATTAGTGAACATCTGCCGTACCTTGCCAAGTGTGCGGACAAGTTCGCAATTTTCCGCGGTGTCAGCCATACACTGGGAGCCCACCGGTTGGGAACCGAGTATGTAAATACGGGGAACCGTCCGTTGGCATCTTTAGAGTATCCAGGTTATGGTGCTGTGATCACGAAAGAACTTTCCAAGCCTTCAGATATTCCCCAGTTCGTTGCTATTCCTCGTAGTAACCAGCGAGCCGGGTTCCTTGGTGTACGCTATGCTCCTTTAAACACCGGACGTACTCCTACGATTGGTGAGCCCTTTTCTGTTCGAGGCGTTTCACTTGGTTCCGGTCTGACTGTTACGGAAGTAAAAAAACGTAAGGCATTATTGAATGACTTAGACAGCACTTTTGCGGGTGCCGAAGAAAATAGTCAGTTGATTGAAGGGCTGGATGAGTTCAGTCAGCAAGCGCATGCAATGATCACTTCGCCACGTTCGCGTCAGGCGTTTGATATTAGTAAAGAGTCAGGGGCATTTGCCGGGAAGTTCGGTGACTCCTCCTTCGGTGCAAGTTGTTTGTTAGCGACCAGATTAATTGAATCGGGTGTGAAGTTTGTGACGTTAACCTATGGTGGCTGGGATACACATCGTGACAACTTTACGGCTTTGAAAGATCGGCAGTTACCAAGCTTTGATCAGGGTTTAGCCGGATTGTTTGTTGGTCTGGAAGAGAAAGGCCTGCTCGATTCAACGGTTGTTTATGTAACAGGTGAGTTTGGACGTACGCCAAAGATTAGTGAACGTACCGCTGAAGGTGGGCGAGATCATTATCCACGCTGTATGTTCATGCTGATGGCCGGCGGGGGTATCCGCGGTGGTCAGGTGATAGGTAAAAGTGATAATAAAGCAACCGGTCCGGCAAATGAAGCGATTACACCGGATGACGTTGCTGCAACATTCTATCAGGCGATGGGGATTGATCACCTGAAGGAGTATCACACAGCGACTGGACGCCCAATTATGATCGTTCGTGATGGTACGCCAATTCAACAGGCGTTTGCGTAAGCTAAAACGATCACTTCAACTAGAGTATGAACCTGTGACAGCGATGTCACAGGTTTTTTTATTTACATCCGTACGAATCGCATCTTTACTCTCTTATCTCTTTAGAGGAAATCAATAATTGCGAAGTTCTGAAAAGGAGGGATATATGAATAGTCAGAGCAGACAGCAGTACTTTGGCATAACGACCGGACTGTTTCTGGTGCTATTGGGAGCGATTGGTACGGTCAATTTAGCTTTCAGCGATCATGTTGCACAGCGCCCGGTCCTAAAGCGGTTGCCGGTGGCCGGATTACCCTTGGAGGAAAAAAAATCTGTGGATGATCAAAACGAAGCAAACCAGCCTCCGCTCAATCAGCCGCAGGAAAGGGGAAGTTATGTGAATCCAAAGGAAAATGAGTTGGCTGGCTTCAAGCCTCGTCTTCCAGCCTATTACAGTCAACTTGTGACACCACAGCAACGTGCGCGGATTTACTGGATACAAAAGCGATATTTTATTGAACTCGAGAAGTTGCGAAGCAAGATTGATAAGTATGAGGTTGAACGGGACAAATTCATTCATGCATGTCTGACTTCCGATCAGCAGAGACGGTTGAGGCAATTGCAGGGAGAAGTCAATTGACAATTTGACTATGGATTAAGGACTGTCGGATCGGACACGTCCGTCAGTTTGGATTTGGACTTATTTAATCGAGTGTTAATCCAGTCACGAGGAACAAATTTACGCATGAGATTATAAAAATGTTGGTGGAGTATCTCTTGAGTCCTTGCAGGCAACTCTTCCGGAAGCTTAGAACCGTCTGCCGTGACAAAGCCTGTCCATGTCAGGCGGAGATCCCAGTCATACATGGTTGCCGATTGGTTAATGCGTTCCTTGATCCGCAACGCCCACATACCGCCGAACATGTCACGATAGTCGAGCCAAACCAGGTCTTCCTCGCGAATTCCGGAACGATCCGGTTTGGGCTGTAAGAAAGCAACTAGAAATGATGCAATCGCCAGACTCAATCCGGCTTCCATGTTATGGGAGTAATGAAGATGTGACCAGTTTGGCAGGTGCGGGTTAACTAACAGGAATTGTGAGATCCCGATCAGAATACCGCTAATCCAGAACCGGCTTAAAATTACGTTTATCGCAGAGACTGCAATCAGAACCAGCATAAACCAGGCTCGGATTCCCTGAGTATCCGCCAGTTGACCAGGACTCAGAAGAACCGTTTCCAATGCAGGCAGGATAAGTATTAACCATAGTGAGAATACGATGAATTCCCACACTTTATTCTGTGGTCGTTGTGCTCCTAATAGGGACATGAAAGGACAGAAAACCAAAGCATGAGCTCCGAATTGTATCGCTTCAATCCAATATTTTTGTCTGGAACTTGTAAACGCATCACCTGAGCCTGAACTCCCTAGGATCTCATTGTTCAAGGTATGAGCTAACGCGATACCCCAGATTGTTACAACAAGCCAGCACCAGGGAGCAAACAGCGTGGTGGATTTGATATTTATCACCGCAATTCCCAGCAGGACTGTGGCGATGGCCGCTAAAAGTAAACCTAAATCCACGTAAGAAGTACTCGTTGTGTGCCAGAAAATTAAGGACAATCTGTCGATATGACTTCCTTATATATAACTCTGCTCAGCGTTCTTGTCATTGTGAAAGTTACACTTCTCGATTAATCTGAACTAATAATAATTCTGCTGTATATCTATATAAGCTGTATTTTTTTCGATGGTGTAGAGGATACTAACTGCCGCTTATCCACTACACACTGAGGATTTTTTTGATGCATCTAAATCGTTTCCCTTTGATTTTCAGTTTTATCCTGAGCGTCACTTTGTTTGTTGGCTGTTCTGCTGAAAATGACAAAAGTGATCGTGGTGGAGTAGTTGTATCAGTTGATCCTGAAGAAGAAGCTTCGCGCGAAGATCCACCGATGGAAGAACCTGTTGCTGAAGTTAAACAGCAAGATGATCAAGAAGCGATTGCGAAGATCGAGGATATGTACGGTGAGGTCTTCACGGATGACGATGGTTTTGTCGTAACTGTTGATTTTGGCGGCGCCTTTGGAGAAAAGATAGATTTAACTGTCCTTAAAGGTGTTCCGAATACAGAAAAGCTGGTTCTAAACGGCGCTGATGTTAGTGATGAAGATTTGGTTTATCTGAAAGAACTAAAATTATTGAAATCACTCGATCTGGGGGAAACCCGAGTCTCTGATACTGGTATGGAAACCTTGCTTGAAGTACCAACTTTGCAAGAAATCAATTTGCAGCGGACAGATGTTACCGATGCTGGCTTTAAAATTTTGTTGGGTATCGAAAATCTAAAACGGTTCAAGTTGGTTCGTTGTAAGATCTCGGACGATGGATTGGCTTTACTGAGTGATCGAAAAGATATTGTATTGTTGGATTTGAAAGAGTGTATCAATATTTCTGACACCGGTCTTAAGCATGTTGCCGGTATCAAATCACTTAAATTTCTCCGTGTTTGGGGGTCTCAGATTACCGATGCCGGTATGGCTCATATCACAGGTCTCTCCAATCTGGTTCACCTCGGTCTTGATGATACTCGAGTTGGCGACGAAGGCTTGAAAAGTATCGGTCAGCTGAAGAGTTTACAGAATCTTGAGATGTATCAAACTGCGATTACCAGCGCAGGAATGCAGTATCTGGCAGGTCTCGAAAAAATGAAGTATCTCAAAGTGCGTGGCACATTGGTTGGTTCCAAAGGTATGACGGCATTGGCTGGTATGAAGTCCCTCAGTCGTCTCGATCTGAGTGAGTCTCAGGTGGGTGATGATGGACTTACCAGCCTCAAAGATTTGCAGTCACTGACGGAACTAAACCTCTGGGCAACGCAGGTGACAGATGTCGGATTAAAACATCTTACTCCGCTGTCAGGATTGAAAAAGCTCAATCTTGATCAAACCATGGTTTCAGATGTAGGACTGGAAGACATTGGAAAGCTTACAGGATTAAAGTCGTTAGTTCTGAGTTCCACTCAAATTACAGATGACGGAGTTAGCCATTTGTTTATGCTCAAAGAATTACAGGATCTGTATGTCGAGTTTTGCAGTGGTTTGGGTGATACCGGCAAGCAGGCGATTCGTGAGAATCTACCTAATGTTGTGATCACTGAGTAGTCAAATTTTCTGATCAATATGAGTTCAAAATTTTTTAAGCGAAGTGCCTGAAGCTGAAGGCAAAATTATTTATGTCACATATTTTAGACGTAATGTTTAATCGATTTCGTGTTCGCAATCTGAGTGTGATATCGCTACTGTTTTTGTTGGTATCACCAACTATGGCACAGCTTCCACAGGATAGTAGTTCGCCGGCCGGCCCAGAACAGGGAAGTGCATTGTCTGATCCTGGTCCGCAAAACAAACCGCTTAATGAACCCGTTGTTCAGCGTATTGCTGTGCAGGCCGGCTTCTCAGCTTATGTTCCACGTCGGTGGGGGATTATTTCTTGTGAAGTCTGGAATCCGACGGACGAATCACATGACCTGACAATTCGCGCCAACTGGAAAACTGAAGACCTAACCACTAACGCTATTCAGTTTACCCGGAATTTTACGGTTCCTCCGAAGGTTGTCCGTGTGGTCTCTTATCCGATTAGAATCCCTGATCATGAATTGAATCAAAAGCGCCTGAAGCTTGGTAATTTGGAATTGAATTCGCGTATCACCCGGATTGTGGATGGACGGGAAGTTGCCGTACTCAGTCCGCTGAAGACGCCGTTGGATTTAGCTCAGATCACCACTGACTTCAATAAGCCTGCTCTAGGATTTATGGCTCCGGATCCTAAAGATTTGCTGGATAACTATCTCCAACTGACCAATGTTGGTGTGGATGTCGAAATGATCGACAGTGTTGCTTTAAGAATGCTCAAATCGATCAAGGACGAGCAGCAAGCAGGTATTGCGGTGTTTGTACCACAGGGAGGAGAAATCACAGCTACTTCCACAGCACTGGATGCATTGGACCAGCTTGTGATCGCGGATAAACGAGTAATCCATGACGTTGCTCTGATGGCTACGATTCGCCAGTGGGTGGCCAATGGAGGCCGTTTATGGATCATGTTAAATGAGACAGGTGTTGAGTTGCCACAACGACTTTTCGGTGATTCTATCAGTATCGCGGGACTGGGGTCGGAGCATTTGTCTCAGGTCGAGATCATTTCAAAACACTCCGGTCAGGAGCCGGTTGTTTTTGATTATGACGAGCCCATTCATAATGCCATCGTGTATGCCGAAGATGTTGAGGTTTATCACGAAGTCAACGGTATGCCCTCGTCATTTTGGAAGAAGTACGGAAACGGGGAAGTGTTGTTTACGACGCTCGAAGCTCGTGGATTAACTCTTCCCAAACCCTTTTCTACCGCTAATGAATTGTTACTTTTGGTTCCTTTACAGGATCTGGCCTTACGCTTCTTTAAACCAACTGAAAAAGCGATGACAGATGTTTCTGTGACGCAGATGGAATTAGCCGCCATGACACCTGAAGATGGTGATCAGTCAGATGTAGCTCAGGATATGAGAATCGCGATGGAAACGTACAGGGGTACAAGTCGTGTTGATGAAATGAGTGAATATCTTGTTTCCAAAGTGGGATTTGAGATTGTAGCTCGGGAACATATTGCAGTAGTTTTCGGTCTGTTTTTCCTCTTTCTGTGTGGCACCGGTGTCGTTCTTTATCGAAAAGGTCGACTGGAACTAATGCTTTTGGTTGCCCCCGGACTTGTTCTTATTGTTTGTACCTATCTCTACTTTGTAGGGGTGGCAAAACGTCACACATTAGAGAATCTCATGGCATCGATTCAGTTTATCAATGCTGAAAACCAGGCTCGTGATCTTCCGGTTAGAGGATTTGGCGCTGTTTATAGTGAGGAGTCATTGGATGCAGATATCCATGTTTCCAATGGAACGATTTTCTGGCCTGACTTTCAAGAATTGACCGGGCAAAATATTCGCATGGTGTGGAATGATTTGCAGTCCTGGCATTGGGAAGGTCTACAAATTCCCGGCGGGACAGTGAGAACATTCCCGTTTGAAAAGAGGGTTGCGTCAGAGAGTCCTGTTTTTGCTTCGGCCTCATTTGGTGAAGTAGGTCTCCAGGGGAAATATGAATTAGGTCCGCTTACTAATCTCGAGCACGGTCTTCTTGTTAGTCCAACCGGCGAGCGTGTGTCAGTCCAGTTTGTTGATGGAAATCTGATTATTGGTTCTCAGGATCTTGCTGATTCACAATTTGATACAACATCAAGCCTTGTGGATGAAGAAACAGGTAATCGTATTAACTTTATCAATGCACTGCTTAAACGCCAGAATGCAGATGTTATGAAGTATCCTCAGGTTCCATCGATTTTCGTGTGGAGTGATCCTTTGGATCTGGGGATTGAGTTCCCCGGTGAACAAAAAGTTATTGGTTCAGCATTGACCGTTTGTCCATTGAAAATTCTTAAGACGCCTCCGGGTCAGAAATTTGTTGTGCCTTCAATTATGACCTCGTTTTATCCTAGCAATGCAATTAATGGTCTCGGCGCATCCTATGCTTATGATTTCACGAAGGATCGATGGAATGATGAGAAGATTAACCGTTCCCATCAAATGTGGTTAAAGATCAAAGTGCCCTCAGCTGTATCGCCGGCCACAATAACCAAAGCGATTGTCACAGTTGATATTCAGGCCGGTGAACGAGTTGTGAATTCAGTAGGCCGTGAGCGTACAGAACAGGGACTATATAAACCTGTAATTTTGGACACACGTAAAAGTCCTAATGGCCAGGAAGTGTTCCTGTTTGACAATGCGGAGCATCTGGCCATCGATGAGGATGGTTTTATTTTCTTAGGAATTAATATTGGCTTAGATCCAATTCCCGGTGAGTCGGAAGCGGATCAGGCTGAACGTGAGAAAGATTATTTCTGGCAGATCAAAGATGTGGATGTATCTCTGGAAGGTACAGTAAACACCACTCACTAGAGATTGCCGGAGCGAAAATATAAAGGACCAGGTTGTAACGACTTTGGAGTGACAGCATACAATGAGTGATAGCGTTGTAGTTATTGAAAATATGACCAAGAAATTTGGTGAGTTTACAGCCGTTGACCAATTGTCGATGACTGTCGAACGGGGGCGTATTCTTGGATTCATTGGTCCCAATGGTGCGGGTAAGACAACAACCATTAAGATTTTGGTTGGTTTAGCCAGACCAACGTCAGGTCGTGCTACGATTGCCGGCGCGGACTGTGTTGCCGAGTCTCATCAGATCAAAAAACTAGTCGGCTATATGCCAGATAAATTTGGACCATACCCAAATATGCGTGTTCGTGAGTATTTGGATTTTTTTGGTGCCGCATTTAAGATCCCAAAGAAAGAACGTAAGGCACGTATTCAAGAGGTTCTTGAGATTACCCGTGGGACCTACATGCAGGATCGTTACGTCGAAGCGTTAAGTCACGGAATGCAGCAACGTGTCGGGATTGCCAGGACATTGCTGCATGATCCTGAGGTTTTAATTTTTGATGAGCCTGCGAATGGTCTCGACCCGGAAGCCCGTATCGAAATGAGAGATCTTCTTCTTCGTTTGGCAGATCTTGGCAAGACATTGATTGTGACCAGTCATATTTTGCCTGAACTGTCACGTATTTGTGATGAAATCGCCATCATCAGTGCCGGTAAATTACGGGCATCAGGCACGATGGTTGAAATCAACCAGCAATTGGGTCAGATGAGAATGGTTGAAATTCATCTCGATGGTGCCGATCGCATTGATGAAGCTCAGGATATTGTACGCAAACACTCAGATATTGCTGAAATCGCCGGAAGTAAAACGGAAGAGTTGATTCGCTTCCGAGCAAATCTGACCGATCAGGCAATGGCGAGCTTACTGAATTCGCTGATTTTAGCAAACATTCCGGTGGCTCAATTTCACGAAGTTCAAACCGATCTCGAAGATGCCTTCCTCACGGTAACGAAAGAAGACCGTGCCAAGATGGTTTAAGAAGAGTAGCCAAGAGCAAAATAACATGTTACAGAACCCAATTGTACAACGTGAACTCATCGGTATGATGCGAACTCGCAAAGCTATTGTGATTCAGGCATCGCTGGTGGTTCTGTTCGCTTTGCTATTGTTGCTTCGCTGGCCTGTTGACCCGATTGCTGACGTGACCGGGGTTAAGTCGATGCAGGTATTTAAGCTTTTTTCCTATGGAATTCTGACGGCACTTATCTTTCTGGTTCCAGTCTTTCCGGCTACTTCGGTAATTCGTGAACGTAATAGTGGGACATTGGCGCTGCTGCTGAACTCGCCGATGAAACCGACCGAGATTTACTTCGGAAAGCTGACAGGTGTTATGATGTTCGTCATACAATTGTTGATTCTCAGCATTCCTTCACTTGCCGCCTGTTTTGTTATGGGAGGAATTTCCATGCAGCAACAGGTGTTGCCGTTGTATGGTGTCTTGTTGCTGGTAGCATTGCAGTATTCAACGATGGGACTAATGGTTAGCTGTCTTGCCGGCTCGATTGATAGTGCTTTAAAAATTACATATGGTCTTGTCCTTTTTATGTCTGTCGTGGTGCTTGGACCTCACCTGTTCCTGCAGGGTGCAACTGGTTCTTTGTCGTCAATAGCTAGCTGGTTTCGTTGTATTTCCCCGTTACCACCGGTGATGGACATTATCGGCCATGGCGATGTCGGCGCTCAGGGCATGGATACCAACATTAATGCAATCACAAACTACATCATCCTTTCGTTATCGTTGACCGCTGTTTTTATTCTGGTTGCACTGGTTCAATTGAATCGCCGGATTCTTGACCGTTCCAGGAGTGCTGGTGTTATGACGCATCAAATGAGTAAATTCGCTCAGCGGTTTCGTATGATTCTCTACATGGGCATGGATCCTAAGAAAAGGGCACCACTGATTCCGGGATATATGAATCCTGTTCTTATAAAGGAATTTCGCAGTCGACGGTTTGGCCGTGTTCACTGGATGATTCGAACGATGGTCGTCTGTGTTGTGATCTCGCTGTTTTTAGCGATTCAATCGACTGTTTATACCGAACAGTGGGGTGTCGATATCATTGGTGGAATTATGGTTGTTCTTCAGGTTGGTCTTGTGGTGATTATTACACCAAGCTTAGCTTCAGGACTTATTAGTTCCGAACTGGAATCTGGAACTTGGCGATTGTTACTGCTGACACCTGTCAATTCGCGCAGGATTCTTGTTGGTAAGCTACTGAGTGTGGCGGTTACTATTTTTCTGATCGTGCTGGCCACATTGCCTGGATATGTCGTATTAATGGTGATTGACTTTACTTTAGTTACACAGATTTGGCAGGTTTGTGTCTGTCTGTTGATGACTTGTATTTTGGTTCTTGCCATTAGTGCATTGGTTAGTAGTTTGTTTCGCGCGACGGCTACCGCCACCGCCGTTTCATTTTCGATCGTCATCATGATTTTTGCAGGAACCTTCTTATTCTGGCTGGGAAAAGGAGCTCCTTTTAATGTCGAGACTGTTGAGAAGGCATTAGTGATTAATCCCCTGGCGACAGCCTTGACTATTATGGGGACGCCGGGATTTGATGCAGCAGAATTCCAGTTACTTGCACCACAAGTTATGTGGAAAGCAGAACTGAATGAACTGTGGCCGGCTCTTCAGGTACCGTTGGAAGCGATGGGAATTCAACGTATATCGCTTCCGCTGTCTTGGAACTGGGTGATTACGGCAGGTATTTCATTTGTCTGCTTCGTCCTTTTTTACGTTCGTGTGAAATTGCTTACTAAGCCACAGTAGTGAATTACTTTAGTCCTCGGGAATTGAATTCATGTTAATTCGAGTTAACCAAATCATACTGCTGTTGATTCTGCTCGCCGGAGTATTAGGTTCGCCGCTGCAGTCACAGGCACAGCGAAACATTATTAAAGATGACTGGCCGATGTTCGCAGATCCGGTTATGCCAGAGGGTAAAAAGATCCTCATCGTCGCAGAAAAATTGATTCCGACATGGCTCGATGCTTTGGCGTCTGAGGATGACGAAATTCGAATAGATGCGGTTCAGACGTTGCGATTAGCCGCCCAAAAAAAACTGCCCGGACTGGATGTTGCAATTGAACCTTTGATGGCTGTGGTGGCAGATACCGAGAATTCGGCGACGATTCGCTATACCTCGGCATCCGTTCTTGTGTTGCTTGATGCTTCTCAGGCTAAAGAGGTGTTTTTGGCTGGAATTCAGGATGGCGAATATGAGATGTCGATTATTACAGAGCCTTCTCTTGTCAAATGGAAGGTTAAGGAAATGATTGATATCTGGAGAGCGCGGACTGATACACCAAAGTCCGGTACGCTTTTGCGACTGGCCTTTAAAGGTCTGGCAGCACTTGGTACTGATAAAGACAGACAATCGATTGTTGACTTCAGTGCTTCTGCTGCAAACAGTAATGCTTTGCGTATTGATGCATCTCAGGCCATTGCTCTTTACTCAGAAACGCCATATCTGGCGGAAGCTGCAGAACTTGTAAACGGTTCTGCAGCAGATTTAATCATCGCGGCTAATCTTGCCTCACCTGTTGCTTCTCAGGAAAATCAGGCTCAGGCATTAGAGTTTCAAAAACGGTTATGTGCTTCCTCCGTATATCTGGCAGCCGGCATCGCGGCAGAAGCGTTGGGTCAGTGGAATCAACCGGCAGTCATTGAAATGGCAGACGTTCTTGAAACGCATAAAAACCGACGTGCACGATATGCCTATATAGTAGCATTAAGTAACCAAATGACCGTTGATAGGCTGTTTTTGCTGGCAAGCTATCTTGATGATCCGGATCCGGAGATTCGCGTGCAAGTGCGACAATGGCTCATCGAATTTTCTGCAGAGGAAGATTTGTCTGCCGGTATTGTGAAGATTACCGAGGATGCTGTGAATTCACAATCGTGGCGCGTTCAGGAACAGGGAATGCATCTGGCCGTTGCCTTAAATCAAAAACAAGTAGCTCCGGTCTTAATTAAACAGCTTGGTAGCCAACGTGTTGAAGTTTTAGTGACCGCCAGTTGGGCATTAAGACGTTTAGCGGTGCCCGCAACATTGCCACAGGTGTTAGCGTATTGTCAATCTCGTACAAATGATCTCATGACAGAAAATCTTCCTCGTGATTTGGAATATGAAATCAATGAACAGTTCGCCCATTTATATCAGATGTTTGGACAAATGAAGTACAAGCCTGCTACGAAGCTTCTAATGCGATTTACTAATAAAGTGGAACAGTTGCGGTTTAGGATAAGGGCATCAGCCGGTTGGGCATTAGGGAAGATCTGGGAAGATGATTTAACAGGAGCACCGGGACTTGAAGATCTGCTCTATACCCGCTTAACTGATGAAGCTCCGATTCCGCCTGAAGATAACCTAGTAAAACGAATGTGTGCCATTGGTCTGGCTCGGATAGGTTCCAGCAATCAAAAAACAATTGATGCCTTGGAGAAATATCGTGAGGCGACAACGCGTCAGGGCGTACCCAGTTTTAGTCCCTTATACACCGGTTCGGTTTGGGCTTTGACGAAGCTTACCGGTAAGAATTATCCGGAACCTGTTACAGAAACCTTCAATGAAGGTCCATGGTTAATTCAACCATTCGAACTTAAGCTACTGGAAGAAAACGAGTAGTCCTTCCTGGCTCCGTTATTAATTTAAGTAAAGTTGAACTGGAATAACCGAGTCAATGCTTCGGATTTGAAGCCTCTATTCTGGTATCTTAGGATATAGGTAATTCTACAATTACGCTTAAAAACCTATGACTATCCTTCATCATTCGCCTGTTTCTTCATTGGTTTCTCTGCTTCTTGCAGAAGTGCTTTGTAGTTTGGTTTTGTCTGCAGGAGTTTTTGCGCAGCAAGAAGTTAATTCGTCAACGGTTGATTTTGCCCGCGATATTCGTCCGTTGTTATCCGATACCTGCTATCATTGCCACGGGCCGGATAAGGAAAATCAACAGGCCGATTTGCGTTTAGACTTAAAGTCAAGCTTGTATCAGGTTCATGACGGCGTTGCTTTAGTTGTGCCGGGCAAGACATCCCAGAGTCTGATGTTTCAGCGTCTTACTGCAAAGGACCCTGCTGAACGTATGCCCCCGGAAGACGCGGAGGTCAAGCTTTCAGAAACGCAAATACAGTTGATTAAAACCTGGATTGAAGAAGGTGCAGTTTGGAAAGACCATTGGGCATTTGAGCCACCGGTGAAATCGCAGTTGCCGTCGGCAGCCAGAAATCCATGGGTCGCTAATGCCATTGATTCCTTTGTGCTGGATCAATTGCAGCAGCGAAGTATTTCTCCATCCAAGATTGCGACCAAAGAGAAATTAATACGCCGTGTCACTCTGGATTTAACAGGACTTCCTCCTGCTCAGGATGAAGTCGGGGAATTCCTAAAAGATGACTCTCCGCAGGCCTATGAACGTGTTGTTGATCGGTTGTTGAAGAGTCAGCGTTACGGTGAACGTATGGCAATGCAATGGTTGGATGTTGCTCGGTATGCCGATACCAACGGTTACCAAACCGACGGTGAACGACATATGTGGCGCTGGCGTGAATGGGTTATCGATGCGTTTAATTCAAATAAACCATTTAGCGAATTTATGATTGAACAGTTAGCAGGCGATCTGATCCCGAAGGCAACGACCGAGCAGATCTTGGCGACCGGATTCAATCGTAATCACCGTTCTAATTCGGAAGGTGGGATCGTTTTTGAAGAGTATCTGGTTGAGTATGCAGTGGATCGCGTGGATACTACGGCAACTGTTTGGCTGGGACTAACGATGGGATGTGCTCGTTGCCATGATCACAAATACGATCCGATTTCACAGAAGGAATTCTACGAAGTCATGGCTTTCTTTAATAACATTCCAGAGCGTGGGCGTGTGATTAAGTATGGAAATTCATTTCCGGTGATTAAAGCTCCGACACGAAAAATGGCAATGCAATTGAAGGATTATGAATCTGAAATGGCCATTTTGCGTCAACGACTTGATGCGAATGCCGACAGTATTCAGCAAAGAATGACGGACCTTGGAAATAAGCAAAATTCAGAGAAGCCAGTGATTCATCAGGATCTGATGATTAGATTTGACTGGGATGATAATTACGAGCAACAAACTTATGAAGTGGAGGGGAAGGCTGAGGATTATGATGTCATTAATACCGGTGAAGTTTCTCAGGAACTTTATCAGACATCCGTGTCGGATGATCATCAGGCTCAGTATGTCCAAGGCATTAGCGGTAAAGCTCTGAAGCTGGATCAATCATACAAGGTAAATGGTGGTGCGATTATTCAGTTTGCCGGACATCAGCGTTTAACACTTAGTACATGGATTAAAGTCGATGAGCTGTCCAGCGGAACCATCATGAGTATGTTGAATCCTGATGATCGTCGTCCTCAGGGTTTTAGCTGGAGCTTGGTGGACAATAGAGTTCAGGTTAACTTTGGCCCGCGATGGCTTGATGATTCAGTTCGTATGAGGACGAAAGATGCGATTCCTTCAGAGCAATGGGTGCATATTGCCTTTACATCAGATGGTACTCAGATGGCCCGGGGTATGGCGATTTACATCAATGGCGTTCGGCAGGATGTAGATGTACTGTTAGATATCTTTACGGGAACCTATAAAACGAATTCGACCTTGATTATTGGAGCCGAAGGGGAGACACAGCATTTAAAAGGCCTGCTTGATGAAACACGATTTTATTTGCGCGATTTAGATTCTCAGGAACTGCGAAGTCTGGCAGTGGCTCAAACCCCCGCCGAGATTGCTACTTCCGTCAATCCAAATGCCGTTCAGCAGGAGAAACTCCTGCATTACTATTTGGATCAGGTGGACGAGACACAGGATGGTGACGATTACAGAGCCTTGCGAAAAGTGGAGTCAATCTCTCGTCGCTTCGTTGATACAATTCCCACATCGATGGTAATGCAAGAGAAGGCAGACCGTGGAAGAACGCACTTACTTATTCGTGGACAATATGACAATCCCGGTGAGGAAGTTTCGATGAATGTGCCTCGATCACTGTTCAAAGGAGAACAGGATGGTGCATTTGGCTCTCGTTTGGATCTCGCAAAATGGATTGTTAGTGATGAGAACCCCTTAACTGCCCGGGTAATCGTAAATCGGTTTTGGTATCAGTTTTTCGGTCGGGGCATTGTTAAAACCCTGGAAGATTTCGGTTCTCAAGGGGCTCCTCCGACACATCCCCGTTTATTGGATTGGCTGGCCGTTGATTTTCGTGAAAATGGCTGGGATGTGAAGGCACTAGTAAAATTGATTGTTATGAGTAGCACCTATCGTCAGGAATCTACAGTCACAAGAGAACAATTGATCGCTGACCCGGAGAATATATGGCTTGGTCGGGCGGCACGCCTGCGATTACCAGCCGAGACTTTAAGGGATCAGGCACTGGCTGTGAGTGGTTTGCTTAATGGTAAGATTGGCGGTCCGAGTGTGAAACCTTATCAACCTGAAGGACTTTGGAAGGAAATAGCGAGTCAGGCATACGATCAGGGTTCCGGTAAGGACCTGTATCGTCGAGGAATGTATACATTCTGGAAACGAACGGTACCTCCGCCAACTATGTTGACGTTCGATGCTTCCAGTCGGGAGATTTGTGTTCTTTCTCGTTCCCGTACTAATACGCCACTACAGGCCTTGGCTCTGTTGAATGAGATCTCTTATGTTGAGGCGGCTCGGAATCTGGGTCAGCAGATGATATTGCAGAATATCAGTACAGAAGATCGTTTACGTTGGGGATGGCGTCAGGTGACAAGTAGGATGCCATCTGATTATGAAATGAGTGTTTTGCTTAAGTCATTGCAGAGAAATATTCAGCGGTATTCCGCAGACCAAAAAGCTGCCAAACAACTGATTTCATTTGGTGAAAGTCAGGCCGACGAGTCCTTAAAAACGCATGAATTGGCGGCGTACACAGTGATTGCCAGTATGTTGTTAAATCTGGATGAGGTCATTAATAGAGAGTAATTTATGTCGTTTTTCAACAATCAATCTATTCCAGACCCGCTCGCCAGGGCAGGTTGGCTGCATAATCGCCGCCATTTCCTGATGGGCGGTGGGGTTTCGATTGCCTCCGCAGCGATGAATAGTTTGTTAGCTGTTGATACAGCGAAAGATAATGCTGGATTACACTTGCCGGCGAAAGCAAAGCGAGTAATTTACCTATGTCAAAGTGGAGCTCCATCGCAGATTGATCTATATGATCATAAGCCAAAATTGAAACAGTGGGTCGGAGATGATTTGCCGGATAGTGTACGTAACGGACAACGATTAACAGGGATGACTGCTGATCAGGATAATTTTCCAATCGCGCCCTCTATTTTTGATTTTAAGCAGTACGGGCAGAGTGGAGCCTGGATAAGTGAACTACTACCACATACCGCCGGTATTGCCGACGAAGTGACCTTTATTCGCTCGCTTTATACCGAAGCGATTAATCATGATCCGGCTATTACCTTAATGCAAACCGGAACTCAGATCGCTGGTCGTCCGAGTTTTGGAGCATGGTTGTCATACGGGCTGGGAAGTTTGAACGATGATTTGCCGACCTTTATTGCGATGACTTCGGGTGAAGGCGGACAGCCGCTTTATGATCGGCTTTGGGGTGCCGGATTTCTGCCTTCTCATCATCAGGGGGTTAAATTACGTCGGACCGGTGATCCGGTGCTATTTCTTTCAAATCCTCCCGGGGTGACAAGAAAAGATCGCCGAGCCTTGCTTGATGATTTATCTCTGTTGAATCAAAAGCGTGTGGAGGAAATTGGTGACCCGGAAATTGAAACCCGGATTTCTCAGTATGAAATGGCATTTCGAATGCAGTCATCCGTCCCGGAATTAGCAGATTTTACCAGTGAGCCTCAGCACATATTGGAACAGTACGGTGAGGATGTTAATACACCAGGTTCTTATACAGCCAACTGCCTGTTGGCACGGCGATTGGCAGAACGTGGAGTGAGATTCATTCAGCTATATCATCGTGGCTGGGATCAACACACGTTCTTACCAAAGGGGATTCGTAAGCAGGCGGCAGCAACAGACAGGGCTTCTGCGGCACTCATCAATGATCTTAAGCAACGTGATATGCTGAAAGATACACTAGTGATCTGGGCCGGGGAATTTGGTCGAACGGTCTATTGTCAGGGAAGTTTGACAGATACCGATTATGGTCGTGATCATCATCCCCGCTGTTTTACAATCTGGGCTGCCGGCGGCGGAATCCGTGAAGGGCAGGTCATCGGCAAGACAGATGACTTTAGTTACAATATTGAAGAAGATCCCGTTCACATTCATGATTTAAATGCGACTTTATTACATTGTTTAGGAATTCAACATACACGTCTGACATATAAGTACCAGGGACGTCATCATCGCCTAACCGATGTTCACGGTAATCTGATCGACAAAATGTTAGCTTAAACAACATATAATCTGCATGCTCGGTCGCTAAGGTCATCATCGTAGTCAGGCATAATTATTTTTAAGGGGTACAGTATGTCATTTGAAGGCAAACATGTATTAATTACTGGTGGTACGCGAGGTATCGGCAAGGCTCTGGGCTTACGTCTAGCCTCAGAAGGTGCATCCGTATCCCTGAACTATTTGTCACGTGATGAAGCCGCAGCAACGGCAGTACGAGAGATTGAAGAGTCCGGCGGTAAAGCAACAGCTGTTAAAGGTGATAATTCTCATCCGGAAGCAGCTAATGCAGTTGCTGCCGCTGCTCGTGAAGCCTACGGACCGATCGATATGTTGGTTTGTGCTGCCGGTATCAGTATTCCGGGACCAGCTGATGAGATGACATGGGAACGTTGGAAAACGACGATGAATATTAATCTGGATGGCACTTTTAATATGGTCTATGCAGTGATTGAAGAAATGCAACAACGTAAGTTTGGGCGGATCGTGACTTTTTCTTCGATTGCTGGTCTGAGACCTCGTATGAATCAAATTGCGTATTCAGCCTCTAAGGCTGGTGTGATCGCGATGACCCAATGTATGGCCGAAGCCTGGGCCGGAGATGGTGTTCGTGTTAATTGTGTTTGCCCCGGCTTAACGGAAACAGAAATGGCACATACACTGACTCCTGAATATCATTCGATGGTAATCGGTGCCACACCGTTAGGTCGGATTGGAGAGCCTTCGGAGTTAGCATCGGTAGCTCGGTTTTTACTTAGCGAGGAATCCAGTTTCATGACCGGGCAGACAATCGTTGCCAGCGGTGGTCGGGTTATGGTTCCTTAGTCAATTCCAGTCCGCGTAAAAAATATAGAGGAGATTTTAAACCGTGCAGATATATCAAACTTCGATTCTTTTGGCTCCCGATTCTCGTCAGTTGAGATTCTTGCCAGAGGGTCCGGTCGCTTATGGCTCGCAGGGGTTTAGCTGGGTGGCGATTCAACATGCCGAGGATATTGCCTGTGGATCGTTGAATATCTTCGATTGGGAAACCAGGTCAAATTCAAATTATGAATTGCCGGGACGCCCTGGGTTTGCTTTTCCCACGGAACTGGATGATGTGTTTGTGGCTGGAATCGAACGTCAGATAATGATCGTCAATACCAGGACCGGCGAGCATACCGTGGCCAGTGAAGAGATCGATCAGAAAGTGGAAAATACGATCATTAATGATGGTATTCCATTCTCAGAAGGAATTATTTTTGGTTCCAAGGATCTTGAGTTTCAATCGAAGAAGGCCGGTTTGTATTTTTGGCGTCAGAGGGATTGGGAACTTTTTCACCTCAGAGATGATCAGATTTGCTCAAATGGTAAAATTATTATTGAGTCGGGTGATACTCGAACCTTGTTGGATATTGATACGCCCACTCAGCAGATCGTTCGATATGAACTAGACTGCCAGACCGGGACACTCAGCGATCCCGAAGTTGTTGTCGATCTTTCTGATTTGGATATATTTCCGGATGGAATGGTGCTGACTCCTGATGGGCAAAGTGCCATTGTTGCTTTCTATAATCCGAATCCGGCGGAGTATGGAGTGGCAAGACAGTTTAGTTTGGCTACGGGTGAAGTTCAGGCTGAATGGCGTTGCCCTATGGCTCCTCGTGTTACCTGCCCATTGCTGTTAAATACAGAAGCCGGAGTGAAATTAATTTTGACAACAGCGACCGAGGTCATGGAAAGTGAAATGTTCGAATCACATCCTAACTCGGGTTGTTTGTTTGTTGGAGACACTGTATTTGACTCAGTTCCCGTAGATTATCGTTTTACCCGCGAGCAATTAGGAATCTAGTCGAATACTAATTTTATGATTAAAATACCCTTTTGATAAATGCTTAACGGTGGTGACGAAATCCACGTGATGTGTTAGCTTAAATGAACACATATTTCTTTGTGGAGACTGTAGCTTGCAGTCTGTTTGCTGTTACCTACCATTAGTCCAATCTGGAGTAATTGATGGTTGACCATCCAGAAGATGACGACCTATTCGTTGACGACGAATGGGAAGAAGTTGAAGATAACGATGAACTCGAAGATGACGATGCGGATGCAGACGTTGATGACGAGCTTGAAGACGCCTTGAATGAAGGTGACGACGACGAATTTGACTCCTATGACGACGTTGAAGAAGACGACGTTGATGAAGACGATGACGTTGATGAAGACGACGTTGAAGACGACGACGTTGATGAAGACGATGACGTTGAAGATGACGACGTTGATGAAGACGATGACGTTGAAGAAGACGATGACGTTGAAGAAGACGATGACGTTGAAGAAGATGATGACGTTGAAGAAGATGATGACGTTGAAGAAGATGATGACGTTGAGTACGAATATATCGATGTTGAAGATGTCGATGAAGATGATGAAGATATCGAATATGAATACGAATATATCGAAGTCGATGAAGATGAAGAGCTCGATGATGATGTAGAGTACGAATATATTGAGGTAGAAGAAGAGGAAGAAGACGATTCTGGAGAATCTGATTCTGGAGAATCCGAATCTGAAGAATCCAAAGAAAAAGTTGATTCAGAAGAAGCATCTGAACCTGAAGAGGAACAAGAGCCTGAAATTGATTTAGGTCCCGATCATCCGGATGCTTTGGCAGCCCTCGAGGATATTGGTGCTCGTCTTATTAAAAACCAATTTGGTCGTGTGACTAGAATCCTGTTCTTTGATCGACATCGTGATTCAGATTTAGATCAGATTCGCAATCTTCCCAGCTTGAAAGAAGTGTGGCTATTACATACACCTCGTATCAAACTTCCAGCTGTAGAAGCATTGCGTGAACGGCTGGAGGGAGTCGAAGTTCACTATAGTTAGTGTTCATTAATCTTCCCCAAAATTAAGTAATCTGAAGCCCCTGTTTTCGACAGGGGCTTTTTTATGAACCATTTCCTCATCATTCCTTAGCCAATTCTTTAGCATTTACTTGCGCACTTTTCATTCTGACTTCATGAATGATTCATGGATGTTCGCCAAAATCATCCGTATTAAACAAGGATGTATTTTGTTGTCTCTTCATGAGATTGAAGGGCAAACACCCATAATTGCTGAACATGCATGGAGGATCAAATGTATAGTAAAGCAGACATTCACGTTCATACGAAATATTCGGATGCTCCGAATGAATGGTACTTGAAGCAAATCAAGGCCGCTGAAAGCTATGTTGAACCCATGCATGTTTACCAAACTGCTAAACAGCGGGGAATGCAATTTGTCACAATCTCGGATCATGACCGCATCGATGGCGCACTCGAACTAGCTCATCTAAAAGATACATTTATTTCTGCGGAAGCCACTGTAACTTTTCCTGAAGATGGATGCAAAATCCATTGTCTGGTAACAGGAATTACAGAACCGCAGTGGGCTGAGATTGATAAGCGTCGAGACGACATCTATCAATTTAAAAAGTATCTAAGACAAGAAAATATCATCCATTCTGTAACGCACCCGCTCTTTACGGTAAATGGTCAAATGACCGTGGAGCATTTTGAAAAATTGTTGCTGCTTTTTAACTGCTTCGAAGCCATTAATGGAGCTCGCGATTCTCGAGCAGGGGAAATTGTCAGCACAGTGATGGGGAATATCACGGAGAATCAATTGCTTCAAATGCAGCGCAGGCATGGAATTGAGCCCTCTGGTGAAAAACCATGGAAGAAGGTTTTTACGGGCGGTAGCGATGACCACGGTGGCGTGTTTATCGGAACAGCCTATACGGCCACCCCGGAAGCTAATGATGTAAATCAATACCTGGACTACTTGCGGCAGGGTCGCCATCTCTGCGGTGGGGTACACGGCGGCAGTTTGCGGTTAAGCCATAGCTTGGTTGCAATTGCCCGCAAGTACGTCCAGAAGAACATGCTCGCCAATTCCGATCCCACGGGAGTCGTCTTGGATGAGATCCTTGAGATGTTGATGGAACAAGATTCAAGCGAATTCTACTTCCCTTCAGCGTCGATGAATTCGAGCCCGATTCAGCTCGAAACTGATAAACAGGATGAACAGGATGAACAGGATGAACAAGATGAACAAGATGAACAAGGGGCCATGGGATCAAATTGGTGGACAGATATTGAACGCGGGACGATGGAACGAGCCAATGAAATGTTCAACGAATGTCTCTCTCAGTTTATTGAGAGTGTCCGTGGCAGTGTTGCATCGGGCAGACTCCTTAATGTGATGGGAGCAATGTCCGGCTTGTTGCCTATTACAATGTCTGCTCTACCCTATTTGGCTGGGGTTGCAACAAACTACAAGGACGAGAAATTGTGTCAAAAGGTTGCTAGAGAATTCTCCACCAGCCAGAATCTGGAGAGACGCAGTCAAAAGAAGTTGTGGCTGACGGATACTTTTTCGGATGTAAATGGTGTCTCAATGTCGATTGCACATCTGGCAGAAATAGCAGATTTCCAGGGGAAAGACCTGACGGTAATGACTTGTTTGTCGGAGAAGCCAAGGGTAAAGTTCGCATTAAAGAATGTACAGCCTCTCCAGCAATTTGAGATGCCGTTTTACAATCAGTCTAAATTGAGTGTCCCCCCAATTTTGGAGGTGCTTAATTACATTGAAGATCAACGTATTTCTGAACTGATTATTTCCACTCCGGGCCCGTTGGGATTAGTGGGACTACTGGCTGGTAAGCTGCTGGATATTCCGGTGAGAGCCATCTATCACACAGACTTCCCGGCTTACGTTGAGTCGATTACAGATTCCGAGCCGTATTCCGAAGCGACTCGAAAGTATATGCAGTGGTTCTATTCCAAAGCACATACTGTTCTGGTACCCAGCGATTTCTATCGCGAATCTTTGATTGCTGATGGTTTGGAGACCGCCAAGATCAAGTTTCTTCCCCGGGGGGTTGATTCAGTAATGTTCCATCCTCGGAAGAAGGAAACATCTTTCTGGAAGAAATATGGACTAAAGAAAAGCTTTACCTTTCTGTATGCAGGCAGGATATCACGTGAGAAAAACGTGGAACATTTGATCGAGTCGTTTTTGGCGATGACAGCAGACCAGGCAAGTTTGGTTGAGTCTAATCTGGCTCTTTGTGGAGACGGCCCGATTCTTTCTGAACTACGGAATAAATACGCTCAGCACAAAACGATTTGCTTTACCGGCTGTCTCGAATCTGAAGATCTCGCAGTAGCCTACGCTAGTAGTGATGTATTTGTTTTTCCAAGTACGACCGATACATTTGGAAATGTTGTGCTCGAGGCGCAGGCCTGTGGATTACCAGCCATTGTTACGCATATGGGGGGCCCCGCCGAGATTGTCATGCATAACGGATCGGGTTTGATCGTTGATATTAGCCATGAACAAGCCCTGTCAATGGCTATGGAGCAATTGTATACGGATGACATTATGCGAGGCGATATGCGTCATCGCGCCATCTTAAATGCAGAACAACGCAGTTGGGACTCGATTTTGGATCTCCTGTGGAATTGTGCTGATAAACAACTACAACCTCCAAAGCCTCGAACGGAGAATACTTCTCCTGTCAGAGTGGCTGTCGGTCGTGAAAATCGGATTGCCAAACATTTTCTTTAGCGTGAATATTTTTATTCTTAGGCGGAAACCCTGTAATTAAAGGTTGCTACTCCAAGAAATGACTATTTCACACAGGAGTTTTTTGGGTAAAAAAAACTTTTTGCGCCCCGTTATTGAATTAATTGCATCTTTATTAAGTAGAAGACTCATCTGTCCAGAGAGTTTTCTAACCTACATTCCGGAGGAGGGGGAGTAGAAGACGCAGCCAATACCCGGGCCTCGTCAATTTCTACTCCCCCAAATCTTTTTAAAGCAGGGAGTATCCGCGTTAACTCAATATGGCAGTCATCCCGTACTTCAGGCCCGCTCTTCGGGTTCTTTAGAGTTTTCATGCTTAGTGGCAGGGATTATTCTTGCCACCATTGGCGAGTCAGTTTCAACCGGAAGAGCCACCTGAGCCACGGCGGTAGTTTGAAAAGCTGATTCCGATTTGACTTTATCGGGATCAATTTCACCAACTTTCTTTTTCAAATGACGACGGATGTCTCCCATTTCTGCGCCAAACAATCCGACACGTACCTGATGCTGACGCAGAAACTTCGTGCCGCTTCTATTAATTCCTAACAGAACAAGCAGATTAATTCCTGGAATCAGCATGGCAATGATGACTGATACGGCAGCTACATGACTGTGTCGGATTAATTCCATCTTTACGACACTAAGCGTGACAACACACCAACTGATGGCAAAGGCAATTAAAGTGATTGCTGAAGTCGTAATATTCAGGCCACTTTCTTCGCCGGTTAAGTGCTCGGTAACAAAATAGGCATATCCTAAAATTGCGTTGCTACCCAAAAAGATAAGCAGGAACCACATTAAATATTTTTGCCAGAGAGCAACTTGCCATAGTTGTTGTTCCTGTTTCGACCATACAGCTTCGGCAACGAGAAGGCTGTCCGGGGATTCGTAAGGATTAAAGTCCAATTTATTTTTCAGCACCCGGATGGTTTGAGGAGATTAACTAAGCTGTTATCATTCCTGTAAAATATATTGTAAGTTTTTTATTCAGGGAATGTAAATAATGATAGGTGCTTTTGAGATCGATTCGATTTCGATTGCAAAAGTTAATGCAAAGAATCTGCAAGAGAAAAAACGATGAGTGTGACTAAGCTTGTTCCATGGACAATTATGATTGTGCTCGTTTCCAATTTTGCGTTTGCGAAAAAACCATGGATTATAGATCCACATACTCACTTTAAAGGTGAAGAACAGATTGCCTATGAGGCAACGGTAAAAGAATGGCATCCGGATAATTCTCTCGGTAAAGTGATCAAGCCTGAAGATTATCGACCGGTAGCTGATCGTCTGGAATTGCGTTCAACGTTGGTTGTCGAAGCCTGCGATCAGGATAAACCTGAATACAACGACTGGGTATTGGAGCAAGTGGCGAGATCTGAATTGTTGTGTGGATATGTAGCGCGGGCAGATCTGAGTTCTTCAGAATTTATGATGCAGCACCGTCGTTATCAAAAGACCGGTTTTCTTAATGGCTATCGTTTTCGATTTGATGAACTAAATGATTATTTGAATGACACATTAGCTCGACAGCATTTAACTATTCTGGAACGTCAGGGACTGGTCATTGACTTGTTGATCGAGGCGTCACATGCGGACGATGTTGTTTCATTATCTCGGGACTTTCCACGGCTGAAGATCGTGATTAATCATTGTTTTCGAGCCAAGATTATTGATGGAGATATCGGTGATGAGCTCAAACGGGCCATCAAAAAGTGCGCCTCGCAAAAGAACGTCTTTTGTAAGATGTCGAGTATCAACAACTTTTCGGAGGTGGCTCCATTTACCGATCCGGCTCCCACAGATCTTAATTACTACCTACCCGTGCTCGACTCTGTTTACGATGCATTTGGAGCAAATAGACTTATATTCGCTACCAATTGGGGAGTCAGCGCTCATTTTGGAAGCGTCGATAATGTGAAGGATATCGTCATGGCATACCTAAAGCCAAAAGGACAAAAGGTCGTGGACAATGTTATGTTCCGTAATGCCATGACGTTTTACAACATCAAAAGAAAGTATCTGCGTTAGCGGAAACAGTGGACATATTTTTAGTCTTCCGTGGTTTCAAATTTGACTTTATCCGAGCCTCCAGCCAATCGCACGAGATCGGGCAGGTCATAAACCTGTAAGGCTCCGTTTACAATCGAGTCTAACTGCCCCTGTGCATCCTGGTCCCCAACGATGTTCGTCCAACTTTGGGGTGCGTTTTTGATGGTTACTGTAGCAAAGAGATCTGGATGAATGGCGGCAGCGTGTAACGCGACAATCCCTGCTTGTCCAACGCCAACGAGATGGACCTTTCGTTTCTCATCGGTTGGAAGGGCATAGGTGGCAATAAACTTCGCGCCCGAGATTGCATCCTCTGTCCGCGGACCTACAAGAGTTTTCCCTTGGAGATATGCCAGATAGAAAAGTTTCCAGTCGCCCAGAAGGTCGTCGCGAACCTCCATTCTTGTTTCACCTTGCCCTCGCATATCCAGAGTGACCACGGCATATCCATCATTGACAAGGTCTTCAATGGGTCCCTGAGGTTGGCCGTCTCCGGTCTTGCCTTCGTCGGTTAAATAGAGGTAGGCTGATTCCTGAGGGACTTTAGGATGGAATGTCAGTCCCGGAAGCGGGATTTTGCTATCGGTATGAAGAACGAGCTTATCGATGTGGTATTCATCTCGATGCACTCGGGCTATATCTTCCATCCGAGGTACTGGAATTTTTGCGGGGGGGCGAATTCCTGCTAGCTTACTAATCTCTATTCGTAAATCATGATCGCTTCGGTCTTTCCCTTTTTCCTGTCGGGCTTTTGACAGTTGACGGGCAATATCAGCGTTAAGATCAAAAACAGACTTTTCATTTTCTAGTGCAAGAACCTGCCCCTTCTCCGTGCAGTTTAGTACGGAAAGCTCCTGAAGATTCTGATCGAATTTTCGAATGGGCACATTCGCATCTTTATCTAAGAGCCAGCGTTGCATCCAGTGGCCAATGGTTGCCAGACTTTGCGGCTTTACGCCATGAGTTCCTTCCACTTCGACCATGTCCACTTTGTGAGGATAGCCCAGCACACCGTAAACTCTTTTTGCCTGACGGTAATTCTCCCAGGCTCCTTTGATATCGAAGTAATCACCGGTTGTAGAAGTGATGAGGGTGGGGCGTGGAGCCCGCATGATGACATAGTCCGGGTGATCCATTCCAAAGGCCAGTTGTCCAAAGATGTTTTGTTCCGAATCCTGAGGCCCTCGCGTTTCAATCAGTTTTTGAAAGGTCGTTAGATAACAAGCAGGAGCCGCGCTGGTAACACGGGGATCCAGCGACATCACATAACTGGTAAGTGTGCCCCCACCACTACACCCGGTGTAACCTACCTTTGTTGAGTCGATATCTTCACGGGTACAAACATAGTCGATTGCTCGCATGGCATCCCAGATCATATAAGTCGCCGTGTTGCGTCCCACCAGAATCGATCCTACCCCCATCAGGAAATGCTCTGTGGTTGTGGCACTGTATAACGGCTGTACTTCCTCGTTGACGACCTGTGACCGTTCTCCCTGTCCAATCGGATCACATACGAATGAGGCGATTCCAAGAGTTGCCATTCGAATACCAAATCGCTGGTTGTAATCTGCCAGTTTAGCAGTACGACTGTGGCCGCTGGATACGACAACAACAGGGAAGGGGCCGTCTCCATGAGGGAGGTACATATTCCCGGTGACATGATGATTGGGCTGACTTTCAAAAATAATATTTTCGATCTTATACTCTTTCAGATCTGTTCGTTTGACAATCCTTGGATTGAGATCGGTGCGTTCCGGGAACCCCCCCAATGCTTCTACGAATTTGGTGCGTAGGTTTTCTTGATGGGCTTTGATGGCTTCCCGAGTCGTCAGTGTTGCTACGTGTTCTTGGCGAACATTCAGTAGCTTATAAGCCTGAGTTTGCAGGTGTTGGTAGTAATTGGAATCTTCACGCTGTTCTTTGGTTAATACAGTTAGGTCTTCACTAACGACTTTAGTGGAGAGAAGAAGCAGTATAGTGAATGATTGAAAAATGAAATGATTCATAGTTTTTGGATCTCAACAGGGACTATTTATTTTTGTGTAATGCGTGATACATTTGTAGTAATTCCGCCGTGATGCGATTGGAGGCATCTATTTGCACCCAGTTCGTTCCTAACCAGGTTTCGTACCCGCCGAAACGGTGTTGTTCAGGTGTCGGTAAATATCCATACCATCCATTGGCTAACTCAATGGTAAAGGATTTTTTGAACGGTGACTCTGCTTTCAAATGTAAACCGATTTCGACAAACGTCTCAAAGGGTATTGCTGAAATGCCTGTATCCCCGATTCGAATTACCTGTAGGGAAGCTTTTATCGACTCAGGTCCGCCTTTCAGTTTTGCGATGCGGGAAGCATAGATTTTTTCCATCGGATGTGAAAGGAATTTCCCTTCGGGAAGCTTTAATGCTTGATCAAAATGATTCCGCATCGCCTCAGAGGGTTGTCTTAACTTAAGTTCGATGTCTTTTTGCAAAGCACCTAACTGAACCCAGTCTTCATACTTAACATCAGCATAGGCCTGATGGACTTTGGTCGCTACGTTAAGCGCTACTTCCTGCATTTTTTCATAACGCCCATATCGTTTGCCACCCGGTTTCGGCTGAAAATTAATATTGTTGATATCACCGCTGGTGCCGTTGGACAGGATACCTATGAATTCCGGCTCCACCTCGGCAGCCTCTATTTTCTGTTTAAGGTACTGCGAAAAATAGCCAAAGTAGTCTGCCGAAATGTCTCCCGTATTTACTCCTCCGACATAGTGCAAAGAATAATTTGCAAGGAGTGCGATGGGGCGACCGTTTGTGGCCTGAATAGAAAGAAAGCAAATCTCAGGGTCAGTCGGTCCGGCCGGTGCATCGAGTGAAGAATGGTTTCTGGGAGGGTTCATACGAACACGATCAACACCCCCGAATGGATTAGCCAGAATGCCCGCATCACCAGCGTGCCAACGTCGGTTAAATACTTCATTTGGTTCTTCGGCGACGCCCCAGCCGATCTTGGCTGGTTCAAGTTGATTTAAGGCGCGGCGGACTCCGTCGGAAATACGTTGTGCGAGAAATCGTCCGTATTCAGATACCTTATCAGGCCAGAAGACAGCCTGTGGCCCACGAGGAGTGGCCGCAGAATGAGTGTGAGTTGCTGAAATCAGCACATGGCTAGGCGGTATCTCGGTGTGTTTGGAAATCTGCTCTTTGGCCAAATCAGCAATCTCACGAGGTATTCCAAGAATGTCGGCAACCACAATGGCAATCCTGGTTGAACCGTCATCTAGAACGATGCAACGGGCAAACAGGTCGTCATGGACGTGTGTTGCAGGTATCGGTCGAAAGCCTCCGATAATGGAACTACCTAGAGGAGGTGTAATATTTGCTGCAACTGCACCCGCTTTGAGCTGTCGATTGTCTTGAGCAGATGCGCTGAATATGCACCCAAAAACAAACATCAGGGCAATTGTCGTTCGTACGTACATAATTGAAATCTGTCGTGGGGAGGGAGAGGGATCATTTAAACTAATATTTATGCTAACGCATCTTTAGTTCGAATTGGAGTCTTAGGCACAGTTTGCTTGCTATCGACTAAAGAGCTCGCTGGTAACGACAGCCAATATCAAGTCCCTCAGAGCATATTCATGTCCTTTAACAGCGAGAGTGATTTCTTCAACTTCACCACGGTCTGTCGGCTCTATGGACCGGCCCAGTGCATGCACTAAAAGGCTGTTGGTCAATGTGCGGATAAAGAAAGCTTGATTTTCAACCAGGATGCTCTTTAATTGCTCAGGGCCGGAAAATATTCTTCCGCCAGGTAAGCGGCCCGATGTATCAATGGGTAGCTTATTCGACGAGTCATAATGCGTGCGTAATCTTCCGATAGGATCGAAACGTTCTAATGCAAATCCATAGGGATCAATATTTCGATGACATTGATTGCATGTGGCCGATTCGCGATGTTTCGCCAATTGCTGCCGAATGGTTTGAGCGCCGCGGACATCAGGGTCGATGTCTGGAATATTATCCGGGGGCAGTGGTGGCTGGATGCCCATGATGTTCTTCGAAATCCAAACTCCCCGGGTAACAGGTGATGTATCAACGCCGTTGGCAGAGACGGTGAGAACGCTGGCTTGCCCGAGTAAACCACCGCGGATCAGTGAATCGAATTCAACTCGATGGAACTCTTCGGCCTTGCCAACCGGTACCTGATTTTCCACTCCGTAAAGCTTGGCAAGATCACGGTTGGCATAAGTGTAACGCGCGTTGAGGAATCTCAATGCCGATGCATTCCGATCGATAAGATCCCTCATAAATAACTGAGTTTCCCGTTTCATTTCTTCTTCGAGAGCTGAGGCGTAGTAGACTCGAAATGAATCAGGATCAGGAGGCATACTACCTAATGCTCTTAACCCCAGCCAATTGTCAATGAAGTCCGCAATAAACCGGTCACTGTCGGATGAAGCCAACAGTCGCAGCGCTTCCAGGCGAATTGTTTGACTGTCCAGCTTTTGGTTTTCGGCTAACGCTCGTAATTGGCTGTCAGGCATTGAAGAGGTCAAAAAGTAAGCAAGTCGCTCGGCCAAAGCATGTTGTCTGGAGACCCCTTCTGTTTCCGGTGAAGGGCTGAAATACAAAAATGACGGAGAGCAGAGCACGGCCTTGAGTGTATCTTTATATGCCTCGAGTGGAAGATGACCGTCTTCAACCCGTAAATCATAAATACGCATGAAACTGTCAATTTCGTCTTCCTGAACAGGTCGGCGAAATGCGCGATTTGTAAAATTAGTAACCAGAGCTCTCGTCTTATCGGAATTGAATTCAGTGCCCCCAAGCAATTGATTTTGTCGCGATGTTAAATCAGGATTTGGAAGCGGACCGTGTAAATGCACTTCGTGAATACGGATTTGAGGAATCAGTCCGTCTTTAAGAACCCAATTTCGCTGATTGACGATACCTTTGCTGTCACGAACATCTTCGGGGATGAGTTCCCGGTGAACCCGAAACACTCTTGCGAATGCACCACGCGTGTTGTGAGCGCCGTTCTCAAAGGTAAATCGTGGAGAGTGTCCCTGGTCCAGAGGAATATTAAACGTGTACCATCTCAACTCTTCATCTTGAATCGGAGATTCTGCCAATAGAGGTTCGATCGGTTGGGTGTGAGCCATATCACCAATCCCGACACGCCCCGGACGAATGCCCATACGAAACGGCTCAGCGTTGTCGATTTGTATGGCTTCATGACTATAGGGGGTATTACGGTGAAGAGCCTGAGCATAAACCTTTACCTCGTAAACACCGTCAGAGGGAACTCCATCGGTCAGATCGTAAAGAGGACCGTATGCACCTTGAGGTTTGTCATTGTTACGGTGATCATAGAGACACAGGTACCGATGCTTGAATGCCTTGTCATGAGCACTTCTTAGCTCGGTTTGCTGATAGAAGTAATCTTTAAAGACCCATGATTGAGGAGAATTAGGCTTGAGTTGCTCAAAGGCCTTTTCAACGCTGGCATCTGCTGCCTGAAGGTATTGCTCGAGTAGAAATCCTGATGTGATCAATGCATGCCCGACGTTGTCAAATCCTCCATCCAGACTGTCCCCGGGAAATTCAATCGTAGGGTCAAACATCACCATGTCGATCCCCAGTAAGTCACTGATTGTATTTCTATACTCCCGACGCGTGAGTCTGCGGAGGACCGTTTTACCTCCTGTACTTTGACTCTTCGCACGCATCTGCGTCAAAATTTCAGTTAACTCGCCGATGACTTCAAGACGCTGCTGTTTTGGCGGCTGTTCGGCATCCTCCGGAGGCATCGTCCCCAGAGTAAGTTGATCAATGACTTCCTGTACGCGAATCTGAGTTTCTAGATTGTACTGTTCAAAATCAAGACTTGAAAAATCTCGTTCGCCTGCCGCGTCGTCTGCTGAATGGCAATTGCTACAGAATTGTTTCAGGAAAACTGTACCTTTTTCTACGGCATAGCTATTTGATGTGAGAATCAAAATGGATGCATGACCACAGGCCATCACCAGCAATGAAAACCACAGACTGTGAAAACGCATTAAGCGAATCCTCGTAGTGTTCCGGTGCTCGTGGCGAATCGCTCCGTCTTTAATCCAAAGCTTTGAAGCATGGTGACAAAGAGGTTTGTGAGCGGAGGCCGATGTCGATGCTGCCGATCAAAATCCATCACACGGCCATGTTCAAATCCACCTCCGGCAAAGACAATTGGTAAATTCGTGTTGGCGTGCGAATTAGCATCACCCATTCCGCTACCAAACAGAACCATTGTATTATCCAGCAGTTTTCCGGACTCGTCATCCATGCTTGCCAGTCGCTGTACGAATTTGGTGAATTCCTGCAATTGATAAGATTCTAGCTTGATCAACGCATCGATGCTGCTTTGTTTTTTGCCGTGGTGTGACAGACCATGATAGCCTCCGCTGATCCCTAGGTCCTGAGGATTGAACTCTCCACCAAGTTCCAATGTGGCAATTCGAGTGGAATTGGTCTGTAATGCTAATGCAATGAGTTCGTAAAGCAGAGGGAGATCTTCAACAAGGTTTTTATTCTTCGGTGCTGCAAACGGAGCATCTGGTTTGGGGATATCGATCCAATTTTTGCGTAAGCCAATTCGCTTTTCGACTTCCCGCACGGAAGTTAAATACTCGTCAAGCTTTTGACGGTCCTGTGAGTTGAGTCTTCTTTCGATGCGGTTTGCTTCGTCGCGCACCACGTCAAGAATGGATGCCTGCAGCCTAAACTGGTCATTACGAACAGCCTTCTGGCTAGGGTCAATCTGGACAAACAACTTTTTGAATAGTTGTTCCGGCCCTGAAATTGGTGGAACACGTGTACCTGTTTTTGTCCAGGAAATCTGACAACCACCATGAATTCCAGTCTCATCGCCAATCGTTAAAGTTGGAAACCTGGTTTGCCCGGGGATTTGCTCCGCAGCAAATTGATCAATAGTGACGTTTCCCATTGGCATTGATTTGGCATCGATATGACGAACGCCGGATAAAAATGTGTGAATGGAGAAGTGCCCACCGCTTGTACCGTGCTCGAGACCCTGAATGATGGTCATTTGATCTCTGATTGCATTCAATGCTGCAGAGGTAGGCCCCAGTGTAAATTCACGATGGATATTCAGCCCTCCGTCATTGCCTTTTGCCGAAAGTTCGGGCCAAAATGCAGGCGGATAAAAACCGAGCATATTGCCAATGCAGACCATCCGACGACGCTGCACCGGTTTAGAGTTTGCGGTCAGGGGACCTGTTTGTGAAAACCCCAATGAGGGTAAGAACGGCAACGCCATTGAGACTCCAACGCCGCTTAAGAATTTGCGTCGACTGGATACGTTGCAGTGGAGGCTGTTGTATTTCATCATTTCAGTTTAGATTTCGGCCAGAGATTCGGTAGCATCTCCAAAACTATCGACTTTTATGTCCATTTTGTTCATCATCGACATGAATAGTCGGCACAGTTGTCGATTCTCATTATCCATGTAATTCAGGTTCTGGCCGGTCTTAATCCGTCCACCAGCATTGCCCAACATTACAACCGGCAACTCACTAGCGTTGTGGTGACCGCTCATCATACTTGAACAAAGCATTAGCATGGAATTGTCCAGTAGAGTTCGTTCACCTTCCTGAATGTTATCCATACGTTTGGCAATATAAGCTACCTGCTCCAGAAAGAATTGATTGACCTTCAACCAGTCAGCACTATCAGTATGTGAAAGAAGATGATGAATCATGTAATCCACACCGAGATGCGGAAAGCGCAAGGTACCGTGATCATTATTAAGTTTGAGTGTGCAGACTCTCGTAGTATCGGTTTGGAATGCCAATACAAGAATGTCAGACATCAATCGCATATGTTCAACAATGTCTTGTGGATAGCCATCAGTTGGGCGAGCCATATTAGGTTCGGTTAACGTTGGCTTAAATCCCTGCAATTCTCCGCGTCTGCCAGCCTGTTCAATTCGTGTTTCAACTTCACGAACACTGTTTAGGTATTCATCCAGTTTCTGTTGGTCACGGCGGCTAATCTTGCGGCGAAAATCTTTTGCATCGGCAAGGATCGCGTCTAAAACACTTTGGTCGCCCTGCTGAGATGAATCTTTAAATAGCTGGTCAAAAGCCAGAGCCGGATAAACCTCAAGCGGTGTCGGCGTGGTCGGACTGCTCCATGAGATGTGAGAGCTGTATAACATGGAGTAGTCTTTGTGCACTGAGGGGTTTGCTTTTTCACACCCCAGAACAAGACTTGAAACCTTTGTGCGATGCCCGATTCTTTGTGCTACCATTTGGTCAATACTGGTGCCCGAAATGATCTTTCCCCCAGACGCCAAAGGAGCACCCGATAGTAGGTTTCCAGTTTGGGAACTATGGATATTTCCTTTCAAAGCTTCCGCATTGTAGAGGCCTTTGATGAAGTTAAGTTTGTCTTTGTGTGGTTCTAATGGTTTGAGGACTTTCCCCAATTCCATTTCAGCACCCTGACCTTTAGCCCACCATTCATGCGTATGGTAGCCACAACCGCTAAACAAAATAGCCATACGAATAGGAGCTTCACTTGATGGTTCATTGCCGTTCGGAGTATCTCCCCAGACGCCAGCGGATTCCATCCATGGCAACGCCATGGAACAGCCCAGACCGCGAAGCATTGTTCGGCGTGAGAATATGTGTTTGTGCATTTGTAAATTCCCGGAATTTGGTGAATGGCGAAGGTTAATCACCTTTCACAATTATAACGTGCGATTCCCTATTGCTGAGCAGTGAAATCGCGACCACGGATATATCTGAATTGCTTACTGATAACGATTTGTGTAATGGCTGACTTGATTCGATAGTCATTTTCTTTTAATTGTTTGATCATGGTATCGATAAGAGGTTTATCGGACAACTGAACCTCCCTCCCGAGCGAATATCCCAACAGTTTCTTACAGAATTGATGCAGGAAATCGTCCTGACGACTGTTAATCAGGTAATCACGCAAACCGTCGATACCGTCTATTTTCGTCTGATCAACGAGTATGGTGCCGGTATCAATTTTATTTGGCCTTAGTCGTCCAAGCACATCATATTGTTCCAAAGCGAAACCATAGGGATCGATCAACGCGTGGCATTTTGCACAACCGGCCACACTGCTATGAAGTTCGATAAGTTCACGAGCTGTTTTACCTTCCGGCACTAACTCGGGAAGTTGAGGTACATCTGCAGGTGGTTTGGGCAGACGTTCTCCCAGTAATGTCTCGTAAACCCAGTTTCCACGCAGAATGGGACTTGTACGACTCGCCCCTGAATTGGTTGCGAGGGTTGTACTCATCCCCAGAATGCCACCGCGTCCAGCTTGTTTTACGTTGTCCACGCGTCGCCATTCCGATCCGGTTACACCCTCGATGCCATAATGTTTGGCTAAGGTTTCGTTGAGGAAAGTGTAATCTGCATCCAGAATATTCAATACTGAGCCGTTATTACGTAACAGGTCAGCAAAGAATAATAGTGTTTCCTGATACATGTGTTCACGCAATTCGGCAAACTCCGGAAAGAGTTCCTCGTTCTTATCGTTATTCGAGCCAAAGTTACGAACATGGAGCCACTGAGCAGCGAATTCAGCGGCCATTCGACTTGTTCTCGGGTCGTATAGCATGCGATGGGCTTGTTCGCGCACATGTTCAGCTGTCACAAGATGGTCTTGTCGGGCGGACTCCCGTAGTATTTTGTCAGGTTGTGATGACCAGAGGAAGTAGCTTAATCGTGAGGCAACTTCGTTACTGTTAATAGCCGTCGCCTCCATACCCTGCTGGGCATTCTCCTGTTTGAATAAGAAGTTTGGTGATGTCAGGATACGGGCAAGTGTCAGACGACATGCCGGTTCATGATTAAGACCAACCTCGCGAAGCGACGAATAGAGTTGATGGATTTCGGCACGGTCATCGGGGGTTAGATCCCGGCGCCAGGCATTGTGAGCAAATTCGGTGACAGCATTCAGATGAACAGCTTCGGTTTCAACAAGCCGTTTTCGGAAGGTTTCCGAATTAGCTTTAACATGAGCTTCAATAGGTTTCAGGTCTTCCGCGATGTCCGGACGATCCTGTGTTGCAAACTGATAAAGCTGTTCATAGGACACTTCATATTTAAGTGGTTCCCGGGCAACGAACAGAAATTCATCCCAGAGTGCATCAAGCGCTGCAGTTTCTGTGGCGGTAAGCATGAGTTTTGACATGTATTCATCTTCACGATACCAGAGTACTAACGGTACCACTTCGTCGACAGGTACGAGTCTCACATATGCCAGGGCACTTGGAAAAAGTTCGCGAAAATCATTGAGTACACTAACCATCCTGTCATGACGGGCATTACCGGAAGGTGAAAGAATTGGCATTGTGACCAGTAGTCTTTCGTGAACACTGTCATCTCCATTGAGGTGAAGTTGTACGGTTGTATCCCGACCATGGTTTGGATCAGCAAGCCCTGAGACCTTTAAGGTGCGTCCGCGGGCAAAATCCGCCGGAACCTTAATTGCGACGACTGACGGCGCTTTTGAAATTAAGTCTAGCTTTGAAACATCGCCGGAAACGGGATGTACACCAAATCGCTTGTCCGTTTCGACTTCATCCTGTAAATCACCGGGGGCCACAGAATCGGCTAGTGCTGTTAATGCCTGATAGATACGGCCTGCCGATGACTGAGCGTCTTGGGGAATCGGACTGACCGCAATTTTCTGAATTTCCCCGGCTAGTAGCTTGCGTTTTTCCGAGTTGGATTCTGTGGCCCATGTTTCAAGGATCGTACCAATAGGCAGGGAACTGATTTTGACCGTGGTTTTATTCAGTTCTTTCACCAGTCCTTTGGTAATATGCCAAATGTTTGGATTTCCTAAACGGTCCCCATGAGGGTTTGCAGATAGAATATCGTCTGCACAGTCCTTGGCCAGATCCCACTCTCGTTGCTTTCCTCCAAGTTCCTTAAGTGTCAGATCGATTCTCGTGAGATCGCATGCATGTTCTCCGTTGCGTGGTCCAATGTACAGGCCGATAACTTCGCCTTTACGGATTGAAATTTCTTTGGCCGGAAATTGCTTTGTTTCTGTGAGGCCTGCTGTCCCGTGCCATAGCTCCTGAATTTTTTCCCCCGCGCGGTGTTGTAGCCAGAACTCTGTGCCATTTCCACAATTACTGTGAGCATCGGCAACAAGAGATGTTAGCGAAACCCGAACATCTTCCGGAGCTTTCCAAAGTACGGCGATATACATATCAGGAGTGGGGTGGACGGTGATGCCGTGAGGAGGGATGTCACCGGGTATCTTTAGTAAATCATCCGAGTGATTGGCCGTTAAATTCGGCAGGTCAGACCCCCATCCGTTGACAGCCGCATAGCCCGCTACATTTTTGACCTGTGACAGAATCAGTCCCTGCACTTCCACTTCCGTTGTTGCTTTAACATTCATCAACTCAAGCCACTTTTCCAGCGAAGGGATATTCAGGTCGTGTTTTTCAGCCAGAGCCTTAATGTCGATGGGAGCGGGAAGCTTCGATGCCTCGTCTACAGCAGTAAGATACTTGGATGTGTCGGCCAACAGATTTCTTTGGATCTCCGCATAACGTTGGAACACTCCTTCAATATTGGCGAGGTAGATTGGCGGCTCGCCTTCTTTCTCAAGACGGGCATTTTTCCATAATACGTAGTCATTCTCATTCCCGTCGCCGGCCGAACTGGCACCGAGATAAATCGTGACGTCTTGATTCAGATTTTCCGGAAACTGTTTCTCTAATTCAATAACCGGAAGCAGGGGATTGATCGGAGCCTGCCATTGAGACGGTGCGGCCGGCCGACCAATATGGCCCACCAGATTAAATTTCCAGAGCATTGCCCGCCAGGCATTCAGTTCCACCGAAAATTGCTGAGCATCTTCAGGCTTTAATAAACGCAGCCGCTGACTTATGTACTTCAGCAGGTGTTGCTGACCATCCGGATTCTGGTGTAGTGCCCAGAGCTTAGCTAAGTAAACGGGATTTATTTCGTATTTAGCAGAGGTTTCCTCGATCGTCTGAGTTTTTTTCAACAGGGCTTCACGGTCATTGGCGATTGCATCCAGATACCTGCGCACATCAAGATTACCCTGTAAGTCGAGAGCAATATCTTTCGTTGTTCTATTTGCTCTGCGGTAAAAATTACGAATCTGCTCCATCATCTCGTCAACCACATTGCGTCGCGTTGTGTTTTCAGACCAGCGGATTCCTGTCGGAGTGAAGACGGCATGTTCGGCAACAGATTTACCCGCATCCAGATATTTGCGGATCAGGTTGGGGGATATCGATAGAGCATCTCCCGTATTGATGAAACCTTCACCAGCCGCACCGTCCACCGGGAACTCCTGAGTTGGATCCAAACTGCCAATCCCGGTTAAATCCTGAATCGTATAATTGTATTCTGAGTTATTGAGTCGGCGAAGGACTACAGGCCCTGGATCCCCGGCGTATTTTCGGGCTTCGTATTCCAGAAGTGATTTTGTCCATTTCTGTAGTAGGGTTCTTTGTTGATCCGTTGGCTGGTCGTATTCTTTGGGAGGCATCTGTCGGCTGTCGAGCATTTCGGAGATGCGGATCCAAGGTTTGATTTCGAGCTGGATATCGGCAAGAGAATTGAATTTGCTTAGATCCAGTTCTGCTTCAATAACATCACCGCTGTGACAATCAAAGCAGAATTGCTTCAAGAGACTGTAAACATCTTTTTCATACTCGGATGAAATTGTCCGGATTGGATCATCCTGTGCTCGTAGTTGGGAAGCAAACAGCAGTAGAACCAGCAGCAGTGAATAGGAAAAACGAGTAATGATTGTTTTCTCCGGCGGGTTTAAAAAATCGGCATCTGACTGGGTAAAGAATCATTATTTAAGGATAGTTATTACCCTCAATTTTATCAGAATCAGTAGTGATTATTAATAGATTTGTATCAACGGCATTATTACCGGGTATCGCTAGCAGTATTCTCAATCCGGTAGAGATGTTTTTCGGTTCTGATGAATAAAGCTTTGTTTGAAACGGCAGGCGTGGCGACAAGAATGTCCTCAGCGAGCTTATTCTCGTGAATGATTTTTAACGCTCGTCCAGGTTCTAGAATGAATGAGACAGCATTCTCATTGAAGACGTAGATTCGGCCATTGGCATAAATTGGTGAGGCGGAATAGGATCCTGGCAGCCGGCTCTTCCAAACCGGTTCTCCGGATTTCGCATGAATGCAGGTGATGATTCCAAGACGATTTATCAGGTACATGAGCTCATCTACTAGTAGTGGTGAACATCGGGGGGGCATAGCAGCAGTCTCTTTCCAGACAATATGGCTGTTAGTGATATCCCCTTTGCCTCCCAGACGTATCGCCCACAGTTGAGGATTGTCGCGATCAACTGTCGTAAACAATAAACCATGTCCGGCAATAGGCCGGGGGGCATTAGAAAATCCGTGGTGCCGGATTTTCCATAATTCCTCACCGGTTTTCGGGTGGTATGCGTAACAACCCTGGGCTCCGTTGCTTACCAGTTGTAGTTTACCATCGTGCTCAATCAGGCTTGGCATGCTATAGGCTTTTCGTTTGTGTACAGGGATCTCGCTGAAATCAGCAGAACGGTCTGTTCTCCACTCGGTTTTGCCGGTGTGTTTGTTCAGAGCGATCACGTATTGCACGTCACGTCCGTCAACATTGACGATGAATAAGTCACCAAACAGTATTGGTGAACTGGCAGGCCCTGCCCCGGCTTCGTGATCACAATTCAGGTCCCTGCGAGTCCAGATGACTTCTGCGGTTTTTCGATTCAAACAGGCCGTACCATAGGTTCCGTAATGGACATAGACGTGTGCGGTATCAATGACTGAGGTCGGCGTTGCGTAACTGTTGTCCGCAGCAATTCGCTGTGGATTTTCTACATCGAAGATATGTTTATCGTGAAGAATTTTTCCGGATGATTTGTCCAGACAGACAGCAAACAATTTGCTGCCGTCGATTGTTGCTGTTGTTACCCATATCTGATTTTCCCAAATTACCGGTGATGACCATCCGCGATCATGGATCGATGTTTTCCAGACGACGTTGTTACCTTCGCTCCAGCGTTCCGCCAAATCAGGCGCATCGATGTGACCATTACCGTTTGGCCCGCGAAACTGCTCCCAGTTGTTTTGTGCGAATACTGAGTTTGCAAGCAGAAAGAGGGTCCAGGTAAGCAGTAGCTGCTTTGTGTATTTTGAGTAAGTCATGGGTAAATCAATAGTATTTAGATCTCAGCAATTATTTTTTTTCAGGCAGGAACGGAAATAGTTCTTGAAGTTGTCCGGTGGTTGGCCGGGAACCATATTCACAAATTTCAAAGGCTTCCGCATATTTTACCTTGCTACCCACTTCAATTCCGTAAAGTTTGATGAGTTGCTCACGGAATTTATTAGCTTCATTGCCTTGCCGCCGGGCCCATCGCTGATAAAGCCATTCACGTCGTGCTTTAGGATCACTGGCAGGTGGTACTAGAGCCATGCGTTCTGGACTACCACCGGCACCGCCTTCAAATGCCTGAGAAACCAAAGCGGTCAGGGCATCCACCTTTTTGTCGAAAATGCTGTCGAGCGAGACAACGATGTCAGGATCAAATGGATAAGGCTTGGTAAAACCGTCACTTGAGTACAGGAAGACGGGGTTCTTTTTAAGATGAGGTACATCGGGGCAAAAGAATGGTACGGTGACCATGAAAGCTGCGTCCTGAACCAGAATGCCTGTGTAACGGTGATCCGGATGGTAGTCCCAGGGGCGATGGGAAATAACAATGTCCGCTTTCCATTGGCGAATAATACGACAAATGGTTTTACGATGCTCAAGTGTCGGCAGTAGTTCACCGTCGTGTATATCAAGGACTTTGGAGTGAGCACCCAGCCGTTTTGCACATTCAGCGGATTCGGCAGTCCTGCGTTTGGCGAGTTCTCCTCCGGACATTTGCCAGTGTCCGATATCTCCATTTGTAACTGAGACCAGCAGTACATGATGACCACGTTCGGCCCATAATGCAGCCGTCCCACCGGATTTGTATTCCGCATCATCGGGATGAGCCCCGAAGCAGACAATGCGAAGTTTTCCATCATCTTCCCCACCATCCGGTGCACCGGCATGAACGGCGTCAGTGGAGTAGAGAAGCAGTGTTACTATTGCGAAAAGAGTTATGTTGCTGCGCATTTTTTTGCCTCGTTATTACTAAGTGAACGTTAGTTTTCGACAAATCGACTAGCTGCTTCGTATGCTTTGTGACCAGTTGAGTTTCCCGGAAGTATTTCTTCTTGTTTGATTGGAATGTGAGTTTTATGTCGTTTGATCGTTTTAGCGTATGCACGTTTGTTGATTACGTTATCCCACTCGCGGGAATCTTTGCGATGGTCATAAAATTCCTCCGAACCGTCCCGGTATTGAATGTAACGGAAGTGTTCAGAACGTACAGCGAAATTACCCTTACCAAAAGATGAAAGTGCAATGTATGGCCAGTCTGCCAGGGGGTTTTCTAGAAGCGGCACCAGCGAGTTACCTTCCTGTGCGTTGTCTTTGGGTAAACCTGCCAATTCCAACAGAGTGGGGAATACATCGATAAGTTCGGCAGGCTTGGTGGTGATTTGTCCCGCAGCATATCTTTTGTCGGCAACGATCAGGGGGACACGCGTGCCATCTTCCCAGATCGTGCGTTTTGCCCAACGTTGTTTTTCACCAAGATGAAAACCATGATCAGAAAATAGGACGATTATGGTGTTGTCTTGATGAGGTGATTTGTCCAACGCATCTAAGACAAGACCAAGGCAATAATCTGCGAATGCGATGGAAGCCAGGTAAGACTGAACGGCGTGTTCCCACTGGCCTGCTGAGACTACCCAGCTATGTTCAGGTGAAACATGCTTTTCGTTAGTCAAAGCGATCGCATAATTACTCAGGTCTGACCGGTCGTTCTCGTTAATAACGGGCAGCTTAATTTGATCCTGAGGGAACAGATCAAACCATTTCTTTGGTGCAAACATCGGCACATGAGGTCGATAAAAACCGACACCCATAAAAAATGGCTTGTCCGCATTGTCCGGAATGGTTCTGATTTTCTCGATAGCCCATTGTGCAACTTTGTAATCGGGCATCATTTCATCTTTTTCGGGAAATGCCCCCCAGTCCCAAAGAGGGTGTCCATGTGGTTGTGAAATCTTGGTTTTAGGTCGCGGGCCAAATCCCCCCAGCGACCCACCATATTCTTGGAAGAACCTTTGGTCTCCCCCGTGAAATATTTTTCCTGCGGCCAGCGTTTGATAGCCATGTTTAGCAAAACGTTCGGGAATAGTGTCTAAACCTTCCAGTTTGGGTGCTTTTTGCAGGTCTGGTGACAGAAAATAAATACCTGATGTGTGAGGGTAACGACCAGTTTGCATACTCGCACGTGACGGATTACAGACGGGTGATTGGCAATGAGCATTGGAGAAGAGTGTCCCGCGACCCGCCAGTCGGTCAATGTTCGGCGTTTTTGCCTGAGGGTGACCGCCTAAACAGCCGGTCCAGTCATTAAGATCATCGATGGAAATCAGAAGAACATTTGGTTTATCGGCTGCTGAAACAGATTGGTAATTGCAGGCAGTTAAAAATGTAGTCCAAAGAACCAATACTGCGAAAGTGATGCGGGCGATTGAGATATTATGCATGGATTTCCTAACTGGCAGCGGGCATTAAATTTCTTCGGGTTTTGAAACCGTACGTTCGTTGTCAAGGTTTCCGGTATTGAGAGTTCCAGCCGGTTCAAAGAGGATGACTTCACATTCTTCTTTTGCGACCGGTTTATGTTCGACGGTCTTGGGTATCACGCACATTTGTCCGGATTTTAATTCCACCGACTTGTCTCGAAAATGCAGCACCAGTGTTCCCCGAATGACCCAGAACAATTCATCTTCATGTTCGTGGAAATGCCAGTCAAATTCCCCCAGAAGTTTAACGACTTTGACATGTTGGCCGTTCAACTCAGCGATCACTTTGGGCGACCAGTGTTGCTTGAAACTGTTCAGCTTTTCCCTAATATCAATAACGTTCATCTTTGAGTTTCTGGATATTTTACCGTGACTTTGATTCGTTGTGTGCCGCGTCGAACGATGATCTGACCATTGCTGAGGCACGGTCATAATTTTGCGTCAGATTTTATTCTGAGATTAGATATTCTTAAGTTCATTCTACCGGCTAGCGCGACAGGCATGTTATCAATCTCGGCTTCAACACTCTTGGGATTCATGGCAGGGGTGTTAAATTGTTAATTGTCACAGTTTAAGTAAACGAGAGACTTAAAAGAAAGCGACGAGTGATGAATCGCCTATTGATATTAGCGTTTGCTCTGGCATTATGTTCTGCTCCACTGAAGGCAGATTCCAGACCCAACGTATTATTTTTGGCTGTAGATGATATGAATGACTGGATTGGTTGTTTGGAATCGACGCCTCATGCGATTACTCCCAATCTCGATCGACTCGCCGCGCGGGGTGTTTGTTTTACCAATGGGCATGCGGCTGGCGTATTTTGTGCTCCCAGTCGAGCGGCAATCTTTTCGGGTTTATATGCTTCAACGACCGGTTGCTATACCACTCCTAATTACTTTGTTGCAAAGCCTGAAATCGAATCCTTGCAAACGAGTTTTGCTAAGGCGGGTTACACAACTCTGGGTGCCGGTAAATTGTACCACCATCCAACCGGTGCTATCGACCAGCGAGGTTGGACACATTTTTATCTGCGTAACCAAATTCAACGCGAACGCGGATGGCCGATGGAATCATGGAGCCGTGAGACACCTGTGCCACAGCCATTTCCCAACAGTGTTTACAACCGCGGCAAGCAATTCAACGGAGGATTGTTCCTCGAATGGGGTGCTGTTGATAACGATAGAGAAGAAGAGATCGCCGATACGATCCGGGCCAATTGGGCGGTTGAGCAACTACGCAAGAAACATGACAAGCCTTTCTTTCTGGCATGTGGGCTTTATGCTCCGCACTATCCCAATTATTGCCCACAAAAATATTTTGATTTATATAACCCCAAAGAGATTCAGCTACCCCCATTGTTGGATGATGACTTGGAAGACTTGCCGGAAAAAATTCAAAAGGTTCGTGTAAATCGCAAGCGGTTACACTTCGATAAATTAGTAGCGATGGGTGCATATCAGGATGCGATGCACGGATACCTGGCATGCATCAGTTACGCCGACGCGATGTTAGGCCGAATTCTAAAAGTGTTGGATGACAGTCCGTATGCGGACAACACGATTGTTGTTTTGTGGAGTGATCATGGATACCACCTCGGGGAAAAAGGGCAGTGGGGTAAGCACACCTTGTGGGAACGCACTTCAAACGTCCCGTTTATCTGGGCCGGTCCCGGAGTCGCTAATGGTGCGAATGCAGATGTGACGGTGAGTCTGATCGATATCTATCCAACGTTGATGGAAATGTGCAAACTCCCCAAACCTTATCAAGTACTTCAGGGAAGTTCATTGGCAGCGACTCTGCGTAAACCCGAAAATGCGAAAGACCGAAGTGTCTTTTTGCCGTACATGAAGCCCGGAGAGTATGCCGTTATTAATCGAGACTGGAGGTACATCCGGTACGGAGAAGACGAAGAAGAGTTGTACAATCTTCGCACGGATCCCAATGAATGGAAAAATCTTGCTGAGGACGATCGTTTTGATGACGTGAAAGCAGATTTACAGAAAATGGCACCCCATCAATTCGCTCCGCCGGAAGATAAGCTAAACGCCAGAAAAGATTTAGTCATTGATGGCAACTCGTTTCGCTGGGAGAAAGGTAAAGGGAATTATAGTCCGATCCCAAGATACCGACCTTACACAGCAGTGAAGCAATAAAGAGAATTAACCCACTTTTATGGCTGCTGGAGACCGTTATTTTCTTTTGGATTATTTATGAAATTATCTGCAACCCTCTTTATTCTCAATATTCTGCGGACTACAATTTCCTGTAAACCACGCCGTATCCTGTTACGTTGTCCTGCTGTTTAAATTCATTTAGTTTATGCGGAAAGTTTATAAAATGATCTCCAAACGCTCTTTTTGTTTTACTCTGAGCCTTACTCTTCTATTATCTTTTTCTTTTTTGAGCGCTGACGAACCTGTAGCCACCATCGATAAGAAGGTGAGCAGTTTGAAGTGTTTCATCATGAAGACACGCCCTGTAGCGGGTAAGAAAGTAGTCGAGTACAAAGATGCTCAACTTTATGTATGTTGTTCTGCTTGTGTAGCTCGAGTAAAGAAATACCCTGAAAAGTACGAGGGTAAGGCTAATCACCAACTTGTTTACACTGGTCAGTATAAGCAAACTCTATGCCCGATTACCGGTTCTGAACTAACAGACGATTCACCTAAATTCAAAGTGGATGGTGGCGTTTTAGGTGCAGTAGAAGTACACGTTGCCAGTACCAAAGAAGTGGCATCGTTAAAGGCAATGGAAATTGACGATCAAATCAATGCTCTTTTTGGAACCGCTGCGTTCAAAAAAGGCAAATTTGTCAAAGTCAAGAAAGATAAAAAAGGTTAGTTTCCTTTAAGTGAATACAGATACTCTTCTATAAAGATATTTGTATTAACTTGTTAAACATAAAAAGCAGGCTGTCTCATTTTTGAGGCAGCCTGCTTTTTTATCATTATTTCAATACGCTAAGAAGATCGTCTTAAAATAGATTGTTTACTTATCGGGAATAGTGTTGGTGGAAATATCCAGCGGTCTTAAGTAAATCTGCTCCGGGGGTTTTGCCAGTAGTTTCCCATCACTAGTTGACTCTTCGTATGCTTTATGCCAGATAGGATCAGCAAAAAATGCTTTCCAATTTGCATTGGCCTGCTCCCTGTTTTCGTGTTGGATCATATAGATCAAAGTAGTTTTGTTTTCGGGCGTATCGAAGGCAGTCCAATAGCCAAGATTTTTCATGCCATGCTTCTTGAACAACACCGTGGTATGATTTTTGAAACGCTGATTCAGCGTATTGAGCTGACCTTCTCTGGCAGTGTAGGTACGAAGTTCGAACACTCCCGTTTGATCATTGATTGCGTTTCCGAACTGATTTGAATATTCGGTTTCATTCATGAAGATACTCGTTGGTTTCTCAGCTAACAGACCTTTGAAAGTTGGCATTTCGATGACCCGTTGCCACTCGCGATCGTTGGTGAAGTGCGTCCAGTTTGAGTAAGCGGCGTAGCGAGATGAATGTTTAAGAATGTATACGATCCGGCGTTTTTGTCGCACTGTTCCGTCGGTTGGAATCCAGTACCCGAGCGATTCCATATTGTGACGTTTAAAGATGCGATCCGTATGTTCACGGAAGCGGGTAATCAGGTGATTTAAGCGGTTTTCATTGGCCTTGTATATCCTTAACTCGTAGACAGGCCCTTCCCGTAACCTTTCATCTATTTTTAATGCGCGTGGTTTCTCTTTAAAATCAAGTCCTTTTTTGATTCCTAGTGCAACTTCTAGCGGCGCCTTGCAAATCCAGGCCATGTCGTCAGAGATGCGGTTGCTGGAATCATGTCCACCAATGAAAAGTGTGTTATCTCCGAAAGGGGAAAGGCAGAACGCACGAGGCGATACGAGTGTTGGCTTGCCAGGTGCGTAGGCGTTATTTACTTCGTGAACTGAATAGGTTTGATCAGCATGGCGGATTGCGTACAGTGCACCGGCGTAGAGACGGCTTCCGGACCACTGCAGATTGTGCTTGCCGGCCAGATTTCCCTGGAATCCAATGATGTGTACAAGTTCGCCACTCTCAGGATCGTGAATGGGATACATCATATTATGAGCACCTAATGTATAGGTTACCTCCCGACCAAGATGTCTTTCCATGAGCCCCATCATGCTCTTTTCGTCATGGATGGTGTAGCCGCCGTTGCCGTCAGGATCGAGTCGCTTCACTTGACTGGTAGACCGTCCTCCCGGAGCCCAGAGGAATAGAATCGACTCTCCCGGCCCATTTGGATTTTCAATAGTGGTAAGACCGCGAATGCCTCCGACATCCGTATCGACATCATCAGACAGTCGAATTATTTCGGTATAGTCGGGGCGTATGCCGTCGTTTCGGCGAAGGATAGCATCGTCAACGGAGAATAAAAGTGAGTTGTTGGCTTGTACGATTCCAAGAGGACGAGTGGTTACACTGCCAACTTCGGGGAAGGGGTATTCAAGTACCGTTTCCCAGCGGATCTTACCTGGAATGTTCGGATCGAAGACGCCGGAAACCACACCGGGATTTCCCAGTAAGAGGATAAGACGTTCGATGCCCGTTTCTTTGTCCCGGTAGAGTTCCATGTCCCGTGGAACCCAGCGGATGCCGCCGGTATTTGCACCGTGTCGAACGATAGAGTGATTCCAGGTACCATTAGTGTCATCACGAACCCAGGCAGAAACAGCTCCGCCCCGCTCGAAGGTTGCCCCGGCCGCCATGACAAGCAAGTTGACGGGAGTGTCCAAAGCATTACCGTTTGCGTCATAGGAGAAAGTGACTGACTTGAGGATGTTGCCTTTCATATATCGAAGGTCGTAACCGTTCGTTGCTCCCATCTCAAGATCAACTTGCCAGCTACCATCGGACCTGTCGAGCCGCAGGACCTGCGCGGACTGTTTTTGGCCATCCGGTGGAATCACCCAGTGAGCATCCATCCAGTACCCATTGGCGGCATAAATTTTTCCTTGATGAGAGACGAGATGCATGATTTCACTGCCGCCGGCATAAGCACCACTGGCGTCACGGTACCCGGCATCATAGCTGAGAGTCCAGCGGGCTACTTCCTCGGCATCAAGATTCGAGAAACAGCCTATTAGGAGAAGAGACTGTAGTTTGATGAGGGAACCGATAAGTGATCGGGCCGCAGATTTTTTCCTTAGGTTAAAAAACATCATGCCCGGTAGGAGTCCAATAAGGTGAGTGAAAAATCCTGAATCATAGAGTTTACCGAAAAAATAGTTACTCAGATGGATTACAAAACACAAATCTTACTGAATTCAAATTCAGTGTGTTTTCAGATCGTTTAAAATTCATAATTCCATACGATTTATTACTCACTTCAAGTTGTTTACGTCGCAGTGTTCAGTGAAAGTAGGTTATAGAAAAGATAATATGATTTTCAGACTCTGATGATGGGAGCTAATTCAAATGTTTATCTGGGCGCAGATGGAACCGAACCTAGTGAAGATAATAGGTATGCTAATTGCTGCTGTGATCCTGAAGCTGGGGCTAATCGCAGCCAGGAATCCTGAATCCGGATTGCATAAAGCTTATTCCATTATTTTAGCGATTATCAGGTATCCGCTTTGGATATTCACGGCATTTATAGGTGGAGCACTTATTATGATGTTTTTAAGTTTTCCGGATGCCGGCGAATTTGCGGTAGGAGGTATTTTGCTCGGATCGTTTCTGTTATTTGTCGGGGTGATGGGCATTATTCATGCCATCAAATCACACAAGCGTGAAAAGAACGAATGATTTAGCAACAGTCAGATATTTATTTTTCTTATTGAGAATGCGCCAGCGGCACGGAAATTATTCGGGCTTGGCCCCGTTTTAGCCAGCACAGTCGATCAAACTTATCAACTAAATCTAAAAAACAAGGTGATGCCGGCTGATGCCAGTGCGTGCAACACTACAAAAATAGAAAAGCACGCCCAGCAGGAGTCTGAAAAACGCAGACGTATAGGCAAAAAACGCAGATACCAACGTCTGGTGGCGAAATAGTGGTAAATGGTGGCAATTCTATGTCTGATTTCATGGATGACTACATTCTGTTTGACTTCTTCTATTCTCAGTCTGAAGGTGTTTATCATTGTCCAGACTGTGAGGTTGGAATTCTTGAGCCGATTGGTAATGAACATCTGTGTTGTGACTGCTGTGGAACGCTATACAACGCTCCAGACTGACCGCTAAGGCACTCTAACTGGCTGGCTGGCTAGCCGGAGGGTGCAACTTTTACCTTCTGCGAGAGGGG
>PAPJ01000059.1 GCA_002709045.1 Planctomycetaceae bacterium | reverse complement strand
TTCAGCAGGAGCTTCTTCGGCAGGAGCTTCTTCGGCAGGAGCTTCTTCAGCAGCTTCTTCAGCAGGAGCTTCTTCTTCACCGCCTTCGTCAGCGGGATCAGCCATATCGCCGGTATCAGCATTCATGTCGCCAGGGGCTGCATATTGTCCTTGTGTTTCGCTTGAACTACCACTATCGTCGTTACCACAACCAATGATTCCGAGGGTAGCAACAGCCAAAAAGGCTGCCAGAATTTTGAAAATTTGCATTTGATTTTCCTCTATAAACCTAAAAGAGATTTGTACTAAAAGGGGTTTTGAAACTATTACTATAGATTCGAACCACCTTGGAATTATTCCCAAAAAATAGTTATGAAATAAATATAAACAACTACAGGTTGTAATTGAAAGTAATATTCCACAATTCTTCAATCAAGTGAATGTATGAAACTGTCTGCAATTGTCAGAGTTTCACCAGTATTACATGATTGAGAATTAAAAAGCAGTCACCGGTCAAACTGATTACTGCTGGTAAGCATCCAATCTGTTATTCAATGCTTATTGAATTTTAGCTTCTCCGACGCCATTATCTTCAAGTGTGATATTCAGCGTACTGGCTGCTCCACCATCAACGGGCTCAGCAATGCTAATTACATTGCTCCAGTTGTCATGCTTTTCATAACTACTGAAAATATCGTTGATCAGACTTTCAGGGCCTGAATTTTCTGAGTCTTCAGTCATCATCATAACCTGACTCTGATAAGCTGCGGACGGATCCCCTTCATTCTCATCGAAGTTACTTTGATCCTGGTCTGTGCTTTCTGTAATTTCATGCTTCGAAACACGAACCGTGTAAGAACCGCCAACCGCGCCAGGCGAATTCTGGCCGTCTGTGAAAACGGTAGTGAGCGTGAAATTACCACTGGCATCAGTCGTGCCACTGGCACTACGGGAACCGGATGATCCTGCTTCCGGAGTCAGAGTCACAGTCGCACCTTCTAAAGGCTCACCGTCATAGGTCACCGTTCCGGTAATAGGTGTTGTAAGGGGATTGGATGCGCCACAACCTGCAATCGTGATCATCACGCCAACGCAAAGCAGTGCTACAAGCTTTTTATGCATTGTCTTCTCTCTTTATCTAAAAGGACAACAAATGATTTGGATAGGCAACTAAAAATTGCTTCGGACTCAGATGCGAAACAACCTATTCAGAGCTGAATTTGTTCACCCCCGAATAAAACATCTAAATTCATCTATGAATATAGCAAGCAAAAACGAGCTGTAAAAGGATGAACTGGTAATAAATGGTGTCTTACAAGCAATGTTCTAACCACATATTTCGCATAATCAGTAGAGATTAAAGCCAGATTCAATGTTTGAAGTTACATATTTGCTTTGAGTAGAATGATGATATACAAGAAAGGAAGGGATTGTTTAATTATGTATCATTCAGGAGTCAGTCGTCGTGTTGCTATTCAGGCAGGTTCGGTAGGCTTGCTGGGACTGGGAATGAATCACCTGGATCCACTGACAGCCATGGCAGGCCAGCAGGTCACTGTGCCGACAGCTAAGAATGTGATTTACATCTTTCTGTCAGGCGGATTGGCTCAGCATGAGAGCTTTGACCCTAAGCCAGATGCTCCGGAAGATATACGAGGTGAATTCAAGCCTATTCAAACTCAAACTCCGGGTCTCTTGGTTTCCGAGCATTTACCGATGTTGGCTCAGCGTAGTAACAAATGGGCATTGCTGCGTTCACTCACTCATCCCTATAACGAACATTCCGAAGGTCATCATGTCATGCTGACCGGACGAAGTGACTTACCTCGTGGGTTTAGCGGTTCTCGACCTAATCCCACGGACCATCCATGTATCGCATCGATGGTGAGCAAGGTTTTACCTAGACGAAACAACTTACCACCGGCAGCCGTATTGCCGGAGAAACTGATTCACGTAACGGGCCGCACAATTCCCGGGCAGTTTGCCGGTGTGATGGGTCCCGAGAATGATCCGTGGTTCATAGAAGCGAGTCGATTTCGAACATCCGAATATATTCACGGAGCTTTTCCCGAATATGGTTTTCATCGCTGGGAAGGACCGAAAAATCCCGATAATTACAAATTTGAAGCGCCGCGTCTTGAACTACAACATGGCATGTTGAAAGATCGTTTTCGTTCCCGCTTAAATCTTTTATCCGGTCTGGATGAACAACGGCGGACATTAGATAAAGCGGCAGGGGTCGAGAATTTTGATCGGTTCCGGGGTGAAGCAGCTCAGTTACTTACAGGTGAAGGAGTTCACAAAGCGCTTGATGTCCATGAGGCCGAAGATGCCTTACAGGAAAAGTACGGTAAAAACACATTCGGTTGGTCGTTATTAATGGCACGGCAACTAGTCGAAGCCGGCGTCAGAATGGTTCAGGTGAATCTGGGTAATGATGAAGCATGGGACACGCATGAAAATGCGTTTCATAATTTGAAGGATTACCTGTTACCACCAACCGACCGGGCTGTGGCAGCATTATTGGATGATCTGGAAGATCGTGGGATGCTGGATGAAACCCTGATTGTCATGGCAGGAGAATTTGGCCGGACGCCGAGGATTTTTACCTTCAATGGTGCAAAGAGTGGCAAGCCGGGACGTGACCATTGGGGGCCTGTTCAAAGTGTCTTTTTTGCCGGAGGTGGAATCAAAGGCGGTAATGTTGTTGGTGCCTCTGACCGTCAGGGAGGCTATCCGGCCGCAGACCCGTACACTCCGGAAGATATGGCCGCTACGATTTATTCAGCACTGGGATTGCCCGAAACGGTTGCCTGGTATGATAAGTTCAATCGACCCCATCAAGTCTATCACGGAAGTCCGATTCGTGAGTTGCTTTGACTCCAGTCATTCTGAGCCTGTGATGCTATAGCGTGCTACAATAACAGCTTTCCTATTAGCTGTTACCGGAGAGAATCTTCAGATGATACGATTATGCTCTTCTCTGCTGTTGGTCTTATTCCTTGCTGGCGGTGACATTCGTGCAGAGGAACTGACACGCGTTCCGGTTGAGTCCCAACCATTAGGCGCTAATGTTAAAAGGGTGATTCAAAGCTTACAGTATTTAGGGCATCCACTTTCTCAATCTCTGCAGAACAATCTGGAAAAGGCAATTGCAGACGAAGATTCTATCGCGATTCAACGATTATTAGATGAGCAAGTAGTTGCGTTAGTCGAGATTAATCCGGAAGTCAGAGTGAAGGGAGTACGTGGCCCAGGTAAAGTTAATATTCAACAACATGGATTCACGCCATTATTGCTTAAGGTGCATAATATGGCCCATGTCGAAATCCCTCTGAATATTGGTTCTCCCAGTTCCGGTCCTGTTTATGCAGGAAGCTCTGTTGGGATTTTGAAACGACAGGAACAGACAGAACTAGCAGACGATGAAAACAGCGAAGGAGCCAAACACCGGTTTTTAGAAGTAGATGTTTTTCGCTCGCCGCCGATGACAACTCGTCTTAGTGGACTTGATATTGAATATGTAATTATGAATGTCTCGTCAACTGAGGCCGGTCGTCGGGAAGTATTATTCCGGTTTGATGTTGGACAAGGGACACAGGATTTGGGATTTCGTGGTGAAACACCAGTTCTGATCAACGTGGCGAAAGCTATTGCAGTCCCATTTGAAATTCGTGATGAGAATGACAAACCGTCAATTGCTCGGCTAATCATCACCGATAAAACAGGGCGAGTTTATCCGTCACAAATCAAACGGGTCGTTCCCGACTTCTTTTTTCAGCCACAGATCTACAGAGCAGATGGTGAGTATGTTTTACTGCCGGCCGGAGAGTATGAAGTGACATACAGCCGTGGCCCGGAGTATTTGGTTGGCAGAATGAATTTGAAAGTCTCAAGCCAAAAAACAACGCCTGTGCAGATAAAGTTAAAGCGTTGGGTAAATCCTAATGCTTTTGGTTTCTATGGAGGTGATCACCATATTCATGCAGCCGGTTGTTCTCATTATACATTGCCGACTGAAGGAGTTACTCCGGAAGACATGTTCCGCCAGGTTAAAGGAGAAGGACTGAATGTGGGATGCGTCTTAACCTGGGGGCCTTGTTATGACCATCAGCGGCAGTTTTTTGCACCATTGGCTCATGATGTCAGTGAACGCAATACGCTGCTCAAATATGATCTTGAAATCAGTGGATTTGGTTCCGCGGCTTTGGGGCACGTATGCCTCTTAAATCTGAAAAACCAGACTTATCCCGGATCGGATGGAACCAAGACCAAAGGCTGGCCCACCTGGACGGTTCCTGTGTTGAAGTGGTGTAAACAACAGGGGGGTGTGACCGGCTATCCTCATTCAGCCTTAGGTGTTGATCCTGAAGCTGGTGCGGTCTGGACTTTGCGACGCTATGATTCCGATCAAGATGGAAGTCTTAACAGTGACGAGGTCGGACAGGCTTTATTACCGTACGAATTTTCCCGAATCGATATGAACCGTGACCGGCGGCTTGACGAAGGTGAGATTAAACTTGCGCTCGACCGGGCTTCTGATCAATTGCCAAATTATGCAATCCCAGCAATGTCAGGACGTGGAGCAATGGAGGTTTTTGTCAGCACGCCCCTTGGCGTTTGCGATTTTCTCAGCGCTATGGACACTCCTCGAATCTCGGAATGGAACACGTGGTATCACCTGATGAACTGTGGCTTTCCGATTAAACTCAGCGGTGAGACAGATTTTCCCTGTATGTCGAGTCGTCGGGTGGGGCAGGGAAGAGTTTATGTGCAGCTTGGTCAGTCCAGACGCTGGACTTATCAGCAGTGGTGCCGTGCTTTAGCGACAGGGAAATCGTATGTATCAGATGGATATGCACACGCGCTGGATTTTCGGGTGAATCAAAAGACTGCGGGTATGGAAGATGTTCAGTTGAAAGAGGCCGGAACTGTTTTGGTTGATGCGACCGTCTCTTTTGCTCCGGCCACGCCTGAAGGTGTGGCTTACGGCACGATCGATCCGGAAGCTAACCGACTTGCCGGAGATACCGTACTGTTACACGCTCCGCGCAGTATGGAGTATGTGAAAGGTGGTGAGCGACAAGTTGAAGTAGTTGTCAATGGTCAGGTCATTGCTACGGCAAGCGTCCCGGCTGATGGTAAGCAGCATAAGCTTCATTTTGAAGTTCCGGTTTCTCAGAGTAGCTGGGTGGCGTTGCGACAATTTCCACAATTGCACACCAATCCGGTGAACGTACTGGTGAATGATCGCCCGATTCGTGCGTCAACTCAAAGTGTGCTTTGGTGTCTTGAGTCAACGAAACTGCTTTGGGAGAACCGAAGCAGGTATATTGCCGATGCTGAGAAAGAAGCGGCTCGTCAGGCTTATGATCAGGCACTTACTATTTACGAAACAATTCTCGCTCAAACCAAAGCCCGTTAATATCGACTGAAATATCATTAAAACGGGAACAGTTTAAATCGTATTTTGCTTTAACTATCTAAGAATTAGGAATGTGATATGCTTTCGCGTCACACGCTTTTGTCTTTGCTAATTTTATTGACCGTGCTGTCAAATGCAGGTCAGGCTCAAAATAATGGGTATTATCGTTATCCGGCAATTCACGGGGACATGGTTGTCTTTACAGCCGAAGGTGATCTATGGAAAGTTAGACTCGGGACTTCTGAGGCGACCCGTTTGACAACTCATCCGGAGCAGGAACTGCATTCAGCGATTTCTCCGGATGGAAAGTGGATCGCTTTTTCGGCTTCGTACGAAGGGCCAACGGAGGTTTATCTGATTCCTGTAGAAGGAGGAAAGCCAGAACGCTTAACCTATGATGGTGAGTCGGCGCGAGTTGTTGGATGGACTCCTGACCGACGGGTTTGTTATGCAACCCGCCATTATTCCACACTTCCAAATACTCAGTTGGTTTTAGTTCATCCACAAACAAAACAGATCGAACGGGTTGAATTGAATCAGGCTTCACAGGCTGCCTGGCTGGGGAAGCAGATGGGGCTTGTTTTCACCAGACTCTCCAAGCAGGGTTCGAGTACTAAACGGTACCACGGCGGTTCTGTGGAAAACCTCTGGAAGTACATATTGGAAGAAGATGAAGCCGTTGCTCTGACCGCAGACTACACCGGGACCAGTCGTTCACCGATGCTGCATGGTGACCGCATTTATTTCAATAGTGACCGCGATGGCACAATGAATATCTGGTCAATGAATTTACAAGGCAAGGACCTTCAGCAACACACCAAGCATGAAGGGTTTGACTGTCTACGACCGAATTTACATGGTAATCGAATTGTTTATCAGCTTGGAGCTGATTTGTATGTCCTTGATCTGAGTACAGATAATTCAGCAGTGATTCCTATTACACTGTCGTCGGACTTCGAGCAGCGAAGAGAACTTTGGGTTGAGTCTCCGGAAGACTATCTGGACTCCTACTGCTTAAGTGATGATGGTAAAAATCTTGCTCTCGCCTTGCATGGTAATTTGTTTGTGGTACCGGTCGACCGCGGTAGAACTGTGCATTTGACTCATAGTTCTTCCGCGCGTTACAGGTCAGTATTATTTCAGCCTGGAGCCGATAAGGTATTAGCACTGACAGACGAAACCGGTGAATATGAAGTTTGGTCAATACCATCTAATGGTCTTCAGGCAGGTTCCCAGATAACCAGAACGGGTAAGGTTTTTCGCTTTCAGCCTGTGGCTTCACCTGATGGTCAGTGGCTGGCCTTCACCGATAAGAATCATCACTTGTGGATTACCGAAACAGCGACAGGCAAGCAGCAGCGGATTGGCGTGTCGGATTATGGCAATTTCTATGATCTTAGCTGGTCCCCGGACAGCCGATGGCTTGCCTATGCCAAATCTGCTGAGAACTGGACGGATCAAATCTGGTTATGGTCACTGAAAAAGAAAGAAGCGATTGCTGTAACCACGGACAGGGCTGACAGTTATGATCCGGCATGGAGCCCGGATGGTAAATTTTTATATTTTCTGTCAGACCGTCGCCTCAGTTCGTCAGTTGCCAGCCCCTGGGGTCCGCGACAACCGGAACCGTACTTTGATAATACAACTTTGATCTATGAGTTGGCACTTCAGAATGATATTTCTTCACCGTTTCGAGAAATCACAGAACTAGATGAAGAAGAACGGGAAGACGACTCGGAGAAAAATCTGGAAGGACCGGATGTTCCGCTGCTTGGAATTGAAATAGATTTTGAAAACATCATGCGAAGAATCCGCAAACTTCCTGTTAGTGGAGGTAATTACAGTGAATTAGCAGTCACAGCCAAACATCTGTATTGGGTGAGCACCAACAAAGGGACATCATCGTCGCGCTCACTAAAATCTCGTGCTCGTAAATTTGAGGCTGATGTCGTAACTGTCGCCAGCTCTATCGATTCATACGAATTGTCTACCAATGCTAAACATGTAGCATTGCGGAAGTCAGGGAGTTTTTACGTCTTTGCTGCTCACGGTAAGTCTGGAGGTGGAAGCGATGATTTGGTTTCTTTAAGAAACGTCAGATTTTCCGTCGATCCGGTCAAACGCTGGCGACAGATGTTAGTGGATGCATGGAGATTGGAACGAGATTATTTTTATGATCCCAACCTACATGGCGTGAAATGGAAAGAGGTTCTAGATTTGCATCTAAAATTAGTGGATCGAGTCACCGATCGGGCAGAGCTAAATGATTTACTGGAGCAAATGGTTGGTGAATTAGAAGCACTGCATATTTATGTGCGTGGAGGGCAGCAGCGTACCGACGGCGACCATGTGGGAATTGGTTCTCTGGGTGCTGTCTTGCGTCATGATCGGGACCGCAAAGGATACGTTGTGGAACATATTTACATGTCAGATCCGGATTATCCCGAAAACCTTTCCCCCTTGGCTCACCCGGATGTTCAGATTAAGCAGCAGTCGGTGATTCGTAAAGTCAATGGTGTTGATGTTAATTCAGTAGGCCACATTAATGTGTTATTGAGGGAACAGGTTGGTCGTCAGGTTTTGCTGGAAGTAGCGGGGCCGGACAATGATCCAGTTCGTGAGGTTGTGGTCAGGCCGATTTCGATGACCCGTGAAGCAGATTTGAGATATGACCAATGGGAATTTTCTCGGCGTCTGGCAGTAGATAAGGTGAGTCAGCAGCAGATTGGGTATCTGCACCTGCGGGCAATGGGAAAGGATAATATTGCCGAATGGACGCGAGATTTTTATCCCGTATATAATCGTCCGGCTTTAATTGTAGATGTACGTCACAATCGTGGAGGCAATATAGATAGCTGGATCCTCGAGAAGCTCGGACGACAGGCATGGTTCTATTGGCAACCCCGAGTCGGAAAACCTTACTGGAATATGCAATATGCATTTCGGGGGCATATGGTGGTACTTTGTAACGAGCGCACGGCCTCGGATGGGGAAGCTTTTGCTGAAGGGTTCCGACGGCTGGGTTATGGAGTTGTGATTGGGACGAGAACATGGGGTGGGGAGATCTGGCTGAGTATTAATAACCGTCTGGTCGACAAAGGCTATGCTTCCGCCGCCCAGTCCGGAGTATTTGGTCCGGAAGGGAAGTGGTTGATTGAGGGACATGGAGTGGACCCGGATATTGTTGTCGATAATTTGCCGCATGCCACCTTTGCAGGTAAAGACGCGCAATTGGCTGCTGCTATTAAATATCTGCAACAGAAGCTCAAGCAAGAGCCCATTAAAACACCGCAGGCTCCACCTTACCCGGTGCGCCCCGGGACAAAAAAGACTCCCAATCGTTAAGTTGATTCGGCAACGGGGCGCCAGTCTTCGAGATGTAGTTCGACGTTGCGTTGTCCCCGGAATTCGTTGATGACCGGTTTAAAAACGACATCAATCTGACCTTGGACCTGGTCCAATTCCTCAGCCCAGTCACCCTGACCAAAGGCAACCGCCCGTAAAGTTTTTCCATGCTGAGACACTTTCACACTGAGGTGGAGTTCACCTCCTCCCATGCGTTTAGCTGAACCTGTGACAACGTCGACATTACTGGCACACAGTACCGGAGCCGGATTCCCTTCACCAAACGGTCCGAGTTGCTGCATTTGGAAAATAGTCTGCGGTGTTAGCTGACTGAGAGATGCCTCCGCATCAATAACGACTTCAGCGATTCGATCTTCGGCGGTGATGCTTTCCTGTATGTACTCGCAAAACGCTGAACGAAACGCGTCAATTTGATTTTCCTCAATCGTTAGACCAGCTGCTGCAGCATGGCCACCATGTTTGATCAGGTGAGCAGTGCAGTGCTGAAGAGTTTCGTGGAGGTTCCCGATGCCTCCATTTCGCGCGGACCCGATTCCCGGTTTAACTCCCATTTGATCCAAAGCGATCAGAATGACCGGGCGAGCATATTTTTCGGCAAGACGGCCACTGACAACTCCAATCACACCAGCATTCCAACCGTGTCCGGCGAGGACGAATGAAGGATCATTCTCAACATCGTATTTCTCTTTGATTTGTTTCACTGCTGCTAGATTGATACTGCGTTCGATTTTTTTTCGATCGTTGTTCAGATTGTCCAGATACTCCGCCAGTTCGTGAGCTCGTTTTTCATCGTTCGTTACGAGCAATTCGACTCCGAGCGGAGCTTGTCCCAAACGCCCCGCTGCATTTAGTCGCGGACCAATGTTAAAACCGATATCCTGAGCATCAAACTGTTGCTTGCCTGACAGCCCTGTAAGTTTCATCAATGCTGCTAAGCCCAGTGGAGGACGGTTTTTGAGGCTGCGAAGGCCATGAGTGACGATGATTCTGTTTTCGTCCTGCAGCGGCACGACATCTGCTACTGTTCCGATCGCGGCAATGCCGACTGCCATCATCAGGAAATCACGGTGTGCGGGTTTGACTCGTGTTGCTTCACTATCGAGCTGACACAGTGACCAAGCCAATTTAAGTGCAACGGCTGCGCCGCAAAGACCCCCGAACGAATAATCGGTTCCGGGCAGTCGGGGATGTACGATCACGTCGGCTTCCGGTAAACGCTCAGCAAATTCATGATGGTCGGTAACAACAACCTGCATGCCGAGTTCTTTAGCCACGTCAATTTCTTCGGCATTAGCGATTCCACAGTCGACCGAAATGATAAGTTCAAATCCCTGATCATGATGACGCCGGATCTGTGCTGTATTGAGTCCATAACCGTCAGATATACGATTAGGTGCAAAGTAAGCAACCTCAGCATGCAGGATAGTAAGACAGCGATAAAGAATGGCGGATGCCGTCATCCCGTCCGCATCATAGTCACCGTAGATGAGAATTTTCTTTCCTTCCTTGACAGCTTTGTAGATCAGGCTAGCTGCTTCCGGGATTCCCGGTAGTTCTTCAGGAGGACGTAAACCCGACAGTTTTGTCTCTAAAAATGCAGAGATCTCTTCGGCATGATCAATGCCTCGATTTAGTAAAAGCTGAGCAACCACAGTGGGTATCTGAGCCGCAGCTTCCAGTTGTTCTACCCGGTCAGGGTCAAAGGGTAATATTTTCCAGCGTTTTTGCATTACTCAAATCATCCATGCTTTGAATGAGCGATCATCCAGATCTCGGAATATCAATAGAAAAGGTTCACGACCAGTTTACCTAGTCATGAACCTGTTCGCATCTTTTTTTCGATTCAGTACACCGGTGTAATCGATGACGGACATCACGTCAGAGTGGATTACACCAAACTCTTTGTTTTGAAGCTTAACGACTTACTTCTTCTTTTCTACGTGTACCGTGTGGCGACGTAGACGTGGGCTGTACTTTTTCAGCGACAACTTTTCACCACCAGGTTTACGCTTGACATTGTAGTTGTAATCGCCGGTTTCTTCGCAGACGAGGAAGATAGTTTCAGCTTTCTTTTTACTTCGACCAGCCATAGGATCACCTTATATAATTCTGTCGTGCCGTGAAAATGTTCAGAACCGTTGCTTCACGGATGGATTTATTTTGGTTGAAGCAACTATTCTAGTCGTGCTTACTGGTCTTTGACAACGGTCTATTTCGGGGTTTTTGGCCAGCTTTGCCGGTGGCGACGCACAACTGTCGAATGGATGGTTTATTGTGTTTCGTCAGTAATATGGCATCTCTATCAGTAGCGAATATTGCCCAACACCAGAAAAACTTAATATTATGGGGGTCAACTCGGCAGGAGATACAAAATGTAATACTTGATTTTTGCCAATTATCCGATAATTTTAAAGGAAGAGAATACTGCCGCTAGATTATGCGCAGATTTATGGATGAGCGGATACCTTTGGTATTTGATCACAAAGGACAGAGAATATGTCAGACACAAATGATCCTAATCAAGTTCCCCCGGAAAATCAGCCTCCTCCACTTCCAACGGCCACCGATTCAGCTGTACCGCCAGCGTCAGAAAGTACTTCTGTAGCTGATGCTACGCCTGCAACATCCCAGTCGGCTGAAGATCCGGTAGCGGAAAAGAGCTCTTCGTTTGTAAGCAATTTCTTGTTATTTCAAGCTGTTCCTAGTTGGATGTTTAGTCTGGCAGTTCATACGGTGATTCTCGTGATCCTCGGGTTGATGGTGTTAGTGACTCCGGTAGAAGAAATGCCATCGTTGACATCCGTTATGACCAAGAACGATCTAATTGAAGAGATCGTGGATGATCTTACAGATCCCATCGATGAGCCTGTGGAAATTACACCGACAGAAACGTTGGAAGTGGAAACTGAAGTTAATCCGATTGAAGAAGTTTCTGAAGTTGAAGAAATTGAAATTGCTGACGATGTGGAAGCACCGGTTGCAGCCGTAGAATTTGAAAATATTGCCAATCAGGTCGCTCCTCAGACTGATCTGCTGTCATCAACCGAGTCAGTGGTTGGTTCAGGACTATCGGGAAGAGGAGCTGAAGCTCGAGGCGCAATGGTACGTGAGTACGGTGGAACCAAGGAGAGTGAAGCAGCGGTGGCTATGGCACTCAAATGGATTGCTAATCACCAGAATCCGGATGGAGGTTGGAGCTTTGACCATACCGCTGACGGTCGTCGTAATTGTACTTGCGGAAATATTGGAACCCTGAAAACATCGTTCAATGGGGCTACAGCGATGGCATTGCTCCCATTTCTGGGAGCTGGCAACACCCATAAGAAAGGTGAGTACAAAAAACAGGTAGAGGCTGGTTTGTATTATCTTACCCGTAGCATGAAAGTGAATGGCGCCACTGGTGATTTGACAGATGCTGGCGGTCGAATGTATTCACACGGTCTATGTGCAATTACATTAACGGAAGCGTTTGCTATGACGAAAGATCGCCAATTGATGGCACCTGCACAGATGTCTCTTAACTTTATTACCTATGCTCAGGATCCGGTCGGTGGTGGTTGGCGTTATAAACCTCGTCAGGCAGGTGACACTTCGGTTGTTGGTTGGCAGTTGATGGCCCTGAAAAGTGGGCACATGGCCTATTTGAATGTTCCTAAAAACACGATTGCCGGGTGCTACAAATTTCTGGATAGTGTTCAGGCAAATAGTGGAGCAACCTATGGGTATACAACCCCTGGTGGTGGACATGCCACAACAGCTGTTGGTTTGCTTTGTCGAATGTACTTAGGTTGGAAGAAGGATGAACCCGCTTTAATTAGGGGGGTTGAGACCATTTCTAAATGGGCTCCTAGTAAGACCGATATGTATTACAACTACTATGCAACGCAGGTTATGCGACATCATGGTGGCCCATTATGGGATAAATGGAACAAAACTATGCGTGATCAGTTGGTGGCGACTCAGGAAACGGGAAAAGGTCAATGTGCAAATACTGGTAGCTGGAATATGGGTGCAGGCCATGGGGCTCGAGTTGGGGGGCGTCTTTATAATACCGCTCTGGCAACGATGATTCTTGAAGTCTATTACCGTCATATGCCTATCTATGCTCAACAGGCTGCGGAAGATGATTTCCCGCTGTAAGGTTTCCACCATTAGCTAGTTGATTAATCTCTCATAAGGTCGCCGTCATGCGCATCATTCCTGTATTGGATGTGTTAAATGGCAGGGTCGTTCGTGGAATCGCCGGACAACGTGATAGTTATCAGCCGGTCAAAAGTATCCTTACACCCAACACAGATGCACGATCTATTTGCGATGCGTTTGAGCAGCAGTTTGCTATGACCGAATTCTATATCGCTGATTTGGATGGAATTGAACGTGATGCTCTTAATATCAACGTATTAAGAACCGTTTGGGATTCGCGTTATCGTATTTGGCTTGATGCTGGATTCTCATCGGTCGTAAAACTGAATTCAATCCAACGAGACATTTCGTTGGATTTCCTCTATCGCATTATTATTGGTTTAGAGTGTTGTCCGAATGCTTCGAATCTGGAGTCCTTACTGCAGGTAATTTCTCCGGAGCGTTTGGTCTTTAGTTTAGATATGCAAAACGGTGAGCCGCTATTACCTTCCGATGCAGATCCTGTCTGGAGCCAGGCAACAGCACTTCAAATTGCTCAACACGTTATCGAGCTTGGTGTCAGGACCTTAATCGTTTTGGATTTAGCAGCGGTGGGAATGGGAAACGGAACTCCAACATATAATCTTTGCAGACAGATTAAACAGCAGTATCCAAACCTTGAATTAATTACTGGTGGCGGAGTGAACTCGAAGAGCGATCTTGTCAGACTCGAGTCGTGTTGTGATGGTGTTCTGATTGCTTCGGCCCTGCATGACGGACGTCTGACTGTCGGGGATGTTTGTCAGTATCGCTAAAATATGCTTAGCAATTTAGTCCCACTCAGGTGGTTGTTTTTTAATAAATGCATCGATCCCTAAACCGGCATGGGATGTACTGCGAGCTGCGGCCGTCATGGCCCCGTTGACCTGAAGTTGAGTTTCCAACTGGTCCGCTAAAGAATCGTTCAAAAGGTGTTTTGTCATCTGAACAGATTGTGCCGAGGTGTCAGCAATCTCGACCGCCAATTGATGAGCTCTGGCCCAAACCAGATCGTCCGCTACCACATCGTGAATCAGTCCGGATTCCACGGCCATGTCTACTGGAATCGGTTGACCCGTAATCGAAAATCTCGTGGCTATCGCCGCACCCGCCCGGAAATTCAACATCGTGATGGCGCTTCCGGATGCCAGTCCACGCCGGACTTCCGGTAGTTGTAGTGTTGACTGTTTGGTTGCGATGATGAAATCGGCGGCCAATGCAATCGCTGCTGCTGAACCAAGAGCAGGCCCGTTTAAGGCTGCGATAATTGGTTTAGGGAATCTAAGCATGACCAGAATCAATTCATTTAATAATGAGATGTCCTGATGAGATGCTATTTTATCTCGCTGCAATTCAGCGTGCAGTTGTTTGAGGTCTGTGCCGGAGGAAAACAGACTGCCGGTACCGGTTAAAATAATAGCGCGGACACTTTTCTCCTGATGTAAATCCTCCAGAGCCTGCCGAAGTTGTATGTATCCAAATGCAGGAATTGCATTTGCCCGTTCGGGGTTGTTGATGACAATCGTACCACTAGGAACATTTTTACGAACGTCAACGATAGACTGCACTTTAAATGCTCCCGACGAAAGGAATTAGGAATATATTTATTGCTCTATTTAGTATTAGCCGATAATCTGAACGTAGTGGTTTGATGATCACTAAGCAAGTTCCGGCTAGTAAAACGTTAATAAGAATATGACCTTGGCCAATAATCCTCAACATCAGCAGCATGCTTTTATGTCACTTCACGGGCGTACTCGTGAAGGTCTGGTGATGCATGATCGTCGAGGTATGCTTAAGGCTAGTATGGCTGGCCTGGCTGGTTTGTCGTTACCGGGGCTATTAAAAAGTCATACGCTGGCAAATTCAGCAGGTAAGCCTTCAAGCAAGGGTAAGAGCGTTATTTTGTTGTGGATGGCAGGTGGCCCGTCACATCTTGATACATGGGATCCCAAGCCAGATCGTCCCTATGAAAATCGCGGCCCGTTTGGCGTCACCAGTACCAAATTGCCGGGTGTCCATATCTGTGAACATTTGCCGAAGCAGGCTGCCATGTTGGACAAGGTGTCGATCCTTCGTAGTGTTGACTGTCGTGGCAGCAATCATCAGCCCAATATGGTGATGCAAACCGGAGACCGTACCGCCGCTCCGCGTGTAAATTCTAAAGCGGAAAAAATCCCTTGTTTTGCTTCAATGATAGCTAAAGAAAAAGGAGCCAACGATCCGGTGATGCCGGCTTATGTGGCTTTTGAAAAACATCATTCCCATGTCGGTTACGCCGGATACTTAGGCAGAAAGTATAATCCCTTTTTGGCCAATAAAGCATCCCGCCTGCCGGTGTACACCAATGTTGGGGTTGATACGGGAAAAATATCGGGTGCGGATATCTTCGCAATGCCTAGCGGCCTGACGATTGATCGAATCCACAACCGCCGCAAACTGGTCAAACAATTCGATCGTATGAAAAGTGGCTTGGATATCCAGGGGGATATGGAAGCGCATGATGAATATGGCCGCCAAGCTGCTGATATGTTGCTCGGTCGTAAAGCGCAGGAAGCCTTCGATATTGCTCGCGAACCGCAGAAATGCCGTGACTTATATGGCGACCATTTGTGGTGCCAACAGGTATTAATTGCCCGCCGGCTTGTTGAAGCGGGCGTTAGTTTTGTAACACTCGATCTTAGTTATCATACTGCTTCGGGAACCTGGGATAACCATGGAATACCAGGCGGAGTCTATGGCGGTATCACTAAAGGTCTGGGGCCATTGTTACCATTGTTTGATCACTTCTATACCACTTTAATTACGGATTTAGAACAACGTGGTTTGTTAGATGACACACTGGTTATCACCATGGGTGAATTTGGCCGGACACCTAATATTGGTACTCAGGAAAGTGTCGATGGGCGAAATCACTGGCCGGTCGTAATGAGTATGTGTTTAGCAGGTGGTGGCCTCAGGCATGGTCAGGTGATTGGTTCGAGTGAGCGTGATGGTAGTGATGTTCGTACTCGTCCCATCACGCCCGGAGATATTGGTGCAACCATCTATAAGCATATGGGAGTACCGCTGGACATTACTTATGAAGATGAAAAGGGGCGCCCTAATTTTTCGATTATCGACGGCGAGCCTATTAAAGAGCTCTTCTAGTAGCTGCTGATTTGTGCCGTCTTCTCGTTTTGGTTCGCCGCAGTATTTTTGTATCCGGTTATAGCAGTCATACCGGTAATTACTGTTTCAAAAAAAATATGAAAATTCGTTGGTCCGATTGACCGATACGATAGAAGTCTGGTAATAGAATCTATCGGCGAATGGATGCGTCGAGTCCCTTTTATAACTCATGGATTGAGGGGCTCAGGAATATGAAGCGACAAATCCAACTTATTTCTATCATTCGTCATGCTGTTCTCGGCAGTTTTCTTGCTGCATTGATCTTTAGCCTGTCAGCGTCATCGGTTCGTGCAGCAGAGTTTTCCCCGGATGTACCTCATCCGGCAGTCGCTCGGATAATGTCCGTCGAGACAAACGCAGCATCATTTGGTTCCGGTACTCTTGTTTATAAGCAAGGGAAACATGCTTTATTAATTACAAATCATCATGTGATCAAAGATTCAAAAGAAGAGATTTTGATATCGTTTCCCAATGGATTCCGCTCTTCCGGAAAAGTTGTGGCAAGTGACCCGACCTGGGACTTGGCCGCCTTGCTCATTTGGAGCCCCGGTATTAAAGCCGTGCAAATCACTAAGCAACCACCTCAGCCCGGCGATAAATTAACCATCGCTGGTTACGGTTCCGGCCGGTACCGTGCAGTTTCGGGGATCTGTTCTCAGTATGTTTCACCCGGTCTGAGCCAGCCTCATGAAATGGTCGAATTAAAAGCAGTCGCCAGACAGGGAGATTCAGGAGGCCCGATCTTTAATCAGCAAGGTGAACTTGCAGGTGTGCTGTTTGGGGCCGGCTGGAGAACGACTGCAGGAAGTTACAGTGGCCGAGTCAAGAAATTCCTTGATCCAATTGTCGGAAGAATGCAGAAGGCAACAGTTGAGAAACAGAAAGTCGCGACGGCAAAACCGGAATCGACAAAACCAGATACGCTTTTGGATCCACCCCAATCGCAAGCAACGATTACCGGATTTTCAGTTGACACCCCTCCGGTTCATGAACCGAATCAAGGTAAACCTGGAAATACGCCGGCATCTGCTCAGGCTATTCCCGTTGAAGATGAGATGGCCACAACGGATTCAGAAAGTCCGATCGCGGGTATTACACCGGTGCCGCAAACGACCGTAGAACCAACAACGATCGACAATGCAGTGGTTTCGCAAGATGGTACTTCAGTTGATCCTGAACCTACTTCAGAGCCGGCCGAAGGTGAGGCAATGTTGGTGGATGAGAGTTATTTCGCATCAAAAAAGGAAGAGAAAACGGTAGCTGCCATTGCGGTTCCAGAGCAAGACCAGGATCCTGCAGAAGAGATCAAAGATGCTGGGAATCAGACATCCCAGCCGCAATCGGATGAAGAAATCGAATCCACTAACCAAAATGAAAATCAGTCAATTAGAGAACCCCTTAGTCCTATGCTTGACCTTCCAGAAAGTATAGATTCGACATCAAGTTCTTCAGGAGCAAGTCAGATATATGCCGGGGAAGAGACTGACAGATCAGAACAAGCAAAAAAAGAAATTGATCTGAGTCCCAAGTCATCTGGATCTTCTCAGGCAGTAATTGGATGGGAACAGTTGGCAGGTGAAACCTTGCTGCAACAAATTCGAACAATATTGGCAGGAATTGGATTTCTGGCCATCGTTCTGCAGTTAGCCCGGCGTTAACTTCTTGATTTATATTCTGAGAGTTGGCTGTCTAATGCCGGTATAATAGTGGTTTACCCCCAGCAGCTTAAAGTATGAACGTGAAGACCATGCTAACGAATTCTGAAAAGCATCATCGACGTCGGTTTATTAAATCAACGCTTGCCACAAGTGGTGCATTAGCAGCAGGCACATGCCTGTCTGCTTCAACGGCTAAAAAAAATCACAGTATGACGCTCGGCTTTAGTACATATGGTTCTCGTGGAATTACCACCGAAGCGGTTATTGCGTTGCTTGCCAAGACTGGCTATGACGCTGTAGAGATAACATGTACCAAAGGCTTTGATGCGGCTCCGGAAAATGTTACGTTACTGCGTCGACAGAATATTCGTAAAGTATTGAGCGATACCGGACTTCAGTTGACTTCGATTATGGAACACACGCCCCCCCATTCCAGCAAAGATATAAACGATGCAAATCTGGTCCGCATTCAAAAAGCTGCTGAATTTGTGGCAGATATCACAGATGCCCAACATGTCGTGATTCAGACCGTGCTGGGTGGAGGAAACTGGGATGATAAGAAGAATCTATTTGTTGAGCAGGTGGGTCGATGGGTGGAAGAGACCAGCGGATCCCCCACCACGATCTGTATTAAACCACATCGTGGAGGAGGGATGGATAATCCTGAAAAAGCTCTTTGGATCTTCAGACAACTCAATAACCCTAAACGTCTGCGCATGGTGTATGACTACAGTCACTACATTTACACCGGGCTGGAATTAATACCAACCATTCAACAAGCTGCTAGTAAGACGGCACATATCGCAGTGAAAGATACAGTGAAGCAAAGCGATGGAAAATTTCGTTTTGAACTGCCGGGAGCAGCCGGCACAATCAATTTTGCATCCTTACTCAAACAGTTTTATACGTTGGGTTATCGAGGCGATATTTCCTGTGAGGTTTCCGGAATGGTGTGGGGTAAACCAGGATATGATCCACGAACTGCGATTCAGGTTTGTTACGAGAACATATCAAAAGCGTTTGCGTTGGCAAAGGTACCAAGGCCTGGCACAGTTCAATAATGTGTTGAGGATTGACATAGTAATGCGTCGAAGAATTCTCCTGGCATGTTTGCTATCTGGCATAACGACCCTTTTTTTCCCCTCAGACAGTATCCATGCTCAGGATAACCGACAAGCAATACTGGATGAGCTTGCCGAAGAATATCGGCCGGGCTGGATTGGTCGTTATAGAGATCAGGTAGGTAACACGCTGACTCGTATTGACAGTTCCCTGTCTTTTAACTGGCGCCAACAGACTGCAGATGCTCGTTTAGAAACCAAGCAATTTGAAGCGAGTTGGACGGGCTTACTCTTTCTCCAGTCAGTCGGTAAATACACGTTGTATGTTGAAACCGACGGGGAAGTTGAATTGGAATTTGCTGGTCGGAAGGTATCAGAAAAATCCGGACCAGAGGGGTTGTTGACTACCGGATCTGTGGAGATGCAGTTTGGTTGGCATCCAATTAAGCTGACCTATAAATCTCCTCCCAATGGAGGAAAATTAAAGCTACTCTGGCAGGGGCCGGCATTTAAATTAGAGCCGATTGGAAATCAATTTCTGTTTCATCCAACGGAGGAAACTATCAAAGATCATTTTGGTCGTGGTGAAGAGTTGGCTCATGCCTTGCGCTGTGCCCGTTGTCACGAATCACCGGTTAACCAGGATTCAATCGATGTTGCTCCATCATTAACCCATTTCCGGGATTTTATACAGCCCTCCTGGTTAGTCGCTCGTCTGAAACAAAAGAGTCCGCCTCAAGGGTCCCCTGTTGGTGACCAACCTATTCATCGTATGCCTGCTTTTGGATTGAGTGAACAGCAGGCAAAAGAGGTTACCGCTTATCTCTTTCAAAACTCCTCAAATCCTAAGCCGGCAGGAGAATTATTAGCAGCAGGGAATGTTGAGTCAGGTAAGATTGTTTTCGCATCGGTGGGTTGTCTAGCCTGTCATCAGGCCGACTCAATGGGGAAACCGGGGCTGTTTGATGGTGGTAATCTCAACCAGATTTCTCTCAAACGTAAAGATGATTTCTGGATTCGATGGTTTAAGAATCCGGCGGAAGTGAATCCTCATCATCGTATGCCTCAAGTTTCATTAAGTGACAAGGAGGAGCAGGATGTGATTGCATATTTGCGTAGTCTGAAGCCTGCAGAGAGTGTCATCGCGTTGGAACAGTACGTTTTTGATGAATTATTGGCAGAGCGGGGAAGAAAAGTTTATCACGAGTCAGGCTGTGCGAATTGTCATGAGAAGAAAGTAAACGAAGACAAAATCAAATTGTCCTTCGATGAGACGTATGGTTGTTTAGACAGTATTGATGCTCAACGACATCGTCCGGCATATACTCTTTCTGATTCTGATCGTAATTCACTTGTCGAATTCTATACACACGTTAAGTCATCCAATTCTGATACAACACAGGCTTTGCTAGTTCGTCAAAATAACTGCTTTCAATGCCATGCCCGACATGAGTCAGGTGGGATTCGTGAAAATCTGGATCAGATTGGCAGTAGAATCACTTCCCTAGATAGTCTCAAACCAGCACTCGCTCCGCCATCATTAAATGGCGTTGGCGACAAGTTGCATGACGAGGCGTTAAAGGATGCTATCGCACGAAAAGATTCAGCCAGAAGGCCATGGTTGAAAGTTCGTATGCCTCAGTTTGGATTTAGTGATGACAAGCTAAATGAATTGATTGGATGGTTTGTTGAGAAAGACAGGGTGGATGATGCATTTATCGCGTTGCATCATACGGAAATCCAACCTGAGCCGACCAGAGAGGCGTTATATCAGGCTGGTAGTCGCTTGGTTACGACAGACGGATTTGGTTGTACGAGTTGCCATCAGGTGGGCAGTATGGTTCCACCAAAGGCTCCGTTGAATGCCAAAGGACCTGATTTATCACTTCTCAATAGCCGAATTCGTAAAGTCTGGTTTAGTCGTTGGGTTAGTAATCCGGCCCGCATGGTTCCACGAATGGAAATGCCTTCGGTGCGGCTGGCAGTGCGGGGGGTGCTGGAGAATCATTTACCGCATCAACTGGATGCCGTTTGGGAAACTTTAAATCAGGAAGGATTCGAACCCCCGGCACCTGGTGCCGTGCGCATCGCGAGACTGTCGGGAATCAAAGATGTCGATCGAGGTGCTAAAGTTCTGACAGACGTTGTTTTCCACCATGATGTTCAGTACATAAAACCGGCTCTGATTGGTCTGCGCAATCGCCATAACCTTATGTGGGATATGGAGGCCGGGAGGTTTTTAGGCTGGTGGCAAGGTGATATCGCCCGCCAGCGAACGAAAGGAAAAATCTGGTTCTGGGAAACGGCTGGTGAAAGTTGGAGTGGATTAAAGTTGGAAGATGGTTTTCAGGGAGTTCCTGATTTTCAGCTGATTAATGATGATGGAGAGATTCATAGTCCTGCCTTAGTCGGGCAATTTACAACGAGTCTCGATAGTTGGGTGCAAAATGAAGATTACCTGCAACTCACTACAAGGTTTAAATTTGAAATTGAGGGGCAGGTTCACTGGGTTCATGTGACCCAGGATTTAAGTGAACTCTGGGAAGAAGATCAACGAGATGCCAAAGCAGGAATTGAACGTGTTATTCATGTAAAGAATATACCGGACGGATACAGACCACTGATCGGGATTGCTCCGAAGTCGCTGGAGATTCGCGAGACTGATCAGGGGTTCGTGCTCTCTGTTCCCGGCCAGCAGGGAAGTCGATGGGTTCAGACAGCTGCCAGACCCATTGTGATTAATCAGGAATATTATGGGCTGATTGCTGAACAGGAGACCCTGTCAATTCAGTTTCTCAGTAATCTGGAAGTTGATCGTTTCCCACCGCTGGGTGCAACAATCCCACCACCGGAAACAGCACAACTGAGTGTGCTCCCCGGAGTTACCACGACACGGCTCCCCTTCTTTGATGAATTTATGCCAACAGGAATCGACTGGGATCCTAATGGTGATCTCTGGCTCACTTCCCTGAAAGGACGAATCTGGAAAGCTGTTGATACTGATCAGGATGGGATGGAAGACCAGCTTAGTGTTGGAATTCATGAGCTAGCAGCACCCTACGGTCTACAGGCAAATAGTGAATCTATAGATGTCATTAATAAGTATGCTTTATTGCGTATGTTCGATCGTGATAAAGATGGCCACTATGAAAAGGTACAGACAATTGCTGCTGGCTGGGGACACACAGCGGATTATCACGACTGGACGGTAGGTCCGGTTCCCGACGGTCAGGGAGGATACTTCATTACGACGGCCTGCCAACAGGATGATCGCAGTAAAGCTGCGGCGCATTTGCGAGGCAGTGTTTTACATTTAGTGCCCCGCAAGCCGACTCAAGAAAACCCGTATTTGTTTCAAGTAAAAACGTATACCAAAGGCCATCGTTTTCCTATGGGGTTGGCACGCAATGCCTCCGGCCAATTGTATGTCTCTGACAACCAGGGGAATTACAACCCATACAATGAAATTAATCATGTGATTAAAGGGAAACATTTTGGATTTATCAATAAGCTGGAACGTGTGGAGAATCAACGACCCCCGCTTACTCCACCAGCGATTGATATGCCCCACCCGTGGACACGTAGTGTTAATGGAATTTGTTTCCTTGAAACCCCTTTAGCGGTGCAAAATATCTTGGGCCGGAATGTCTTCGGGCCGTTTGAAGGTCATATGGTCGGTTGTGAATATGATACACGTCGACTGATCCGGATGAGTTTTCAAAAGGTGGGCGAGACAATGCAGGGAGCTGCTTATCCGTTGACTTTGGATCAGCCTACAGATGGCGAGCCATTACTGGGCCCTCTTTCGGTCGCTGTATCACCAGCCGGTGACCTGTATGTTGCTTCGATTCGCGATAGTGGTTGGGGAGGTGCTAATAATATCGGTACTTTGGCTAAGATGGACTTCGCCAATGCTAAGTTACCAGCGGGAATTGCGGAAGTGAAAGCGAATGCCACAGGTTTTGAAATATTCTTCACAGCGGCAGTTGATGGGCAGCGTGCCGCAGATCCGAAAAATTACTCTGTTCAGTCAGCGACTCGTATTTCCACCACCTCTTACGGAGGGACAGATCGTGATAGAAAAACGGATCGAATTACTTCTTTAACCGTCGCTCCCGATAGCCTGTCTGTTCAATTGAATATTGAAGAGTTTCGGGCAGGATTTATTTATGACCTTAAGCTGCGGAATTTAAATGCTGACGAGAGCATATTCTTCCCGGCCGAAGCTTATTACACGCTTAGAACAATCCCTGTTGAATAGTATCAGGTTTTATACACTCAGGATCGTCATTTTTGACACTGTTGACACGGGTAGATACTGTAGTCATTTTGAATTTGTCCATCTGATTCTGTTGAGGAGGCTGGATTAACGATTCGTGCAATGCATCAAGATTATCAGTGTTTGGATTTAACCAGCTGTCATAGTTTTCAGGATCAAGGATCACCGGCATCCGGTGGTGTAGATTACTTGTTATTTCATTGGCATCGGTAGTAATGATTGTTGCTGTCCACCAGACTTGTCCGTCGGAATGTTGCTGGGGAGGCGTCCAGATTTCCCAAAGGCCGGCAAATGCGAAGGGCTGGTGATCAGGATGATGAATATATACTGGTTGCCTTGACGATTTGTCGGGCTTCCATTCGTAGTAACCATCGGCAAGAATCAGACAGCGTTGGCTCTTAAATGCTTCTCTAAATGATGGTTTTTCACGAATCGTCTCGCTACGCGCATTGATCATCTTGCCGGCCATCGAATTGTCTTTGGCCCAGCGGGGGATAAGGCCCCAGTGCATCCTGCCGTAATGACGTCGTCCTCCGTTCCATAGTAATGTTGCAATACTATGAGTTGGGGCAATATTGTATTTAGGAGCTAATGTAATGTCAGCAGGGACATCGAACAAAAAATGCTCCCCTAATGTGTTGAGTGATGTTTTTAAGGTAAAACGTCCACACATTGGGGGGAGCCTTAAGAGTTGAGTTCGTTTACAAAATCCTGAAGCGTTTGCTTCATTGTATATTCCGCTCGCCAATCTGTTTGAGACTGGATCTTTTTAATATCAGCAATCGGCAGAAAATTCTTCCCTGGTTTAGATTCACTTACTTGTTTTGACGTGCCGAGAATTACTTGCAGAGTATCAAGTATCTCTCCTGATCGTATTGCATTACCACTTCCCACATTAAAGACTTCACCTGTAGAAGCCTGAGTTGCCAGGATTCGGTAAGCTTTGGCAACGTCACGGGCGTCTGAATAGTCTATCCATGTCTGTAAATTATAGACTTCCAGTGGCGATGGTTCCGTTTGGAGCTTATGAACCCATTCCGGAATTAAGAGAGAGCCTTTTTGTCTCGGGCCAGTGTGTTGAAAGCTCCTCGCAATAATCAGTGGCAATACGGATCCATACTCCATTAATATCTGTTCGGCTAAGAGCTTACTGATCCCATATCCATTATCGGGGGAGGTTTTATTTCCTTCGCTAACCTGAGTAATTTGATCGTAACAGGAACCATAAACATAGACGCTGCTGGTGAAAACCAGCTTGGGGATAAGCGACATCTGCAGGCAACAATCGGCGACATGTCGCGAGCCTTGAACATTAACGAGCATAGCCTCTTCTGACGGCTCGGTATTACCACAACGAGAGCGGACGCTGATGGCAGCTAAATGAAAAACGACCTCCGGATTGAATTCCCGTATTTGTTGCATCATACCTGTAGACGCGGGTCTGGTGATGTCCCAGACGCCGGTTGTTAGATTCTCAGATAATGGTATTTGACAACCATTTGTACGCGTAAGTGCCAGAACTGTATCACCCTCGTCCAATAAATGGTCGATGAGATGTCCAGCGACGAATCCGTTTGCACCTGTGACAACCGCTCGCACGATACGTTACCTGTCGGCTTAGCTTTTCAATTTAATTTCACGTTCAACCCGCTTGATGTCTTCTTCGACCATCATGGTTACCAACTGTTCAAAGGTGATTTGCGGTTCCCATCCGAGTTCTGTTTTGGCTTTAGAAGGGTCACCCAGCAAAGTTTCCACTTCAGCCGGCCGGTAGAATCTTGGATCGACGCCTACGTAATCTTCCAGATTCAGGCCAACAGTTCCAAATGCGATTTCACAAAACTCACGAACTGAATGTTGTTCACCTGTTGCGATAACGAAATCTCCGGGGTCAGCGGCCTGTAGTATAAGCCACATTGCGTTGACGAAATCACCGGCAAATCCCCAATCTCTTTTAGCTTCGAGATTGCCCAGAAGTAATTCATTTTGTATACCGAGTTTGATTCGGGCAACGCCGTCGGTGATTTTTCGTGTTACAAATTCAAGCCCCCGCAGTGGTGATTCATGGTTAAACAGGATTCCATTACTGGCGAACAGATTATAGCTTTCACGATAGTTAATCGTGATCCAGTAGCCATAGACTTTGGCAACACCGTAGGGACTGCGAGGATAGAAAGCAGTAGTCTCTGTCTGGGGGGTTTCCTGAACCTTGCCAAACATTTCACTACTACTGGCCTGATACATTTTAATGTCAGGATTGACCTGCCGGATCGCTTCCAGCACTCGTGTGACGCCCAGTCCGGTTGTTTCACCAGTGAGAATGGGTTGTGACCAACTGGTCGGTACGAAGCTTTGAGCTGCAAGGTTATAGATTTCTGTAGGTTTTACTTCTTCGATCAGGCGAACCAGCGAGAGCTGATCGAGGAGATCACCCTGATGCACTGTGATATCTTCGCGTATCTCTGAGAGACGTTCCAGAGTTTCAGTACTACTGCGACGCATCATCCCATGAACGTTATAGCCTTTTTCCAGCAGCAGTCTTGCCAGATAAGCGCCATCCTGACCGGTGATCCCAGTAATAAGTGCCGTGCCAGACATATAGGTCTTGTTCGCCAGAGGTTAGAAAATTTTCTTGCAGATACGATCCATCGTAACCTGTGTGAAATCGTGGAGGGGAAATTATTCTTCAGAGGACTCGTCAGCGGAGGCTTCCGATATCTCTGGTGGTTCTGTGGACTGAGCGGCAGCTTCATCCTCTTCGGTTATTTCTTCGGGAGGTATCCGAACTACAGCTGCGATTTGATCACTATCAGTTTTCATGATGCGAACACCCTGTGTGTTACGACCAACAACGCTTATCTCGACCGCTCGAATACGTTGGATCTTACCCCCTTTGGTCATCATTAATACTTCGTCATTGTCATCAACGCGGATGATGTCCACCACTTTACCGTTTCGTTCCGTGGCTTTGATATCTCTCAATCCTTTACCACCACGATTTTGTGTTCGGTAAACTTTGGCCGATGATTCCGACCCGTCAACATCGATACGATTAGGGCCGAAGGGAGTTCTTTTGCCGTAACCATTTTCACAAACTGTCAGCAGGTCAGCTTCTGGATCCGCTACAACCATCCCGACAAGTGAATCGCCATCCTGAATCTTTATCCCTTTAACTCCTGATGTGTTGCGACCCATCGGGCGCGCGTCTTCCTGAGCGAAGCGGATAGCCATACCTTCGGCAGTGGAAAGTACGATTTCATCACCCGGTTTTACCAACGCGACGTCGACTAGTTCATCGTCATCCTTTAATTTGATGGCGATAATTCCCCCCTTCTTAGGACGACTATACGAGGATAGATCAGTTTTCTTAACCAATCCACGGCGGGTAGCCATAGTCAGGAAGTGATCTTCCAGTTTGAAATCCCGAACCGGGATACAATCAAGAATCTTTTCACCTTCGTCCAGATTTAGCAGGTTAATGACAGCGCGGCCTTTACTTCCGCGCCCTAATTCAGGAATGCCATAGACCTTCTGCCAATAGACTTTTCCTTTTGTGGTAAAGAAAAGCAGGTAGGCGTGCGTACTGGCTACAAAAAGATGTTGAATTGGATCTTCTTCTTCGACAGTCGCCCCTTTAAGCCCTTTGCCTCCTCGGCGTTGAGCTTTGTAGGTACTTGATGGAATCCGCTTGATATAGCCGCGATGGCTAATCGAGACGACCATGGTTTCTTCAGTAATTAAGTCGTCCATATTGACGTTACCTAATTCCAGATTGGAAATCTCAGTGCGTCGGTCGTCACCATGCTTATCAAGGATTGTTGTTAAGTCACTTTTGATAATGTCCAGAATATTCTGGCGATCATCCAGAATATCGAGATAGCCGGTGATTTCTTCTAGCAGTTTACCGTGTTCATCACCAAGTTTTTCTTGTTCCAGATTGACCAGTTGACTAAGCGTCATGCGAAGGATTGCATCGGCTTGAACTGCCGTGAGGTGGTATACATCTGCTTCACCGCGCTCCAGTTGGAATTGTTTAAATCCCGTATCACCCAATGCACGTTGGAGCATTGTTGCTGGGCATTCGATGCCCATCAAACTCGTCTTGGCGTCGGCATGACTACTTGAGTTCCTTACGATTTTGATGATTTCGTCGATGTCTGCTAGAGCGATCAACTGACCTTCAACAACATGTTTACGACGACGAGCTTTAGCTAACAGAAATTGAGTACGTCTTCGAATAACTTCCACTCGATGGCGAATGTACTCTTCCAACATCTCTTTGAGGTTTAGAGTGCGAGGTTTACCGTCGACTAGCGCCAACAGAATGATCGAAATTGTTTCCTGTAGGTTGGAGTATTTGTAGAGAAGATTGAGTACAACGTCCGGATTCTCATCGCGTTTGATATCGATGACAATGCGAACAGGTTCTTTGAGATCGGACTCATCGCGAATGCCGGAAATTCCTTTGACACGACCGTCGTTTACCAGATTGGCAATTTTCTCAACAACACGGTCACGGTTTTGCTGGAAGGGAATTTCGGAAATGATGATTTGCGAACGCCCTCGATCCAGTTCTGCAATGCTGGCTTTCGCACGAACGATGACCGTGCCACGACCAGTTAGATATCCCTTACGAATTCCACTGCGTCCACAAATCGTTCCGCCTGTTGGAAAGTCCGGCCCCTGGACAATTTCCATCAAATCCATAATCGGCGTGTCCGGATCATCGATCAGTGTTATTAGAGCTTCACAAACTTCACGTAAGTTGTGAGGTGGAATCGATGTTGCCATACCCACGGCGATACCACTGGTTCCATTAACCAGCAGGTTAGGAAACTTGGCCGGTAAGACTGTTGGTTCCGTACGAGTTTCATCATAGGTGGGAGTAAAATCGACCGTATCGAGTTTAATGTCTTCAAGCATTAAGCTCGCCGCTGACGACATACGGGCTTCGGTATATCGCATCGCGGCAGCTGGTAGTCCGGCAATAGAGCCGAAATTTCCCTGTTTATCCACTAAAACATGCCGCATATTCCATTCCTGAGCCATACGTACCAGCGTTGGGTAGATGACTCCTTCACCATGAGGATGATAGTTCCCAGATGTATCACCGGCTATTTTGGCACATTTTACGCGGGAGGCCCCTGGTGTCAGGTTAAGATCGTTCATGGCGACCAGAATGCGTCTCTGAGACGGTTTAAGGCCATCTCGCACGTCTGGTAGGGCTCGCGACACAATGACGCTCATCGCATACGTGAGATAGCTGTTCTTGAGCTCATCTTCGATTGGTAAATCAATCAGAGTTCCATCCGTGTAACCATCATCTTCCTGATTATCGTCTTCAGGAATGATTTCATCGCTAGACAAGTCTATGTCCTTTCAGCGTCTGTTTTAGATAAGGAAAACACTGAAAAAAAAGCCTCAAATGCTTATAAATCAGATGTTTTTGAATGCTTGGATTCTACCAAATTCAGGGGGTGATAACAATCACCCCCGACGGTTCAGGTGCGCATCCTAAGTGCCTGAAAAATAAGGAGTTAAGACACATTATTAAAGAAATAATAGACCGGCTCTACAATTGCTTAAGAATTGCCAGGAAATGGCGGATAAAACAGCGTACCCAAAGCCTGCAGGTATAGGCTGCAACTACTTTTGTAGCGCGTAGAACCGATGAAGATTATAAGCAAATCATTAGCAAGATCTGCCCTGTAGGTTACACGTTAGCAGCTGGGTCTAACCAACGCTGCCACTCTAAATACATTAAAACCGTTGAGGTTGTTACCGCAAAGAATGATAACACTAACAACATCGTATACACGTTAAGGCGAATTTTTTGTTTCAACATTGATTCAATCCCATTGATTGATCACTCGGATGGTTAGTTTAAGTTAGTGATGACGTTGTCATCTTTGCGAATCTGTCCCTTTTGGTATTCAGGGATAATTTCGCAAACCGCTGAGCTGGGTTGGGTTTCACGGATCTTAACACGACCTAAGTAAAGAGCTCCGCGATAGACATCAAGCTGATGGCCAATACGTAGGCCATCATCCTGTCCTAATGAGATTTGTAGCAGATCCTTTTGGATAGCGATCACGCGTCCGTCTAATACCGGTGGTTTATCAAGCACATCGGTGAATTCATCCAGACCGTTTCGCTGAACAACATTTGATAAGCGGCCGATTTGGTTTCGCAACTGACTTTCGCGTTCTTCAGCCTGTGTTTTCAGGCTTTTTAGGTGATTTACATCGTCAGTTAAAGTAAGGATCTGGGCGAAGAAAGTATCGGTACGCTGTTGGGCGCTATTAATGTCTTTACGCAAACCTTCAACTTCTGTCGTCAGTTGTTTCTTTGTGGATTCTGCAATTTTCAAAGCATCAGAAAGGTCATTACTTCGAGCCTGAGTTGTCTTAACGATTTCTTCTTTGTCAGCGAGGTCAGCCGCAATTGCTTCAACCTGTGTTTCCAGAGCAGCCAGTGCATATGCCCGAGCGATACGTTCGCGCTTTAGGCTCGCCTCAACAGACGTCTTCTCATTTTCCAACGTAGTTTGCAGACTCTGAAGGTTTGTATTTCGCTCTTTAGCCTTGCTGGCAGCATCTTGTAGATCTACATGCGTTTGATAAACCGTAATTGAGAACCCCATGAACAATAAGCTCATGATAAAAATCAGCACGGTGAATATTTTTCCAATCAGTGTCATGACACTAACGCTTTCCTAAACGAATAACCGCTGGTTAGTTCGGAACTAAGCCTGCTCTTTGTTAGCCACATTCAAAATAGCAGCAGCCTAAATACATGCCTAGCGCAAGCAATTGATACAATCGCTCATTCTTAAAATTCGGACAAACATACCCGCTGAAATCAATATAAGTCTCACTTTTTACCAATGTCAATCAATTACTGTTAATCTAGGCAATTTGAAAGACAGTAAAAATGATTTTTATTCCGTTCTATCCCGAATATCATCAGTAATCATATCCAGAAAAACTAGGTTTACATTAAATTTCCAACCAGGATCGAGTTATTGATCAGAGTTAGGGATGATTATTTTACCCAATGAAATCAGCGTAATTAGTCCACAAAGCATCGCAAAAATGTCGCCAAAAAGAAGATAGAAACTGTCGATAGATGACCTTCCCACTTTGGCAATCACATATCCAGCTTCTTTTTTTCCGATTTGCTTTTTTAATTCGCCGGTTCGCAAAACCCAGCCTGAAATTCCTGTGTTGGCTGCTACCAGATTTGGCCTGCGGAGTTCAACGGCGCGCATGATATTGCTTCTTAAATGCAGATCGAGCATGGAAGATCCCCAAAACCAGCCATCGTTAGTAAGGTTTAGCATGACATCCGCGCGCCTTCCATCAGCATCAGTTGTCAGTACCATGTTTCTGATGCGGTGAGGCACGGTACTTTCAAAACAGATATTAGGGCTGAATTTAACACCATCAATATCAAATAAAAGGTCCTGATCTCCAGGAGCTAAAGCTGAGATCGGTAACAGGTTGTAGAGTGATGGGAATGTATCTCCTAAAGGGATGTATTCCCCGAACATCACCAGATGGTTCTTGTGATACATATTCAGCACTTCACCTTCAGGTGAGACTAAAACGGCGGTATTGTAATTAGGCGTGGATTTGTGAGTTAAATCCACGGCACTCGTGCCACCGATGAGCATCGCTTTGCGCAAACTGCGATTATTCTGATTACCATTCAAATAATTTAGTAATCCCTGATGTTGTCGGCTTTGATTTTTCTGTACTCCGCTACTCCAATCCCGGGCTTTCTTTTGATTCTGAGATAGCTCATTTGGTTGTCCCGGAACGTGAAGAAATTGGTCTTCCGATCCCGTGAGTAGTATCGGCCCGACCGGATACATCGATTCCGGCCAGACCAGAAGATCTAATCCGTTCTCATTTCCTAATGCTCGGATCGACTGTTGATTATAAGTGTCCTGTTTTTCACGCTCTTTTTTCAGGTACTGTTCATAAGGCAATTCAAATTCCGTATAGGTGACACCCTGAATGAGCCCTACAGAAACGTGCGATGATTGTTCTGTTTGAATGGAGTCAAACGTGGCCAGGCAACTTTGTCCATACATCCAGCAGCCGGTGAGAATCCCTCCTAAAAGAGTCCCTTCAATGGTAAGTGTCCTCATTGGATTTGTATTGCCTGACAATGTACTTGCCGTTTTATTTTTAGGAAGAAGTTGCCGGCATATTTGATAAACCATTCCGGCTCCTAATACCAAAATGAACGAAATGGCAAAGCTTCCTCCGAGGTCGGCGACTTGAATAAACCAAAGATGGTGTACTTGAGAGTGTGAAAGTGAGCCCATTGAAAATCCGGAAATAACGTAACCGCGAATCCATTCCACACACACCCAACTGCATGCGGCGGCATAAGAAAGTGGTAATTTCATTCGATGATGAATCGCTCGGGCAGCATATAAAAACAGTGGCAGGTAGAGACCCAGATAGAAGGAAAGCGCAGCCCAGCCAAAGTAGGTTGTCCAGTGGGCCAATCGCATTCCCTGCAGCAGTGCCAGCCAACAGCATGTGTGGGTAATGTAGAGTGCGAAATAGGTTCGTTTTGACGACCCGCTGCGATAGCTCAGATCTTTAACCGCAATCAGGGGAAACCAGCAAGCTGGTGCGAACCATGCCATCCAACTCCATCCCAACGGAGGCAGGCAAGCGTAGAGAAGACAGTTTCCAAGCAATCCGTATAGAAACGGGGAATACCTCAACGGTGAATCCGTTACGTAGTTCTTTGTTTCAGGGGAAGTCATGCCACAAGGTGGTTAGGAAGGAATCTCAAAAACAGTGATCTCTTCACCGGTTTGATAAAGTTGGTTGCCTGCCTGAAAGAAGGCCAGAGCATTCGCTTTACTGAGCGTTTGTTGATCCGCCGAACCTTTCCAGGCTAGAGGTGTAACGTAGCGATTTCCACCATGTTCTGTCAATTGAGCAGGAAAGTAGGTTGGACGGTCTCCGCGTTGTTGGAAATCAGTTTTAAGACTGGCGGTTGTTTCCCGCAGACAGGCTGATGTTTTGCCTGTAAGCTTTGATATGACCGGAGCCACAAATAACAGGAAGCATACAAGACTGCTAACAGGGTTTCCCGGAAGTCCAAAGACCATTGTCTGATGTTTACCGGATGAAAATATACCGAACCAGAGCGGTTTACCGGGTTTGAGATTGAGTTTATGAAATACCTGTTCCACGCCATGTTGCCGGAGTACAGCAGGAACTAAATCCTTCACCCCGGCTGAGACACCGCCTGAAAGAATGAGAATATCGGATTCAAGTCCCGTAGCAACCAGGTCTGATAACGCTTCAAAGTTATCGACCCCGATCCCCAGAGAATGAGCATCCGCACCGTGACTGGTGGCTAAGGCCTGCAGAAGTGGTCCATTGGAGTTTCTGATTTGCCCGGCTTGTGGTGTTTTAGTTGCTTCCACCAACTCATCGCCCGTACTAATAATCGCGAGTTTAGGTTGTTGATAGACCGGTACCTTCGTGCAACCGATCTCCGCCAGAATGCCAACCTCAATAGGACGTATGAACTTACCAGCAGATAGCACAGTCTCACCTTTAGATAAAGATGTTGCCTGTCGCATAATATTGGTTTCAGATTTTATGGTTTCCTGATGAATTGTCACATCTTGTTGGTTACGACTGGTTTGTTCGATCATAACCACCGCGCTGGCTCCTTCAGGTAAAGGTGCTCCGGTCATAATCTGGATCGCTGTTCCGGGTTGTATCGTCTGGGTAGGAATCTGCCCTGCCAGCACATCTTCCAGAACGGAGAGTGTGATATCGAGGGTGATGTCATCTGCGATAACTGCGTAGCCATCGACAAGTGATTTATCGTAGGGTGGCGAGTCGATATCGCTTTGTACATCTTCTGCTAAAACGTGCCCCAGCGCATTGTCAAGCGCGCACCAAGTGCTGCGACATTCAGGCAGTCGGGCCATGATTTGTTCCAGAGCTTGCTCAATGCTGATCATATCGTCAGTTCAAGAAAGCGTTGCAGGATTGTGGGACCCACGTCGGATAAAAAACTTTCAGGATGAAATTGCCAGCCGATTAATGGGAAAGACTTATGGCGAATTGCCATGACTTCAGTTGTACCATCCGGAGCATCTGCCCAGGCGGCAACTTCGAATTCATCACTGAGTGTGTCAGGTCGGATGACCAGACTATGATAACGGGTCGCAGTAAAAGGGTTTGGCAACTCAGCAAAAATGCCCTGATTGTCGTGATAAATCGAATCTGTTTTACCATGCATTAATTGCTTGGCACGGACAATGGTGGATCCTGTAGCCTGACCGATCGATTGGTGACCAAGACAAACTCCCAGTATGGGTACCTGACCTTTCATACGAGAAATCACATCCATGCTGATACCGGCTTCCGTGGGCGTACAAGGACCGGGGGAAATAATGATATGAGATGGATTAAGAGCCTCCACCTGTTCAGGCGTTATCTGATCGTTCCGATAAACCTGAATATCCAGAGTTGGGTCAAATTCACCTAATCGCTGGACAAGGTTGTAGGTGAAGGAGTCGTAATTGTCGATAAGTAGAATCATATGGAATCATGACACACAAAAAACCGATGGTGATTAGCTTATTTTAACCTAGTAGCCGAGCAGACTGGTCTATGAAGTGCGGTAAATTGCCAATTCACAAGAAGTGGATTGCCGATAATAATAAAGTTAAGTAAATAGTCTGATTGGACAGCAGCACAAAGAATTGGAATTCATGAGTATTGCAATCGAGCAACCACTGCCGGATATCGCTAGTTATAAATCGCTCGAAAATGAGCAACTTTCAGATCGCATTGAACGTGTCCGTGAGGCCATGGGCGCAGAGCTGTTAATTCTGGGACATCATTATCAACAGGATGAGGTAATTGATCATAGTGATTTGCGTGGTGATAGTTACCAGTTGAGTCAGATGGCGGCCGAGAACACAGATTGCAAATATATTGTTTTCTGTGGAGTCCATTTTATGGCTGAGACGGCAGACATCCTGGCAAATCGTCCTGAAGTGCTCGATCAACGAGGCTATAGAGTGTCAGTAACTCTGCCGGATATGTCAGCCGGATGTTCTATGGCCGATATGGCAGGTATCGAACAAGTTGAAAATTGCTGGGCAGATTTAGACGAGATTGTTGATACCCATGATATTACACCTGTGACTTATATCAATTCAGCGGCAAGTTTGAAGGCCTTTGTTGGTAAGCATAATGGAATCGTCTGTACTTCCAGTAACGCTCCCGCAGTCCTGGAGTGGGCATTTAAACGTACCAGTCGAGTTTTATTCTTTCCTGACCAGCATCTGGGAAGAAACACCAGTCTGAAGATGGGGATTACTAATGACCAGATGCCGGTCTGGGATCCCTATCAATTGGAAATGGGTGGAAATACCGATGCGGCGATTGAGAGAAGTAAAGTTATCCTGTGGAAAGGTCACTGCAGTGTGCACCAGATGTTTCAGGCAGAACATGTTGAAATGTTCCGTAAAAAACATCCGGGTATTAATGTTATGGTGCATCCTGAATGTCCTCGGGAAGTAAACGATATTGCCGATGTCTCCGGTTCAACCGGTAAGATCATTGAAGTCATCAAGAATGCTGAAGCTGGATCCAAATGGGCCATTGGTACAGAACTGCATTTGGTGAATCGCCTGAAGAAGGAAAATCCACACCTCGACATACACTTCCTGTCCCCGGTCGTCTGTATGTGTGCAACAATGTACAGAATCGATTTGGCTCATCTTTGCTGGAGCCTCGAGAATCTTGCTAATGGAACTCAGGTGAACACTATTCGAGTGGACGATGAGACAGCCGAATGGTCTTTGGTGGCACTCGAACGTATGCTAAGTGTTAAATAAAAATGCCGGGCGGTTACGCGCGGCTTTTTTATTAATCTCTTTAATTTACACTAATTGTCACCATCGCCGGATTCTTTGAGACCTTGCGCAGCGGCTAACATTTCGGCGATAGTCATATTTTCCGTATCGATTTCGACAGCTGCTGGTTTTTCAACCGCCGCGGTTTCTTCAGCCGTCGAGGCTTCTTTGGTTTCGGCGGCAGCATCCTCCCCAGTTGCAGGAGCTTCTGTTTGAGCAGCGGCTAACATTTCAGCAATACTCATATTTTCAGTATCGATTTCGGCCGCTACTGGTTTTTCAACCGCCGCGGTTTCTTTGGTTTCGGCGGCAGCATCCTCAGTTGCAGGAGCGTCTGTTTGAGCAGCGGCTAACATTTCAGCAATACTCATGTTTCCGGCATCCACTTTGGCTGGCGCCGGTTTTGCGGCAGGAGCTGGTTTCGTAGCAGCCGCTGGTTTTTCAGCAACAGCCTCCTTGACGGGTGTCTCAGCAGCGGGAGCTTTGCCGGCCGTTTCCGCTGGTGGAACAGGGGTTGAGACCGTTTCCGTCTCATGAAGTGGTTCATCGATAAGTTTAAGGAAGTCGACATCAATATCGTACCAGCCGATATTATTGTTTCCATCAAACTCTACAAGCGCGCGACCACTCATGTTTACAGTCTTAACCGTACCTGTCAGTCCCTGAAATCGTCCCAACTCAGAACGATTATCATCGACAACAACAATTTGATCCGTGTAAATTCGCTTAAGGTTTTCAATGTGTTCGAAGACCATGGATGTTTCCGTAAATTAATGGATTATTAAACACGCTGACTCAACAATTCTTATTGTAGCCACGTCTTTTTTTCAAGGGGGAGAAAACCATAGAAATAGATATAGAACTGTTAACCAAATAGTCTGTACTTCCAACGAACAGTGGCAGGCCAACTGGGAGGTTTTTCTGTAGGACTGATTCTGATCAGGTTTCCATCTATTTCGAGGTCGTCTAATTCGCCTCTGCCAGTGGATTCAATCTTAATGCGACAGGTCCTTCCCGCGATAGAAAGCTCTGCAATTTTTTGGATGGGATCCACTATCTTGACTGGGACATTGCTTCGATAGGTGGTTGCGAGCATACCTGCCTGTTCATCGGCAACGCGGCAGGCGACATCAAAGAGAAGAGAACGTTGGCTGTTATCATTTTCAATGCTCATGGACCAGTGACTGTTTCCAGCCATTCCAACCATCAGGCCAACCTGACGGTTTTGTGTCCGCTGCTCAACAGACAAATCCTGTAGAGCAGGGCTTGGCGGCCAGTAATCGTCCTCGATGCCCTCAACGCTTTCGAGTAATCGAAAGTCCTGATCACCTGCAACCCAATCCACCACGTGTACGTAACGATCCTCACGCCATTGCATGGAAGTTCTCAGGCCTGTGGCATCAGGACCGATTGCATCGAGATGCTTTAATTCAGACACGCATTGTCTCCTCTTATTATTGACACACCAAATACAGCTCGGTATCTACAGATATACAGTTGCAGGCATCTGGATGTAAATCCCCGTTTCGGGAAGTGTATCCTAATCTTGTCCGATGCGCCAACGCAAAAAACTCTCCAGAAAGCCATGAATATTTCCATCCAGCACGGTATGAAAATTACCTTCTGCGTAGCCGGTGCGAGCATCTTTAACGCGTTGATCAGGATGCAGGAAATAGTTGCGGATTTGAGATCCAAAACCGACCCGGGCTTTATTTTTATATTTCTGAGCCTGTTCCGCTTCTCGTTTTTCTTCTTCCACACGAGCAAGTCGTGCTCGCAGCATCTTGTATGCAGCCGCCCGGTTCTTGTGTTGACTTCGTTCATTTTGACATTGGACAACGATGCCGGTTGGTTCATGTGTCAGGCGAACAGCACTATCGGTCTTATTAACGTGCTGCCCACCAGCTCCACTGGCCCGATAGGTATCCTCCCGAACGTCTTTCTCATCAATTTCAATTTCCACATCGTCTGAGATATCGGGTGATACGTCAATGGCTGCAAAGCTGGTTTGACGCTTACCTTCCGAATTAAATGGACTGATCCTGACCAGCCGATGAATCCCGGTTTCTCCTTTTAGATAACCATATGCCATCGATCCACGTACACATATTGTTGCACTGTTAATACCCGCAATATCGTTGTCGCTACGATCTAATAGCGAAACCTGATAGTTGTGTTGGCCTGCCCACTGGATATACATGCGCAAGAGCATTTCAGCCCAGTCATTGGCGTCAGTACCACCATCCCGAGCATAGATGGTCATCATCGCGCCGGAGTCGTCATGTGGGCCATTGAGCATTGACTTAAGTTCCAACTCTTCACAGAGCAACTCAAGCCGGCTGATTTCCTGTTCAACTTCTGGCTCCAAGTCGGGATCTTCCTGACACATTTCCAGTAAGACCCTCAGGTCTTCAGTAGCCGTTGTTAATTCATCCAGTGGCGTCGTGATGTTTTTCAGTGATTTTAGATTGGCTACAGCAGCCTGAGCCGTTTCCGGGTTGTCCCAGAAATTCGCCATCGCCATTTGGGCTTCTACCGCCTGGATGCTCTGCGTTTTCTTAGCGTAGTCAAAGACTATCTCCGAGTTGGAGCAGTTTTTGTTCAATAGATTCTGTTCGGTCTTTTAATTCTGAAAGCATATTGATTGTCGTAAGAATGGAGGATGAAGATGTCGATCTTAAAGTAAATTATGCGCGATGGAATGGTTTTAGGGCAATGGCCTGTCAACGAATCCAGCCACCACCGATCACCAGATCGCCGTCATAACAAACGACTGCCTGACCGGGTGCAATTCCATGAACAGGCTGGTCGAAATCCACTTCAAGTAAATGCTCTCCATCGACTTCGAGAATCGAAGCAGTTGCCTGCTGCGGAGCACTGTTATAGCGAATCTGAGCCTGACAGCGAAACGGGGCAGTTGGTTCCGGATCGGTTAACCAGTTCGTGCGGTCAGCCTGAAGAGAGGTCTTTCCCAGTGCGTCATGATCACCAAGTACGATCTGTCGGGAGTCTCTGTCGATCTTTACTACGTAGTGTGGAGTACCGAGTGCGACCCCGAGTCCTTTACGCTGTCCGATTGTATAGTTCTCGATACCATTGTGCTGTCCCACAACAGCACCGTCGGTGGTGACAATTTCACCGGAAAGATCGATTTCTTCGCGTCGTTGTTTGACGAATTCACCGTGATGACCTGATGTGACAAAGCAGATTTCCTGACTATCCTTCTTCTCAGCGACTCGCAAACCAAGATCGGTTGCCATTTCGCGTATTTGTGTTTTGGGAAATCTTCCGACCGGTAACAGCATTCGTGATAAGTATTTTTTTTCGATACCGAACAAAACGTACGCCTGATCCTTTTTCCCGTCGGCTCCCCGTGCAAGTCGAGTTTGATCCTGCTCGTCGTCTACAAGCTGTGCGTAGTGTCCGGTGGCCACATATTCGGCGCCAATGCTGTTAGCATAGTCGAACAATCGGCCAAATTTGATCCAGTTATTACACATAACACATGGATTGGGAGTACGTCCAATGCTGTACTCGTCAACAAAGTAATCAATGATCCGACTAAAGTCTTTTTCCAGATTTAAGGCATAGAATGGAATGGAGAGTTTATCAGCAACTTTTCGGGCATCTTCAGCATCTGAAGCACTGCAACATCCCTGCTTGTGATCTGCGCGGTTTTGCAGCAGTGGGAGCAACGGATTCTTGTTGTCACCGTCAAGGTCACAGGCTGTAGCCGACTCTTCCCCGTGACGCATAAAGACACCGATTACATCGTGTCCCTGTTGCTGCAGCAGGTGCGCCGCCACACTACTGTCGACTCCACCAGACATCGCTAATACCACTCGGGCCATGTCCTGTTCCCTGTCCCAATTTTAGAGTGCGTAGACTTCGGGGCCGGTTTCCTGAGTGACGACCGCGCCGAAGAGTGTAAATGGAGTTGTTTCGTAAATAGAAACGGGCAGGATCTGTCCGGCCTGACGTTGATTACCATCGAAGACAACGATACGGTCGCAATGTGTACGACCGACCATCTGTTTCAGTAATCCATTGCTTTCGAGTTTTTCCGATTTTTTACTGGGGCCTTCCACCAAAACATCCACCGAGTGACCAATGAATTTAATGTTTTCTGATTCACTGACTTCATTTTGTACCGCCAGCAATTCATTATTCCGCTCCTGCTTGACCTTCTGAGGAACATCATCAATCAGCGTCGCGGCCGCTTTTGTTCCTTCGCGAACACTGTATTTGAATATGAAACTGTTTTTAAAACGAAATTCGCGAATAGAGTCGATGCATGTTTGGAATTCGGCATCCGTTTCTCCACAGAATCCCACGATAAAGTCACTGGAAACCGCTGCGTTTGGAAGTGTATCCCAAATCAGGTGCATCATCTTTCGGTATTGCTCTACAGTATAGCCGCGGCGCATTCGCTTAAGCATATTATTACTGCCATGCTGTAGTGGAACATGCAGGTAGGGTGAAATTTTTGGTAGATCGCGGATTGTTTCCAGCAGCTCTTTTCTCATATCTCTCGGATAGCTGGTCACAAATTTGATCCGTTTGATACCGCTGACTTCGTGTAATAAACGAAGTAAATCTGACATCCGCGTTGTCTCACCCTCAATGCTGGTAAAACTGTAGCTGTTGACGGTTTGTCCAAGTAACGTAATTTCCAGACAGCCCTGGTCAGCCAGCACTTTGGCTTCTTCAACGATTTGCTGAGGGTTTCGTCCCTGCTCCGGACCTCGTGTATTGGGCACCACACAATAAGTACAGAACTTGTCACAGCCGATTTGGATGCGTAGGTAAGCCTGATACGGCGTTGGCCGCATCGTCGGATCACGTAAAGGATCAAACGTTTCGTGAGTACGTTTGATGTCTTCGTTGCTACCTTCCCGCCGGCCTAAACCAACAGCTATTTGCTGTTGTTCACCATCGCGAGCCTTATCGATCAGATCAGGCACCTGTTGTAGTTGCCCGGGGCCGACAATAAAGTCCACAAAAGGTGCTCGGTTAAAGATAATTTGCTGATCTTTTTGAGCCATACATCCCATCACACCGATGATCTTGTCCGGATTTTGTTTTTTCATCAACTTGAGCGTACCCAGAGCGCTGTAAACTTTGTCTTCAGCATGAGCACGAACGCTGCAGGTGTTGTAAAGAAGAGTGTCTGCCGCTTTGACATCGGAAGTGAGTTGGTAACCACGCTTGCGCAGATCGGCTACAACCATTTCACTATCCAGCATATTCATCTGGCAACCAACGGTTTCTATATACAAACGATGTGACATTAATTCTCGACCCACTAACGTTAAGGCTATCCTTTCAATTTGTCGGCAAAATCCCATTTTATCAATAGCCTCAATAGCGTGAACCGCTAAAGTGATAAAACTAGTTTTGGCCAGTAGTAGTAATTGGGGGATATAAGGAGGCTAAGATTACACGATTGCAAGCATCTGTTGCTGATCAGCCGATTTTTGAGCCAGCAGAATCATTTCTAGAGCGTCACAGGCTTGCTCGTTTGTAATGACTGACGTTTCAGAGCCCGATTTAATGCAGTTGGCAAAATATTCTAGTTCGCTACGTAACACACCAAAAGTTTCAGATTCGATCTGAGGCCAGTAGGAAGTGTCCAAATAGCGGGAGTGTTTAGCTTGAATATGTAATCCTGTTTGACTGCAGTCGATATTAATTTTCCCACTTGTCCCGATGATCTCCATGCGTGCATCAATGACTGTTTCGGTTGTTTCCGGCAGACCCCAGTGTGTTTCGATTACGACTAATGTCTCACTTGAATTGTCAGGGTCGCTAAAGTCAAACATTGCCCAGCCGGCATCCGGATAGGTGAAGTCATGAATTTTGATATTGCGAGCAAATACGGAGTTTGGTTTGCGGTCAAGCATCCACATTGCCAGATCAAGATCGTGGATGCCATCTCCGACAAGAGGAGGGATTTTTCCCAGACGGATATTGGCCGGGGCAACAGGCAAATTCCGTTTCGCATGAATCGATGTGATCTCACCAATCTCCCCGGCAAGAATTCGCTCTCTGGCCAGAATGTAACGAGGGTCAAACCGACAGATGTGACCAACCATCAGCAGTCCCTTTGATTTTTTGGAAGCAGCTAGTATTTCTCGAGCTTGAGTATCGGTGGCAGCCATTGGTTTTTCCAGAAAGACATGCTTCCCGGCACTGAGGGCATCGAGCGTCAATTGATAGTGATCCTGCCAGTGGGTCACTATCGATACAACGTCGACTTCAGAGTCGGCAAGAATGTCAGCTGCCGTTGTGGATATCTTTGTCAACTGAAGCTCTGCGGCATGGTGCTGTAAAATATCTTCATTGCGATTACATGCTGAGTGCAGGCGGACACCGCGTACTGTCTGTAAGGTGCGAGCGTGAATGCGTCCGAATCGTCCTAGTCCGAGGATAGACCAATTAAGTTCCGTACCACCTGACATCTATGATTTTCCGTTGGCGGGCGTACCGTTATTGAAGTCAGGCGGTTGGGGAATATCTTCAGTGATGATGTCCCAGGACTTTCCATTTTCACGGACGTTTGAAAAGTCGTTCGCCTGATATTTATAGTGGAGTTGGTTTGTATGAAGTGGATGTCCCGTTGCCTTACGCGCTTTCATAGCAGCATCGAGAATGCCGGAAACGAATAATGTCCGCTCCACCGGATAGGGCGGTTTTCCCGTTCTGAAGTGTACCTGTATTGCATGTGAAAGTGCTTTGAAGAGATTGCGATTTTCCCACGGGCCAACATAAAAGCTTGTTGCCAGAAGGTTTTTTTTATTTTTGAGTCGGCAGGCAAAATTCCAACGAGTGCTGCTACGACCCGCTCGAAGGACGGTGGCCTTAAATCCGTCGACATACTCGAGCACAATTGCATGAGGTGTGATTGCTTCTTCATCACCAATCGACTCGAGCCGTTTTTCAATTTTTCCGGTTTCAGCGAACATTGCTGCTTCAACAAGCTCCCAATCAAAAATGCCAGCCTGAGCGGCCTGATAGACTTGTTCACCCTCATAAAAAGTGATTCGTTTAACACCGGTTTCGCCGCCATGACGATGTTCTACCATCGATTGCAGTACTTCCAGAGCATGAAAGTCATAGGATTCCACCGGACCACCATGAATCGATACAGCCTCTTCGATCTTGGCACCTTTTTTGATCTCAATGTTTGGCCGCCGCTCAGCCAGTGGAACGCTGCTGCCGGCAAGAAAGGGAACGTTGTTCTGCTCCGCCGTCTCGGCCATTTCCTGGGCCCAGTCATATCGATAGCTGAGGTGCTTGTCATTGAATATCGGTACAAAGCGATTAGATTCTTTCATTACGGCAATGATCTCGTCAAAGAATCGCTTGCGGGGATACATGACTTGTCCAAATTCGTTCCGCGGATAATTGCCATGCTCACCGATGGATAAAACAGCGTCGACGGCCAACTTTTCACTACCAACACACAAGGCCTCGCGTATCGTTTTGAAAACAGGAATGCCATATTCTTTCGCGACAGCATCTGTCATATCTCCGTCCGGAGTTTGATCACGATAGAAACTGACCACGTCGACTCCCGGATCCGTGACTTCACCACAGAAAAGATAGGGTTGCAGGAAGTTCTCCAGAATGACATGCGCATGACTGCGATATGTGAAGGAAGTGTAGACCGCAGCCACTCGTGGCCGTTTGTTTTCACGGGCCTCAAATTCCGCACCCCAAGCTTCAACTGACGCCAGTGAACTAAAAATTGGCGCCGCAGCAAACGCTTTTAATGTTTCACGACGATTAAGCATATCAGAGGGTTCCTTAAGATGAGATTAGAAGAAGTAAAACATCATGAACATAGCCAAACCGGCAAGTACACCTGCATACACAAGGTCACTTCCAAAGAAGAACTGTACTTTGGTAAGTGAACTTTCTTCCGGGTCATATTTCTTGTTAGCTTCACGGAGATATGCCAGCAGCGTAATCAAAAATGACAGGCTGGCAGCCAGTAATGGCGTCAGTACTTCTAAATGGGTCAGGTAAGCCAATATAGCGAACGCGGCGACGCAACCAGTGAATAGTATTCCCAGGTACTTGAGACGGGCAGGGTCGTGGCCACCAAGTGCTGTCCACGTAAGTTGTGACTTTTCCGGATTCGGTTGTCCCATGAGACTAACTACCACATATATCAAAACAGAAAGCCCAATCACAAACACCACACGATGGAAGAAGTTTAGAGTAGGGCCAAAGGTTTCATGCACCGAGGAAATATTGGGACGGATCTTATTTTGTAAGAATGAATTGAAATCGACCAGGGTCATTGAATGAATGTCGTCAACATCTCCATAGGTGGTGGGAATTTGTCCAATATGGAAATCACTTACTTCAGCACGATCGAGGGCGATGTCATACAGGGGGCGAGGCACATCAGTGTCATAAAGAGTAACGACGACCCACGAGAGGACAACACCAGCGATGATGGTAACGAATGCTGCGGTACCTGTCCCTCGTTTCCAGAAAATGCCAAGGATAAACGCAACTAGCAAACCTGGCGTTAAGTAATTTTGGTAATTAGCAATGTCTAGGAAGAAGTTACTTTCAGAGTTCGGATTCATGATGAACAGAGCCATCAGGATGGCACTTATCATCAAAGCAACGATCGATAGTTTTCCGACAAAAATAAGTTCTTTATCGTCAGCCTGAGGATTTATAAATCGTTTCCAGATGTCGACTGAAATGATCGTGGCAGCAGAGTTCATCATAGAGTCGATTGAGGAAAGGATCGCCCCGATAACACCGGCTGCAACCAGCCCAATTAGTCCCAGACCGATTGGAGCCAGATAGCGATTAACCAGATACGGGAAAATCGTATCCGGAGCGATTCCATCCACGGCAGCTGCTCCATCTTCATTGGTTAACAGGAAGTAGGCACAGACTCCGGTACCAATCGAGAAGAAGGGAATGAGTAGCTTGAGGAATCCAGCAGCAATGATTCCGACTCGGGCTTCCTTGTCACTAACCGCTCCTAATGCTCGCTGAACGATGAATTGATTCGTCCCCCAGTAGAAACAGTGCATGAACATCAGTCCGGTAAGTACCCCGGTCCAGGGGAGCTGCGGGTGGTGAGTTGGCAGGTAGATTGACATCCTGTCCACAGCTCCTCCAGCAATCGCTGTATCATTGGCAGCCACCATTTCTCCCCAACTGAATTGAGAGAAGACCAGAATGGCAATACCAATTCCAACAATCAGCATCAGCACTGATTGGATGATGTCGGTGTATACAACCGCCTTGAGCCCTCCCAGAATTGTGTAGCTACCTGCAATCAATCCGAGCGCGATCACAAAGGTTGTATAGTGAGGCATGGAAACCAGCTTCATCGATGGCTTGGCTTTTAATTGAGCACCAACGGTTCCTTCTGCTGTGGCAGGCAGCGTGGTTTCTGTAACTTCAGGACTGCTGGCCTCACTGACAATAGCATCTCCGCCCATTAGTTCACAGATAGTTCGTGAACCGATATATAGAGCAGGTATCATCTGAACACCGGCCATGATGATAATCATAATCAGTGCATAACTGACCCGACTTCGATCGTCATAACGTTTGCCAAGGTATTCCGAGAGTGTATAAAGATTAAGCTTGCGATAGACAGGTAGAAATCCAAAACAGAGCAATAATAGTCCCAAAATGGCCCCAATTTCAAAGTGACTTTGGGCGAAGCCGATACTGAAACCGACGCCCATCATACCGACCATATGGTTGGCACTGACATTACTGCCAAAAATGGATCCGGCGACACCAAACCAGCGCAGTCCTTTGCCGGCCAGAAAATAGTCTTCGGAAGTATCTTCCTTACGACCGGCCCACATGCCGATGGCCATTGCCCCGATCAGAGCCCCAAAGAAAATAACGTAGTCGAGTGTCCCAAGTTCTAGTGTTGCAGTGTCCATAGATGAAGTATTCTGTATCTAACTTGTTGAATTTTGAAGGATGGCGTCCAGTCTTTTTTTACCCAGTCGTGCGACTTCGAGAGGGTTCTGTTGCCATAATTCCGGATTAAATAGTTCGAGGCTAATCATACCGTTATAACCGATTTTACGAAGCATCTCGATTTCCGCTTCTAAATCAATGACGCCGTCAGAAATCATTACCCGGTCGGGATCGGTCTGCTGATAACGGGCAACATCGGGATTACCGTCGTCGATATGATAATGACTGATGCGGTTTCCCGGAATTTCCCCTAGCAGTTGTTGATTAGAGTGACTGTTCCAGGTGTGAAAGGCATCCGCGATTAACGTGGCATCAGAGTGCCCGACGTTTTGCACGACTTGCCAGGCAGCATCCAGTGTTTGAGCGCCTTGAAAAAAACTAATGTATTCAAACGTTGGCTTTACCCCGATATCTCGTCCGATTTCCAGTAGATCACCGTAACGATCTGTCAGTTGCTGGAGATTACATGGTTCGCGGGGCGGGGTGGCAACGACATAAGGTGAGCCAAATCTGGCAGCCAGTTCCATCCGGCGTCGGGCTTCTTCGAGCATAATCCGGTATTCCTGACCAACCGCTTCCCCCCAGCCTCGTAAAGCAATCATACAGGGGATAGTTAGTCCGTGATCTTTCAGTGCAGATTCCACATCACCAGCTTCCCCCCCACGACCAATATATTGGTATATGTCATTGATCCATAACTCGATGGCATCAAAACCAGCTTCGGCTGTGATTCGGATTTTTTCCAGTAACGGTGTTGTCTTGATCGTGGATGTGTTGAGGCAGGTTTTCCACGGGCTCATAGTGATAAAGTTCCTTTGTGAAATTTAATCCGTTACTCCAATCGAAGTGTGTCACGAGTTCGGATTGAGTCGATGCTATGATAGAGGTTCTTGATTACAGGACGCGGGTAACAGAAAGATGACAGCAGAAACCAGTTTAACAGAAGATAATATGTCAGAGTGCCAAGCTCCTGAGGTCAGAACTATTTGGCAGAATCGCCGGGTACTGGTGGCTGGTGTAATCATCTTCGTCCCCCTGATTGTTTTTATTTTATTAGATGTAAATTCAGGCCCCGCCCCGGTGCCACCTCAGTCTGAAGAAGAAATGTTGTCGCTGGAAGCTGAAATGATGCCTGAAAGTCCGCCGGAAGAATTGGATGAGCCTGGAATCTACAATGCTCAATTCTATCAGGCTGATGAAGTTGTATTCCCGGAAGATGAGTATGTGATTGGAGTGGAGGTAAACGGAAATGCCTGTGCTTATTTACTTGCCGGCATGAATGATATAGATCAGCATATTGTTCATCATGAACTGGGTGGCCAGAAATTTACGGTTACCTACTGTGATAAATCCGAGTGCATTGCCGTCTATGACAAAGCTGGCACCACGGCTGAAATTCGCAATGGCGGTTTTAGCGGAGAAACTTTGTGGATTCTTTATGATGGTAAAAGATTTGAGCAGGATGCCCGAAATATCCCTTTAAAGAGTTTTCCTTCGGTGAAAACGACCTGGTTTGAGTGGAAAAAACAGCATCCCAATACATTGATTTATGTTGGTCTTGGAATGTCAGTCGGGCCGACTTTAAAAGAAGAGTCAAGTCACTGAATCAATCTCGTATATGACGACCGAAGTCGATTGCTTTATGAAGCCTGTTTTTGAGAGTAGAATAAAAGGTTCTGCTAAATTTGATTTGAGTGATTCGTAAGAAAACAATGCCGCGACTACCTGTCATTATTTCGAAAGGTCAAAGCCGCAATCCTGAGAAACGGGGATTGGAAGAGGCTGTTGCTGCGCAGTTGGCAGAACACGAACAGCTGGACGTAGTCGTGATGCCTCATCTCTATGATCTCACTACTCAGAGTGAAGGTTATCAGGCCTTAAGTCATATTGAAGGTGACTTTGTGATGATTTCCTGGCTGTACTCACGCTCCTGTCATTGGATCATGGATCGCAATGGAATTTGTGGTCATGTCGGGGATGTACTGCTGAGTCAAATGCCTGAAGAGGATGAGTTGGAAGATGAACTTGAAGATGAAATCGAGGAAGATAAAGAACGAGTCATTAGTCAGTTAGAGTTGCCTGATCGTAAGATTTATAGTCTTGAATTTGGAGCTAGTACTCAAGCTAATGACTTTGTCGAAGAAGTTCTCAGAATTGCAGCTCAGTCAGATCTTCTTCAATGGATTCAGGGCAAGGCAAATCAGGAGGCTCTGGAACGATTCCTGGAACCGGTTAATGATACAGCATTGTCTGGCAATGGATTATTACCGGTTTTGGGACAGCCCGGAGTGACAGAAGTACAGGATCCGGGGACGCGTCGCTGGTATCCGGTGATTGACTTCAGCCGTTGCACAAACTGTATGGAATGTATCGACTTCTGCTTGTTTGGCGTTTACGGTGTCGATAAAGTGGACACGATTCTGGTCGATCAGCCGGATAACTGTCGTAAGGGGTGTCCGGCTTGCAGCCGAGTCTGTCCGGAGAACGCGATTGTCTTTCCGCAACATAAAACGCCTGCTATTGCAGGGGCACCTGCTGATGCCGGTGGTTTGAAAATTGATTTATCACTATTATTCGGTGCCCCCGATGCTCAGGATGTGGCTTCCCGTGAACGGGACGAGCAACTGATGCTTGCCGGTCGTTCTCCGGTTGCCAAGGATGACGCATCTGAGAATGAGAGAGCGGATTTCGCAAATATCAGTATGGATCGACGACAGCCGGTTAAGCAGATGGTTACAGCCGATCCTCTGGATGCGTTGATCGATAATCTGGATGCGCTGGATTTGTAAATCCTAGTTCATCTCACCGCTGCTTTGAATTTTTTCACAATTCCCGTATTGAGCCACGGTTTGAGTCATCAGCGGCTTTTCACGCGTATCAACGATTGTATTACCGGTCAGATTGATTTGTTTACAATCGGTCAGTTTCACACCTTCTTTGATGCTGTTAATGATTTGATTGCCGGAAATGGTAATTCGTTGTGAGTCAGTGATTTCGAGGAGTGGGTAGCCGGATTTTTGGCCACCTTCCGCTTCATCTTCAAAGGTACAACCGTTGATCAGAATGTTCTGACTACCGGTCAACAACACTCCACAACCATAGCTGGGAGTGTGACGACGGAAGAGATTTGCTCCGACTGTGATCTGACTCGAGTCTTCAATCCATAGATTACGTTCGCTAGAAGAGTAGATAGTATTACCTGAAAGCACGATTCCATAGCACCCGCTAAGGTGCACATTGTGTTCCTGACTACCGATGATATTGCCGGAAATTGCAAAGAGCCCTGGCGGTCGGGATTCGTCACGAGACTCCACGATCCTGATATTACAGCCGCCAAGACTATTGGTGGCTTGAATTGTGTTTGAAGCAATCGTTACTTCGTTCACACTCGCACCGTCGGCCGTTGTATCGATATAGATTTCAGCAGTAGGTTCCTCTTCGGCTTTATGGGCTCGGAAGTTGTTGTATTCAATATCGTTTCCAGTAACTTGCAGGTTGCGGATCTCAGAACGCTCGATGCGGATACCCCCTTGGCGGTTGTAACTAATATGATTGTCACTAATGTTGATTTGATGAAGATTGAGGTCCTCCAGATAGACTCCAACGCCGGTATTAAAGTAAATGTGACAATGTGTAATGATCACATTGCGATTACGTTCGACTAAGTGAATACCGTGTCTGACTTCTGTAATTAAGAGATTGCGAAAGACCATTTGCAATGTCTTGATACATTCGATACCGTCCGCTTCTTCATGAGCACCGGTGATTTTCAAGTCAGCAATAATCGGCATGCGTTCGGTATGAATCACCTGTTCATTACGGGAACCCGGATCTCCTGTGCCACCATGCGTTCCGATGAATCGAAACGCCGGCCCGGCACCATCCATTAAAATTGTGGTTGCACCGGCTGCTCCGGTGATACCAAAAGGACCCGAGGCGGTCAGGTCAATTTCAATAGTACGAGTAATACGATAGGTGCCTGGCGGAATTCGAACGTGCCCATCGCCTTGCTCAATTGCGTGTAGGATTGCTTCAGTATCGTCGGTCTTGCCATCACCAACCGCTCCAAAGTATTGAATATTACTCATCGAAAAACCACCCGCTGTACGGAATTCTTACTTCTATTCTGAGATTAATTATACCGGAATGAGAAAAGGGATTCTTTACAGGCCGCTTCTAATTATTTAATTGGCCTTTGATGGTATGTTGAGTCACCGCCCCTGGAAATTTTCGAAGTGTTCATGATACTGATCGATTTATCGGGCATCCGGGAATTCAGAAGTTACCCCAGCAACGCTGACAGAGTGCCCGTACTATCGCCGTGTCGTTCCACGTTCACACCAACTTCCTGCAACAAGGTCAACCACGCATTACAAAGCGGCGTGTTCTTGGGCATGATAAGGTTGTGGCCTAGTTTCACACCAGCCCCACCGCCGCTGAGAATTGTGGGGCAGTTTTCCATCGTGTGCACAGTACGCAGATTGCTGCCGTAGACGAGGCTAACGTGATCAAACAGACTTGAACCGTCTGCCTCCTTAGTTTCCTTCAGACGGTCTAGAAAGCTGGCGAGAAGTTCCGATTGCGCCAGGTCGCGACGTTGCGATGCGTCCCTGCGTTCACCGGGTGAATAGTGACTCATGTCATGAGCTGCAACCTTGATCCCCAGGCTGGTCAGCAATGTCGAAATAGGTTGTCGGTAGGTCAGTACCCGTGTACTGTCGGTCTGCATGGCGGCAATCATGAGATCATACATGACTTCGATTTCGCTTTTCCCCACCGGCCCAGTTGGTGGAGCTTGGATCGGAGCTTCCGGTTTGGGAATGTTTTGCCAGTCTTCATCTCGGACAAGACGGTTTTCAATATCGCGGATGCTATCAAAATATTCCTCCAGTTTCACAACATCGTTTTTTGCCAGACCGCGTTGCAGATCCTGTGCGTCTTCGAGCACGGCGTCCAGAACGCTGCGTTTCTGTTCCAGCATTAACCGGCGTTCTTTTAAGGGAGTCGTGTTGGGAGAAAAGAGTTGATGATATAAATCCAGAGGACTGTTCAGTCCGGCAACAGGTTTGCCTCGCGCATCCCAAGCCATCGATAATCCGGGTCCATGACCTGCATGACCCATATCCGGGTCTGCACCGCTGAGCTGTATGGACGGAAACCGGGTGTGTTGGCCGAATGCAGTTGCCGCCACCTGATCGGCGGAAATAGAATTGCGAAACGTTGCACCGCCTTCGTATTGATTGGCTCCGGTCAGCCAGAATGTGCTCCCTTCATGCCCTGATCGTGACCAGCGGTTGGACAACTGATGTATGACAGAGAAATTGGCGCGGTGTCGTTCCAGCGGTTTTAATCCGGCAGGCATATCGTAGTCCGTTCCGGGTTGATCTTCGCTGGGGAACCAGGAATCTTCAGTAACGCCGTAACCCATACCAAGGAATATCATTCGTTTTGGTGGCGCGGCGGGCGTTCTTGATGCCGCTGAAGCGAAACGCCTGAAGCCGAGCGACTCAAGCATTGGCAGCGCGATGAAAGCTGAACTGGAGCGAAGGAAATGTCGGCGATTTTTCATAATTATTAAATTTCCTTTAGTTTTCATCAATTTTGAGGTTTGGATTGAAATATGGAGTGTTGAATCAGAACGTGAAAGAATTCGCGAGCGTGATAGTCGTTTTCTTTTGCATGAGCGACCATTTGTTCTATTAGTTCACGGTCACTGAATCCGGCCGGCCTGCCCAATGCGTAAGAAACCAGAGCTTCTGCGAATCCTGCGGCAAAGTCTTCTTCGCGTGATACGATCTGGTCGCGTAGCTCGAAGAAATTAGCGAATGCCGGGCCGTTGTGAAATTTTCCCGATGCATCGATGGCCCATGACTTGCGCTGATTCTTGTATTCATAGTGATCTTCCGTGCGCCAGCGTCCGGCGGCATCAAAGTTCTCGAGTCCGAAACCAATCGGATCGATCTTTCGGTGACAACTGGCGCACTGAGGTTCTTTCTGGTGGATGGCAAGCCGTTCCCGTGTGGTAAGAAGCTGATCGCTCAGTCGGGTGATCTGAGGTACGTTTGCCGGAGCTGGAGGAGGGGAATCGTTCAATAATTTACGTAGAACCCAAACTCCACGTTCGATGGGATTGGACTCCACACCGTTGCTACCCATGGCGTGAACGGCAGCCATACCGGGCAGCCCGCCACGTGGAGAATCTTGCGGAATTCTGACGGGCCGGAATTCATCACCTTTCACACCCTCGATACCGTAGTAGTTTGCCAGCAGACTATTTACTAGAACGTAGTCCGCGTGGAGGAGGTTTGTTAAGCTCAGGTTATTCCGGATCACATGCACGATGGATTCAGATACTTCCTGACGAGCGGCTTCTTTCGTGGAGTTGTCGAAATCCGGATAACGCTGGTGATCGAATTCGAAGAAATCCAACCGCTCCATGTCCAGCCATTGATGGGCAAATGGCTGAACGAAATCTTTGAGAAATCCCGGTTCGTTCACAAGCCGATCCGTCTGCGCTGTGAGGATTTCTGGATTGGTCAGACGGTTATTTTCAGCCAGACTCCTGAGAGTCGAGTCCGGTGGAGTTCCCTGGAGAAAGAACGAAAGGCGACTGGCCAGTTCCATTGGTGGAAGGTTTCCCTGAACGGGTTCGGACAGATATAGAAAGCGGGGCGATGCAAGAATCACTGCTACCGTTTCCACCAGAGCCTTCTGATGTTCCTTCCCTGTCGCCCGTTGCGCCTTATAAATGTTCACTAGCCGATCGAGTAATGAATCAGGAAGTGTTTTGCCACGACAAGCTACGACAGCGAATTGTTGCAACGCATCCCGGAGATTCGTTTCCGCATCTTTCAGGGCAACCAGTCCCGCAGGTGTTGCGAATTCCGAATCGGGCAGTTGCACTATTTCGGCCCAGTCGACCCAGATCGCATAGTCCGGCGCAATCCCATTATCCTGTTTCCCCCGATTAAATTTAAAGGCTGATTGCTGGCCGGTATCAAATGTTCCCCGCTCGCGCACGAAGAATACGCGGTCACCACCGACGGTATGCGTGATGGGAATTTCAATCACCTGAGGTTGGTTGACAGTACCCGCCACTTCGTGTGTGCTGAGATGCACGAATCCCTGTGAGCGTCGACCAAATTCGATGAATTTGCGCTGAGCGTCAACATCTGGATTAGCGCCCACTCGAATTCGCACTACATAGTCTCCGGCAGGTATGTTGGCCTGAAACGTATACCATGGTAAGACAGCATTGTCGCCGATGCTAAGCCAGGCACCGGCGTCATTCTCTTTCTGAGAAATGTACCAGGCAAGGTGAGCAATCGTGTTCCACTGGCCAATGCCAACATGAGTTGCATGCCTGCTATCGGTGAATCCGTAATCCTGCGGATCTGGTGCATTGGGAAGTTCCCGCCACCAGTGATGAAAATCTTGCGGCGGACGTCCCTGATTCAGCTTTCGCATGCGGGCGACAGCTTCTTGGTTTTCCGGCAATCGGGCAAGTTCATCAATACGTGCCTTCCACCGAATATAGCGTTGATGACCTTCCATACGCGTGTTCAAAGTTTTGCGGATCCGCTCCAGATTTCCGTCCTCCGCCTCCATTCGCTGGGCGAACCCCACGTCTCTATTTTCCTGACGAGCAAAGCCTTCATTCAAGGCATCACGACCGAGAGCTAAGTACTGCTCAAACTGATCGCTCGACATGATCAGACTGGACGATGACGTGTCAAATGCAGCTGGACTTGTGTCGGTTGGTAACTCACTGACGTTGATCTGCGCCCCCAGTAGATCGCGGAGGGAATTTGCGTATTCGCGCCGATTGAGACGACGTATGGTGATCGTACCACTTTGATCACTCAGTTTCTTACGCGCAGTGACCATGATGTTAGCCAGATCGTCCAGAAAGTCTGTTTTCCCCCGATCCGGTAATGGCTTGTTCTCTTTCGGAGGCATTTCACCGGCATTCAATACATTGAGAATCTTCTGCCAACGTTCTGCAACCTCGATATTGTTAATTGTGAAAGGCAAGTCATCCAGTCGTACTTGGCCTTCCTGTTGGTCGGCATCGTGGCATTTGAAGCAATACGCTTCCAGTAGTGTTCTGTGTCGCTCATCCATTGCAACTCGTATCGTATCCTGAGCCAGAACAGGCAGGCAAGACAATGTAGCGTATGTGATTGAGATCAACGCAATACGATAGATTTCTGTTGCAAATCGTATCCAGCCATTATCCTGGTCAATTCCTTCAGTATCGTTGGTCTTACCATTACCAACGGTTCCGAAGTCTTGAATACGACTCATCGTTGTATTACCTGAGATAAGGACTGAGGTTTGCATTGTTCAGTTCAATTATAACTCAGGCAGAATGAGAATTCTTCAGCCACGTAATTCAACGGTCTTCAATCCGAGTTGAGCCACTTATTTATTTGCTTGTCCTTTGATGGTTCGTTTTGTAACTATCCAGACCTTTTCAAGGTGCTCAACATACTGCTCAGCTGTCATCAAGGGTTCTTCATTTTCGGAAGATTCGATAAGTTCAAACAACCAGCCCTTACCGTATTTATCTACGTTGATCTCGGAAGGGTCTTCCATCAGTGCTGGATTAAATTCAATGAGTTCTCCGGTCAGCGGAGCATATAAAGAGCTTTCAGCCTTTTTACTCTCGATTGACCCAATTTCCTGCTGAAAGCTAACAGTGGCCGGCGCGTCAAAGTTCCAATCAAGAAAATAGACATCTTGTAGTAAACGCACAGCATAAGCGCCGAATCCGAAACGATAACCCTGTTCCGTCTCTTCAGCCCACATGTGATTTTTGGCATAATACCGATCGACGGGGAAGGTTGCTTCAAACTCGCCCATCATAAATGTCAGGCAGTCCATTAGGTATAGCGGACCCCCTGATGTTCCGGTTCAAAGAAAACAGGCAGTAAAGCATCTGCGTGAAGAAAGCCTTTACGCGTTAATTCCAGACGATCACCTTCGATGGTGACCATACCATCGGCAACATGTTGCTGCCACTCCGCAGACCATTTCTCAGTGATCTCCACCTGATATTTATTCCGGAAGTAACTCTTATCCAGATATCCGCGTTTTAATTGCAGAATCATTTCACGGATGAGCTGTTGATTCTCTGTAGGTCGGAATGCGCGGCCAAGCGGGAGTTCATTTCTTTCCAGTAATGAATCGATATAATCACTCCACTCGGGAAGATTTTGATAATGGATACCCGAGGCATGTCCGAAACTGGCAATGCCGGTGGCAAGCAGGTCTGAACCGGACCAGAGGTTATCACGATAACTAAAACTCACCTTTTCGGGATTTTTAATCAACGTATAAGCACTGGAAATATGGTAGCCAGCACTCTGCAATTCGTCGTAGGCATAGTTCAGCCAGGAGCGTTTGGTTTCCCAGTCGGCAACCGGGGTTTCAATTTCATTGCCCAGAATATCTTTGGAGTACATCGTATTAAACGGTAATTCCATTTGATAGATCGTAACGCTTTCCGGGTCTAATTCGATTGTCTTACGAATGTTCTCTTTCCAGTTATCCCAGGTTTCACCAACCATACCTGAGATCAGGTCGATGTTGACGTTATAGAAATCAGTTTCACTAATCCAATCCCAGGCACGATATACTTCTTTGGTTAAGTGAGCACGACCATTTTCTTTGAGGATTTCATCACTGAAGTTTTCGATTCCCAGACTGAGACGCGTTACTCCAAGTTCCTTCAGCGTTTTCACTTTGTTTTTTTGGAGTGTTCCGGGTTCACATTCGAACGTCACTTCTTCAGCCAGTGACCAGTCGATATTTTCCCGCAGACGGTTAACCAGACTGGTTAGCTGTTTTGCATTCAGGTAAGACGGAGTACCTCCGCCGAAGTATACAAATCGAAACGGTCGGCCACCCATGATCTGCTGCTTGGAGACTAATTCAATCTCACGTGATAATGCAGAAACATAAGTTTCAATATCCTTGGCCTTGTTATCAGTGAAGACTTTAAAGTAGCAGAACTTACAACGTTTGCGACAGAACGGGATATGAAGATACAAGCCAAGTGGCGTGTCCTGAAGAGGTGGGCTGGCAAAAGCCTCTTTCACATCATCTAACTGATTTCGCTCCCATTGCGAGAACGGAGGGTAGTTAGAGATGAAATAACTACCGACTTCAGTTTTCGTTGAATCAGCCATGTCTGTGGTTTGTACTTTCCAATAGGTCAAAAGCCTCTTTGTTTAGTATCGCTTATCAGGCTGTCTGTTCGGATTTATTTTTTACCAAAGCAGTAAACTTTACCGTCGATACTGGCAATGACCAGTCTTTCCTGCGAAACGGCAGGAGAACCTGTAAATCCACCTCCGGCTTCGTACTCCCAAACCTGTTTTCCCGTCTTATATTGAAAGGCTGTAATCCGTCCGTTCGATCCCGCTACAAAAACACGCTTCCCGACGATCACTGGTGAGGCCTCCACGCGACCGCGGATCTGTTTTTGCCAGATTTCTTTACCATCAGATGTTTGAAAGGCCTGCACAAAACGGTTTTGTCCCCCAATGATTACGATTCCGTCGTGAATCGCGACACTGGAACGATATGGTAGTGTTGTGGCTTCATTGGTGTACTGCCAGCTGACTTTTGCTTCTTTAAAGTTAATAGAAAAAACCGAAGCCCCTTCTGTTCCAAAGTAGACGTTGTTGCCAAGTACAGCGGGGGTGGATCCGGTGGGGCCATCAAGCATCACTTCGGTGACTTTTTCGCCTTTGAGCAAGTCAATAATGTGCAGTTTGGCATCACAACCTGCGACGAATGTTCGGTCGCCAACGACTGTTGGAGAACATCGAATTTGATCTGCAATTTCGTGCTTCCAAACCAAACTGCCATCTTTGGCTGCCAGACAATAGAGCGTCGCATCCTGTGAACCAACAAGAACATTGTCTTTATAGAAGTTTGCTGAGGAGTTGACTTCGGCTCCTGTCTCGTACTGCCATAACAACTTTCCATCCTTGGCCTGAAAACAGTAGAACACTCCGTCGTAGTCCCCCAGATAAATTCGCCCGTTGCGGAATGCCGGAGAAGAAACAAAACCGCTCTCAATCGTACTCTTCCAAATCTGCTTACCATCTTTCAGATTTAATGCAAACAGAGCACCATCCAGGTCACCGACGTACACCACTCCGTCAACAATCGCCGGTGTGACTTCAAATGCACCCTCCTTAACTTCGAATTCCCAAAGTAGTTCAGGCTTTTCCGGAAGGTTACTTTGAGCAACTCCTTGGCTTAGCGGGTTGCCTCGAAAGTACTCCCAATTGTCGGCTTTCTTTTCAACGGTAGCTTTAGCAGGAGTCTCATCCTGTGCTACAGCCTGCATTAACAATGTACTTATTAAAAAGAGACTGGCGGTGGTAAACAGCGAAAGGCTTCTGAGGAGAATATTCATAGTTTGTTTCTCATCTAAAGTATTTCTTAACGTAAGAAATCGATGGGTTGAATTGGATTAGAATGCCTGTTGATACAGTAAAAATAAGTCTTCAGTTTCTACTGTACGAGGGTTAAATTGCTTTGTCCACTGTTTGCTGGCGTCTTCAGCTAACTGGGGCAAAAGACTTTGTTCAACTCCAAGTGATTGTAAATCACCAGCAAGGCCGGCCTGTGCTACAAGGCTGGAGATGAATGTTACAAGCTGTTCAGAGTTGGCTGCTGTAATAGAAGAGCAATCATTGGATGCTAATTCTGCCAGTAGTGCAAAATCATTTTCCATGGTTGCGGCATTGAAGCTAATCACATGTGGCAACATCGTGGCGATTGCCTGTCCATGAACGATTCCGTAATGTGCAGTGAGTGGATTGGCCAAGGCATGAGTCGCTCCGAGCATTGAATTCTCGATCGCGATTCCAGCAAGACAGGCGCCTAGTTGCATTCCTCCGCGAGCTTCCAGATTCTGAGGATTCTTCAGAACGAGAGGGAAATTCCTGGACAGTAGTTTCCAGGCACGCTTACTAAAATGAAGTGACTTTTCATTTCTTTTGGTGGTAACCATGGTTTCCACCGCATGAGAAATCGCATCGATTCCGGTTAAAGCGGTTAAACTCTTGGGCTGAGTGATGGTTAAAACGGGATCAAGAATTGCCAGACGACAGGTAGCTTTTTTGTCGCCGCAGGCCATCTTTACATGGGTTTTGGCATCCGAGATCAAAGCAAAAGACTGAGTCTCACTGCCGGTACCTGCTGTCGTCGGAATGGCGACCATCGGAAGCATGGGTTTGTCCGCTTTTCCGATTCCCCAGTAATCCTGAATGACACCACCGTTGGTATAGACGAAATTGATTGCTTTCGCACAGTCCATAGAACTACCACCGCCTAAACCGATAAGCATGTCCGGTTTGTACTGCAGCGCAGCTTTCACACCATCAATGACATCCGCTGAAGATGGATTCTCGTGCACTCCTGTAAATAGAGTGGCTTCGATTCCCTGAGCCTGAAGAAGTTGTATGGCTTTATCCGGATAACCTAACGTGACAATTCCCGGATCACTCACAATCATGGCCCGCTGACAACCCCAGTCGCCAACAGCCTGTCCTAGCTGTTCAAACGCATTTACGCCGAACAGAACATGAGTGGGGCAGTCCAGGTCTAAGAAATCCATAACAGACAGCTCTTTATGAAAACCCAACATACCGGTAACTATTTTGGGTTAAACCTGGTTCTGTTCGATTTCCGACAGGCATTAACCAAGGAGTTCATCAGGAACCTGAAACGCGCGGTTCCTAAAGAGGAAGTCAATGATATTACCTTCGTGAGGTTGTAACCAGTTTAGTTTTGTTGTGGGAATTGGCCCTATATTGAGACGATCAATATGCGTAGCGTCCATTAGCTGGTTGATGAGTGTTTCATTTTCAGTAATGGCGGTGCAAACTAATGTTTCGTCGATACTCGAGAGCATTTTATCTTCCGGGCATTCTACGACGGTCGAGAAGGGGAACATGTATTCTTTTTTAGCGATGCTGTTTTCAGGACTTTTACAGTGGACAATAGTGGGACGGATATAACCACATAGGTCTTTCTCCACCATCCGCTCTCCAAAAGAAGCCGTGCTGTGGGTGACTCCGTCTTCGGACAAATCAGCTTCAATCATGTCCCAGATCGCGGCAGTCATACCTTCCACAGTGAAAGCGGCCAGTCCGGCGTCCGGGTCGGTTGGCGGTAAAGCTTCGATTGGACCAAGACGTTCAGCCAGAGCCTGAGCGATTTCCTCGGTGTGTCGTGAAGCCCATACACCAGAACAGTTAATGCATCCGCGACCGCTGTTGATATAAATACTTTCAGCAATCAGGTCGATGTACTCTTCCCAGTTATCAACACAGTCATCGGCGATCAGAATTTTTGAGAATCCCGGTCCGTGAGCCTGAACTTTGGGATTACCTTTGTAGTTATTAACGGTGGCAGTCCCGCCAAAAATCATTGCCCTGTCACAAGCACCTAACACAGCCGCTCCAGCTTCGATGCCTCCGGGGTACAGCGACCAGACTTCCCTTGGTATCCCCGCCGCTTCATAAGCTGCAAACATGCGATAGGGAGTCCAGGGTTCCTGCGGTCCGGGTTTTAGAACCAGACCTATTTGAAGTGGGACGACCGGTAGCCAGAGTGTGTGTACACCCGGTGAATTGGATGGAAGTACCGCACCCAGAACAGGCGACTGCACCTGATAACTGACGGGGATTCCACGGGCTTCCTTCCCCCAACCGGAAGATAGAATATCGAGTGGTAGTCCACGAGTCAGAGAGTCCAGAATACGATCCATGTTGTTTAACACAAATGCATTTTTCGACATCCCTAATTCAACCATGTGTTCGGGCAGGCCGGTGGAAGCGGACTGTTGAACAATGAAATCCTGCGGGCTTTGTTCACCGTCCCCCATCTTCAGAGTTCCGTTGACAAAATACTCACCTGCCTTGCCCACCATTTCAATCAGTTGTTCGATAGAGAACTGCTTGAGTATCTCACGAGCTTTATGCGCTTTACGAAGATCACGCTGGATAATTCCACCATTGGCCTGGCTAACATTTGCGATAGCCTCACCTGTGGCGTGGTGTAAAACTTCCTGTGTTTCAAGCGACTCGTATTCTTCGCCCCAGCGGATTACCGGAATGTTAAGCACGTTTGTCTCCTTTTAAGTCTTTTGAACAAATGCTTTGTCTTGACAGGTTAAAACACTCGTCGGGTGTTTAATAAACCCCGACAGTTGTCGTTTTTGCGAACACATGATACGGACGGACGCCCGAGACACCATCCCAGGGATACAACTCATGCGGTTCTTCGCGTTCGGCTTCATCGCGTTCGAGAAATCCGGGAATAAATAGTTCTTTAGTCAAGGTGGTTAGTTTGACACGACCAGTCTCTGCGTAACCAACTAATTCGTTAGGGTCATCAAATGAGACAACCTCAGTTGCTGCCCGTGGCTGAGGCGCATGATAGGTAATTTTGTACTTATTTTCCTTAGTAACCGGTTCACTGCAGGCAAGTCCCATCAAGGTGTTGCCGTAAGTGGGTGTCATATAAACACCACTTTCCTCCGCCGGACCGCCAAACAACTCCTCAACGCAGTAGCGTGTCCACTGAGGGGTGAATTCCGTGCCGCCTGAGAAAATACCGGTAATCCCAACCTCCGGCAGACTAGTTCCGCGTTCTTCCAGTGCCAATGCCAGTTGGTCCAGTAATTTTGGAGTGGCAAACATACACTTGATATCGTGTCCCGCTGTTAAAACGGTAATCGCCTGATCAATACAGTGTTTCTTATATTCCTCGAGATGTTCCATCCAGCCTTTTTTGATCAGCTTGACAACCCAGCGGGGGTCAAGATCAATACAAAAACATATCCCGCCACGATGTTGACACAAATGTTCCACTGCCAGACGGAGGCGTCGTGGACCTGATGGTCCGAGCATTAACCAGTTAGCACCTTTGGGAAAGTATTGATCGGGAAGGGTCTCACTAAACATCTCGTAATCCAGTCGGTGATCTTCAATAACCACGCGGCTTTTTGGAATGCCAGTCGTTCCACCGGTTTCAAATACATAGGTTGGCTGCCCTTCAAGTCCTTTGGGAATCCACCGGTTTACAGGGCCGCCACGAAGCCACTCGTCCTCAAACAGTGGAAATTTCTTTAAATCATCAAAGTTATTGACTTCGGATAACGGGTCAAAATTTAACTCCCCTTTTTTCTGTAACCAAAAAGGGCTTCCCGTAGAATCGTGAAAATGCCATTGCACTATTTCATAGGTGTGCTGGTCAAGCCTCGCTTTTGCTTCCGCCACCGCTTGTTCAAGATTTTGGTCAGTCATATTGTTCCAGATCTCTAAATAGTACGTTTCAAGTTATTGTTGCTAGCTTATTGTTTCCCAAAGATGTTCAATGACAATTGGGTAAACTCTCAAAATATCCTACTTAGGGCGGACATTCAAGAAGGGGGTTAAATTACTAGTAGCGGGTAAAAGTCTGATACGATTGATTGCACAAGCAAGACAATAGATGTCTGAATCTATGTTGATTTTAATTCCACTTGTAACGAGAATAACAGAGTCTCCAATAAGAAGAAGTGAGTGAGGTTGTCGAATAAATGACACAGGATCCTAATAAACAACTGCAATCGATGTTTAGCAGTATTGATGTGACGGCATCTACTGGTAGCGGTGAAGCTAAATCGGCATCTGAAAGTCAGGATAACGCGCTTTTAGTGGCATTGCTTCGTCGCATGATTACGCATCAAGATAAGACAAATGATCTTTTGCAGGAATTGATCCAGCAGGGGCGCATGCAGCAACAAGCCCGTCAAACTGAATTAGAACGATGGAAACAGTCGAATCCGGAACTTGCCCGTAGTTGCCGTGATGCGGTGGATGTATTGAGCGATGTCCAAAATGAATTCCTCCAATCTCTTACGAATGAAGTTGATGAGAATGAGTATTCGCTTCGCGACAGCGATTATATGCTGCAGGAATTTGTTGATCGTTACGGTCCACGACTTGCGCATCTTAACGGTGTTCTGCAGGTACTGTCTCAGTTGGCTGATAAGGATGCGTCTTAAGTTCGTTCCAGGCATAGAATCGTAGTGCCTCAGAGAGATGCCCGTCGTTTATGATTGTTGAATTAGTTAAGGTTCAGACTGAGGATGGAGTTCGCCTCGATGGTGCACTGACCTCTGCGACCGAGAGATCCCCTGATTCGATTGTGATTTGCCTGCATGGGGTTGGAAGTAATTTCTATGGTAGCCGTATGATGGCCGAACTGGCGACCGCGATTGCCGCCGCCGGTAGTGATTGCCTGAGGGTAAATACTCGAGGACATGATTACTGTTATACCGGTATGAGTCGTATGGGAGTCCGCAGACTGGGTGCCGGTTACGAACGTGTTGAGCAGTGTATCGAAGATATTAATGCCTGGATGCAATGGGCCGGTTCAAGATATAGCAGGGTCATTCTGTTGGGGCATAGTCTGGGAGCTTTGAAGGCCGTTTATTATCAAGGCAATCAAAGCCAAAGTCTGTTGAAAAAAGTTATCGCTATTTCACCGCCGCGATTGTCGTTTAAGGCTTTTATGGAGGGTGAGCGCAGCGTTGAATTCCGACAGTCGATTGAAAATGCCCGCACAGCTGTTCGCGAAGGAGAACCTGAGCGTTTGGTGGATGTTAGTGTTCCCTTTTCACTTTTAATTACCGCTGAATCCTACTTAGATAAGTATGGGCAGCAGGAGAAGTACAGTCTGGAACCTATGATTGATAAGCTTTCGCTGCCGACGGATTTCATCTTTGGGGGGTACGAATTGCAACATAGCGGAGTCGCATTTTCCGGATTAGATACCTCCATTCAACGTATCGCTGTTGAAGCCGGACTTGAACAACAGATTTCCGTTCGGGTTATTGAAGATGCTGATCATATGTATTCGCAGCATGTAAAGCCGTTAGCTTCCGCTGTACTGTCCTTAGTTGACTAATGCTGGAAAACAAAGCTGCTGAATAATTGCGCTATTATTTCAGCGTTTAATGCACCAAAAGCTTCTTCACATTTCTATAAAGTCGCATTGCTCTCATGTCCGAACTATTGGGCAAAGTTGTTCTCATCCACCTGTTAAAGAGGGGGGGGTGGGAGTTGTCGGGTATTGAAGATCGGCAATTATGGCAACTTGGGAAATTTACCTAGGGGGAGGTATGTCGGCGAGTGAATCAAAGAGTCAGATTTCTTTAGGATTTCTGACGGTAGTAGACAGCGGTGAAATCGGCTGTGTCGGTGGTTATCTCATTTTAAATATGGGGGGCCGACCGCTTGAGTTTCACTGCACAGCCCCTGTCCGCGCAAACCGCGCACAGCAGATTCTTTACGGAGAATCTCTCACCCCTTTCGTTTATGGCGAGTTGATTGCGCGGGCATTGATCGATAAGGCAGCCATTAAGCCCAGCATTGTTTTTGCCGATCAGACAGAAACACTCTCTGTCCAAGGAATGACGCAACTACCAGTTGTTTTATTGGCAGGTCAGCTGACTGACATTCGGCGACAACCGGCTCGTCACCGTTTTGAAGTGGAGGGATTTACATTGGAACTTGCACTACAGTTTGAGGCTCAGTCCGAAACACTTGCCCGATATGTTCATCGTTTTGTGGAAACGATTGATCTGGATGAGCCTTTTAGTCGCATACGCGATGCGATTGAAGAAGCACAACGTGGTGCCCGTGCTGCATAACTCAGATTGAGTGTCTGGAGTGAGCGATTTGAGAACGCACTTCGGCTGAAGTTAGAGACTTAAAATATTAAGAAGGTTCAGATTTGGCAGATTGGCAGGCAGATAGCCGACTTATTCAGACACCAGCGGAAAGGTTGTCAATGCGGCATTTTGCGCAAAACGATTCACACCTTCCGGAAGTCGACTCATGGATTAATCCGGAGGTGACGCGAATTGCCGGAGCGGAAACCTTATTACCCGGTGTTGAAATTTTTCCGATGGGTTGGCAGAAAGCACTGCGAAGAGCACCTGCGGTTAAGGCTCAAGAGATTGCCTGGCAAGTCGATGTACCAGCGGTTCTAACCGTGCCGGCCAACCCCCCAAAAGTTAAAGTGTTGGGATTTGTATTTCCGGAATCTGCAAGCTGGGATTCATTTGCTCGTAAAACAGATATCGAAGAACCTACTGAATCTAAGTTGGGAGGCAGCGGGAAAGTCTCCGGTTCTAAGAAATACGGAAAGGCTAGTCAATCGAAGGGGCGTACTCGCGTACTCCCGCCGCGGGATATCATTAAGCTGGAAGACAGGCTTTATTATCTGTTGCAACCGCCGCTGGAATCTATTGCGGCGACCGAGTCTTTACGATTTCCTTTTGCACCGTTTCCCTATCAGTTCGAAGGCGTGGCATTCTTATACTCCCGATTTGCAGGAATTTTGGCAGATGAGATGGGTTTGGGCAAAACGATGCAGGCGATCACTACTATTCGCATGCTGCTCTGTTCCGGCGAAATACGTAATGTATTGCTGGTGTGTCCAAAGCCGCTGGTAAGTAACTGGAAAAAAGAGTTTGAATTGTGGGCTCCGGAGATTCCCTTCAGCATAGTGCAGGGAAATTCAGCCCGTCGCGAGTGGCAATGGAATCAGATGGCAGATACACCAGTTACGATTGCTAATTACGAACTGGTGCTGCGCGATGAAATGGCAGTCACTAATGAGAACTGTCACTTTGATTTGGTGGTGCTGGATGAAGCGCAGCGGATTAAGAATAAGTCCAGTTCGACAAGTAAAGCTATTCGAAAGATCCCTCGGACTAGAAGTTGGGCTTTAACCGGCACCCCGGTCGAAAATAGCTGTGAGGATTTGGTTGGGATTTTTGAATTCCTATCCCCAGGCTACTTATATACCGGTATGGAGCCAATGCAAATTGGGGAGATGGTTGGTGATTACATTTTGCGCCGCACTAAAGATCAGGTAATGACTGATCTGCCACCGCGGATGAATCGTGATGCCGATATTGCCCTGAGTCCTGAGCAGTGGACGCAGTATCAGGTGGCTGAGAATGATGGTGTCATCAAATTAAACAATATGGGCGATGCACTGACAATTCAGCACGTTTTTGAACTGGTGTTACGGCTAAAGCAAATCTGCAATTTTGATCCGTTGACCGGAGCTAGTTCGAAGCTGGACCGGCTGGAGGCGGATCTGGAGGAAGTTGCCGCCAGTGGAAAGAAGGCGATTGTCTTTAGTCAGTGGGTAAAGACGCTTGAGAAAATCGCAGAACGCTTAGAGAGATTTAATCCTTTGCAATATCACGGGCGAATTCCATCAAATAAGCGAGACTCGATTCTCGACCAATTTAAGCAGGATCCGGAATGTAGTGTGATTTTGATGAGTTATGGAGCCGGAGCCGTAGGGCTTAATCTTCAGTTTTGTGAATATGTGTTCCTATTTGATCGCTGGTGGAACCCGGCGGTGGAGGATCAGGCAATCAATCGAGCTCATCGAATCGGCGCCAAAGGGGCTGTTACTGTCACACGCATGATCAGTTCGGGAACTATCGAAGAGCGTATTCATCAGGTGCTTGAAGAGAAAAGAGAGTTGTTTGACACTATCCTGTCGCAGGCCAAAGGGCCTTCCAAGTCAGGATTGTCGCAGGAGGATATTTTTGGGTTGTTCGAATTAAAGCTACCTGTTGGTTGAAATCAGGGGAATCCCTCAAGTTAGTGAGTTTTGGAGGATTATTTTTTTAACAACCTGATATGGCAATAAATTAGTGGATTGTCTATTATTCAGAGGAAATTTTAGGGGGGGTGTACAAATTTCGGACAGCCGTAATTAACAGATTAACCCACTTAATTGACTAGATAATTGTCTAAAAAGACTGCAAATAAAGCATTCTTAGACACTTTCCCGAACTCACCTTTTCTTTGCAATAAACTTATACATAAATAGAATCAGGTACTTACCACCGTTGCGCTTTTGAAAGGTGTGACTGCGTGCGCTTACTTTATATATAGAACATATTTAAAACGATCAGTGTTTAATACTGAATTTTAAGGTTTGAAATTAATGTTTAAACGAGAAAATCATCGTTCTCTTTCCAAATCCAAAGATAGCTCAAAACATGGACAAGATGGCGTCAAACGTCGATTGTTCCTGGAGAATCTTGAAGATCGACGTTTGCTGGCAGTTGGCCCGCAGTTAATAGGTGTTCAGGATAATGATGGCAGTCTGTTGCGGTTTGATGATCCGACCCAAACCCGGAACGTTGCCCCGAGAGAATTGACTTTCCGCTTTGATGAAAATCAAAGTTTTAGCGATCTTCAATATCAATCGATTCAGGTCGATTCTACTGGGATTCAGATCACCCGAAGTAATTATGATGGTCAATTTATGCCTGCCCAGGCGGAGACGGATTTTGGGCTCACGGATGATTTGACTGGTGAATCTTTGGTTAATATTCGTTTTACAGCTTCCAGACTCGGTGTTGAGCATAATGATATTAAGCTGCTTTTCCAAAAGAAGGATATGCAGATTGCAAGTTTACCGCAAATTAATGTTGTTGATGATCGGATTGAAATAGTTCTCAATGCGACTCCGAATAATTACACAACGGCTGGTGAGCTTGTTGAAGCGATCAATAATGATGTTGATGCTCGCAGTTTGATTTTTGCAGAGTTGATTCCCGATCAAAATGGCGATACCAAGCAAGATCAGAATATTGTTTTAGATGTTGATTTAACAGAGGTTTCCCCGGTTGAACTCGGGGGTGCTGATGACATTGTAGTTAAACCCGGATTCGTAGGAGTTGGTGACTCGTCTAATGAATTGATTGTTAGGTTTGCTGATACATTACCTGATGATCTTTATCGGATCGATGTTTTCAGTAACGGTAGTCTTGCATTGCGCAATACCGATGGAGATCAGTTTAACGATCTGGATGATGATATTAGTACACCTGGTCAAGACCGGATTATCAATTTTGAGCTGGATTTGGGCGCGAAAGTTCGCGCGGTCGTTCCGCAGCCTGTGATACGAACGGTAGATCAATCCAGCACAGTCATCCGCGAG